>NZ_JBFUPM010000028.1:0-74239 GCF_041355255.1 Paraburkholderia sp. RCC_158 | reverse complement strand
CCACGCGAGTTCAGGCGCAGGACCGATTCATCAACTCAAGTGTGAGGTGGTGTCCGGAGGTACAGGGGCAAATCCAATGGATGGCCGATACAGCAAACGATCACTGCTTTATTTCCTGACATTAGCCTGCAGCAAAATCAGCTTTTCTCAATTGCTGTGGCTATCGCTGTCGGCGCTGCTTCATGGCATTTTCTCGAGAAGCCTTTCGTCAAAGTCGGGCACCGCCTTCCGGACGTTCTTCAAGCAATCCGACCGATGGTGCCGACCCGCTGGTTTTCAGGATGAAGAGTGTTACATCACCGCCGCTTTTTACCAACCGCAGGTCGGCGTCATTGATGCAATGCGCAGATCATGGCCTACGACGAGCACATCAATCCGCTGATGGCTCACATCGCCGAGATCTGCCGTGCCGACAAGATTGCATTCGGTCTCGTTCTTCGGTCTGGCGACATCTTGCAGTTGGCGTCAAACGCGAGGTTTTCCTTGGGCCCCCGTTGCCCTCGCCAATCCAATAGTTGTAGTACTCGACCAAATTAACGAGCGGCTGCACCCCTAACGTCGAAATCGTTTTATTCCCCGGTCTCTCTAGCCGGCTTATGTCGACTGCGTAAGTGCGCAGAACGAAAAAAAGCCCGCAACGGTGTGCGGGCTTAATTCCGAAACTTCCAACTGCTTGATACCGCTGAATTCTTTGGGGTGGCTGATGGGGCTCGAACCCACGACAACAGGAATCACAATCCTGGACTCTACCAACTGAGCTACAGCCACCACTGACATCTGCTTTGACTCGCCGGAAACAACTAAAAAACCCGGGTCACCAACGAAGAAACGAGATTATACGAACACAAACGGCGTTTGCCTAGCCCTTTATTCAAAAATCTCGACAGGCTCACGCAGATGCTGTCTCGCCTCGTCGAAGATCGCAAGGTCGCGTGCCGCGAGACGTTTGCTGTCCGACAGCACGCGCCGCCAGCCGCGCGCGCCGGCCTCGCCGCGATAGAGGCCGAGCGCATGACGCGTGATCGCGCCGAGATACGTGCCGCGCGCCATCTCGGCCGCGCAATACTCGATCAATTGCGCTTCCACCTGCTCGCGCGTGAGCGGCGCCTGCGTCGAACCATAGAAGCGTGCGTCGACGTCAGCCAGCAGATACGGGTTGTGATAGGCCTCGCGCCCGAGCATCACGCCATCGACGTGTTGAAGATGCGTCTCCACTTCGTCGAGCGTCCGGATTCCGCCGTTGATGATGATCTCCAGGTGCGGGAAGTCGCGCTTCAACTGATAGGCGTATTCGTACTTGAGCGGCGGAATTTCGCGATTCTCTTTCGGGCTCAGACCTTTGAGAATCGCGTTGCGCGCATGCACGATGAAAACATCGCAGCCGGCCTCTGCGATCGTGCCGACAAAGTCGCGCACGAAGCCGTATTCCTCGACGGCATCCACGCCGATCCGGTGCTTGACCGTGACCGGCACCGACACCACGTCGCGCATCGCCTTCACACAGTCCGCCACGAGTTGCGGCTCGTTCATCAGACACGCGCCGAATGCGCCGCGCTGCACGCGCTCCGACGGGCAGCCGCAATTCAGGTTGATTTCGTCGTAGCCCCAGTGCTCGCCGAGCTTCGCCGAGCGCGCGAGATCGTCCGGCTCGCTGCCGCCGAGTTGCAGCGCGACGGGCGCTTCGTCGGGCGTAAACGCCAGATGGCGCGGCACATCGCCGTGCAGCAGCGCGCCGGTCGTCACCATTTCCGTGTACAGCCACGTATGGCGCGAAATCATGCGATGAAGCGACCGGCAGTGGCGATCGGTCCAGTCCATCATGGGGGCGACGCTGACGCGGCGCGGACTGGCGGGACGAGCTGAAGACATGGGCGGTAACGACTTGAATCGAAACCGCAATTTTACCGCAACGCGGGAAGCGGCCGGCGTCGGTGCCCCTCGACTGCCCGATAAACCCTTGCAAGATCAGGTATTTGCACTCCGGCCAACGCACTGGAAAGCCGCGGAAAGCAGGGTCGAACCACTGCTAAGCCATACGCGGCGCGGCTCTGACGGATTATTTCAGCAGCGAGAATAGTAATTTCAGATTATCGGCACAAATTTTCGATAGTAGGGGTATACACTGCATTCCATCGACGTAGCAGACACAGCCCACGGCTTCCTGCCACGCCATCCTGAAAATCGAAATCCTGGAGGTACATCATGAAGACCAAATTTATCGCTGCCTTGCTCGTCGCTGTTTCCGCTTCCGTCGCTGCACCGGCTTTCGCAAGCGGCTACGGCCCGGCACCGTTCTATCGCCCGTCCGTCGGCGCACCGGCTTCGCAACAAGGCCAGAACGCGCAAACCGTCGCGGCCGAACGTGCTAACGCCGGCTCGACCGCTTACGGCGGCGTGAACAACGTGTCGTCGCAATCGGGCACCCGCGAGCCGGTTTCCGGTCCGCAATCGGTGTTCTTCGGCCACTAAGCAGTCGCCGTCGACCCTGCTGCCCCTGCTGCCCAGGTGGCAGCATGCGAACGGGCGCTGCATCGGATTGCGGTGCGGCGCCCAGTTTCGTTTACGGGAATGAATCGCCACCCACCGCGCGTTACGCCGCCCCTTCTTCCGGCGCCTCACAAAAGCGGATGCGGTTGCCAAACGGATCGGCGACTTCCAGCACTTTGCCCCACGGCAGCGCGTCGACACCCGGCTTCGCGTACTTATAGTCCTTCGCCTCGAGCTCGGAATGCAACGCGTCAATCTCCCGTACCGGCACGAAAATCGTCGAGCCGGGCGTCGCGTCGCCGTGATGTTCGCTGAGGTGCAAAACGAGATCGGAGCGCCGCACTTGGGCATACAACGGGAAGTTGTCGCCGAAACGGTGTTCCCAATCGACGCTAAAGCCCAGGAAATCCACGTAGAACTCGCGGGCTTTGTCCTCGGAGAAGATGCGGATGATCGGCACAGCAGGCGCAAGATGCATGACGAGGCTCAGCGAGTCGGAATGAGCCGCCAAGCATAGTCGAATACGTTGCCGATTTCACGCGCCGCCGCAATCAAGCCGCAATCAAGCCTCACTTAAGCCTCACTCAAGCCGCGAGCCCCGCGTCGATCACGTCGCGCGCCGCGCGAAAGCCGGCCTCGGCGGCGGCGTGCTCGGTGGGCCAAAGACTGTCGATATGCACGAGCCGCCAGTCGACCACCACCGCGCTCTCACGCAGCACGCGGAAATGCGCCTTGACGCCGGTGAGCACCTGTTCGACCGCGACTTCGATGTCGTAGTCCTGATAGCGCTCCTTGTAATCGCCCATGTCGAGGCCCGTCGGCTCCATCTTCACTTCCCCCTTCGCTGCGGTTCCAATCGCCGTTCATCGCGCGCGAACGCGCCGGCACCGGCGGCAGCGCGGTGCGCTGCAACCTGCCCCGGTGAACCCGCTGCGGCTCGTTTGAACAAGGTCGCGCAAACCTCGCCGTCGGTTCGCTCAGTCGCAATCGCCGGAAAGGTACTGCCTGCCGTTGCAGGTGATTTCGACTTCGTCGCCGCTCGATTCGGCGACGAGTCCGCACGCCAGCAACTGCGCGGTGATTGACTGCGGGAATTTCGGCGCCGGCTGGCCGACGCCCACTTCGTTCAGGCGCCGCAACGCTTCGATTGCTTCGGGACTCAATGACTTCGACATGGCGGTCTCCGTCGACGTGACTGAATTTATCGTAGCAAGTTTCGAGAGCGAATGGAGGCGCATTGGCGCATCGTCACGAGCGAATGGCTCGCGCGTGAATTTTCGCGGGCGACGCCGGTCTACCGGGAAACCCCATGCAACCCGAGCAGACGCGAGGAACGCAAAAAGGAGAAGGCGATGAAGCGAAGCACTCTGGCCGCGCTAAGCGCAGCCGCCGCGCTGCTGGCGCTGGGCGGGAGCGGAACGGCGGCATCGGCGACGCCAACGACGACCAACGCGGCAGGCTCGACCACGCCGCCCACGCAAGCAGCGCAACCGGCCGACGCCGCGTCGTCGATGGCAAAGCCGCCCGAGTCGGCATCAGGCGCGACCGGTTCGAGCAATCCGGACAACATGCCGATCAAGCGTCCGCGCAAGCCCACCAACGACAAAATGATGCACGAGCCGCCCGCGAGCGGCGCGAACGCGAAATAGCGCGGCGCTTACAGGCGCGCGATCGAGACCTCCGTCGACTTGACGAGCGCGACGACTTCCGAGCCGACCTGCAGCTCGAGTTCGTCGATGGAACGCGTCGTGATCACGGAGGTCACAATGCCGAACGGCGTGTCGACATCGACTTCGGACACGACCGGTCCGCGGATGATTTCCTTGACCTTGCCTTTGAACTGATTGCGTACGTTGATTGCGGAAATGCTCATTGCGAGTGACTCCAGGGAAAGCGATTAGACTCAGTCAGTCAAGGATGTCAGATGGCCCAACGGACATCTGTTGGCCGCGTGAAACGGCCTGCGTTGCCAGCGTTACCTGCACCACGTGCGTCGCGCGAATCGTGCGCCTCCTCGCGCAACGCGTCGTCGTTCGGCGCATTTTTCAGCACGCGCTGCAGCACATGCTCTTCGAGCGCGGCGAAACCCGCGGACGCACGCGCTCGCGGACGCTCGAGCGGCACCGGCTGATCGAGCGCGATGCGCCCTTCTTCGATCAACAGGATGCGATCGCCTAACGCGACGGCCTCGTGCACGTCGTGCGTGACGAGCAGCGCGGTGAACTTGTGCTCGCGCCATAGGCGCTCAATGAGCGTATGCATTTCGATGCGCGTCAACGCGTCGAGCGCGCCGAGCGGCTCGTCGAGCAGCAGCAATTGCGGACGATGCACGAGCGCGCGGGCCAACGCGACGCGCTGACGCTGACCGCCGGAAAGCTGCGCGGGCCAGTCGTTGGCGCGCTCGAGCAAGCCGACTTCGGCGAGCACCGCGCGTGCGTGGTCGCGCGCGCCGCGCGGCAGCCCGAGTATTACGTTCTGCAGCACGCTCTTCCACGGCAACAGACGCGCGTCCTGGAACATGATCCGCGTGTCGAGCGGCCGGCCGTCTTCAGCGCGTTTTTCGAGTACACCGGCGCTCGTCTTCTCGAGACCGGCGACGAGCCGCAGCAACGTTGATTTGCCGCAGCCGCTGCGGCCGACAATCGCGACAAAACTGCCGCGCTCGATCGACAGATCGAAGTCCGTCAGCACCTTGCGTTCGCCATACTGCTTGCCGACGCCGCGCAGCTCGACCGAGTAATCGGCGGTGCGGTTTGTGCGGGTCTTTCCGTTCGCGTCCCTTGCATCTTCGCGCGCCACGGCGCCCGCCTGCTCCGCCGCCCGTCGCTCATTGCGCACCTGACGGCGCGCACGCTCACGCTCATCGAGATCCGCGGCGACATCCGCGTTGTGATCCGCGACGCGCGCCTGCGCCAGCTCGACCTCCAGATCGCGGCCCGCGATGCCGCCGAACGACGTCGACAGTGTCGTTGCGCTCATGCCTTACCTCCACGTTGATAGGCCGGATGCCAGCGCAGCGACACGCGCTCGAGGCTCTTCGCCAGCACGTCGGCGATCTTGCCGAGCGCCGCGTACAAAAGAATGCCGACCACGACGACATCGGTTTGCAGGAATTCGCGCGCGTTCATCGTCATATAGCCGATGCCCGATTGCGCCGAAATCGTCTCGGCGACAATCAGCGTCACCCACATCAGCCCGAACGCGAAGCGCACGCCGACGAGAATCGACGGCAGCGCGCCCGGCAAAATCACATGCCGATAGAGCGCTACGCCCTTCACGCCGTAGCTGCGCGCCATCTCGATCAGATTCGAATCGACCGAACGGATACCGTGGAACGTGTTCACGTAGATCGGGAAAAAAACGCCGAGCGCGACAAGGAACACCTTGGCCTGCTCCTCGATGCCGAACCACAGGATCACGAGCGGGATCATCGCCAGCGCGGGAATATTGCGGATCATCTGCACGGTCGAATCAAGCGCGATTTCGATCGGCTTGAAGAGACCGGTCGCGAGCCCGAGCACGAGACCGATTCCACCGCCGATCGCAAAACCGGACACCGCGCGCCACGTGCTGACCTTCACGTCGGCCCACATTTCGCCCGACTGGATCAACGACCACGCCGCCTTTACGACCGCGAGCGGCTCGGGCAGAACGCGCGTGGACAGCACGCCGCTGCGCGCGGCGGCTTCCCAGGCGAGCAGAATCAGAAGCGGTGCGACCCACGGCGCAAGCGACGCGCCGACTTGCCGCAACGAGCCGAAAGCGGACCGCAGCGCGGACCGGAAAGCCGCGCCGCCCTGCGCGCCTTCATCGCGTTGCGCACTCACAGTGGATTGAGTCATGTGACTTCCTCATTGCGTGTCGAAGGTGTCGTAACCGAACGGACGCCGCTCAGCTCGCACTCGCCGCCTTCGGCAGATAGTTGTTGCCGACGATCTCGCCGAACGGCCCGGAAAGCGGCCCGTTTGAGGTCTTGCTCTGGCGGCCGGGCAGCAGCGGAAACACGAGTTCGGCAAAGCGGTACGACTCTTCGAGATGCGGATAGCCCGACAGAATGAACGTCTCGATGCCGAGCTCCGCGTATTCCTTCATGAGCGCCGCGACCTGCTGCGGATTGCCGACGAGCGCGGTGCCCGCGCCGCCGCGCACGAGGCCGACGCCGGCCCACAGGTTCGGATAAACCTCAAGCTCCGCGCGTCCGCCGCGTTTGCCGCCGTGAAGCGCGGCCATGCGGCGCTGACCTTCGGAGTCCATCTTCGAGAACGACGCCTGCGCGCGCGCAATGGTCTCGTCGTCGAGCTTGCTGATGAGTTTGTCGGCGGCGGCCCACGCTTCTTCTTCCGTCTCGCGCACGATCACATGCAGGCGAATGCCGAAGCGGATCGTGCGGCCATTCGCAGCCGCGCGTGCGCGAATGTCGGCGATCTTTTTCGCGACCGCCGCGGGCGGCTCGCCCCACGTCAGATAGGTGTCGATATGCTCGCCCGCCATGTCGTGCGCGGCCGGCGAAGAACCGCCGAACCACAGCGGCGGATGCGGCTTCTGCACGGGCGGATACAAGGCCTTGCCGCCCTTCGACTGCAAGTGCTTGCCTTCGTAGTCGATCGCATCGTTCGTATGCGCGGCCGTGAGCAGCTTGCGCCAGATGTGCAGGAACTCGTCGGTGATTTCATAGCGCGTGTCGTGATCGACGAACACGCCGTCGCCTTCGAGCTCGGCCGCATCGCCGCCCGTCACGACGTTGATCAACAGGCGCCCGTTCGACAGACGGTCGAACGTGGCGGCCATGCGCGCGGCAAGACCCGGCGACGAAATGCCCGGCCGGATCGCGACCAGAAACTTCAGGCGCTTCGTCGCGGCGATCAGGCTCGACGCGACGACCCATGCGTCCTCGCACGAGCGGCCCGTGGGCAGCAGCACGCCCTCGTAGCCGAGCGTATCGGCGGCGACGGCGATCTGCTGGAAGTAGTCGTAATCGGCCGCGCGCGCGCCTTGCGACGTGCCGAGATAACGGCTGTCACCGTGAGTCGGAATGAACCAGAACACATTCATTTGCTGCTCCCCGCGTATTCGGAAACTGGAGTGGATCGAGACAACGCCGGACGCACGCATCCAGCCGGTCATCGGACATGAACCGGACGATGCATCGCGAAGGGACGGAAAAAGGTTGCGGTATCAACGCTAAAGGCAACGGCGCGAGGCGCCGTCTGCATGGAGAAACAGTCTATGGACGGGGGCGCGCCTTTTGAACGATTTTTTTGAGCTTAGGTTTTCCACTTCCGTGATTAGCCCGACGCTACAGCATACGGGCACGACCCCGGAGGCCCGCGGAAAAGCCGCGAGCGCTGGATATAATGGCGCACGTTTCCAATAATCCGGTGCAGGCAATGCAATCACGCGCCTGTACCCTGGCGGTGCAATGCATGCAAAAACTCATCCTGCCGTTTGTCGCCGGTTTTCTGGCATCGCTGTTCTTTCATGAATCCACGCTGGCGCTGCTGCATGCCGCAGGCGTCGTCGATCAAAGCGGTTTTTCCACTGCCCCGTTCATGCCGCTCGGCCTGCCCGAGTTCATCGCCAACGCGATCTGGAGCGCGTTCTGGGCGGTGTTGATGGCGTGGCTCTTGCGCGTCGCGCCCGAGCGCCGCGCGCCGTGGCTGCCGGCGTTCGTGTTCGGCGGCATCGTATTGACGGCGGCCAGCGTGTTCGTCGTCGATCCGATTCGCGGCATCTGGCCGAGCGGCAACATGCTGCCGCGCCTCGCGATGGGCTTTGCCGCGAACGCGATGTGGGGCTGGGGCGCGCTCGTCTTCATGCGCGCGTTCATGGCGGGTGAGGATGCGGATTGAGCGCGCGCTGAGCGTTCGCTCGGATGCTCGTCCACGTGAGCGGCGAACCGCGAGCGACTAGCGGCTAGCTCCGCAGGTCGCGCAGCGGATGCTCGTTCGGCGGCCACGGGCTTTCGAACATCTTCTCGACGTCGGCGGCGCTGACGTCTTCAATGCGCGCAAAGCGCCAGCGCGGCGCATTGTCCTTGTCGATGATGCGCGCGCGCACGCCCTCCACGGCGTCGCCTTGTTCAAAGCTCGAGCGCGTGAGATCGAGATCGCTGCGCAGCACCTCGGCCATCGAGCCTTCCGCGCGCGTCACCACCTCGAGCGATACCGCCATCGAAAGCGGCGAGCGCTCACGCAACACGGCGATCACCTGCTCGGCCCACTCGGCGCTGTCGCGATCGCACTTCTGCTGCAGCGACGCCAGAATGCGCGGCACGTCCGGCAGCGCGAAATGCCGGTCGATCAGCGTTCGCGAGCGAGCGAGCGGCGACTCGTCCGGCGGCGGCGTCACCTGATCCTGATACGCGCGGCATTCGCGCTCGACGCACGCCACCACATCCGCGCCGCGCTCGAACAGTTCGCTGCGCAACGTGTCGATGAGCGCAGGCAACGCGGCGTCTTCCATATAGACATCGGCGAGACCGGCGTACAGCGCGTCGGCCGCGCCGATGGTCTCGCCCGTCACCGCGAGATAGCGGCCGATCGCGCCCGGCGTGCGCGCGAGAAACCAGCTCGCGCCAACATCGGGAAAGAGCCCGATACGCGTTTCCGGCATCGCCATCTTCGTGGACTGCGTGACGACCCGCAGCCCGCCCGTGCGATGCGCGCCCTGCGAAATGCCCATGCCGCCGCCCATCACCACGCCGTTCATCAGCGCGATATAGGGCTTCGGATATGTGAAAATCGCGTGATTGAGCCGGTATTCCTCGATAAAAAACGCGTCGCGGGCTTCGTGGTCGCCGCGCTGCACGGACTCGTACAGGAAGCGGACGTCGCCGCCCGCGCAGAACGCCCGGGGATGCTGGCTGCGCACCACGACCGCGAGCACGTTGGGGTCTTCCGACCAGGTGTCGAGCGCGGCGTGCATCGCGCGGATCATGCCGATCGACAGCGCGTTGAGCGCCTGCGGCCTTTCGAGTTCGATGAAACCAATGCGGTTGGCTACGTAAGTCGCGAGCTGGTCGCTGGCTGCGGGCGAGGCGGAAAGAGACATGGAAGACGACGCGCGACGGCGCAGAGTCACGGGAAACCCAACGTTATCACGTAGCTGCGGAGTCGGACCTGTTTGTGGTGGAAGGCGGCGCGGCGTCGGGCAGGTTGCCGGCGACTATGCGCGGGCGCGCGCTGCACGTTGTGCGTTGGCGCGGCGAGCCGCTGTGTTGCGGTGCGGCTCGCCGCATGGGGTTCGTTGAGCTTGGAGCTTTAGCGCGCGGCGTTGCCGGGCGGAAAGTGGCCGCTCTTGAGCAGCACCGGCGTACCGTTGCTGATCTGCAAGTGCTCGCGCGCAACGGCTTCGATGCGCGGACGGCCGGCGTCGAACGCGCGCATCCAGCCTTCTTCGTCCTCGGAGTGGGCGCCGAAGTGATCTTCGAGCGCCTCGACGGAGATCGCGCAGGGCACGGGCTCGCCGTCCACGAGCGCGGAAAACACAACGGTCAGATTGGAATCGCGGTAGGCTGGCGCGCCTGCGGGAAACCTGATTTCCATGGTCGCCTCATCGGAAGTATCTGGCACACAACCGGAGCCCGCAAAAACCGGCCGGCCCCGGACGACCCGAATATGGTACTCGCGGGGCCGGACCGCGGTCCAGAGCGCTGCGGCTGGCGTGTGGGCGGTTGGTTGGGGATGGGCGTCGGCGCCAGAGTGGCTTTCGGTTTGGCTCCTGGGCTGGCTTTGAGCGGGGCTTCCGGCGCGCGCTTCGGTTTGACTCTTGCCGTGACTTTGGGGGTGACTACGGGCGTGACTCCGCGCCTCGGTGCGCGCGTGCTTGCGCACTCCACGATCGCGCGCCGTCATGGCCGGCCTCCGAGCAGCCGGTCGATGTAATCGCGCGCGGCCTGTTCGACGAATGCGAGCGCCTCGTCCTCGCTGCCAAAGCGCTGCTCGCCGCCGAGATCGACCAGGGTTTCCATCCGGTGCGAATCGTCGGGGCCGAGTTCGGCGAGGCTGACCGAACCGACGTAATGGCCGCCCGCGCCTGGCGCGTCGCCTGCCGGCACGAGGCGCGCGGCGGCGCTGATGTAATAGCCGCGATAAGGGCCGCTGACCCGCTCAGCCATGTTCGTTCTCCTCGATGCAATGATTGAGGTAAGGCGCCGGGGAAGCCAATTAGTTCTGCGAGCGTGCGCTTGTTGGGCGCTTTTCCACACTTGTTCGGCCCTTGCTTCGCGCTCGCTGCGCATGTATGCCGCACCTTCGCGCTTGGCGCCGGTCGAAGAGCTTTATCGGCACATTCCATGCTCAGGCAGCCGGGCCCTTTCCAGTTCCGCGAGCGCAATATGGGAAAATATTTTCTGGACGACCACGAATTGCCCGAGCCGGATGCGGCGAACAGATGGTTTGCGTACGCCGAAAGTCACGGCATCGACATCGCGAGAGCCATCAGCATCTGGGAAGACGCGGCCACCGAAAGCGGCGCGGAAAGCCGCAAGCTGGTCGGCGCAGCGGGCATCACTATCGACGCACCCTGAGCTTGCGCGCGTCGCAAGCTCGCATGATCAAAGGAAACAATCACGATGCATTTCATGACGCAATTGCCGCGCACCCGCCATCTTCGACATGGCCTCGCGCGGGCTCTGCTGCGCCGCATTTCGCTTTTTGCCGCGTTGCCGGCCGCGCTCGCGATCGGCGTGGGCATAGCCGGCTGCGCGTCGTCGAATACGACGTCGCTGATCAATCTGCCGAACGGCCAGACCGGCTTTGCGGTGAATTGCAGCGGCGCCGGCGCCGATTCGAGCTGGGCCTCGTGCTACGTGCAGGCCGGCAAGGCGTGTGGCGCTACGGGCTATGACATCGTGTCGAAGGACAACGACGAAGGCGGCACCGCGGGCGGCAGCGTGACGAACGTCGTGTCGGCCAACGTCAAAAACCGTTCGATGATCGTGCGCTGCAAGTGAGCGTTCAGCTTCGGTCGCAGTCGCAATTGCAATTGCAGTTGCAGCGCAGTTGGCGCCCGCCGTTGCGGCAAAGGCGCCGGAGCATGCTTCAATGCGCCTGCATCTTCGAGAACATATTGAGCACGGCGACGCCCGCGATAATCAGCCCGAGACCGATGACGGCCGGCACGTCCGGCACCTGTCCATACAGCAGCAGCGCGACGAGCGTGATCAGCACGATGCCCGCGCCCGACCACACCGCGTAGACGATGCCGACCGGAATACTGCGCAGCGTCAGCGACAGGCAGTAGAACGCGACGGCGTAGCCAAGCACCACAATCGCCGACGGCACGAACCGCGAGAAGCCCTCCGACGCGCGCATCGCCGATGTCGCGATCACTTCGGCCACGATGGCGATGCCCAGCAATGCATAAGGCGGCAGCCGCATATCGGCTCAGGCCTTTGCAAGCGCGAGCTTGCTGTAGTCGTGACCGAGATGCGCGCACAGCGCTTCGACCACGAACTCATGATCGGCGCGCTGCGGCAGGCCGGACACCGTAATCGAACCGATTACGCCCGCGCCCGTGACTGTCAACGGAAACGCGCCGCCGTGGGACGCGTATTCGGTGGCGGGCAGACCGTGTTTGTCGGCGAGCGTGCTGCCGGCCTGCTGCATTTTCAGACCGATCGCGTACGAGCTGCGCCGGAAATGCGCGACCGTGTTGCCCTTTCGGCGTGCCCAATCGATGTTGTCCGGCGTCGCGCCGTCGAGCAGGCTGAAGAACAGCGGTTGACCGAACGTGCGGACGTCGATGGCGGCCGCGATGCCGCGCGCCTTCGCGACCTCGTGCAGATAGGCGCCGATTTGCCAGGCGCGGTCGGCGTCGAATTGAGGAAACACGAGCGCGTGTTCCTGAGCGGCAATGACCTGCAGATCGTGAGCGATGTCCATGAAATTCCGAGGGCGAATGGGAGTGCGGGCGCGTCGTCGTGCAGTGCTGACGGTTTGTGCGGTTGTCTGCTTTGTCGTGCGGCGAGTCGCGCGGTTCCTTGCGAATCGATCGGGATTACTTCGCGACTACCTGGCGACGGAGCGACATACGTGACGGCGCGTCGAATTGCGATTTTAGCGCAGCGTGCTGCGCGGGCCTTGCGCGATGCGACGCGGGGCACGCATCGCGCGACGTGCTGTTAGTTAGCGCCGGCGCTTCTCAGAGCGAGGAGAAAGCGTTCCGCTGAGGAAAAGGCCCGCGCCCAAAAAGCCGTTTTCTTAAACGCCTATTGCACGCGCTTCCCATCTGTTCTATAATCTTTTCTTCGACGGACGCGGGGTGGAGCAGTCTGGCAGCTCGTCGGGCTCATAACCCGAAGGTCGTAGGTTCAAATCCTACCCCCGCAACCAAGTGCTCAATGCGAGCGAACAGGTCAAAGCGTCGAAAACAACATTCAAGGCTTGCCAAATCGGCAGGCCTTTTTTGTTTTGAGCTTGCTATTCCTCTTCCAAGCTTCGACACGCGGGTCATCGGCTCCGCACACAGCGTTCCAGTTGTTCGCAAACGCTCGCGCGCGCGCGTCGCCGTCGCAACCCCCGCCAACTTCGCCTCTCCCACCGCCCTTCGCGCCCGCCACAAAACCACGCCGCCCCAGTGATAAACTCCTAGCACCCTTTCTCGTCCCCTTCCTATGAAATTCTGTTCTGTCTGCGGCCACGGCGTCAGCCTGAGCATTCCGCCGGGCGACAACCGCGAGCGCTTCGTATGCGGCAGTTGCGGCACGGTGCACTATCAGAATCCGCGCAACGTCGTGGGCACCGTTCCGGTGTGGGACGACAAGGTGCTGCTATGCCGCCGCGCGATCGAACCGCGCTACGGCTACTGGACGCTGCCTGCGGGCTTCATGGAAATGGGCGAGACTACGGCCGAGGCCGCGTCGCGCGAAACGCTCGAGGAAGCCGGCGCGCGTGTCGAAGTGCAGAGCCTGTTCTCGCTGCTGAACGTGCCGCACGTGCATCAGGTGCATCTGTTCTATATGGCGCGCCTGCTCGATCTCGACATTGCCGCGGGCGAGGAAAGTCTCGAAGTAAAGCTCTTCGAGGAAGGCGACATTCCGTGGGACGAGATCGCGTTTCCCACCGTCGGACAAACACTGCGCTTCTTTTTCGCCGACCGCGCGGCCGGCAGCTTCGGCCTGCATACCGGCGACATCTTCCGCTCGCTGCGCGAAGGCTGAGCGGCGCGCATGGTCCCCTGGCTCGGCCCCGACGATCCCTTTCCGCCCGTCGAGCGCGCGCTCGGCGCGGCCAGCGGCGCGCCCGGCCTGCTCGCCGCGAGCGGCGACCTGCTGCCGTCGCGGCTCATCGACGCTTATCGTCACGGCATTTTCCCGTGGTATTCCGACGGTCAGCCGGTGCTGTGGTGGAGCCCCGACCCGCGCATGATCTTGCGTCCCGCCGAGTTCAAGGTGTCGCCGTCGCTGCGTAAAACGCTCAAGCGCGTGCTGCGCGACGACGCATGGGAAATTCGCGTGGATCATGATTTCGCCGCGGTGATGCGCGCGTGCGCGCAGGCACCGAGGCGCGGACAGCGCGGCACCTGGATCACCGCGGACGTCGTCGACGCCTACACGTCGCTGCATCGGATGGGCGATGCGCACAGCATCGAAACATGGTTCGAAGGCGAGCGCGTGGGCGGCTTATACGGCGTCTCGTTCGGCAAGATGTTCTTCGGCGAATCGATGTTCGCGGACGTCACCGATGCCTCGAAAATGGCGCTGGCCGCGCTTGTCGGGCACTTGCGCCGTCACGAAATAGAAATGATAGACTGCCAGCAGAACACGTCGCATCTGGCGTCGCTCGGCGGTCGCGAGATAGCGCGCAAGGCGTTCATCGCGCATGTTCGCGCGTCGGTCGACGCACCGCGCATTCCGTGGCGCTTCGACAAGACCGCGTTGCTCGATGTGCTCGCGCGAGCGGCGTAGAAGGAATCAGGCCGAATCCGGGTCCGCATGATCGAACGCATGATCGAACGCACCAGCGAACGCACCAGCGAACGCGCGGATCGACAAGCTAGCCGCAACGCGCGCCGGGTTTGCATTACCAGAGACACCAGAGACGCTTCGAGAGCTGCCAACGTGACTCATCCCAACGAGCTGCCTCTTTCTCCGCTTTCGGCGCTGCAATTTTATGCAACGGCGCCTTATCCCTGTAGTTATCTCGACGGGCGCATCGCGCGCTCGCAAGTCGCCACGCCCAGTCACCTCATCAACTCCGATGTCTACACGGACCTCGTGAAGGCCGGCTTCCGGCGCTCCGGCGTGTTCACCTACCGGCCGTATTGCGACGGTTGCCGCGCGTGCGTGCCGGTGCGCGTGCCGGTCGATCGCTTCGAGCCGAACCGCACGCAGCGCCGCGTGTGGAAAAAACATGGCGAGATGATCGCCACCGTCGCGCCGCTTCACTACGACGAAGAGCACTACGCGCTCTACATGCGCTATCAGTCGGCGCGGCATGCGGGCGGCGGCATGGACCGCGACAGCCGCGATCAATACGAGCAGTTCCTGCTGCAAAGCCGGATCAATTCGCGGCTCGTCGAATTCCGCGAGCCGCTGCCGGACCGGCCCGATTCGCCGGGCCTGCTGCGCATGATCAGCATGATCGATATTCTCGGCGACGGGCTCTCGTCCGTGTACACGTTCTTCGAGCCGGGACTGCCGCATACGAGCTTCGGCACCTACAACATCTACTGGCAGATCGAGCAGGCGCGCAGTCTCAAGCTGCCGTACGTGTATCTCGGCTACTGGATCCGCGAGAGTCCGAAGATGGCGTACAAGGCCAATTTCCGGCCGCTCGAAGGATTGATCGACGGCATGTGGCGCGTGCTCGATCCCGCCGGCGTCGATCTCCAGCCGACCGGCGTGGGAATGCAAGGCAGGCGCGGGCCGCTGCGGCCTTGAGTGTGGGCTGAGGGTGGGCTGAGTGTGCGCTGACGGTGGCCCGAGCGCGGCCCGAGCGCCGGCCCGAAGAACACCACGCTCGACCCGCGCCCACGGCAACGCACCGCCCCCGCCTTCCGCCTTATCTCATTGACAGCGCAAAGCCGGTAAAATAGCGGGTTCCCATTTTCCGGCCGCCCGGCTTCGTCCTGTGTTCAGTTCCCTCTATCCGCTCGTACGCGCCCAACTCTTTCGCATGGACGCGGAAGACGCTCATCACCTGACCTTGCGCGCGCTCGGCGCCGCGGGCCGCACCGGGCTCGCCGGCGCGCTCGCCGCCCGCGTGCCCGATGCGCCGCGCACGGTGATGGGACTGACGTTCCGCAATCCGGTAGGACTCGCGGCGGGACTCGACAAGGACGGCGCCGCGATCGACGGGCTCGCCGCACTCGGCTTCGGCTTCATCGAAGTGGGCACGGTCACGCCGCGCGCGCAGCCGGGCAACCCGCGTCCGCGCATGTTCCGGCTGCCGCAGGCGCAAGCCGTGATCAACCGGATGGGCTTTAACAACGCGGGCGTCGATCAGTTCGTGAAGAACGTGCAGGCCGCGCGTTACCGCGGCATTCTCGGGCTGAATATCGGCAAGAACGCCGATACGCCGATCGACCGCGCCGCCGACGATTATCTCTATTGCCTCGAGCGCGTCTATCCGTTTGCGAGCTATGTGACGGTCAACATCTCGTCGCCGAATACGAAGAACCTGCGCCAGTTGCAAGGCGCGGACGAACTCGACGCGCTGCTCGCCGCGCTCAAGGACAAGCAGCAGCGTCTGGCCGACATGCACGGCAAGCTCGTGCCGCTCGCGTTGAAGATCGCGCCCGACCTCGACGACGAGCAGATCAAATCGATCGCCGGCACGCTGCTGCGCCATCGCTTCGAAGGCGTGATCGCGACCAACACGACGCTGGCGCGCACGGCCGTCGCGGGCATGCAGTACGGCGACGAAGCGGGCGGCCTGTCGGGCAAGCCGGTGTTCGACGCGTCCAATGAAGTGATCCGCAAGCTGCGCGCCGAAGTCGGCGAGACGGTGCCGATCATCGGCGTCGGCGGGATTTTTTCCGGCGACGACGCGCGCGCCAAACTTGCCGCGGGCGCGTCGCTCGTGCAGCTTTATACGGGTTTCATTTATCGCGGCCCCGCGCTCATCGGCGAATGCGTGCAGGCGTTGCGCTAGGTATGCGGTCAGCGTGCGCGCTCTCACGCCGCGTTCATGGTCATGCTCACGCTCATGCACACGCCCGCCTCGTAATACAGACATGAGCAATGGGTATTTAGCGCCGGGCACTCTGCTTTGTTAAGCTCTCGTCCGCTATAACGCCATACGAACAAAAAAGGACCACGATGCAACTTCGCTTGTTGAAAAAACTTTTCGTCGCCGCGATGATCGGCGCTTCGTTCACCGCGATCCCGGCCCATGCCGACGATCTGCTGGATCAGGTCAAGCAGCGCGGCACGCTGCGCGTCGGCCTCGAAGGCACCTTCCCTCCGTTCAATTCCAAAGCGCCGTCGGGCGAACTGGTCGGCTATGACGTCGACATCGCGAAGGCTGTCGCGTCGAAGCTCGGCGTGAAGCCGGAGTTCGTCACGACCGAATGGAGCGGCATCATTGCGGGCCTGCAGGCCGGCAAGTTCGACGTGATCGTCAATCAGGTTGGCATTACGGACGCACGCAAGCAGTCGCTCGACTTTTCGCCCGCGTACACGTACTCGGCCGCGCAACTGATTCAGCGTAAGGACGACACGCGCCAGTTCAAGTCGCTCGACGACCTGAAGGGCAAGAAGCTCGGCGTCGGCCTCGGCACCAACTACATGGACATGGCGAAGTCGGTGCCGGGCATCGACGTGAAGACGTATCCGGGCGCGCCCGAATATCTGCGCGATCTCGCGGCCGGCCGTCTCGACGCGGCGCTCAACGACCGCCTGATGCTCGCGTATCTGCTGAAGAACTCGCAGTTGCCGCTGCGCACCGGCGCGAACGTCGGCGCGGGCAACCCGTCGGGCATTCCGTTCAAGAAGAACAACCCGAAGTTCGCCAAGGCAATCGACGACGCGATGACGCAGCTCGAAACCGACGGCACGTTCGCGAAGATCTCCGACAAGTGGTTCGGCATCGACGTGAGCAAGCCGATCAAATAAGCGGCTGAAATAAGCGGCTCGCGATGAAACGAAGGGCGGCATGCTCGGTATGCCGCCCTTCGCACTTGTGCGGCACGCGCTCCCATTGACGATATGCGCCTTGCGCGCCAACCCGAGCACTGCTCATGTCCACCACTTCCCTGCTCGTCGAATCGCTTCCTGCGCTCGCGCAGGGCGCCGTCCTGACGGTCAAGTTCGCCGTTCTGTCGATGTTCTTCGGCCTGATCGCCGGCGCCGTGCTCGCGCTGATGGGCGTGAGCCACAGCCGCACGCTGAACCGGCTCGCGCGCGTCTATGTGAGCGTGATGCGCGGCACGCCGCTGCTCGTGCAGATCTTCGTGATTTACTACGGCTTGCCGAGCTTCAATATTTCGCTCGATCCGACGCCGGCCGGCGTGATCGCATTGTCGGCGAACGTGGCCGCGTATCTGTCGGAGAGCATGCGCGGCGCGATCCTCGGCATTCATCAGGGACAATGGCTCGCCGCGTACAGCCTCGGACTCTCGCGGCGCCAGACGCTGCGTTACGTGATCGCGCCGCAGGCGTTGCGCATCGCCGTGCCGAGCCTGTCGAACAGCCTCATCAGCCTGATCAAGGACACCTCGCTCGTGTCGGTGATCACCGTCACGGAACTGCTGCGCAGCGCGCAGGAAGTCATCGCGTCGACGTATCAGCCCTTGCCGCTTTATCTCGCCGCAGCGGCTGTTTACTGGGTGTTGTGTCAGATACTGGAACTGCTGCAGCGCTGGTATGAGCGGCGTCTTGCGTTGCCTTCGCGGCATTGAGCGCGGCACGCGATGAACGCGTGGTCGGCTACGCTTTCATTGCGAGCCGGGTGAAACGCGATGCGTGTAAGTCGTGAGTCGTGACTCGCGGCGCCCTTCACTCTCCCGCAAACTTCAGCCCTAGCGCCGCGCGCGCCGCGTCGGCCATCTCGATCATCTGCAACGATTTACTGTGCGGCATCAGCGGACTTTCAAGCTGTCCCGCGCGAATCAGGTCGCAGAAATGGGCGGTCTCGTAGTTGAGGCCCCCGCCTTCGAACGGCTCGTCGATCTCGACCACGCGACCGTCGGTGTAGCGGATCGTCGCGCGCGACGGGTTCCACCACGGCTCGTGAATCGTCACGTGCCCGCCCTTCGCCATCAGCAGCGCGTCGCCCTTGCCGTGCAGATCGAGCCCGCAAAACAGTTGCGCGATGCCGCGCTCGTGCCGGCTATTCAGGCTC
The DNA here is from genome assembly GCF_041355255.1 of Paraburkholderia sp. RCC_158. Classification (NCBI taxonomy): domain Bacteria; kingdom Pseudomonadati; phylum Pseudomonadota; class Betaproteobacteria; order Burkholderiales; family Burkholderiaceae; genus Paraburkholderia; species Paraburkholderia sp. RCC_158. The sequence continues at coordinate 55,466 of NZ_JBFUPM010000028.1, read as the reverse complement.
GCAAACGTATCGACGCCGGTCGAGCCGAGCCGGCCCAGCGTTTGCACTTCCAGCGGCGCGCCGAGCCAGTCGACGGCAAGAAAGATTTCGTAGATGCCGATGTCGAGCAGCGCGCCGCCCGCGTGCTCGAACGACAGCGACGGATGATCGTCGGGCACGCCCGGCACCGAGCAGCCGGCCCGCACAAGTCCCATGTCGCCGATCGGATCGTCCTTTAGATGCGCGCGCAACTTTCTGTAGAGCGGATAAAACGGCGGCTTCATCGCTTCCATGAAGAGCCGTTGCGCGCCGCGCGCGGCGTCGACCACACGCTCGAGTTGCGGCCTGTTGATCGTCGCTGGCTTTTCGCACAGCACATGCACGCCCGCTTGCAGCGCGGCGACGGCGTAGTCGGCGTGGCTGTCCTGAACCGTGGCGATGTAGAGCGCGTCGATGCCGCTCGCTAGCAACGCGTCGAAGCTCGCGCAAGCCTCGCCGCCGAACTCGTCGGCGAAAGTCTGAGCGGGCTCGGGCCGCCGTGACCACAGCGCGGCGAGACGCGCGTGCGGCACATAGGCGAGGCCTTGAGCGAACCGGCGCGCGATACGGCCGGTGCCGACGATGCCCCAACGGATCTCGCGGTCCGAAGCAGTGGTTTGGGTTGCGGGTGAGTTGGCGTTCGTCACGATCGGCTGGCATCCATGCGGATAAAGAGAGCCGCTATTGTCGCGCATGCGGCCCCGCACGTGTGCCGTCGCCGGCGAACGCCCTGCCTGTTTGTCTCTATCGAAGAACTAACGGCGACCGAACCATGAGCGAACACTCGCGCGCCGCTGCGCGAACGCGCGCAGCAGCAGCGCGCAACCGATGCGCCGCCCCGTGTTGCCCTGCGTCTTGCCCTGCGTCTTGCCCAGCGTGTCAGCCGCGTGAGGGCGGCACCGGCGGCGCGCCGGCGAAGGTGCCGGCGATTTCCTCGGTCGTGTGATCGATCATCGCCATCGCAGCGAGTTCGGCCTCTTTCGGGTCGCGCCGTTCGATCGCCTCGACCACGCGCCGATGCGAGTTCACTGCCGTTTCCCACGCGCCTTCGCGAGCGGTGACGATGGGATTACCGGTCGACAGCGCGCCGCGAATAATCGCCGCCATCTGCTTGAAGAACTGATTGCCGCTCGCGACGACGATGCGCGTATGGAACAGCTCGTCGGCTTCCTGATAACCGGGTTCGCCCGGACGGATCACCTTGAACGCCTCGAACGCGTCGCGCACCCCCGCGATGTCGGCCGCGCTGCCGCGCGACGCGGCCTGCGCCGAAGCACGCGGTTCGATCAGAATACGAAACTCGATGACGTCGCGCAGGAACACCGGATCGGGCTTCGCGCGAAAACGCCAGTTCACGACGTCCTCGTCGATCATGCGCCAGTCGCTCATCGGCCGGATGCGCGTGCCGATCTTCGGGCGCACGTCGAGCATGTCACGCGCGAGCAGCATCGAGAGCGCCTCGCGCATCACCGTGCGGCTAACGTCGAACTCTTTCGACAGCACGTCCTGCGGCGGCAGTATCGCGCCGTATTTCTCCTCGACGATCCCTGTGACGAGCCCATCCATGACCTTGCTCACCAGCGATCGATCCTTGTTTGCCTGTTCCATGACCCTCTCCCCGAAGCGGTGTTCGCCCCCGCGTAGCCTGTTGATAAACCGCCCTTTTGTGTGTTTTATCGTCGCGTGGTTACTCATCCACGATACGTTGCTAGCTTCACAACGGTTACGCCAGTTGGGACACTTCCTGACAGGGTTATCCCTCTGAAGAATTGTTTCTTCTGTGTAACGCGATCGGCCCCGAAGGACCATAAGCTTGCGTCTCAAGCATGCCTTTCACGCCGACTTTGCATCGTGCGAAGACGCACGTAGGACGGCAAATTGTCTGAACGGAGGCGGCGTGCAATCGATCATGGGTTGCCGCAAGCGGCGGAGCTGGTGCCTGTGTGGTTGCTGGTGCGACTGCCGTGAGTCTTCAGTACGCTCGCCGCTCTTCAATTCGACACACGTGAGCATGCATGGCCTCGCTCGTCATCAAGGCGATGCGCCGCAAGCGGCTTGTGCGCGATGAAGTGGAACCAGCACGCGCCGCTGTTCTCGACACCGTCGGAAATACGGTTGCCCGCGCAACTATCGAACACCGCATCGCATTGCAAGCCAATCTGTGCAAGTTGCCGGCGCTGTTCGGCAAGCGTCGTGTAGACGATCACAATGCCGAAGTTGTGAGCCGCCGCTGTCTTGACCGCGTAGCCGCCATAGTCGCGATTCAGCTTGACGTTGTGTATATAGTTGAGCGTGCCGAGCTGGAAGCGGCGCATCGAGCGCAGCGTACGCCAGCCGAGCGTCAGCGGATTGAGCGTGAAACGCGGCAGCAGATGCCAGATGCCCTCGCGGTAACCGGGGCCGCCGCGATTGTGCGACGAGAACAGCACATAGCCGCCTGGCCGCACCACGCGATACATTTCCTGAAGGATCTTCACGCGATCGTTGTAGTCGACGCAGTCGATACCGTTCCAGCTAAATGCAGCGAGCCCGTAATGATCGGACGGCAGTTCGGACATATCGCGTGCATCCATATTCCGCAAATCGCAGCCGGGATAGCGCGATCGCGCTGTCTCCAGCAGGTTCGGCGCGTAGTCGACGCCGGTGTATTCGTTCGAGATACTAAGCATCAGTGCAACGGTGCGCCCGGTGCCGATGCCGATATCGAGCAACGGCGTGCCCGAACAACGCGGCGCGAGCCATCTGAAGGCGGCCTCTTCGCCCGCGTCGGAGAAGCTCTTGTCGGTCGCGAAAACGCGGGCCGCGTCGCGCGAATTCCAAGCGAGGCGATTGATGCGGTCCAGCTCCGATTGACTATTCACGACACGTCTCCAGTGCGATGCAAGAGCGCGGCGACAGCGCGATCAGCAGCGGCTTCCTCACAGCATCTCAAACGTGTTGACGAGCGCGGCACGATCGCGCTCGCGGCGCCGCAATGCGGTGAGCGGTTGCGAGGCGCGCACCTGCCGCGTGAGACCGATGAACGGCACGCCATGCTCGAGATACGGACCTTCCGTCTTGCGAAAGCCGAACTGCTCGTAGAACTCGCGCAAACTGAGCGGCGCGCTCACGCGTGCGGCGTGTCCCGGCCAACGCTCGGCAATGGCCTGCAATACGCGCTCCATTAGCATTTCCGCGGTGCCGTCGCCGCGCCGCAGCGGACTCGTCAGCACCTTGTCGATCATGATGTCGGGATCTTCCGCATCGCCGGGCTGCACACGGGCGTACGCAAGAATCGGCATCGGCCGCGCCATGTCTTCGACGGCGAACACATGCAGCGAAGTTTGGTCGCGTCCATCGGCATCGAGGCACACATGCGATTGCTCGACGACGAACACTGCGCTGCGCGCCCGCAAGATCAGGTACAGCTCGCGTGCAGAAAGCTGCTCGAATTCCAGCGTTTTCCAGTTCATCACGTTCCCCAGCTGATTCTTTAATGTTCGGTGCGGCGAGCGCACCGGTTGCCCTCGCGGGCCTCGCACGGTCGGCGGGCCGGTTTTGACGCCTACACGGTACGGCCGCCATACGGCTGTTTCCGTTCGCCATCGCACTCACGCTGGAGGTTGCCGAATCTTCATACGAGGCACCGATAACGCGGCGCGAACGGAGACGCTGCACGTCGGATAGTGACGGCCTTAAAGTTGCTGAGTGATGCGCGCCACGCGATCAAGAACGTGGACATCGCAAGCAAAATAGACGGCGACAACGGCGTTGTTTCGCTGACGCTACATTTCGCTGATTCGCACGGTGCCGCGACAACGGCGCATAGACATGGCCGCGAGGCTCGCTCGGCTCTCGCGAAATCGGAGTCGAACGCGGCGCGCAAGGCACCGGATTTCGCGCTGCGTATCAACCACGTGCCGGTGTTCTGCCACGGCACCTGTCGGACGAATGCCGATCCCGTCAGCCTGAGAAGCAGCGAAGTGCAACCACAACACGCCTTCGAGCCGGCCCGCGACGCACGCATGAACATGCTGCGCGCGAGCAGGACAATGGCGTACGAATCGGACACGTTCTATGCGCTAGCCGACGAGCACGGCCGTGCTCATCTGGCCACACGTCGCATTGGCGAATTTCGACTATGCGAATGACGCGGCCCGGGCGCCCACTACAGACGTCTGGCCATTTTCAACTAATAAGGGCATCACTCATCACCACGGCGTGGCGCCCTGCCCGACGCGATCCCACTTTCGCACCCACATCGCAAAGCGCGGGCCGTTGCGTGCGCATCCATCATTCAGCTTTAAAGCGGATGCAACACTTGCGGCACGGGCCGCCGAACTCCGCGCGCCCGATGCCGCATCCGCCACTTCTACGGATAGCCGTACCATCTACCCGCCATTTGCCCGCGATGTCTTCGCGAAGCGCGTAAAACCTCGCGCTGCGCGAACCCATTGGTCGGGCTGCGCCCATCACTGTCGTTTTTTTTGCGACTCCTGACAGCCATAAATGATGAACCGTGCGGCAACCGACGCAAGCGGTTGAACACATCTGAATCAATTCCGGCACATCGCGGACACCGCGTCAAAAGGCGCTCACAAAGCGCGGAACAACCCTGGCGCTCCAACCGCAAAACCGCCGCCATGCGCAGCGAACTCAATTAGATCAAGCACTTGGCCCGTATAAAAAGACCATCGCGCGCAGGCTCGACGCAAACGTCGGATGTACAGAATTGAAACAAAAAGGCGCGCACAGGGGGTTTATTTCGCCCGCCCGTTGTCGCTGCGCCGCACCAGTCACGCTTTCCCCTATGGTTGGCACAGTCCTCGCTAATACAAGGACGCAACACCGCGGCGCCGTGAGGACGACCACAACGGCGGCGGCGCACCAACCAATACGGGGCCGACTCTGTTCACCCTGCGCTGACTGCAATGCAGAGCGCGCGTTATCAAAGGGTGCAGGAATCGGATCAAAAACAGGAAGACGCGAGACCCGCGGCTTCACGCGAGGACCGATCATGTTGACACTTCAATCAGATCTGCACGGAAACCATTTGCTTGGCGCATTGCCGTCTCACGAATGGCAAGCGCTGGCTCCGCACCTCGAACTGGTTCATCTTCGCACGGAACAGTTGCTCTGCGATTCCGGCCAACGCATTCATCACGTGTACTTCCCGACGACCGCGATCATTTCGATGCTGTCGACGATGGAAGACGGCAGCTCCGTCGAAATCGCCGCGGTCGGACGCGAAGGCATGACCGGCGTGCCCGTGCTCACGGGCGGCGAAACCATGCCGAACCGCGTGCAGGTGCAATGTGCGGGCTTCGCGTATCGCATGAGCGCGCAGGCCCTCAAGCAGCAATTCGCCCGCTCCGACTTCCTGCGCCGTCTGATGCTGCTCTACATGCACGCGCTTCTCACGCAAGTCGCGCAGACCGCGGCATGCAACCGCCATCACGCACTGAACAAGCAGTTGTGTCGGTGGCTGCTGATCGAAGTCGACCGTGTTGCGTCGAACGATCTGACGGTTACGCAGCAATTGATCGCCGACATGCTCGGCGTGCGCCGCGAGGGCATCACCGAGGCAGCCGGCAAGCTGCACGACGAAGGCCTGATTCACCACAGCCGCGGACACATCAAGGTGCTCGACCGCAAGGGGCTCGAAGCGCGCGCGTGCGAATGCTACGGCCTCGTCAAGCGCGAATTCGATCGCCTGCTGCCGCGCCTGCGCCAGGCCGAAACCGTCGAATAACACGCGGCGCGATTGCCGTCCTCGCAGAGTCGATAATGTTCAGGAATACTGCGCGATGCCTCGACGCATTCCTCGTGATTGCGGGAGGCCTGCTCGCCCACTGGATGCGCTTTGCCACGCTCGCCGCTTTGCCGGACACCGAACGCCTGCTGATCGCCTTCAACTGCGTGCTGGTGCTGTTGATGTTTCCCGGCTTCGGCGTGTATGAAACATGGCGCGGCAAGCCGTTGACGGCGATGCTCGCACGCGTGGCCGCGGCGTGGCTCGCGGTCGTCGCGGCGGCGTTGCTGCTCGCCTTCACGCTGCATCGCATGGATGCGGTGTCGCGGCTGTGGTTCGTCTACTCGACGCTGATCTCGGGCGCGTTGATCGTCGCGACGAAGTGTGCGGTGCATGTGGCGTTGCGCAGCGTTCGCCGGCGCGGCATGAATTTCCGCACGGTCGCGATTGTCGGCGCACCTGGCTTTGCGCGCACGCTGCTCGCGCATCTCGAGCATGCGCCGCAAGCGGGCTTCAAGCCGGTCTGCGTGTTCGACACGAGCGTGGACAGCAGCGTTGAACGGGCAGCGTATGGCGCGCGGCTCAATCGCCTGCCGGTGCTGACCGACCTGACTGCATTCGCCGCCAAAGTGCGCGACGAGCGCGTGAACGAAGTCTGGCTCGCGCTGCCGCTCTCGGAAGAACGCACGATCTATCGCTTTCAGCGCATGTTCAGGCATGACTTCGTGAACCTTCGTTTTATTCCTGACGTACGCAGCCTCTCGCTTTTCAACCACTCGCTCGTCGATGTGGTCGGTTTGCCCACGCTCAGTCTCGGCGCGCCGTCGCTCTCGCCGCCGCAGATGTGGCCGAAGCTGATCTTCGACCGGCTCTTCGCCGCAGGTGCGCTCGTCGCGCTCGCGCCGGTGTTCATCGTGCTCGCGACGGCGATCAAGCTCACGTCGCCGGGGCCCGTGTTCTTTCGCCAGACGCGCAAGGGCGCCGACGGCGAGCCGTTCTCGATCTACAAATTCCGTTCGATGACCGTGCATCATGAAGCGCAGGGTCAGGTCACGCAGGCCACGCGTCACGACGCGCGCGTGACGAAGCTGGGCGCGTTCATGCGCCGCACGAGCCTCGACGAGCTGCCGCAGTTTCTCAATGTGCTGCTCGGACAGATGTCGGTGGTCGGCCCGCGTCCGCATGCGCTCGAACACGACGATCTCTACAAGGACCAGGTGTACGGCTACATGCACCGCTACCGCATCAAACCCGGCATCACCGGATGGGCTCAGGTGAACGGCTATCGCGGCGCGACCGCCAAGGTCGAGAAGATGGAAGCGCGCGTGAAGTTCGACCTCTTCTATATCCACAACTGGTCCTTCTGGTTCGACATGAAGATCGTCTTCATCACGATTTTCAAGGGCTTTATCAGCCGCAACGCGTTCTGATCATGCCGCTACGGACGCCGCTCCTGAAAGTCTCCGTGATCGTGCCGACGTATCGGCGCACCGCCGATCTCGCGCGGTGCCTCGCGGCACTCGACGCACAGGAGCGCCGCGCCGACGAGGTAATCGTGGTCGCGCGTCACGACGATCACGCGACGCTCGACTGGCTGCGTACACGCGAAACCACGCGGCCCGATCCGCGCCGCTGCGTCGTGCTCGTGCATAAGCCGGGCGTCGTGGCCGCTTACAACCTCGGCATCGACAGCGCATGCGGCGACGTGCTCTGCTTCACCGACGACGACAACGCTCCGCATCCTGACTGGGTCGCGCGAATCGCCCGCGCATTTGGGGGCGATGCATGCCTCGGCGGTCTCGGCGGCCGCGACATCGTGCATGAACGCAACGGTATTTCGCAGGGGCGGAAACCGTGCGTCGGCATCGTGCGATGGTATGGCCGCACGATCGGCAACCATCACATCGGTCATGGCGAGGCACGTGAGGTGCACGTACTCAACGGAGTGAACATGGCGTTTCGCCGCGAGGCGATCGGCGCGCTGCGTTTCGACGCGCGGCTGCTCGGCAGCGGCGCGCAGGTTCATTGCGAAATGGCCTTCAGCCTCGACGTGCGCCGGCGCGGCTGGACGCTCGTCTACGATCCTGCGCTGCTCGTCGAGCACTTTCCCGCTCAACGCCGCGACGAGGACCCGCGCTTCGTCTTCAACGATACGGCGTTCTATAACGCGTCGTTCAATCTTCGACTCATCATGTGCGAACACCTGACGCCGCCAGGCCGATGGGCGTTCGTCGTTTACTCGACGCTGATCGGCGATCGCGCGGACCCGGGGTTCCTGCGCGCGTTGTCGTTGTCGTTGGCGTTCGAGCGCGGCGGAATGGCGCTTGCGTTTCGTAAATGGCGAGTGGGCTTACGCGCAATGCGCGGAGCGTGGCAGGAAGCGGCGCGCTAACGCCCGCAAGCCGAAGTAATTTGCGTTGCAATAGATAGCCGGTCAAGGGCTGCGCCGCATGAAGGCGCAGCCTTTTTTACGCCACTACAAAAACGCGCTGACGTCCGTCTGAAAGCGCTGCGCCAGCGCCTTCGCGACCTTCTTGCTGATCGCCCGGCGGCCCGCGAGGATATCGCTCACCACCGTCGGCGATGCGATGCCCATCAGATCTTTTTGCCGCAGCCCGTGCGTTTCGAGCAAATGCCGCAACACCTCGCGCGGCTCCGCTTTGGGCAGCGTCACGTTCTGCGCCTTCCAGCTCCGAACCAGGTCCGACACGATCGCGTGAAGATCGGTGAGCGGCTCGTTCTCCTTGCCGTTCAGATGATCGGCAAGGGCACTGGAGAGTTCGACCATCGTCTGATAGTCTTGTTCGTTGCGAATGGGAGTAATGGGCAATTGGGCCTGTAGCGCGGCCCAGCTTCGAGCGATGTCGGGAAAAGAGCCCGGAAGGCGATCGGCATTCATGAGTGTAGAGTCTTCCTCGTCCAAAGGTCGCGCATCGCATGCGTCATCGCGTGACGTACGGATTAACGACTGCCTGTTTTAGTAAATCGCAGCGACGATCCGTGATTGTTTGCGTTACCACGGCGGTTACGATTCGTCGCCTGCGTCGAATATCGCGTATTGAGGCGGCTTATGATCCACGCTGCCGCCTGCCCCCGATAGCCGCTCCGGTGGCATCGCCCGAACGGCTTGTTGATGGTGCTGCCCTGCTGAAACACGAGAGGATCGCCGAGCCGCGAAGCCGGCGAACGCCTCGGCTAATCATCCGCAACTGCTCTGCGCCGCCGGCTCGACCGGCCATCCGGCCGGTTCGGCGAGGCGCTCAGCGTCGATCCGCTGCACGGTTGCGGACTCGCCGCGTAAATGCTCGGAAGCGATCGTGCGCGTGACCTCGGCCATGAACGCGCGACGAAACACGGCCGTCGAAAATCGCTCGGCGTTCGCGCGGCACGCGGCCGGCGTGATCTGTTCATGCTGCCGCTCGAACCGGTCGATTGCGTCGAGCATCGACGCGACAGTTTGTGATCCGAAATAAATGCCGGTGGGATGCGCGTCGCCGACGGGCACCACGGTCTCGAGCGACCCGCCCTTGCCGAATGCGATCACCGGCGTGCCGCACGCCTGCGCTTCGAGCGTGACGATGCCGAAGTCCTCTTCGGCGGCGAATACGAAAGCTCGCGCACGCTGCAAGTAGCTCTTCAGCACGCCGATCGGCTGATAGCCGAGTATCGTCACATTCGGCCCGGCCTTCGCGCGAATCGCAGCCATCTCCGGTCCATCGCCGATCACGATCAGCTTGCGATGCGGCGTGGCGCTGAACGCCTCGACAATCAGATCGATGCGCTTGTATGGCACCATTCGCGAGGCCGTCAGATAGAAGTCTTCTTTATGCGTGCACAGTTCGAATTCGTCGACATTGACCGGAGGCGGAATCACGGCGGCGTCGCGCCGATAGGTTTTCATCATGCGCCGCGCGACGAATTGCGAATTCGCGATCAGGCGGTCGACGCCATTCGCCGAATGCGAATCCCAGCCGCGCAGATAATGCAGCAGCGCACGCATGAGCCAGGACTTCGGCCCGCGCGTCAAACCGGCTTCGCGCAGATACTCATGCTGTTGGTCCCACGCCTGACGCATCGGCGAATGCACGTAACTAATGTGCGTTTGATCGGGGCCGACGAGCACGCCTTTTGCGACCGTATGCGAACTCGTGATGATCAGATCGTAGTCCGCGAGATCGAACTGCTGCACCGCGAGCGGCATCAACGGCAGATAGGCGTCATAGCGGCGGCGCGCGAACGGCAGGCGTTGAATGAAGGAAGTGGTGACGGGTTTGCCGTGCAACAGTCGACGGTCTTCGAGAAAATCCACGAGGCTGAAAAGATCCGCGTCGGGAAAGCATTCGATAATCTGCTCGAGTACCTTCTCCGCGCCGCCAGGTGCGACCAGCCAGTCGTGCACGATCGCAACTCTCATGATCTCCCTATCCTCGTTAACGCCTCCTGGGCATAGCGACGAGTGTAGGTGGCGCGTGCTTTACTGTGCGTGCGCGTGACCACATTCGACGCACGACAGCACGGGAATAATTCATTCGCCGCCATTCGCTTCTTGCGAATGCACCGAGCAAATTAATTCGCTTTCCTATGCGCCACGCGTTCGATGTTTCGCTCGACACGGCAATGCAGCGGCCTGCCGGCGAGCTAATGCCCGGACGGGCCGCTGAAGCGTGATTTGAGTGAGCGGAAAAGGAAGGGCCGCAGGTGCCCGCGCGATGCGGGCGTCTGGGTTATTGCTCAGACCTTGCGGTACGCGATGGTCTGTACGCCGGTGTCCGTGCCGAGCAGGCACAGATTCGCGCCACGGCCCGCGAAAAGGCCCACTGTCACGACGCCCGGCCACGCGTTGATATGCGTCTCGAGCGTGCGCGGATCGCTAATGCGCAGACCTTTGACGTCGATGATTTCGTTGCCGTTATCGGTGATGAACGGCGTGCCCTCTTTCGTCACACGCACGACCGGCACACCGCCGAGCGCGGTCACACGGCGGCCGATCGCGGTGCGCGCCATCGGCACGACTTCGATCGGCAGCGGGAAGTTGCCGAGCGTGTCGACGAGCTTGCTGGCGTCCGCGATACAGACGAATACGTCCGACACCGACGCGACGATTTTCTCGCGCGTAAGCGCACCGCCGCCGCCCTTGATCATTGCGCCGCTGTGATCGATCTCGTCGGCGCCGTCGACATAAACCGGCAACGAGTCGATCTCGTTCAGATCGAGCACCTTGAAGCCGTGCGATTGCAGGCGCGCGGTGGTGGCGAGCGAGCTCGACACCGCGCCGCGATAGCGCGCCTTGTTGGCGGCCAGCGCGTCGATGAAACAGTTCGCGGTGGAGCCGGTGCCGACGCCGATCACCGAACCTTCCGGCACGTTCGCGTGGACATAATCGGCGGCGGCCTGACCGACCAGTTGCTTGAGTTCGTCTTGAGTCATGAGAATGCGGGCGAGCTGTAAAAGACGCTAGTTTACCGGAGTAAGCACTGGAAACCGGGCGAACTTACTTCTTCACCGCCCGCTGCCTGACGGCCTCGAACAGGCACACGCCGGAAGCTACGGAGACGTTCAGGCTCTCGACCGTGCCCGCCATCGGAATCTGCATGACGATGTCGCAGGTGTCGTGCGTGAGGCGGCGCATGCCCTCGCCTTCGGCGCCCATCACGATCGCAACGGGGCCGTCGAGCTCCGTCTCGTAGAGGCTCTTCTTGGCCTCGCCCGCCGTGCCGACGATCCACACGCCGGCCTCCTTCAGTTCACGCAGCGCGCGCGCGAGGTTCGTCACGGTGATGTACGGCACCGTGTCGGCCGCGCCGCTCGCGACTTTCGCGGCGGTCGCGTTCAGGCCGACCGCGCGGTCGCGCGGCGCGATCACCGCGTGGGCGCCGGCGGCATCGGCGACGCGCAGGCAGGCGCCGAGATTGTGCGGATCGGTCACGCCGTCGAGCACCAGAAGCAGCGGCGAGCCGTTGATGCCGTCGAGCAGTTCCGCGAGATTCTGCGCGAGCGGCATGTCGCCCGCGCGCGCCACCACGCCCTGGTGACGCTCGGTGTGCGCGAGCCCCCACAGACGCGTTTCGTCGGCGGCGATCAGGCGCACGCCCGCTTCCTTCGCCGTGTGCAGAAACTCCGTCATGCGGCGGTCCTTGCGCGTGGCGTCGTAATAAACATCTTCGACGGTGGACGCGTCGTGCCGGATGCGCGCGGTGACTGCATGAAAACCGTATAGAACCTTGTGACGTGCCATGACTGATACAACCTTTGATTGAGCGCAGCGGAGAAGCCGCGCTGCTGTGATGAATACGTGTGCCTGTCCGCGATCGGGCCGGCGCGTTAACTCATTAACTGCCTGATGAAGCGTGCCGAGGCAGTATGAAGCGCCGATCAAGCGCCGATCAAACTCGAACCAAGCGCGGACTAAACGCGGGCCAAGCGCGGACCAAACGAACACCGCGCGCAACCGGCACGTCTTCACGTACCCGCTGCGCGCGGTTCGAGCGCCGACGCGCGGCGTTAGCGCTTCTTGCGGGCGGTCTGCCTGGCCGACGCGCCGCCCTGCTTCTTCGCGGCGCCGCGCGCTTCCTTGACGGCCGCGCTTTGCACCGGCGCGGCCCGCTTGCGGCGCGCGCCCGGCGCTGCCGCGCCGCCTTCGGGCGACGACAACTCGCGCACGCGCGGGCCGCCGTTGTCCGCGGACGACTTGTCTGCCGACACGCTGCGAGCCGGATGCGGCTTGATCGGCGTATCGCGCACGAGGCGGAAGTCGATCTTGCGCGCGTCCAGATCGACGCGGCTCACCTGCACGCGCACGCGATCCGAGAGCCGGTAGCGAATGCCCGTGCGTTCGCCGCGCAGTTCGTTCTTGATTTCGTCGTACTGGAAGTAGTCCGAGCCCAGTTCGGTGACGTGCACGAGGCCTTCGATAAAGAGCGAATCGAGCTGCACGAAGATGCCGAACGACGTGACGCCGTTGACCATGCCGCCGTACTCTTCGCCGAGCTTGTCGCGCATGAAGTAGCACTTGAGCCAGGCTTCGACGTCGCGCGATGCTTCGTCGGCGCGGCGCTCGTTAGCCGAGCAATGCAGGCCGAGCTCTTCCCAGATCGCGACGTTGGTGCCGCGCGTGCGGCCGGTTTTTTCGTCGTCGGCCTGCTGCATGGCGCGAGCGCGCGGCGACAGCGCTGTGTTCAACACCACGCCTGCCGGCGGCTCCGGCTGATACTTGCGGCCTTGCAGAATCGCGTAGATGGCGCGGTGCGTGAGCAGGTCGGGATAACGGCGGATCGGACTCGTGAAGTGCGCATACGCCTCATACGCGAGACCGAAGTGGCCGATGTTGTCCGGGCTATAAACCGCCTGCTGCATCGAGCGCAGCAGCATGGTTTGCAGCATCTGCGCGTCGGGCCGGTCGCGGATTTGCGCCATCAGCGCGGCGTAGTCGCTGGCGTGCGGCTTGTCGTTGCCGCCGAGCGTGAGACCCATGCCGCGCAGGAAGGTGCGCAGATTCTCGAGCTTCTCCGCGGTCGGGCCGGCATGCACGCGGAACAGGCCCGGATGCTTGTTGCGCTTCAGCAGGTCGGCAGCGCACACGTTCGCGGCCAGCATGCATTCCTCGATCAGCTTGTGCGCCTCGTTGCGGGTGCGCGGCACGATCTGCTCAATCTTGCCCTGCGCGTTGCAGACGATGTACGTCTCGGTCGTATCGAAGTCGATCGCGCCGCGCTTCTGCCGCGCGGCGAACAGCGCCTTGTACACGCCGTAGAGGTTCTGCAATTGCGGCAGCAGCGCGGCGCGGCGCGCGGCTTCCGGACCCTTGGTGTTTTTCAGCACCGCCGCGACTTCCGTGTACGTCAGACGCGCGGCCGAATGCATCACACCAGGATAGAACTGATACGCCTTCACTTCGCCGCGCGCGGTGACGATCATGTCGCACACGAGCACGCAACGGTCGACGTTCGGATTCAGCGAGCACAAACCGTTCGACAGTTTCTCCGGCAGCATCGGAATCACGCGGCGCGGAAAATAGACCGACGTGCTGCGCTCGATCGCGTCGGCGTCGATCGCGCTCTTCGGATGCACGTAATGCGACACGTCGGCAATCGCGACGATCAGACGGAAGCCGTCGCCGCGGCCGACCTTGATCGGCTCGCAGTACACGGCGTCGTCGAAATCGCGCGCGTCTTCGCCGTCGATCGTGACGAGCGGCACGTCGCGCAGATCGATGCGATGACGCACGTCCGTGGGACGAACCTCGTCAGGAAGCTTCGCGGCTTCGGCAAGCGCGTCGGGGCTGAACTCGTGCGGCACGCCGTATTTGCGCACCGCGATTTCGATTTCCATGCCGGGGTCATCGATATCGCCCAGCACTTCCGCGACGCGGCCAAGCGGCTGCGAATGACGGCTCGGAAAATCGGTCAGCTCGACCACCACCACCTGGCCGACCTTGGCCTTCTTGGTGTTCTGCGTGATGAGGATGTCGTGGCCGATGCGCTTGTCTTCGGGCGCGACGATCAGCGCGCCGTTCTCGTTCAGCAGACGCCCGATCACGCGCTTGTTCGCGCGGTCCGTGACCTCGACGATGTGCCCTTCCGGCCGGCCGCGCCGGTCATAGCCGACGATGCGTGCAAGCACGCGGTCGTTGTGCATGACCTTCTGCATTTCGGCGGTGGGCAGGAACAGATCGTCCTGGCCGTCGTCGCGAATCAGGAAGCCGTAACCGTCGCGATGACCCTGAACGCGGCCTGCGACGAAGTTCGACGGATGAGTCAGCTGATAGAGATTGCGCTGATCGAGCCGGATCTGGCCGTCGCGCTCCATGGCGCCGAGGCGCTTGAAAAATCCTTCGCGCTCCTGGCGCTTGATGGACAGGGCTTCGGCGATCTCGTTGGCGGCGAGCGGCGTTTCGCTCGTACGCAGGACGCCGAGGATTTCCTCGCGGCTCGGAATCGGATACGGAAATTTGCTCAAGGGCTTGTCGATGATTTTTTCTCGTTGCATGGACGTCGGTCGGCGATCTGGCTCGGCTTAAGAAGCGTTTGCGTGGCGCCTGAATGGCACTTGCTGCTGCACTAAAAGACTCTCTCGGGTCCGGCTTGTTCAAGGCTGAGTCCGACGGGCTTGTGTACCGTGCCAACGAACTACTGCGAGGCATTCTAACACCCGTCTCGCACGCCACGCGGGCCGTCAATAGTCGCCAGGAAGCGTCGCCGGCAAGCCCGCGCGGGCTCGTTTGCGGCGTCTTTAAGCAGCTTTTGAGAAACGCTTGACAGCCTCGATGCTGTCGCTATAATGTCGGTCTTTGCTGTTCATCACCTGCCCAGGTGGCGAAATTGGTAGACGCACTAGGTTCAGGTCCTAGCGGTGGCAACACTGTGGAGGTTCGAGTCCTCTCTTGGGCACCAGGATTCAAAATTGAAGCCGCCTCGGTTCATCGGGCGGCTTCAATTTTTATGTAGAGCGGTAATGTTGTTTGTTTCGGTTCAAGGCGTGGGTTGGCGGCGGGGATTGACACGCTGCATCATCCCGCTAAAATAGCGGTCTAGCTTCAAGACGTGCCCAGGTGGCGGAATTGGTAGACGCACTAGGTTCAGGTCCTAGCGGTGGCAACACCGTGGAGGTTCGAGTCCTCTCCTGGGCACCAACAGCTGTTCCGGCGCAAGCCGAAGAAGTCCGAGAAACCCCGTAAGATCAACGTCTTACGGGGTTTTTTGTTCTCTACAGATCTCTTGCGTTCCACTGACATCGACAATTTTTGCGTATACTGTTGCGTATACCAGATTCGGGGGGCAAACCCATGCCCAGACGCGTCGAACCGAAGTCAGAGTTAGTGTTCCGTGCCGCCAAAGCGCGCGCCCGTTCCTACCTTCTCGCGGATGGAAACGGACTCGCCCTGAGGATCCAGCCGAACGGCGCCAAGACCTGGCTGTTCCGCTATCGACGACCGAGCACAGGCAAGGAGAACTTCCACAGCCTCGGCCCCTACCCCGATGTCACGCTCACTGATGCGCGACGGTCGGCCACTACCGCACGCAATCTCGTACGCGAAGGCATCGATCCGGTTGCATATCGTCAGGCCGAGTCCATCGCCCGCAAACGCGTGGCCGAAGGCGCCTTCCATCTGGTGGCCCAGCGCTGGCTCGACTTCAAACGGAAGGAATGGGCGGGCGAAACCTATCGGAAGGCCGAGTTTGTCGTGCGCGAATACCTGACTCCCGCACTCCGCAACAAGCCCATTTCGACACTTGCCACGCCAGAAGTCAAGCCCGTACTTGAAGCGATTGCAGCTCATGCGCCTAACCTCGCGACCAAGGCACGGCAGTATGTCGGTGGCATCGTGACGTACGCTGTCCAGAACGGGTTGCGCGAAGATGGCGCCGCCTTGACACTGCGCGGCGTTGTGCCTCGCCACAGGAAAGGCCACATACCAGCGATCACCAAGCCTGCGGACATCGCTCCACTCGTCCTTGCTATCGATGCCTACAAGTCGCCTATTACGCGCGCCGCCCTCAAGCTCACCATGCTGACCGGCCTTCGCCCAGGTGTGGTTGCCGCGGTGCCGTGGGAAGAGGTGAACCTCAAGACTGCTGAATGGCATGTTGCAGCCGAGCGGATGAAAATGCGGCACGATCACATCGTGCCATTGCCGAAGCAGGCCATCGCCGTCCTGAACGAGTTGCAGTCACTTACCGGTAAGGGGCACTATGTCTTCCCGTCCCCCGCCCGTCAAAAGACCCCTCATTTACATCGAGATGCATTGAGCAAAGCACTGCGAGAGATGGGCTTTCAAGGAAAACACGCGACGCACGGTTTCCGGGGCATGCTTCGCACGGTCGGGCGAGAACGACTTGGTATGGATATCGATGTACTAGAAGCGCAACTGGCACACGCCAAGCGTGGCGATGTACAAAAGGCCTACGATAGAACAACGTTTGACGACGATCGTCGCAGGGTCATGCAGGAGTGGGCCGACTATCTTGATCGGCTAAGCATGCCAACGACGGCAGCCGGATCAAGCAAGCGAACCTGAGCACCATACCCACTCGATTGTCAATCGGTGATCGGGGCCCTTGTGTAGACGGGGTTTCCGTCCGCTGCGATGGCGACGATACCGCCAGTGATACCGAGAAATCCTATCGGCAGTTGTTGGCTTTGAACAGACTGCATCGGAGTCTTCGAAGTGCGCTTCCGTTAAAACATCGCGAATATCGGGCATCCGAATATGACTTCTGCGGGGATGCCGTCATCGATACTGTCAGGCTCGTTCCAGAGCAGTCCAGGCGGAGCCTGCAGACGCCATGACCTAAACTCCGGGAGCGCCCTCATGCCAAGCAGTATGCAACAGGTGCTGCTACCCTCGTGGGAAGAATACAGGAGCCCGCTCAACACGCTTCCGGGGCAGAAAGAAGCCCCCGCCCCCGGGTTGATTGCAAACTGTTCGTCCCTGTTCCGCTGGATGACACCGGCCATCGTCTACCCCGCATAAATGTTCCCACTAGCCGGGAGGGGCACGCCAACCTGCCTGTGTGCATCAACAAGCATGGCAAGTGCCGTATCAAAATATTGGCGGGATCCCCAAAGATCACGATCGCCAATGATGTACAGGTAGCTTTTCGCGCGCGTAACCGCCACGTTGAGCAGGTTCGGAGCCGCTGCGGCCCAATCTATCGCTCCAGTCTGCTCCGCGTCACAACCCAGCACGAAGAAAACCACTTCGCCTTCCTTGCCCTGGAACGTGTGAACCGTACCAACCCGCTTCTTTACCCATTCACCTAGCTTGTCCGGCGTACGCCTTCCCGTTCCTGACAGCGCGGCACGCCACGCGTCATGATCACCCAGAAGTGCAATCAATCCCTGCTTGACCTGCCTGAACGGCGTGATGACGAAGGCGTCGGGTAGTTGCGGCCGCTCCGCATCCGTCAGATCCGGTGCTTCGATGTACAGTCTGACTAGCGCGTCGAATACGCACTGTCCCTGCGCAACGATGTACTTCGTTCCATCGCGGCTATCGCCGGCTACGTGCCACCATGCGCTATGACCGAGCACACTATGTACGGATGGCTTACCCTTCTTCGCGTGCTTCATTCGTCCATCATAGGCAATCGCGTTGGCGATCTCGAACATCGGGGTTGCGCAGCGCCGGTGCATGACGAGTGGAATACCAATGAACTGGTCGCGCTCGAGCGGATGTCGCACACCGTATGGATAGCATCGGTCGGCGAGCGTCTGGACGGAGTGTGCGTCCACCGCATAGCGTGGACGCCGTTCCTGCAGCCAGTACTCGCCAAGGCGCATCAACAGGCGGGTTGACTGCGTGACGACCGGTTCGATCTGAAGAGGATCTCCCACCACCACCACGCGCCGCGCGCGCATGATCGCGCCAACGGCCGCCTGCGGCACCGCCTGCCCAGCTTCATCGACAATCAGCCAGCCCAGATCCTCCGGCCCGATCCCGGCAAACTGCCTTCGGAAAGACGCGAAGGTACTCGACACCACCGGCACCAGCATGAAGAACCATTGCCAGAGGACCTTGCGCGCCTCGCCAACTGGAGGTCTCGAAAGCATCTTCGACAGCGCGAATACCAGGTCATTTGTCTGCGCCTCGTGAAAGAACGCCTCGTGCAACGCCATGGCCGTAGAAAAGAGCTCGTTGCGTAGACCGTTCAGCTTGTCGCTCTGCCAGAAAGCTCGGGCCTGACTAGCCTCCTCTGCAAGCTCAGTGCCCTGCCATACGGTCACACCCGTCTGCTCAAGCAATGACCTCACGGTCCGCAGCCTGTCGCACACAACGCCAAGAGAGAACGCAGCTTCCGCCGTCTCACACCATCGTCGATACAGATCGGGGCGGAACCATCTGGATAACCAACGGATAAAGGACGGCTCAAGACGTCGCTCAACCAGTTCCGTCTCCTTGTCCAACTCGCGCTTCAACCGGTCCAGGCGATCCAGCGTCGCGTCACCCGTATCCGGATGACGCAGATCGGGACAACGCTGTGTCACGTTCGCCCACTTTGCTCCCAGTTCGTTCAACGCCGCATCGAGCGCTTCGAGGCGTCCATGCTCCGCCTGCCAAGCCGCATGTGCCACTTTGAAACGCTCCTGCATCGCGCGAAACCCCGGGCGTGTGCCACGCGTTTTGTCACGGTACCGCCAGTAGGTCATCGCGCCTACTGCGTCCCAGCTCTTGAAATCGACCGCGCCTTTCGACAGAAACCGGTCCGGCCGATCGTCCGGTTTTGCGGCACGGTTTGAAAACACATCGCCAACCCGGGTGCGGTTGGCCTGCTTGCCTAGCGCAGCCGAAACCAGCCCCCACACGGGCTCTTTGGGCGCCTGCCATGCCTTCGTCGCATGGCTGCCTGCATAGCGGGTTGCGACAGGCTTGAAGTAGCCCAACGTATCGAGTTGCGCGGAATCGAGGTGCCGACTCTGCGGCAGTTCGAGCGAAAGATTCTCCACCGCGCCGTTGTTGCTCGAGGCCACTACAATCTCAAAGCCCGTCAGCATAGGCGACAGGACAGGTAGCGTATGAGATTTGCCATCTGCAAAGACTGCTCCGATGGTCGCGCCGGATAAGCCTGCCGTGACGCCATCGAGCGACGCCAGCACCTTCGCCCGCTCGACCACGAGATGGGCAATGAGATCCCGCAGCAGTGTGGTCTTTCCGGTGCCCGGCGGTCCGTTCACCGCGACGATTTCGCCCTCACCCAAGGCCTTCATCCGGTTCAGTGCATATTGCTGCATTAGCGCCTGAAAATGGCCAACGGGCGATGGCCAACGCCCGACGATTCCATTGCGAGGCCGCAGCGTCTCGAGAATGGCCCTCTGGCCATCGGACGCATCCAGATCGAACTTCGATGCATCCTGCAGGGAGAGATAAGTCTTCAGCGCGCGCGGGACACGCGGTCCGTTGAGCTCGCGCTGCGCCTGCATCAGGTCATGGACGTAGAAGCTGTTCAGGATCGGTAGATCCCGTTCCTCATCCTCTTCCTGCTGCTCCTTGGCCGATGCATCGGTGGCTTGCACAGCGGTGATGCTCTCATCCTTAGGTCGGGTCTGCACTTCTGCCGGTTGCGCTCTAACTGGCGATATGACCATCCAGGCGAGGCCATCGCTTAGCGGAGTGTAGGCCGCCCATTCATGGAGCCGACGTACCATCGCGACCAATTGCTTCGCGTCGAACGGTTGATCTCCCGCGACAAGCGCCGTCAGATCCTCCCTCAAAGCAATCAGGCTCGCTTCGAACGCATCCGCACACAAATCTTCAAGCGCCCCGCTTTGCAGGCGGCCCAAAGCCCACGGCAAAGCCGATACACTCAGGCTATCAGCATTGACCCGTCCGCTTTGTCCTAGCTTTACTTTCGCGAAGCACGTCAAACCCTCGGGGGCCATTTCGTCATCGCGAATCTGGTCGATCACAGAACGCGCTTTCGACCTCGCCGCGACAGCGTGCTCGACGACGGACGTGGCTTGCGCCACATCAAACGGAATCACGTAAAGCGCGCCTGACTGCCCGGAGACCTCGTCCCAGCCACGAATCAACCCGGTAGTCGTCGTCCGGATACATACCGTTTTCCGGTTCGATTCTCTCGCTTCCTCAAGTTGGTCATCGAGGCTGTAGCTGTTGAAAAATTCGACGCTGTGCCAGTAATCAAGGATTCGCGATGCTTTTTGAGTCAACTGGCACACGCCAAGCGTGGCGATGTGCGAAAGGCCTACGATAGAACAACTTTTGACGATGATCGTCGCCGGGTCATGCAGGAGTGGGCCGACTATATCGATCGGTTAAGCATGCCAACGACAGAAGCAGGATCAAGCACGCAGCGCTGAAGACCACACCCACTTCATTGTCAATCTATCGGCTGCAACCTTATCTGGACAAGGATGCAGCTAGCTCATAAATCGACGATACCGCCAACGATACCGAAAAATACCACCGGCACTTTCCGCCGCTCCGCGGACCGCAGCGGAGGCTCAGTTCCAACTCTGTTAAATCCATCTCGAAGACGAGGCAGTTCGAGAACATTGGTGTCGGCAGTACCGTCATCGATACCGTCTAGCATTCTCCAACGCGGTCTGACCAAAGCCGCCCAGTGCCAAGGGCCTCACTCACAGAGCCTGATCCTTGGGAAATCTCCTGCTGCCCGGTCTGCTGAGTTATGCGACAACCGAATAGTGATTTGGCAACGCACGAAACATGACCCGGCACAACAACTCTTCCTTCGTGGACGTACCGTAGGCCTCATCGACGAGTTGATGCGACAGTCTGAGCCGGACTGCGCTGTTCGGGCCATCATCATCGCGGTTACCTCCACGCAGAATCCACGCGACGAACTCGAGCAAGTTCTTCTGTCGCACCCCGGGCTCTCCTTTTTAGCACCGTAAGATAAATACTGGACCGACGACGAATTGCGCAAATCGGGCAACAGCATCACGACGCTCCACGACGCCGCAAACGACAAACCCGGCCGAAGCCGGGTCTGGTCATCAAGACCGAAGCTGATAGTTCAAGGTTGATAGTCTTCAAATTCCCAGCCGCCGAATCGACTCAGCTTCAACGCCAAGCCATGCCAATCGTCCGCAGTGCAACTTTCCACATATCGGCTTATGGCCGACTCGATCTCAGCTAAGTCGTACTCAAACACGATCAGCATATGGCGTCCCCACACGGCCTTACGATCCGAGTACTTGGCTTTAATCCAGTCTGGGGTGCAGACCATGGTCTGAAACAGGTCGGCACCCTTTTCGTTTTCCGGGCCAATTTGCAGCTCGACCAAGAAACCAAAGCAGGCTTCGTCTTCGGGCCAGTAGGTCCGTAGCTCAACATCGGGGGAAGAAATGCCCTTTAGCTTGGCTCGCATCATGGCCCCGTGATGTTCAAATGACCATTATTCTGCCACGCTCCGCTTGGCACACTCCGCGACTGGAAATTAGCTTGCACTCCGGTCGTAGCGTAGGAGCTATTGGGCTTCGGTGAAGGTGGACGATACTGCCGCGGGCCGTCCGCGCTGATCAGCGTACTTCCGTCTGTCTGGGACACCCGATAACCCGGACCAACCCAGTCTTGCCCAAGGACGTTGGCATCTGCGGTCGACGCTTCGCCTAATGCAAAATTGCCTTTGCCAGTAGCCGCATCACGCAACATACCAATCTGTTCTCCCGCCGTCAGACCGCCACTGTTTGTGGCGCTATTTACACCTCCTTTCGTGTTGTCATTGTTCCCACTTTTGGTTGAATCGCCGCTGGTCCCACTATCGCTCCCAGGACCGGTAGAAAAGATGGCTCCAATGCTGGGCAAGGAAAACGACGTAGGTACCGGCACGATTACAAACGTACAGTCACCGTATGGTACGCAGACCGGAATAGGTGTTCCGGCCAGGGTAAAGCCGCTGGCGTGTTGTCCCTGCGAGCCACCGCTTAGGTCGTCATCGTTGGTGCCTGGGTGATCTGGCAACTGCGGCAGGTTGTTCCCGGAATCGTCCTTTGAACTGCCCGTTGCACTCGCGACATAGCCGATTGCAGCGATCTTCGCCGGCGCGGGCAACATTGCGCTACAAAAAGAACTCTGCAGACAAGCCTTGAGGATGTCAGCGGTATGTTTCTCGGAGTTGTTAGTCGCTTCGTTTTCGGCCCAAGTTGCTCCGGCTTGCGCGTCGCCGCCTGCAAGGCCGGCGGCGACGCCACCCGTCAAGACGGACAGAGCGGTCACGACGGCGGCCTGGCCCTCAGTAAGCGGTGCCCCGGTCGGATCCATCGCGATGATTGCAAGCGGCGACAACATCGCACTTGTGGCCGCTCCAATAGCTCCGCCCGTGCAGCCGGTGCCACTTAGCGAACTGGCAGCGCACCCCAGCACCGCATGTCCCAGTACGTTTTCGATCGAAAGAGGGGCTGTGCCATCGCCGATGGCATACGCGCCCGATGCCGCCGTTTCCTGAAGCAGCGCGTTCTGGAATGCGCCAAGCAGGCTGCCTCCCTCAATCGCTGTACCTACGCCAGCCGAAATCCCGGCCTCGGCCAGCATTGCCAGAGCTCGGGTTTCCAAGGTAGAGGCGGTTGATGCAGTCGCCTGATTCACAGTGGTGCCAATCGACGGATTAACACCGGCGAGGCTGGCAAGGGAGCTAGTCGGACCCTCGACAGTTAAGGGTGCCGTCGTGAAATCGAATCCGGTGTCCGAATTGTAAGTAATGCCATTCGTCAGCCCCGCCGTGATACCAGCAACGCCAGCCGCTTCAAATGCGCTGCCCCAATCCAGACTTCCGGTCATCGTCAGTCTGGAGGCGATGCTCGACGTGAGCCCGGCAAAAGCCGCCGACAGCGCTATGTTGCCCAGCCCTGCTGTCGTCGCTACTGTCGCCGCCGAGGTCGCCGTTGCAGTGGTTGCCGCCGTGCCTGCTGCAGACGTGCTACCGGCCGTCGTGCCCAGCGTCGCGCCTATCGCCTCGCTCGCAGCCCCCGCGGTTATGATCGAAACGACAACGGCAAAAGCCAGACCGACAATCTCCGCGGCCCCAAAGCCACCCATCGCGGTAAAGCTCGTGTCGAGATGGTCGCTAACCGTCGTCTGGGTGAAGTTCGTGCCGAGTTGTTGCGCCAGGTTGGCGATGAACTGCTGCGTGCCGGCCTGGTCCGCAGTGCCATCGCTTCCGAGCAACTGCAACGCACCGCCGATCTGCTCGAGCTTCTGCACGTTCAGATTCATACTTGCCGCGCTCATGAAGCCGCCCGGCTGAACCTCGGTGCCGCTCGTTTTTTTATATCCCGTTGCGGCAATGTACTGCCAGATATCCCCTACATTGACCTCATTCGCCTGATTGGTCAGCGTGCCGGTATTGACCGTCCACCTGTTCGACGCGCCGATGGCGCCGGTGTTGAGAATGCTTCCCTGCCCATCCTGGTTGAAATCGAGTGTGACGTTCTGGCCGGTGATGTTGCCGCCTGCCGACATCGCACTCCAGTTCGGCGGAAAGTAGACTTGCGGCATGAGCGCGGTGACAGTCGGCAAGCAACTACACCCGTCGATATGCAACTCGGATCGGGCACAGACTGCTGGACATACCACAACATCGGCTCGGACAGCGCAGAGATCTCGTCTGGGACAACGCATCGCCAAGCTGCAGATTGTTCTGTTCTGCGTAGTTGATTGCGTTCTGATGCAGGATGGCCTTTTCCTGTCCGGTGACCGACATACCGGTCTTGCTGTCGTAAGAAAGGCCGTTCACAAAACTGGCCTGGCCGGTCTGCTGTAGCGCCGCCTGTTGCAGTGTCAGGTCTTCCGCCTGTGGACTGTAGTAGAACAGCGTCGAGGATGGCTGCAAGCTAGCCAGCAGATTGTCCAGCAACGTTTGTGGGCCCAGGGCACCGAGCATCGAACCAGCCAGCGATCCCGAAAGATACGACGCCTTACCCGTCACGGGCGTGGGCAAGGCTCCGCCTACCGAGCGCGGCGTCGACAGATTCAGCCCGGGAAGATTCACGAGGCTTTCCGTGCCGAGTTGACGAAGATCGGCGTGCCCGTCGCTGTGTCCGGTGCGCCGGTCGTTCCTCACGTTACGGAGTTCAAGACGCGGCCCGCCGCGGCACGAATCATGTTTGGTGCACTGTCCGGCAGCGACCACATCAAGGGAACGGTGACGGTCGCTGGAGCCACGTTTGAGGTGGCCGACACAGGCGTCACCATGATGGGCGGCCTGGGTGTCGTCGCGAGAAACGTGGGCAAGCAAACGGCAGATGACGTAGGACAACTCGCCGGTGTGGCCACCCGATAGCAGGCGGAACATTCGCGCGCGGTCAGCGCGTCCGCAGACCGCGCATAACCGTTGAAGACGCGATGAGAAGGAAGCCATCACCGGACATGAGCGATGCGCAAACCGAATCTTTCGGGCGATGCGACGATGCTTCAACGCGCGCTCGGTCCGGCGAACGTCCCGACAGCACTCATGAGGCCGCAGTCGACCCATACGAGACAATCGCACCGACGTTCCGATACGTCCGCTATTGAAGAAGCAGCGGACGTCCAATGTGTTGCGCCGGGCTTGAACTGCACGTGTCGAGTCGATCCTAACAGGCACGTTAGCGATCAATCTCAGTAATGCCTGTATGCTCGGTGCGGATACTCTCACTCTCGGCATGCTTGCCACGTTCGTGCATATGGGCGGTCGGCGTGCGATCGATCAATAAGCTAAGCAACTCAGGCCGGCTGTAGTGACCGCGAGAATCCATCTTCCGCTTCCGCTCGATTATCGAAGAGAAATCCAGGTTTGCGATCACTTCGCCTTCACCCGAGCGCAGCGGCTCTGCAAGCAGACCTCCGTCCGGCCCGACAATTGCGCTAAAACAGCCGCCGGAAATCGGACCGATAGGGCAATCTGTATCCTTCATGAGCTGGGCCTGTTGCTCCGCATCGAGCCAGGCGGTCGCATTGACCACAAAACAACCCGATTCGAGCGCGTGCTGACGGATATTGATTTCCATCTGCTCGGCGAACGTTGCGCCCCCAAACGATCCGGGGTACATCGCCGAATGAATCTGCTCTCCTTCGACCATCAACGCGTAGCGCGCGAGAGGCAGATAGTGCTCCCAGCATGCCAGTTGCCCAATGCGACCGACTGCGCTGTCCACGGCTACCAGTCCTGATCCGTCTCCTTGTCCCCAGACAATCCGTTCGTGGTAGGTCGGCGTCAATTTGCGCCGACGCTGGAGCAGCGTGCCGTCGGCATCGAACAGGAGTTGGGTGTTGTACACCGTGCCGCCATCGCGCTCGTTGATTCCGATCGAAACGACCATGCCCGCCTGACGACACGCGTCGCCGAGCATCTCGGTCACCGTCGAGGGGACAGTGACGGACTCTTCGATGAGACGCACGTGTTCGGCACCGAGCCTGAAGGGAGCCTGGACGAACGAAAAATAGGGATAGTAGGGAACGATAGCTTCGGGGAAGGTCGCGTACTGGACGCCCTTGCTGCCAAGCTCCAGAATCTTGCGCACGACCTTCTCAACCGTGCCGGTCCGGCTGTATAGGACGGGACTGATCTGTACTGCCGCTGCTTTTACAAGCGTCATGAGACATCTGCCTTAAGAGTTGATCCGGTTTCAGTCAGGTCGGCGGTCGCGGCTCCATCGAACGGGTTCATGCAAACTTGAGTCCGATCACGCCACTGAGAATCAGCAGAATGAAGAACACCCGCAACGGTGCGGCCGAATCTCCGAGCAAAGCGATACCAAGAATTGCCGTACCCGCCGCCCCGATTCCGGTCCACACGGCGTAGCCGGTCCCGACCGGGACCGTACGAAGCGCCACGGAGAGCAGAACGACGCTCGACAGCCCCGTCGCAACCGTAAGCAGCCCGGGCGTAAGTCGCGTGAAGCCGACTGAAGCCTTCATCGCAAAGGCAAACGCAATCTCAAGCAAGCCCGCCAGGCCAAGTAGTAGCCATGCCATCAGTGAAAACTCCGTACGAGATGTGCGATGTCAGGCTTTGGTGCTAGCCGCGGCCGGAACGGTGCGGAAGGCGATCCCCAGCCGATTGAAGGCGTTCATCAGGCCGATCGCATAGGTGAGATCGGCAAGTTCCTTATCATCGAATTCCGCTGCCGCCGCTTGATACGCGGCATCGGGAATGTGCGTTTCGGCCACACGCGTGACCGTTTCCGCCCAGGCGATTGCTGCTTTCTCGCGCGTGTTGAACAGCGTACCGGCGTCGTGCCAGACTGGCAGAAGGGTGAGCTTCTCGTCCGATACTCCGAGCTTCCTCAGATCTCGTGTGTGCATATCGATGCAGAAGGCGCATCCATTGATCTGCGAGACGCGCAGATACACGAGGTTGATCAGGTCCGTTGCAAGGCCGCATTTCTGCAGTATCGAATGCACTTCGCCGAACGCCCGATACGCTTGCGGCGATGCCTTGGTGTAGTTGATGCGTTGAATCATGAAATACCTCTCTGATTGATCGTTAGGGAGGCCTCATCTTGTCGCATCTTGGTTCAGTCCAAAAGGACCATAAACTTGCATTTGAGCTGTGCCATGACCGCGCAGGAGTTCAATGGATTACATCAGCGACAGGATGCGCTTGCCGAGTCGCGCCGCAGTTGCCTCGCTGTCGACGTTAGTAAAGCCGATGAGCAGTGCCGATCCCGCTTTCCGTCCCTCGCCCCACTCCGAAAGTGCTTCCGCGTAGAGGCCGTTTTCGCTCATACTTGCAACGAGCCGTCGGTCCGACCGACGACCACGCAAACGCAGGATCAGATGCATGCCGCCAGGCTGGGCATCGATGTCTACATAATCGCCCAATTCGCTTTCCAGACCTGCAACCGTCGCATCGCGTCGTTCGGCATAGAGCCTCCGCATTCGCTGGATATGCCGTGCAAAGTGTCCCTCTCTCATGAACGACGTCACAGTCGCCTGAACGAGATGCGACGTGCCTGTGCCAAGCGTATGAACGACCTGCTCGAAGCGTTCGGTGAGTGCGTCGGGGACCAGGAGATATGCGAGTCGAAGGCTCGGCATGAGCACCTTACTGAAAGTGCCTGCATAAAGGACTCTTCCCTTTGCGTCCAGACTTTTCAGCGCGGGCAAAGGCCGGCTGACATAGCGATATTCGCCATCGTAATCATCTTCGATGACCCATCCCTTGTTTTGCGCAGCCCATTCCAGCAAAGCGATGCGGCGGGGCAAAGACAGTGTCACGCATAAAGGGCTTTGATGGGCAGGAGTTACGATCGCCGCCCGCGCGCGCGGTGCGAGTTCAATGCCGCAGGCAACATCTATCCCTTCATTGTCGACAGGAATGGGGACACCCTTCAGACTGAGCATGCCCATCAATTGCCGGGTCGGCGGGTATCCCGGGTTTTCGTACCATACCTGATCGCCTGCGTTCAAAAGCGCGCGAGAGATCAGTTCGATCGAGTGACGATAGCCCGATGTCACGAATACCTGCGTTGGGGCACACATGATTCCGCGCGAAACCTGAAGGTATGCCGCGATTGCCACGCGTAGCTCGCCTAACCCACATACCGGCGGGTGAACCATATCGAACGTTTGCATCGCGCGAATACGGTTTGCGCCGAGCCGCGCCCAGATCTTTCGGGGAAACGCGTCAAGTGCGGGCAAGCCCATCTGCAGAGGCAGGATGGAGTCCGGTCGGAAGCTGGGCGCTTCTAGCGAGGCCGTTAACTTCGGCTGCACTTCGCGTCTCGGAATTCGCGCTCGGAGGCCTGGCGTGACGATAGTTCCCGCCTGCCCTTGCGCGACGACATACCCTTCGGCAGCCAATAGCTCATAGGCGCTATTCACTGTGCCCCGCGCGAGACCGAGATCGGTCATCAGGGCACGCGCGGAAGGTATTCGATCGCCGGGCTTGAGCGTGCCATCGGCGATGACCGCCACAAAACGCTCATAGACCTGGCGATAGAGCGGAATCGTTGAGGTGGGATCGAGTGGCGAAACAATGGATGCTTTCAATTTGACCACGAGCGGTCGCCTCTGCTGAAGAGTTGAACGAACGCCTGCCGACAGGGCTCACGCCGCACGCAGCCATGGCGCTTTGGTCTGCCGCTCCAGTATTGTCCGCTATTCATTTCGATGTCCTCGCGATGGTCTACACGAGAACTCAATTCTTGGCCCTGTTAGTTGATCCATCGCGTCTTTACAGTAGTGCCATGCGAGACGCTTGCCAAGCGATCTAGGCGCATCAGGAAAGCGTCACCGCTGCCTTGAAACCGATCTTCCGAGTACCAATAGATGAACATTTTGCACCTCACATTCAGTTCCCGGGGAGAGTTGTCCGAGAGTCGAAAGCTTTCGAAAAAAATCGTCGACATGCTTATTCGACTGAATCCCAATGCCGAGTTGATTGCACGGGGGCTCGGCGATGGAACACTACCGCACATCGACGCTGAGTATGCGTCCATGCAGCATTCAAACGATGCAGGCCAACCCGGGACGGGGTCGTCTGCGAGGTCCGACCAATTGATCGAGGAGCTTGAGCGAGCAGATGTAATTGTCATAGGAACGCCCATGCACAACCTCAGTGCGCCTTCCTCTCTTAAGGCGTGGATCGACCATGTCGTTCGCGCACGAAGGACGTTCACCATGACGTCCGCGGGCAAGAAGGGAATGCTGCACGATCGACCGGTTTATATCGCAGTTGCGTCTGGCGGACGTTTCTCCGGAGCGAATGCTCATCAGCCAGACTTCCTGACGTCATACTTGAAGACCATTCTGGCGTCGATTGGACTTTGCGACGTCCGTTTCTTCACAATCGAGGGGACGGGAGGACGCGCGGAGTCGGTGGAACTTAGCCGACGCATTGCCAATCAGGAGCTCAGGCGTCATTTCAACTCTCTCGGACTTAAGCATGCCTGCGAAAACCTTGACTGAGATGCCGGCGCGCGCTATTAACGCCATCGCCGTGTTTTGTGGCTCAAACTTTGGTGCTTCAGAACAATATCTTGAAGATGCGCGCAAGCTCGGCTTGGCGCTCGCATGTGCGGGCATAACGGTAGTGTATGGCGGCACGACCAAAGGCCTGATGGGTGCCGTAGCCGACGCGGCTTTATCGGCGGGAGGGCAGGTGCACGGCGTCGTCACCGAAAGCCTGCATCGGCGCGGGCATTCGCATTCGGGACTGGCTCATTGCGAGGTCGCTGCGACGCTAAGAGCGCGAAAGGCGCGAATGGTCGAGCTTGCCGACGCCTTCATTGCACTCCCCGGAGGTATCGGAACGATCGAGGAAGTCATGGAAGTGTGGACAATGAACCAGTTGCAGGAAATCGACAAACCGTTGGGCTTGTTGAACACAGCGGAGTTCTTCACGCCCTTCATCGCATTCATCGATCATATGATCGAGCAAAGATTCTTGCCCTCAGCACATCGCGACTCCATCGCTATACATTGTGAAGCGAGTGCATTGATCAACTCGTTACATCGGCAGCCGGGTATCAACGTGCCCAAATGGTTGGAGCCCATGAGACCGTCAGGAGCATCATGAAAATTGGACAGCTGCTTACGAGCGTGGAAGAGACACTCGCCGGGCTAGTAAGGGGCGAACTGTAAGACCGCTTCTGGCCGATGCCTCCCCGTTGGTGAACGGCTCGACGCCACTGGTTCAGGTCGAACCGCGGCGCCGGTGACGCGGTCGCGCATTCCCGGACAGCTAACGGAGCGATCCGGTCGCCTACCCCGGCCATACGCGCTCCCCGCCGTACCGGAATTCCAAGGCTAAGCGTAGTGTCTGACCACATTGGTTGACGCATCCAGTACGGAGGCCTAACAGGAAGTGCCTTTGCGTCCCCATGCCGCACGGTGATATCACCTAGATGCCTTGCAAAATGCTTACATATACGCTCTAATAGGAGGGTCGGCACTTGTTGATTACTAGCTGGGCCACTGCCTCGAGGTACAGTCGTGTCTTCCAACCAGCGTTCTCGCCTCTCCTTGTTTTGTACTCCTACGCAATCGAAGGCGCGTACTCACGAGCATTGGAAAACCAATACCTTCAAGCGCACACAGAGCCGCGTCAGCTGCGTGGATAACTCAGCACTTTCTCCTGCCCGGCTCTTCGCATAAAGCAAAACCAATAAAACGAGAGCCGGGCTCACCATCTTTCTATCGACACCGGCGGTACTCTATCGCGAGCTACGTGATGGGCGTCCGCTGGTATGCCGAACGAACTCGAGATCCATCGCGCTGCGTGCGCGCCGCTCCTTTGCCGCGCGACCTGACAGCGGCGGGATGGGATCGTCGTTGAAGGATAGGAAAGCCATGAGAACGCAAACCAAGCGTCTGAATGAGACGCCACCGCTCAGCCCAGAACGCTCCGGCACCGTCAGTCGCCGAACCCAATACCAGGGCTACCGTTTGATGGCCCGGGCAGAACCTGTGAGGAGTGCATTGCACGCCGCCCATCTGGTGATTGAAGCGCCCTGCTACCCGACGCAACGCTGCTTCAACGCGCTGGATTATTTTTACGACCCCGCACTGGCCGTGCAATATGCCATCCGATGGGGACGGATCTGGGTCGAGCACCGGCTCACGAACGTCGCGGTACAGCGTGTGATATCAACGAAGCCAGCAAGCAACGCCGCACTGCTTCTGCACAAGGAACGCATTACCCCGCCGGTAATCATAGACGACCCCCCGGGCGAAAAAACGCTCCGCTTCATAGCCCGAAAACCCGGAAGTTCAACCGCGGCGCTTGCCTACTGGCTTGGCGTGACTGAGCCGTCTAGTGAGGCGAGCCTCACTGAGTTAACCCGGCGCTTCGCGCCCCTGATGCAGGTCGTCTTCCCTGACGATCGACCCGGTGCGTTCGTCAACCGTAGCGCGCTGCTCGCTATACATCAGTTGGGAACGATCGATCGACTTGTTTTCGTGGACGGCTCATCGCTCGACGTATGGAACGACCGCGCTTGCGCGGATATCTGTAACTTGCATTCCAGCCTGACGCACTCATGCTGTCTGTCAACGACCCGTCGATCACGGCTATGACCGGCCGCGCGGCAAGCCACCCTATCGTTGCCTGCTGCGACGCCGAACGACGCCCGAAATGTACGCAGCGGCCGACCGTGTCGTCGACTCGGCGCGCTACTCCTCGACGCCATGGAAGCGACTGCCGTCTTTGCCAAGTCGGCGGTCGCTCGTCATGTTGATGATATCGAGGAGGGATGCTGCGAAGAAGCAAAGAAACCTGACAGCGGCGCTAGCGTGAGTGTCGCCCAACGGCTGACATCTTTCGCGGTGACGTTAGCGGTGCCGTAGCTGCTGGGGAATGGCGTCACCGTCTCTACGACGGCGAACAAAAAGCCTATCTGCGCCAAGCACCGATATCCATGAAGAATGAGTGGCCCGCATCATTTCTGTTGTCATCGCGGCTACGTAGCCGAAAGAGCTCGCTCGGCCAAAGTTCCGCCTCGTTTTCATACGCGAAGGCGGACCTCCGCAGGAGGCGGTGCTGCGGCCGAGATGCACTGCTAAGCATGGCGGGTTTCGGGAAAATAAGCCGTTCGAGTGCGCGCTTTACGGCTCGGGCAGCGTCAGAGTCTTGCCGAATCGGGCCGAACTGCGGTGGGCGCGATGCGACCCTCTCTCGCCGATTGTACCGACAGAGGTTGAACGGCTGGTATCAGATGTGGACAGGTCTTGGAACCACGGTTGTATTGGACAGCCGGGCGATCGCAATTTCCCCGGGATCACCGGCTCCCGAGATCAGCGGGATGCGGCGTTGCATCCGGGGACGCCGTGGATGCCACCCGTCGACATCCGTCGTAGCCAAGTCTCGTCTTGACCAGTGCCGGAACCGCGGCGCATTCGAATCGACTATGAAATGCGTCAGGGATTCGAGCGCTTGAGCCGCATCGCGACTGAAAATCTTTCTGCGGGATGGATGCTGACGGATACCTCGAAGCTCTTGCCCGCCGCGTCCAGATAACGCCGAACGATCTCGAGGGCCGCCGTTCCCGCTTCCACGCGCAGCCGCTTCGCCATCTCATCCGACACCAGCACCGCCTGAATCCCCTGCTGGATCTCCGCGATGCTGTGCCCATAGCGCTCCTCGATCAAGGCGCTGATCAGCCGGTCGGGTTGTTCGCGCGCGATATCCGCCACGTCAGCATAGTCCGGCGCGATGTACACGTCAGTCCATCCGACCGGCGCACGGCTTTTTCCTCCGTCGATGCGCAGGCTCGAAATGCGGAGAAACCGCGCGCCTTCCTGACATTGCAGCGTCCTCGCGAGATCGCGGTCCGCGGCGATCACGTCCGTCGATTGCACCAGCCGCAGATGTTCCGAGCCGAACTGGGCCAGATCGTCGACGGAAGCGAGCGTCGGCCGGAACTCGCTCCTCGGTCGCGCCGACTCGACCCGCGTCCCCGCGTTCTTGCGACGCGAAACCAGACCCAGTTGCTGAAGCTCGTGCAGTGCGGCGC
This sequence comes from Paraburkholderia sp. RCC_158, assembly GCF_041355255.1. Taxonomy (NCBI): domain Bacteria; kingdom Pseudomonadati; phylum Pseudomonadota; class Betaproteobacteria; order Burkholderiales; family Burkholderiaceae; genus Paraburkholderia; species Paraburkholderia sp. RCC_158. The sequence goes on along the minus strand of NZ_JBFUPM010000028.1, from coordinate 22,807 downwards.
GCACCGTATGACGGCTTGTGCAGTAGTAATCCCTCAACTCCAGCTCGGTCGGAAGGACGCTGCCGACGGGATAGCGCCCCGACGCGATGGCTTCTGTGAGTTCGCGCGCGATGTCCGCGAAGTGAGGTCGGTTGCTCATCTCGTCTATCGAAAATGTCTTGTTTTGTTCGCTAGGGGTAAATCATAGCTTGTCCTGACATGTCCGAACATAATATTCTTGATATGTCCGGACTTATTAAGAGCCTAGCCTCGTGCTGTCCGCCTCTCTCTCTTTCGAATTCTTCAGGTCGTAATGACAAAATCCGCCTTTCCGATGGCCAGCACCGTGGTCGATTCCATCCTGTTTCGTGACGCCTTCGGCACCGCCAAGATGCGCGCGGTGTTCTCCGATCACGCGTTGATCCAGCGCTACATCGATGTCGAAGTGGCGTTAGCGAAAGCGGAAGCGCGCGTCGGCGTGATTCCCGCCGATGCCGCCGAAGTGATTGCGCGTGAATCGACGATCGAGCGCATCGATTTCGATCACATGCGCGAAGAGACCGATATCGTCGGTTATCCGATTCTGCCGCTCGTGCATCAACTAGTCGAAATGTGCGGGGACGCCGGCCGCTACGTGCACTGGGGCGCGACGACGCAGGACATCATGGATACGGCAGTCGCGCTGCAAGTGCGCGACGCGCTCGATTCGATCGAGGACGACATCCGCGAACTGCGCGCCATTCTCACGGATCTGGCGAAAAAACATCGCGATACGCCGATGGCCGGCCGCACGCACTTGCAGCAAGCGTTGCCAGTGACTTTCGGCTACAAGGTCGCGATCTGGCTCGCGATGTTCGATCGTCATCAGGAACGCATGGCGCAGATGCGCGAACGCGTGGCCGTCGTCGAATTCGCGGGTGCGGCAGGCACACTGGCATCGCTCGGCGACAAGGGCTTCGAAGTGCAGAAGGCGCTCGCCGAAGAGCTGAAGCTCGGCCTGCCCGCAACGACATGGCACGTCGCGCGCGACGGCTTCGCCGAGGCCGTTAACCTGCTCGCGCTGGTCACCGGCTCGCTCGGCAAGATTGCGCTCGACATCATGATCATGGCATCCACCGAGTTCGCGGAAGTCTACGAGCCGTTCGTGAAGGGACGCGGCGCGAGCAGCACCATGCCGCAGAAGCGCAATCCCATTTCGAGCGAACTGATGTTGGCGGCGGCGAAGGCCGTGCGTCAGCACGCGGGCCTGATGATCGATGCGATGATCCAGGACTTTGAGCGCGCCACCGGCCCGTGGCATGCCGAGTGGATCGCGATTCCCGAAAGCTTCATCCTCACGGCGGGCGCGTTGCACCAGGCGAAGTTCGCGCTCGGCGGCCTCATCGTCGATGAAGCGCGCATGAAGCACAACCTCGGCATCAGCAAGGGCTTGATCGTCGCAGAAGCCGTGATGATGGGCATGGCGCCCCACACCGGACGTCAACAGGCGCATGACATTGTGTACGACGCATGCCGCACCGCGAACGAACATGGCGGCACGCTCGCGGAAGCGCTCGCTGCGCTGCCCGAAGTCACGAAGCACTTCGACCGCGCCGCCATCGACCGCATGACCGATCCCGCGAACTATCTCGGTCTCGCGCCGCAGATGGTGGACCGGGCCATCGCGCTCTCGAGCGAAATCTGAGCATCAAAAACGATGGAGGAGCACGCGATGCATAACCAACACGCATTACATAACGCGCCCGTCCCAGCGAAGAGAACGCTGCCGTGGTACCGCAAGCTCGGCATGCAGGTGCTGCTGGCGCTCGTCATCGGTATTGCGGTGGGATTGTTGTTTCCGAAGTTCGGCGCGCAACTGAAGGTGCTCGGCGACATCTTTCTCGCGCTCATCAAGGCAGGCGTCGCGCCGCTCGTGTTTTTGACGATCGTGCATGGCATCGCTTCGGCGGGCGACGTGAAGAGCGCGGGGCGCGTGGGGTGGCGCTCGATTGTCTACTTCGAAGTCGTTTCGACGATCGCGCTCGCCGTCGGCCTGCTCGCGGGCAATCTGCTGCAGACGGGCAAGGCGATGACGTCCGTCACTGTCGGCGCCGTGCCCGCGAGCGCGGCCAAAGCGGCGCCGCAGGGGTTCACCGAGTTCGTCATGCATATCGTGCCGGACAATTTCATCGGCGCATTCGCAAAGGGAGAGCTGCTGCAAGTCGTCGTCCTCGCGGTGATGGTCGGCATCGGCATTCTCGCGATTCCGGAGCGCCGTCGCGTACGCATCAACGAAGGGCTGGATCTCATTTCAGAAGTTCTCTTCGCGTTCATCAATCTCGTAATGAAGCTCGCGCCGCTCGGCACGCTCGGCGCGATCGCCTTCTCGGTGGGCAGCAACGGCACGGCCGTGCTGATCGCGCTCGCGCAGCTCGTGCTGAGCTTCTATGCGGTGGTCGTGCTGTTCATCATCGTGGTGATGGGCGTGATCGCGAAGCTCGCGCGTTTCAGTCTGTGGCGCTTTCTGCGCTATATCAAGGACGAGATTTTCATCGTGCTCGGTACCGCTTCGTCCGAGAGCGCCCTGCCGCGTCTTCTGATCAAACTCGAACGGCTGGGGTGCGCAAAGCAAACCGTCGGGCTCGTGTTGCCGACCGGCTATGCGTTCAATCTCGACGGCACGTCGATCTTTATGTCGATGGGCGTGATGTTCATCGCGCACGCGTACGGCGTGCCCATCACGCTGGATCATCAGATCGGCATTCTGCTGCTGATGCTGCTGACGTCGAAGGGGGCGGCCACGGTGTCGGGCGGGTCGTTCGTCGTATTTGCGGCGACTGTCACGTCGACCGGCATTCTCCCCGTCGAAGGCCTTGCGTTGATCTTTGGCGTGTACCGCTTCATGTCGATGGCCATCGCCACCTGCAATACGATCGGCAACAGTGTCGCAACGGTCGTGATCGCCAAGTGGTCGCGGAGCTTCGATGCGGCCATCGCGGAGCGTCACCTGTATCCCGAACGCTTTCCTGTCACCGCGCATGCCGACGCGTATCTGGCCGACGGCAATCTTCTGCCCGAAGACATGAACGACGCCAATCCGCATCCGCGCGGCATTCCGCTTAAAGGCGCGCGGAACACGCCCTGATTCGGTGTAACGTCTTCACGGCGCGCGGCGATGTCATGCCGCGCTCGACTCAATCACTCGATGCTTCAACGCGCTATGACCAAACCAACGCGAATCGAACATGATGCGTTCGGTCCCGTCGAGATTCCGTCGGATCGATACTGGGGCGCACAGACGCAGCGTGCCCTCGGTCTTTTTGAAATCGGTGAAGAGCGCTTCCCGGCTGTCCTGCTGCGCGCATTCGGCCTACAGAAGTACGCGGCCGCATGCGCGAACGTGCAGTGCGGCGTGCTCGCACCCGAACTTGCCTCGGCGATCGAGAAGGCCGCGATCGAGCTGCACGAGGGACGATGGGATGACCATTTTCCGCTCACGATCTGGCAGACGGGATCCGGTACGCAGACCAACATGAACGCCAATGAGGTCATCGCGAACCGGGCAAACGAATTGCTCGGACAACCGCTCGGGACCAAGGCGCCGGTGCATCCGAACGATCACGTCAACCGGTCGCAATCGTCGAACGACAGCTTTCCTACGGTCATGCATGTGGCGGCCGCGATCGAGGTGACCGAACGGTTGCGGCCGGCGCTGGGTGAACTTCGTTCAGCACTTGCCGGGCGCGCCGAGGCCTTCGCCGACATCCTGAAAGTCGCCCGCACACATCTGATGGACGCCGTGCCGATGACTATGGGGCAAACATTCGGCACCTTCGCGCACCAAGTTTCGAATGCGCTGGCTCGCGTCGACGATGCCTGGTCCCGGCTCTTGATCCTGCCCCAAGGCGGCACCGCTGCCGGCACGGGCCTCAACGCGCCTAAAGGCTTTGATGGTTTCTTCTGCGCGACGCTCGCGGAGGCCACCGGTTTGCCGTTTGTGCCCAGTCGCCATAAGTTCGAAGGCATGGCGGCACACGACGCGTTGGTGGAGCTATCGGGCGCATTGAACACGATCGCAACATCGCTGTTGAAAATCGCGAATGACATAAGGTTCCTTGCTTCCGGTCCTCGCTGTGGACTCGGCGAATTGCGGATTCCCGATGACGGACTGACATCTTCTATCATGCCAGGCAAACGCAACCCGACGATTGCTGAAGTACTTGTGCAGGCGTGTTTCCAGGTAATCGGTAACCACCAGACGATCACCATAGCCAACGCCTCCGGCAACTTTGAACTGAACGTCGCGAAACCAGTGCTTGTCTACAACCTGTTGCAATCTCTGCGGGTTCTCGCCGATTCCGTCAGCGTTTTTGCAAGACGCTGCGTTTGTGGGATTGATGTGGATCGTGAACAACTCGTGACTAACGTTGAGCGGTCACTGCTGGCAGTCACTGCCCTCAATCCCATACTGGGTTACGATCGAGTTGCACAGATTACGGCGACGGCGTTGCGCGACCATGTGACACCACGCGCAGCCGCGATTGCGCTCGGGTTCCTCGACGGCGATGAATACGACCGGCTAGTTAACACTGCTGTGCTCGCCGCGGGTAACGCTTCAGAGCGGTAAATCTGGACGCCGTACGAACTGGCGGAGTGCAGGAATCAAAGCCGCGAGATCGGTCTGTTACTGCCCTCGGTCCGACACAGCTCGTTCGGTTAAATGGCCGCTCACAGAAGTGAACACGCCCTTCGAATGACGACCCCGCGAGACGGCCGACCGGCCGCAATTGGCCGAACTCGGAAGCCAAATCAAGCGGTCAGGCCTCCGTTCACCTCTGTCAACTTGGGTGTAGCAGTTTCCCCGAGGACAGCGCTCCAGAAGTAGCTCAGTTCTGGACGTTTTCCTCGCAATCTTCCCAGTACCTCAGCAGGTCGTGATTTTGTGGATAGCGTAAGTTGAGCCACGCTGACAGCTTGGTCCAGTCCGGATGGTTCGTACCCGTTTGAGCAGACCAGGTCGACGACCTCTCAAGAATTTGACCGTTCCCGCGATCACGGACAAGCAAGCTGCCTAGTCCGTTTGAACTGTTCGCCTGTGGCTCAACCAGATACCGCGGGAGAATTCTAAGTTCAGCATTCTTGGCCCACCCGTATAAGGCGCGGAGCACGCCGGACGGATCTCGCAACTCGATGGGGCCGCTTTCGGGGCGAACGGCGGTCCATCCTTCAGGAAACTCCGCGACAACCTCGTCCTTACCCTCCCTCACTCACTTCACACGCCATGCCCGCGCGATCGCCTCGCGCATGCGAGACACCGACTCGTAGCCGGCCGGCAACTCGATCGCCACCGGAAGTGTAATGAGGTTGTCTTTCCAGAGTTTGGTTTCGTCGTCGGCGCGCTCGACCGCGTCGAATGCCCCTGCTTCGAAAGGGTTCTCGGGGCGGCTCGATACTCTCACGTTCCCGTCCGGCAGACCCTCGAAAAGGCGCTCAGCATCATGGCGGGTAAGTTTTGTCTTTCCTTTCTTTATTGGCGTCTCTACAGCAAAGTTGTCTCGCAAACGCCTGTGTCCTAACGACCGAAGTCGGGCGACACTTCCTCACGCGCGCTTTTGAAGGTGCGCGTGATCCTATTCTGCGCCATTCGCTTGCTCCCGGCTTGCGCGGCGGTAATCGCACGGCTTGGGCCGCCGTCCCTGCCGCAAACATTGGACGGATCGATCCACGCCAAGGACTAGAGCGCGCTCGCACGAGCAATTATCGACTTCTCGCAAACCCGGTTTCTATGACAGCGTTTATCGAGTGAGAGACGGCACAACCCGGGCAGTTGAACTATTTACGGCCGCCTGCCGCCTATTGAACGGACGATAGCGTACCCCCTGCCGAAGAGGTCGGTCATGCAGCTACGGATGATTTTGCTGCTGTTCGCAGATCGACGGCCCTGAACATCAAAGTCGTCATTCAGCGAATGCGGGTTGTCGACCCGGAAGAGCCTTTGCCATTCTGACTAGCAGGCGTGGGGCAATACAAAATGCACTTGCTCTATCCGGGCGGGTCGTCTGCGAGCGGCGCGCAATTTTATTGATCGGCGCGGTCCCATGGACAACGACGACGAACTTGCGATGATGCTCATTGTGCGTGGGGTCGGAATGTTGGCTTGCGCCGGCAAACATCTCGATCAGGGCTAACTCATTCAGTACTATGCGGCAAAGTACATACAGTTCTTGCATACCGGCTTCATTCAGACGCGGGCGTATCGTCGCCCAGCCGTCTCTGGCGGTTTTTCCTCAGCTCCACAATTTCAAGGGAGACGACAGATGGAATTCCGCAACCCATCCCCCGGCCTGTACAACGAAGATCTGGCGCCCGCCAGGGTGCGCAACTGGGGCGCCTTCAGCATCTTCACCGTCTGGATCCCGGGCGTGCACAGCCTCTGGGCTACTACCTCGCCGCCAGCCTGTTCCTGCTGTGCGGCAGCTTTACCAACTTCCGGCTGGCGATCGGGCTCGGCTCGCTGGTGATCTTCGCTCTGATGAACCTGATCGGCTACGCCGGCGAGAAGACCGGCGTGCCTTACTGGTGCTGGCGCGCGCCTCCTTCGGCGCGCAGGGCGCCAACCTGGCGGCGCCGGTGCGCCCCGTGGTGGCCTGCTTCTGGTACGGCGCGCAGACGGCAGCGTCTTCGGGCGCGATGGTCGCGCTGCTGATCCGCAGCGACAGTCTGATGGCATTCCACAAGGGCGCGCATTACCTCGACCACTCGAGGCTCGAGGTGATCTCCTACGTAATCATGTGGGCGCTGCAGCTGCTCCTCATCCAGAAGGGCATGGAAACCGTGCGCAAATTTCAGGACTGGGCCGGTCCGGCAGTATGGGTCGCGATGCTGATTCTTGCCATCGGCCTGTGCGTCAAGGCCGGCGGCTTCTCGTTTGACCATCGCATGCCGATGAACGTGCTGCTCGAGAAGACCCGGGACGCCAGCGTCAGCGGCGAGCCCGGCTCGTTCTGGGCGCTGATGGCAGTGCGTGCGACCTGGATCACCTACTTCGCAGCGTTGTACCTGAATTTTTGCGACTTCTCGCGCTAGGCGAAGAGCCGCAACGCCGTGAAGAAAGGAAATCTGTGGGGCCTGCCGGTCAACCTGATCGCGTTCTCGCTGGTCGCCGGCGTCACCACCATCGCCGCGTTCAAGGTATACGGCGAAGTGCTGCTGCACCCCGAGCAGATATCGGCCAGCTTCGACAGCTGGATGCTGGTACTCATCGCGGCGCCGACCTTCGCAGTCGCCACGCTGGGCATCAACCTGGTGGCCAATTTCGTCTCGGCGGCGTTCGACATCTCCAACGTGTTCCCCAGGCATATCAGCTTCGGGAAGGGCGGCTACATCGCGGCGATCATCGCGCTGATGCTCTACCCGTTCGCGCCGTCGAGCGCATCAATCGAACCGGTTTCGATGTTGTAGACCCAGCCGTGCAGCGCAAGATGCTCCTGTTCGAGCGCGAGTCTCACAGATGGGCGCGTCTTGATGTTCGCCAGCTGAGCAATCACGTTTTCGCGGACCATCACCACTGCGTCAGGCACGCACATCGAGCCCACGGCAAACCAGCAGCGCTCCATTCAATCAGCACCGAGGAGGCGGCGATGCATGTGCGCTCTCGTTGGTCGCTATTTCGACGTTATCTATTTCCAACCAACGGTCCCTGCGTATGTTGTGAACGTCCTTCCGGCGGGCCCGCCGGAGGCTCCTTCCGGACATACCCTGCCTAGCGGATCTGTTTGCCAGATTAAATTGTTTGAAAGCTCCGTCTGGGATTTTGCACACGTAACCCGTCCCGGGCATACTCTGGCTCAATAGAAAGGCAAGCACTTCGGCGAAAGACCGCCCCCCGGAGACTCGATGCGTCTGGATTTGCAATCGCTGAAACTGTTCGTCGCTGTCTGCGAGCGCGGCAGCATCGCCCGCGCGGCAGAAGCAGAAAACATCGCGCCTTCGGCTCTGAGCAAGCGCATGTCGCATCTGGAAGACGCGCTCAAAACCGCCCTCTTCGTGCGCAGCAACAAAGGGCTCGAATTGACGGCCGCAGCCGCGGCCTTGCTGCAGCATGCGCGCGTGGTTCTGCGCGACATCTACCAGATGGAAAGCGAGTTGCTCGATCATGCCGAAGGAGTACGCGGTCAGATCAGACTGAACGCCAGCCTCTCGACCATCGTCCAGTACATTGCCAACGACATCCGCGACTTTCTTGCACTGCACCCGGGCCTGCGCATCGACCTGCAGGAGAGTCTGAGCCCCGCCGTGGTCCGGGCCGTGGCCGAAAACGCCGCGGATATCGGCGTCTTCGGCGGCACGACCGTGACCACCGGCTTGCAGGTCTTCCCCTACCGCAGCGACCGGCTGGTCGTCATCATGCCGCCCGATCATCCGCTGAGCCGCGCCGACCGGGTCGCATTCCGCGACGTCGCCAGATATCCGCTGGTGGGCCCGCAACCGGGCAGCTATCTGAACTCGCTGGTACTACGCGCGGCAGCCGACCTGGACCACCCGCTCAAACTGTCGATCCGCGTCAACGGCTTCGAACCGGTGCGCAGCATGGTGGAAGCGCGCCTCGGCATCGGCTTGGTGCCTCAGCATCATGCGGAGCGTTACGTCAGTTCGGGACCGTTAGTGGCCGTGCAACTGGACGAACCGTGGGCCGAGCGGCATTGGAAGATCTGCGTGCGCGAAGCCGAGACGCTTCCCGCGCCGGTCCAGCTTTTTCTCAAACACCTGCTCGCGAGCCAGAAGGCGCAGCCGGCGACCGACCGTCAAGAATAGGCGAGCTTCAGCCCGGCCTGCGGCCAGGGCAGTGAGCCGAGGCGCCCCGTGCCCGACAGCGTCACGTAGGCCGTCTTCATGTCGGCGCCGCCGAAACAGATATTGGTCACCATGCCGTCCGGCACCATGACCTGCCGCAGCACCTCGCCGGTCGGCGCAACCACGGTGATACAACCGGTGACCAGCGTGGCCACACAGATATTGCCTTGCACATCCACTGCCAGGCTGTCGAAGCGCTGATAGCCCGGCAAGCCGCATACAAGTCGCCCGCCGTGCGGCGACGGATAAGGGTGCTTGCGCGCCCGGCCCGGTGCGTCGAGGTCGAACGCCCACAGGCGCGCGGTCTCGGTTTCGGCCACATAGACCACGCTGTCGTCCGGCGACAGGCCGACGCCGTTCGCCGTGGTGAGCGGATGGGCCACTTCCACGATCATCGATCCGTCTGCCCGGCCGTAGTAGAGGCCCGCGTGATCGCGGTCGCGCAGCCGGTTCTTGCCGAAGTCGGTGAAATAAAAGCCGCCGTCATGATCGAACACGATGTCGTTGGGGCCGCTCAGCGCAAAGTCCCCGCAACGGTCGTACAGTGTCGTGAGCGTGCCTGTGTTCGGGTCGAAGCGCTCGATCCGGCCGCTGGTGTAGGCGGGGTGTATGCCCGGTCTCGTGCGGTTCAGCCCGGCGACGGTACGGAACAGGAAGCCGCCGTTGTTGCAGACATAGAATGCCCCGTCCGGCCCTAACGCCAATCCGTTGGGCCCCCCGCCCACTTGTGCCAGCACATCGACCGTGCCGTCGGCTGCCACGCGGCTGATGGTCTCACGCTCGATTTCCACCAGCACGATCGCGCCATCCGGCATCGCCACTGGCCCTTCCGGGAATTTCAGGCCTTCGGCCAGGATGCGAATGCCGCTCTCCATCGTCGGTTTCCTTTTTGCAACTCAATGCTTGTCGGCATTTTCGACGAAGCGATTGTCGTAAGTGGCCTTGAGGTCGATCGATGCTTTGCCGATCTCGGGATCGAACGCCGCCAGCACGTCGCGCACCGTGTGAGCGGCGGCGTCCGTCATAAGGCCGTCACGCGAGATGCAGCGCTGCATGTTCGCGTAGGCTCGCGCGAATACATCCTTGTCGGCCAGCGCGTACTGCGGCGGGACGGCTGCGGCGACCTGCTCGGGTGTGGCGTGCGCCATCCAGCGCTCAGCCGCAAGAATTGCATTCGTCACCGCCTGCACGGTATTGGGGTATCGGGTAGCGAAGTCCCTCGTCGTATAGATAGAGGCTTCTGGATAATCGCCGCCGAGCGTGGCGCGCGTACCTGCCGGATCGCGCATGACGGCCAGCGTGAACAGATCGCCACTGTCCTGTAGCACGGTTGCGACCGGGTCGTTGCTCATCAACGCGTCGATCTGGCCGCTGCGCGCGGCGGCAATCGCGCCGGCAGACGAGCCCACCCCGATGATCGACACGTCGCCCGGCTTGAGCCCAGACCTGCTCAACAGATAATTCACGCCCATATGAAAGCTGGAACCGGGCGAACTCACGCCGATGCGCATACCCTTGAGGTCCGCATACGTTCTGACCTTGCCGTGGCTCGCGCGCGTCGCGCCAAATACCCAGCCGGGGCACGATGCCAGGGTCACGAACGATACCAGGTGCTGTCCCTTCGCCGCCATCGTGATGGTGTTGGAATAAGCACCTGCCACGATGTCGGCGCTGCCGCCCAGCATCGCCTGCAACGCTTTCGCTCCGCCGCTGAACACACCGATCTCGACATTGAGTCCGGCCTGCTTGAAATATCCGCGGCTTTGCGCAATCACAAACGGCAGATATGGAAAACCCACGCCCGCCGCCGCCAGGTCAATACTGCTTTTCTCAGGCACCGGCCCGGCAACGGCGGCCACCGGCTGCGCGATCACGAGGGCCGCGCACGTGGCCAGTAGCGGCAAGATCAGACGCCCGAGCGTTCTCACGATGATATGTCTCCTGTCCTTGCTTGCGACTGCGGCCCACTGCATTTCAGAACGTCAGCCCTGCACGACGTCCTGACGCTGGTTGCCGAGGCCTTCGATGCCGAGCGTGACCACATCGCCTGGCTTCAGATAGACGGGCGGCTTCTGCCCCAGTCCGACGCCCGGCGGCGTACCCGTGGAAATGATGTCGCCCGGCTGCAGCGACATGAACCGCGACAGGTAGGCCACCAGATAGCGCACGCCATACACCATCGTGGCGGTGCTCCCGTTCTGGTAACGATGTCCGTTGACCTCGAGCCAGAGCCGCAACGCCTGAGGGTCGGGTATCTCGTCCGCGCTCACCAGCCACGGGCCGGTCGGACCAAACGTATCGGCCGATTTGCCCTTGGTCCACTGCCCCTCGCGTTCGGCCTGGAACGCGCGCTCGGACACGTCGTTGATCACGCAGTAGCCGGCGACGTGGTCCATTGCATCGCGCTCGCTCACATATTTTGCGGTCTTGCCGATGACGACGCCCAGCTCGACCTCCCAATCCGTTTTCAGAGCATCGCGCGGAATCTCGATTGTGTCATTGGGGCCGACAATCGCGCTCGTCGCTTTCATGAAGATGATGGGTTCCGGCGGCACGGTCGCGCCGGTCTCGGCGGCATGGTCGGAGTAATTGAGGCCAATGCAGATGAATTTGCCCGTGCCGCCGACGCATGGTCCGAGGCGGACATTGCCTTCCACCCGCGGCAACGCCGCAAAATCGAGCGCCTTCAGATGAGAGAGGCTATCGGGCAGCAGAACATCGCCGGCAATGTCGGGCACATGGCTCGAGAGATCCCGCAGATTTCCATCGGCATCGAGCCCGCCGGGTTTTTCCTTGCCGGGTGCGCCGTAGCGTAACAGCTTCATAGGTGTGCTCGCTTCAGTAGGTGGCGCGTCCGCCGGACAGGTCGAACACCGCGCCGGTGGTGAACGAATTCTCTTCGCTCGCGAGCCAGGCGATCATCGCGGCCGCTTCGCCGAGTTCGAGAAAACGGCCGCGCGGGATCTTGCCGAGCATGTAGCGGATATGTTCAGGCGACTGCTCCATCGCGCCGGGCGTGCGCGCAACGGCGGGCGTGACGCAATTGACCGCGATGTCGTGACTCGCCAGTTCCTTACCGAGCGATTTGGTCATCGCGATGACGGCAGCCTTGGCCGAACTGTAGGCCGCTGCATTCGGATTGCCCTCCTTGCCTGCCACCGACGCAAGATTGACGATGCGGCCGTAGTTCTGGCCGATCATGCCCGGCACGACCGCACGGCAGCAATGAAAGGTGCCGTTCACGTCGATGTCGATCACCTGCTTCCAGGCGTCCAGCGGGTAGTCGATGAGGGCAGCGTTGGGGCCGACGACGGCCGCGTTATTGATCAGGATGTCGATGCGTCCGGCCGCTTTCAGCGTTCCCGCCACGGCGGCCTGGACGCTCGCATAGTCGGCGATGTCGGCCTGCTCGAAGTGAACATGGTGCTCGCCGAGGCCGGCACGGGCCTGCTCCATGCCGGTAGGGTTGATGTCCCAGATCACGAGCCGCGCGCCGGAGGCGAGCAGCCGGCGGCCGACCTCGAGGCCGATACCTTGCGCGCCGCCGGTCACTACGGCGACGCGGTCCTTCATGTTGATCGCATTAGTCTGCAAGATGATTTCCTCGGAAAACTGTTCGGTTGCGAAACGCGCCTAGGCGCCCGCCGCGACCGTTTGCCCCGCGACGGGCCGCCAGCGCAGCAGATGGTCTTCGATCATCGACACCGCGGTATCGAGAACGAGGGCGAACACGGTCAGCACCAGAATGCCGGCGATAACCGAGTTGATGTCGAACACGCCTTCGGCCAGCAGGATCAGATAACCCACTCCCTTCTCCGAACCCAGGTACTCTCCCACCACGCTGCCCACGAAGGCGATGCCGATCGCGTTGTGCAGGCTGGAAAATACCCAACTGGTCGCGGAAGGCAGGTAGACGTGCCGCATCAGCTGACGCGAACTCGCACCCAGCATGCGGCTGTTGGACAACACGGTTGGGCTCACCTCGCGGACGCCCTGGAACACGTTGAAAAACACGACGAAGAAAACCAGCGTCACGCCGAGCGCCACCTTCGACCAGATGCCGAGGCCGAACCAGAGCGCGAAGATCGGCGCGAAAATCAGTCGCGGCATCGAATTCATGGCCTTGATGAACGGATCGAACACGACTGCAAGGAACGGGTTGAGCGCGAGCCACAGGCCGCATGCCAGCCCGGACGCCGTGCCGATCGCGAACGCCAGCATCGTTTCGAGCAACGTGGTGTACAGATGGCGAAACACCGAGCCCGTCACGAACCATTCGACGATACGGCGAGCGACGCCTAATGGATCGCCGAAGAAGAAAGGCGACAGCCATTTCTGACTGGTGCCGAGCCACCACAGAAACAGAATGCCGAACAGAATCACGAGCCGGGTCAGCAACACGGTGAACCGGTCGGCCGGTTTAAATTCGATTGTGCGCATAGCTTTTCAGAACCTCCCCTCGAAGCACGTCCCAGATCTGGGAGTGCAGTTGCAGGAAACGCTGCGTCATACGGATTTCCGACATCTCGCGCGGACGTTCGAGATCGATGTCGAACTCGGCGATAGGCCGCGTCGCGGGCCCTGCCGACAGGACGATCACGCGGTCCGACAGCGAAATCGCCTCTTCGAGATCGTGAGTCACGAACATCACGGATTTGCGGTCGAACGACCACAACTGAAGCAGTTCGTTCTCCATCAGATGCCGGGTTTGAATGTCCAGCGCGCTGAACGGCTCGTCCATCAAGATGATGCGGGGGTTGAGCGCCAGCGCCTGCGCGAGACTCGCACGTTTGCGCATGCCGCCCGACATCTGGTGCGGATACTTCTTGCCATGGCCGTGCAGACCCACTCGCTCCAGCCAGTCGCGCGCGACGGCCAGCGCCTCTTCGCGCGGCGTGCCATGGAAGATCAAGCCTATCGCGATGTTTTCCTCGGCCGTTTTCCATGGCATCAGCGCGTCGACCTGGAACAGATAGGCGGCCTGCCGGTTCAGGCCGTTGGCGAGCTTCTCGCCGAACACGCTAAGCGTCCCCGACGAGGGACGTGTCAGTCCCGCGGCCACGTTAAGCAGCGTGGATTTGCCGCAGCCCGTCGGTCCGACGATAGAGACGAACTCTCCGTCGCGGATCGTCAGGTTGCCGCCTGAAATGGCGGTGTAGGTCTGCGCGTTCTTGCCGTTGCCGGCAAAGGTGCACGTCACGTTGTCGAAGCAAAGCGCTTCGCGCACTCTTGGCTCGCTGTTCGCGAGGGGGACACTGCAGGTTGCTGTGCTCATGGCTGAATCTCCGCCGCCTTCCTGACGAACCGGTTGTCGTAGGTCGAGGAGAGGTCGATGTGGGCCGAAGCCACTGTCGGGTCAAAAGCTGCCAGCACGTCACGCACGGTCTGGGCGCCCTTGGGGGTGATCTCTCCGTTCTGCGCGATACACCGGCGGCTGTTCGTAAACGCCTCAGCGTAGAGCGCCTTGTTGTCCGTCAGAAACTCTGGCGGCACGTTGTCCGCGACCTGTTGCGGGGTCGCTTTCGCGATCCACTTCTCCGCGCGCACAATCGCATTGGCTACGGCCTGCACGGTCTTCGGGTTCCTGTTGACGAAGTCCTGCGTCGCGAACAGGCTCGACTCGGGATAATCCGAGCCGAACACCTTGACGTTACCGTCGGCCGTGCGCATGTTTTCCAGCGGCTTCAGGCTGCCGTCCTTTGTGAGGACCGTGGCGCTCGGGTCGTTGACGATCAGCGCATCGATCTGGCCGGCCCGCACAGCCGCGACCGCCCCGGCCGCCTGCCCCACGCCGATGATCGACACGTCCGAAGGCTGCAGCCCTGCCTTGTGAAGAATGTAGTTGACCGCCATGTGCGTGCTCGAACCCGGCGCGCTCACGCCGATCCGCATGCCTTTGAGATCTTTCGCCGACTTCACCTCGCCCTCGCGCTTCTTCGACACGCCGAAAATCCATCCCGGACAGATGACCTGCGCCGCCACCATGACCAGATGCTGGCCCTTGGCTGCCATCGTGATAGTGTTCGAATAGGCGCCCGCAACCATGTCGGAACTGCCGCCCAGCAGGGCCTCCAGCGTCTTCGAACCACCGGAGAAAGCGGCGATGGTGACGTCGAGCCCTTCGTCCTTGAAGTAGCCACGCTGCCTCGCGACGAGCATGGGCAGATAGGTGATGCCGACCGAGGCCGCGGCGATGTGCAACTCGGGTTTCTCGGGGACATCCTTGGCCACAGCCGTGACGGAACCACAGACAAGCCCGAACGCTGCGCACAGCGAAATGGCGAGTTTCAGCTTCATGATTGTCTCCTCCCTTTCTGGGATTTTCTGGTGCGGCAAACTGCGGGACGGAACCCGGAGTGCCCGTGCCCGTCATTGCTGCGATGCCGGGCGCAGTCGGCGTGACGCGGCCCGGGCTAGGCCGGCTGCTTGCGCAGCATCTCGACCACCGCATCGCCCATGTCACGCGTGCCGACGCTGCGTGTGCCCTCCTGGTGGATGTCGGCGGTACGGTAGCCCGCGGCCAGCACCGCGCGCACGGCCCGTTCGACGCGGCTCGCGGCGTCTTCCATTTCGAAGCTTTCGCGCAGCATCATCGCAAGCGACAGGATGGCGGCGAGCGGATTGGCCATGTCCTTACCGGCGATGTCCGGAGCCGAACCGTGCACCGGCTCGTACAGACCTTTGCGGCCGGAGCCGAGCGAGGCAGAAGGCAACATGCCGATGGACCCGGTCAGCATGGCCGCCGCATCCGAGAGAATGTCGCCGAACAGGTTGCCGGTGACGATCACATCGAACTGCCTCGGCCGGCGCATCAGCATCATCGCGGCAGCGTCCACGAACAGATGGCTCAATTCGACGTCGGGATAATCGCGGCCGACGCGCGTGACCACCTCGCGCCACACCTGGCTCGCCTCCAGCACGTTGGCCTTGTCCACGGAGCACAGTCTGCGGTGACGGCGGCGTGCGGCCCTGAATGCAGCGTGCGCGACGCGCTCGACCTCGGACTCCGCATAACGCATTGTGTTGAAGCCCACGCGCTCGCCTGCCGGATTGGTCTCGAACCCGCGCGGCTCGCCAAAATAGGCGTCGCCATTCAACTCGCGCACGATGACGAGATCCAGCCCGTCGACCACTTCCGGCCGCAGGGTCGACGCACCGATCAATTCCGGGAACATGTAGGCCGGACGGAAGTTGGCGTAAAGCGTCAGCGCCTGGCGCAACTGCAGCAGTCCGGTCCCCGGACGGCGGTCGCGCGGAATCCCGGCTTCATCGGCCACGCCGACCGCGCCAAACAGGATCGCGTCGGCCTTGCGCGCCAACTCCAGTGTCGGCTCGGGCAGCGGCACGCCGTGCGCCTGAAGGCCGGCCTCGCCGATGGCCGCCTCATGGGTCTCGGCCTGGGGCGCCACGACCCGCAGCACCTTGAGAGCCTGGGCCAGTACTTCCGGACCGATACCATCGCCTGGCATGACTGCAATCTTCATCTGAACATCTCCTTTGTTATCGGGAAAAGCGCTTAACAGGTTTCCGCGCGGTTGCGCTCGAATGCATCGATGCGATCCTGGTGCGACAGGGTGTAGTCGATTTCATCCATGCCGCGCAGCAGGCACTCTTTAGCAAACGGCTCCATGTCGAACGCATGCACCGCGCCGTCAGGCAAGGTCACGGTCTGTGCTGGCAGATCGACGGCTAAGCGACTGCCGGGGCTGGCCGACAAGGTGTCCAGCAGAGGCAGCACCACGGCCTCCGGCAACACGATGGGCAGCAGCCCGTTCTTGAGACAGTTGATGAAGAAGATGTCGCCGAAGCTCGGCGCAATCGCCGCGCGAATGCCGTAGTCGTATAGCGCCCATACCGCATGCTCGCGCGACGATCCACATCCGAAGTTGTGGTTCGCCACGACGATGCGCGAGTCGCGGTAAGCCGCCCGGTTGAGCACGAAGTCGGGCTGTTCAGTGCCATCCGGGCCGAAGCGCAGCGACCGGAACAGAAACTTGCCGAAATCGTCGGAGCGGGGTTTTTGCAGGAAGCGAGCCGGCAGAATCTGGTCGGTATCGCAGTTGATCGCAACGATCGGCGCCGCCACTGCGTCGAGGTAAGTCAGGCTTTCCATGCTCATGCTCCTAGCAGACGGCGCACGTCTGTCAGACGCCCCGTCACCGCAGCCGCAGCCGCCATGGCCGGGCTCATCAGATGGGTGCGCACGCCGGGGCCCTGGCGGCCTATGAAATTGCGGTTCGACGTGGACGCGCAGCGCTGCCCGGGCGCGGCCGTGTCGCCGTTGGTCGCAAGGCACATCGAACAGCCGGGAAAGCGCCATTCGAACCCGGCCTGTATGAACACACGATCGAGCCCTTCCGCTTCGGCCTGCGCGCGAACCTCGTGCGAGCCCGGCACGACCCAGGCCTCGACGCCCGGTGCGATGCGCCGGCCGCGCGCGACTTCGGCGGCGCTGCGCATGTCTTCGATGCGGCCGTTGGTGCACGAGCCGATGAATACCCTGTCGATCGCCACACCTTCGAGCGCCTCGTCCGGCGTCAATCCCATGTAGTCGAGCGCGCGCGACATCGCGGCGCGAAGATCGGGGTCGGCCTCGCGCGCCGGATCGGGCGCGCGACCGTCGATGCCACAGGCGTACTCGGGCGTCGTGCCCCAGGTCACCATGGGCGCGATTGCAGCCACGTCGATATGCACTTCGCGGTGGAACGTCGCACCCGCGTCGGTCGTCAACGTGCGCCAGTGCGTAATTGCCCGGTCCCACTGCTCGCCCATGGGGGCGTATGGCCGCCCCGCCAGATACGCGAAAGTGGTTTCGTCGGGAGCGATCATCCCGGCGCGCGCGCCGGCCTCGATGGTCATGTTGCATAGGGTCAGCCGGCCTTCCATCGACAAAGCCGCGATCGCGGAGCCGGCGTATTCGATCACGTGGCCTGCCGCGCCGGCGACGCCGATCCGTGCAATCACCGCGAGAATCAGATCTTTTGCGCTGACGCCCGAGCCTGGAATGCCGTCGAGCGTGACGCGCATGTTTCTCGATTTGCGCTGCCACAGACATTGCGTGGCGAGCACGTGGGCGACTTCGGTGGCGCCGATACCGAACGCGAGCGCACCGGCTGCGCCGTGCGTCGACGTGTGGCTGTCCGCGCAGACGATGGTCATGCCTGGCAGGCTCAGGCCCTGCTCCGGGCCGACCACATGGACGATGCCGCGCCGCCGGTCTTCCATGCCGAAGAGCGTGATACGCGATTCAGCCGAGTCTCTTTGCAGCGCCTCGATCATCGCGCGCCGCTCGGGATCGTGCACCGCTGCGAGATCGTTTGCCGCGCTGGATACGTAATGATCAGCCGTGCCGAAAATGCGCCCGGGCGAACGCGGCTTGAGCCCTCGCTTACGCAGCAGATCGAACGACTGCGCGGTGACGTCGTGAATGAAATGCCGGTCGATGAACAACAGATCCTGTCCGTCGTCGCGCGACATGACCCGGTGACTGTCCCAGACCTTGTCATAGAGAGTACGCGGGCCGGCAGCGCCCTGGTCGAGTTGCATCGCTTCGTCTCGCTCCATCAATGGGCCGGCCGCGGCAACCGCAGCCATGCGGTTCGCAGTCGATCGGTGTGCAACCATCATGCACGAGGCAAACGGGCTTGTTCGTGGTCTTTTGGAAAGGCACCATCGCCAATCGCGATGCCGAACTCACTTCGCGATGGAGGGAGCCCGGTAAGCGATAGAGTTGCGCACACGCCGGCTCGCGCGCGACGGCTGGTCTCGAATGAGCGTGCCGCGGTCATGCACTGCGCGGGCGGCTCGACGCACTCAGCCCTGCGAGAACTGCTTCCCGACGAACGCGATGTGCGCATGCATGGCCCGGAACGCCGCATCGGGACGACGTGCGCGGATAGCGCGAAAGATCGCTGCGTGCTGCCCGAGCCGCATCAAGGCGAGATCGTTCGCATCGAGCGGAATGTGCGACGCTTCGTACGTGTTGTTGGTGATGTGTTCGCGCAGCAGCGTGATAATGCTGCTGTAGAAGTGACTGAGCATCAGTTGTGCGATGCGATCGTCAGCACTGCATGAAACTCGGCATCCGCTTGCGCCTCCGCCTCGACACCGTGGCTATGCTTGCATCACTGGGCTTCGATGGAGCAATGCCGCCGACCACAGGTCGCCCGTCGTATCATCCGGCAGTGCTGCTGAAGATCTATATCTACGGCTACCTGAACCGGGTTCAATCGAGCCGGCGCCTTGAGCGCGAATGCCAGCGCAATGTCGAGTTGATGTGGCTCACGGGCCGCCTGGCTCCGGACTTCAAGACCATAGCCGACTTTCGTCGTGACAACGGCATCGGCATTCGCAACGTGTGTCGCCGCTTCGTGATGCTGTGCCGTGAGCTGAAGTTGTTCTCGCAAGCGCTGGTCGCCATTGACGGCAGCAAGTTCAAGGCAGTCAATACGCGCGATCGCAACTTCACCGAGGGTAAGGTCGACAAGCGCCAGAAGCAGATCGAGGAGAGCATCCAGCGGTATCTGAACGCGCTGGAGACTGCCGATCGTACGCAACCCGCCGAGCTCGAAGCGAAGACGACCCGATTGCAAGACAAGATCGCGCGCTTACGCGAGCAGATGCGGAACCTCGATCAGATCAAGGAGCAACTCAAGACGCAGTCATGGCCAACTCTCGATGACTGATCCCGACGCGCGCTCGATGGCGACGAGCGGCAAAGGCTCGGGAATGGTGGGCTACAACGTGCAGGTGGCCGTTCACGCCAAACACCATCTCATCGTGGCCCACGAGGTTACAAAGTCGGCCCTGAACAATTCGTTTCTCGTTGCGCCGGCGTCACGCCGTCACGCCGTCACGTCGGTGGCAGTGTTGAGGTTGAGTAAAGCAGCGAGAACGAAGACACAAAGAAGCCGCAGCTTCCTCAGGATCATGCGGAGGTTGTGGCCGGCCCCGCACAGTACCGCGTGCATCGCATCGCCGAGCGCGCCTTTGAGCCAGTTGCGATCAAGTTTTCCGTCTGTCTTCATGTGGCCGATGGCTGGCTCGATTGCGCTGCGCCGCCTGATCATCGCGCGTAGTCCGCGTGTGATGCCCCGCCGCAAGCCCGGGTGGTGGATCTTCACGCCGTCGACGGCGACGCCCTTGTAGCCACGGTCGACGACAGCGACTTCTGGCGTGACGTCGCACAGGATTGCTGCCTGTTCTAGCGCTTCAGCAAGTGTATGACCGTCGTACGGATTGCCAGGCATCGAGCGCATGCCAACTACCAGTCCTTCCTTGTGAGTCGTTGTGATCGACACCTTCACGCCAAATTCGTACGACTTACGCGCCTTGCCTTTGGCCAGGCATTCGACTTCCGGCGCATGCAGCGCGTACAGCTTGTTCTTGTCCTTCGGCTTCTGCGACAGAATCCGCTTCGTCCTGGCGATCAGTTCCTGCAGCGCAGTACGGCTTGAGTCTGCAACCTGAGCGGTCTGCCGCTCAACATCGCGCATGACGCGACCAACGCGCGAACGCAGCGTGCGCAATGCCTTCCTCATGCGTTTGTACTGCTTCGCGTGAGCGTAGCGGCCAATCTGCAATCCAAGACGCGGCGCCTCACGGTTGTAGTTCTGCCGCAGCTTCAGGCCGTGCCGCGCTGCGGCCTTCACCAGATGTTCGCGACACCGCTCGAGCAATCGCGAATCGGTTGGATGGGAAATCGCCTTCTCCATGACCGTCGTGTCGACGATCACCTGCTTCACGCTCGCGGCCTTAATCACGCCAGCACGTTTTGCTGCTTCAATGGTCTCGGCCAGCAACTCTTCAACGCCGGCTTCGCCCAGTCGCTTGCGCCAGCGCGTCAGGCTCGACGGGTCGATCGGCGGCTCCGTCTGCAGATACGTTTCGCCCGTGAACACCTGCCAATACGGGTTCTCCACCCATTGCCAGACGACCTCTTCGTCGGACAGATCGAACGCGTGCTGCAAATACAGCAGCCCCGCAATCAGGCGCGGCGAACTCGCCGGTCGACCTTTGGGCGACACGAAGCTCTCGCTCATCAATGCACCCAGCCGCTCCCAGTTAATCAGGTCAGTCAGGCGCACCAACGGATGCTTCAGATTGATCTGCTCTCGCAGCCGTTGCCGGAAGAAATCTCCCTCCGTCACTGGCGTCTTCGGACCCATCTGCACCTCGTTGAAAAATGCAGGATTCTCGCGTTAATATGCCAGGTTCCTGCAATTCCCACAACCGCATTTCCAGCTCAAATCCCTACACCGCAAGGCTTTGAAGATTGTTCAGGGCCGACTACAAACTCTGGCAGTGACCGGACACAGCTTAGCCCCATGGCAAAAGCTGCGCGCGACGCGATGGGCAAGACAAGGTTGCGGGCAGTCGCCGATCGTGGCTACTACACCGGAACTCAGATTAAGGAGTGCGCGAATGCCGGGATCGCGGTAATGCTGCCGAAACCGACGACATCAATCGCTAAACATCATCGTCGGTTCGATCGGTCAGACTTCGTCTACATTGCCCGGGACGACGAATACAAATGCCCCCTGGTCAGCGTGCAATTTACCGCTTCACTGGAGAGGAACACGGAATGCAACTGCGCCGCTACTGGAGCAGTGCGTGCCAACAATGCCCAATGAAATCCAAATGCACACCGAGTTCTTATCGGCGGATTACCCGCTGGAAACATGAGTCTGTGCTGGAAGGCGTTCAACGTCGATTGGACAAAACGCCAGACGCAATGAAGATACGCAGGCGAACGGTAGAACATGTCTTCGGAACGTTCAAGCACTGGATGGGCTATACGCACTTCCTGACCCGCAGGCTGCCCAATGTAGGTACCGAGATGAGTTTAAACGTACTCGCCTACAATCTCACGCGAGTGCTGAGAATCCTGGGCCTCAAGAAGACAATGAAGGCGATGCGGCTGGTGGGTGCGTAAGGACCCGCAGGTCCCGAAATAAGGCGCTTAGACTCGCCTGGAACGCATCAGAGCGGTTCACCTCCTCGCCGGCGTCGTGATAGCTGCGAGGCAGTCAAACGCGCCGCTGGGGTCGGCGTCACGCGTCGCATGGTAATGCTATCGGGTTTCCACACAACCTGGGTCGATTCAGGCGATTCGCATAAAGCGAGTCGGTGGGGAGTCGATCGGGGCCATCATCGGACTCAGTGAGGCCAAATGCGGACTTGCAGCTCGCCCACTATTAGTCCGGCGAGTGTCTCTTCCACGCTCGTAAGCAGCCGTCCAATTTTCATGATGCTCCTGACGGTCTCATCGGCTACAACCATTTTGGCACGTTGATACACGGCTGCCGATGTAACGAGTCGATCAATCCACTCGCTTCACAATGAATAACGATGGAGTCTCGATGTGCTGAGGGCAAGAATCTTTGCTCGATCATATGATCGATGAATGCGATGAAGGGCGTGAAGAACTCCGCTGTGTTCAACAAGCCCAACGGCTTGTCGATTTCCTGCAACTGGTTCATCGTCCAGACTTCCATCACTTCCTCAATCGTTCCAATACCTCCGGGTAGTGCAATGAAGGCGTCGGCAAGCTCGACCATTCGTGCCTTCCGCGCTCTTAGCGTCGCAGCGACCTCGCAATGAGCCAGTCTCAAATGCGAATGGCCGCGCCGATGCAGGCTTTCGGTGATGACGCCATGCACCTGTCCTCCCTCCCTCAACTCCAGCTCGGTCGGAAGAACGCTGCCGTTACACTGCTTTTCTCGATAGTTAAGCCAGGCCTTCTGTGACTGTTCAAATTCATCCTTGTACTGTGTGGATGTATATATAACTTTTGATAGATTGAATTCAGCTCTCTTTTTGAGCTATCCAGAGCTTGATTCGCGCAGGATAAATCGCCATATACGTTCCCGCCGTCGGCGCATGTCTTGGCAAATGCACTCGGAGATAACACTAAAAGGTGACCTTGCCCCCGAAAAACGAATCCCTTGCTGAGTGTGTAAACTCAAGCAAGGAGAAGAAACGATGACGGTCAAGG
>NZ_JBFUPM010000027.1:0-86329 GCF_041355255.1 Paraburkholderia sp. RCC_158 | reverse complement strand
CCCCGCAAGAGGCAGGCGATACGCCGTCAATATCTGCCCGATACCGATGTTCCGGAACTCCGGCCTCGGTTTTTTTAATGTGTCAGCCACAGTAGACCCCTTCGCTTCATTAGATAAACACAACGGCGCATACCGCCGCGCGCTCCCTGAAGAGCGGCTCGTCCTGCCTTCATCGTCGAAGATAAAAGCCCATGTATTGCGGGACAGACTTATAGGACGCGGACTGCGCGATGGCGATATTTTGTCGCACCGCTGATATACTGTCCAATATCTATCGCGTCTTACTGAAATAGCTTTTACAGATATCGCATGGAGCTGCGTCACATCCGCTACTTTCTCGCGGTCGCCGAGGAGCGCAACGTCACGCGCGCGGCCGAAAGACTGGGCATCGGCCAGCCGCCGCTCAGCCAGCAGATTCATGCGCTCGAAGACGAAATCGGCGTGCGGCTGTTTCGCCGCACCGGCCACGGCGTCGTGTTGACCGAGGCGGGCGAGGCCTTCGCCGCCGACGCGCAGCGCATCCTGCACGACACGCGTCTTGCGGTCGAAAAGGCGCAGAGCGCGGGGCGCGGAGAAATCGGGCAATTCAATATCGGCTTTACGGGCTCCGCTGCGTTCAACCCGGTCGTCTCGAAGCTGATTCGCGCTTATCGGCAGGATTATCCGAACGTCACGCTCACGCTTGCCGAGGGCAACACCGCGCAACTGCTTGCCTATCTCGGCGACGGCCGCGTGGATGTCGCCTTCGTGCGCCTTGGCAGCCAGTCGCCGGCGGGCGTGCAGTTCCATCACATCGCCATCGAGCCGATGAGGGTCGTCTTGCCGGCAACGCATCGTCTCGCGAAGAAACGCAGAATCCCGCTGTCCGCTCTGGCCGACGACCCGTTCGTGATGCTGCCGCGAGAGGCGAGTCCGACGCTGCACGATGTCATCGTCGGAGCGTGCCGGGAGGCGGGATTCGAGCCGATCGCCGGGCAACAGGCGCCGCAGCTTTCGTCGGTCGTGAATCTGGTGGCTGCGGAGTTCGGGGTGTCGCTGGTGCCGGCTTCCGTGTGTCAGATACGCGTGGAAGGCGTCGCTTATACCGACGTGCTCGGCAACGCCATTTCGATCCGGCTGTCGCTGGCTTCGCGGATGGAGGCCGCGCCGGCAAAGACGGCGAATTTTCTTCAGAAGGCGTTTGCGTTGGGGGCGTCGATTACGTGAGGGTTCGGCGCTTCGCTTGGGCTCTGGCTATTCGTTAATCGTGGCCGCAGACGTCGCGGCCCGCGGGCGCCGCGCTTCTATCGCCTCCGCTTTGTGCGCGAACGCCTCCACGATCGCGCCGGCGAGTTCGTCGGCGATCTTTGGCGAGGAAGCCCCCGACGCGAACATCGTGAACTCGACATCCGGCAGCGCGGGCAAACCGGCATCCGGCGGCATCACGCGCAAGCCGTTCACCAGTTGCGTGTGAACTATCGGCGTCACCGCGAAGCCGGCCTGCGCCGCGGCACGCAGACCTGCGACGCTCGAGCCCACGAGCGCAATTCGATACTCGACGCCGCCGCGTGCAAGCGCAGCGAGCGCGGCCTCGCGATAAGGACACGGCTCGGGAAATAGCGCGAGCGGCACCGGCGCGCCGTGCGTCAGCGAACACCATTCCGCTCCCGCCCACACGAGCGGCTCGCGCCACAGCACTTGCCCTGGGCGGCCGCCGTCGCAGCGTCCGCCGATTACGACGTCGAGTTCGCCGTGATCCATCGCGACCAGCAGATCGGCGGGAATGCCGACGCGCACACTGAACGCGATGCGCGGGTAGCGCACGGCGAACGCCTGCATGACGTTCATCAGCCGCACGTTCGACAGGTCTTCCGACAGGCCGACGCGGACTTCGCCTTCGCTCGGCGCACGCGACAGTTGCGCCTGCGCGTCCTGATTGAGCGCGAGGATGGCGCGCGCGTAGCCGAGCAGCAATTCGCCATCGGCTGTGAGCGCGACGGAGCGTGTGGTGCGCGCGAGCAGTTCGCGGCCGATCTGATTCTCGAGACGCCGCACGTGCGCGCTCACCGCGGACTGCGTCAGATTCAGGCGGGCGGCGGCGTGCGTGAAGCCGCCTTCCTTGACGACGGCCACGAATGAACGCAACAAAACGGTATCGAACACGGCGCGTACTCCTCGGTTCGGGGATTCAGTGCGATTGCGACTGAATCGGCTCACTATACTTCGTTTAAATTTCGCGCCGAACTATGTTGAGATGGCTGCACCTTAACCCGTGTGGAGCAATCTCATGCCGACTCTGCTGCATGTCGAAGCGTCGCCGCGTAAAAAGCGATCCGCGTCGCTCGAAGTGGCGCGCGTTTATCTGGACACTTACTGGGAGGTTCATCGGGACGCGCGAATCGACGTGCTCGATTTGTGGTCGACCGAACTGCCGGAATTCGACGGCGATGCCCTCGACGCCAAATATGCCGATCTCAGCGGCACGCCGTTCACCGACGGCCAGCAGAAAGCGTGGTCGCAGATCCGCCAACTCGCGCAGCGGTTGCACGACGCGGACACGCTGCTGTTCTCGGTGCCGCTCTGGAATTTCTCGATTCCCTACAAGCTGAAGCACTTTATCGACGTCGTGTCGCAACGAAACGTGCTGTTTTCTTTCGACGAGCGAGGGCTCAACGGGCTGCTCAAAGACAAGAACGCGGTGGTGATTTACGCGCGCGGCCTCGACTATTCGATCGACTCCATCACCCCCGCGCATTCGTTCGATTATCAACGGCCGTTCATGGAAGCCTGGTTGCGCTCGGTGGGCGTGACGGACGTCGAATCTATCGTCGTCGAGAAGACGCTGTTGGGGCCCGAGGTCGATCATGCGGCGCGGCAGGCTGCCTGCGAGCGGGCCGTTGCGCTGGCGAGGTCGCGGGCTGAGTGTGCTGTGAAGTGAGGTTTGCCGCGTTTTGATGAGGCGTCGCTGAGCGGTCCCGGCGACGCTCGTTCGGCGTGCATGCAGCTTCCGTCACTTTACGTAATAAATGTTACGTTATATCATTCCGCCGACATTGGGCGCGGTCGGGCGATGGCCTGTCGGCATCGGCGATAGTTCGGGTCGCCCAGTGTGAGTCCGGCGGAAATGCGTCTTTGGACTGCAACGTTATAACATTGCACTAGAACGCGCGGCCGACATAAAAAGACAATTCTCGAAAAGACCGTGAACAAAAAACCTCCACGCGCTTCCGTGCGCGCGCTTCGGCTGTCGCCGCTTTCCTTTGGGCTCCTCGCCGCGTTGGCTCATGCGCAGTCCGGCAACGTCAATCCCACGCAGAATTCGACGCAAGCGCCTGGCGGCTCGCTGGCGCCTGTCTTCGTCACCGCGAATCCGTTGGGCGAAACCGACCTGATCGCTCCGGCCACCGCGCTGTACGGCGACGCGCTGACGCGTCGCCAGACGAACTCGCTCGGTGAAACGCTGAACGGCTTGCCTGGCGTCTCGACCACGACATATGGACCGATGGTGGGGCGCCCCATCATCCGCGGCATGGATGGCGACCGCATCCGCATTCTGCAAAACGGCGTGGCCGCGTGGGATGCGTCGTCGCTGTCCTACGATCACGCGGTGCCGCAGGAGCCGTTGACGATCGAGCGCGTCGAGATCGTCCGCGGACCGGCAGCGCTGCTGTATGGCGGCAACGCGATCGGCGGCGTGGTGAACACGATCGACAACCGCATTCCGCGCGAGCCGATCAACGGACTGACGGGCGGCGTCGATGCCAGCTACGGCGGCGCAAACGATGCGCGCGCCGGCGCGGCTCAGGTCGAAGGCGGCAACGGACGCTTCGCGTTCCACGTCGACGCGTTCGATCGCGAGACCAGCAAGGAGCGCATTCCCGGCTTCGCGCACTCGGACCGCCAGCGCGCGCTCGACGGTCCCGATGCCAATGAGGCCTACGGCAGCCTGCCCAACAGCGACGGCCGCTGGCACGGCGGCGCGCTCGGCGGCGCCTATACGTGGGCCGACGGTTACGCGGGCCTGTCGTACAACGGCTTCGAGGCGAACTACGGCTCGGTCGCCGAAGACGACGTGCGTTTGCGCATGCACCAGGACCACGTCGCGTTTGCGTCGGAAGTGCGCAATCTGCGCGGGCCGTTCTCGCAGCTCAAGTTCGATTTCGGCTACACGGACTACGAGCACAAGGAGATCGACAACGGCGAGACCAGCACCACGTTCCGCAATCACGGCTACGAGGCGCGGATCGAGGCGCGTCATCGCAAGATCGGTCCGTTCGAAGGCGCGATCGGCGTTCAGCTCAGCCAGAACACGTTTTCCGCGTTAGGCGACGAGGCGCTCGTTCCGACGACGCAAACAACCAACGTC
This sequence comes from Paraburkholderia sp. RCC_158, assembly GCF_041355255.1. Taxonomy (NCBI): domain Bacteria; kingdom Pseudomonadati; phylum Pseudomonadota; class Betaproteobacteria; order Burkholderiales; family Burkholderiaceae; genus Paraburkholderia; species Paraburkholderia sp. RCC_158. The sequence goes on along the minus strand of NZ_JBFUPM010000027.1, from coordinate 81,984 downwards.
GCGCTCTTTGGCCTCGAAGAGTGGAACGTGACCGACGCGTTGAAGCTGAGCGCGGGCGCGCGTTACGAGCACGTCAAACAGCAGCCGACGGCAGCCGGCAACGACAAGTTCGCAAGCGCTCACGACCGGGATTTCAATGCGGTCAGTGCGTCGCTCGGCGCGCTCTACAAGCTGACGTCGCTCTGGTCCGTGGCGGGCAATGTCGCCTATACGGAGCGCGCGCCGGCGCTCTATGAGCTGTATGCAAACGGTCCGCACGACGCGACCGGTCAGTATCTGATCGGCAACCCGGATGCGCAGAAAGAAAAGGCCGTGTCGACCGACCTGTCGCTGCGTTTTGCGAGCGGTCCGAACAAGGGCAGCGTCGGCGTGTTTTACAGCCGCTTCAAGAACTATCTGACCGAGTTCAACACAGGGCGCCTCGTGGACGACTCCGACCAGGTCGTCGCGCCCGGCACCGACGATGCGTTGAACGAAGCCGTCTATCGTGGCGTTCGGGCGGAGTTCTACGGCATCGAACTCGACGGCAAGTGGCGCGTGTTTCAGAAGGGCGCGCATCAGGTGGACGTGGAACTCACCGGCGACTACACGCATGCGCGCAACATGGACAACGATCAGCCGCTGCCGCGCATTTCGCCGTTGCGTGCGACGCTCGCGGTCGACTACGGCTACGGGCCGTTCGGCGCACGTGCCGAACTTGAACACGCATGGGGACAGCACCGCGTACCGGAGAACGATCTGCCGACAGCCAGCTATACGAAGCTCGGCTTGCTCGTCACCTACAAGTTCCGCGTCGGCGCGACGGACTGGCTCGCCTATCTTCGCGGCGATAACCTGACGAACCAGGACATCCGCTATGCAAGCTCGGTGGTCCGGGACATTGCGCCCGAGGGCGGCCGAAGCGTGATGGTCGGACTGCGCACGACGTTCTGAGCCGCGCGCCGATTCGGTCACACGCGGCGCTTTTTCCACGCGTAGTCTGGCGGCGGATCGGCGACGCCCGGCCGTCCCACCGAATTCGGATTCTCCGAGCACAGCGTGACGAAAGACACGGACTCGCCGCGCGACTGACGGCGTCGCAACGTTTCGGTGAACGCCAACGCGTCCGCCATCGCATCGGCGGGAAACGACGCGCAGCGCGGCACGATGCCGTCGTCTATGGTCTCCGACCAATAGACCATGTAGACCGGCTTCACGGAGCAGGCGACTGACTGCCGGGCGTACCCACGCCGGGTATATCGCGCACCGGCTGCTGGTCCGGCTCGAGATCCGTTTCCGGGAGCGACTCGGGCGTGCGGGCAGGCGGCGTACCGCGACTGACTTCGGACTGCTGGGGATCGGGTTTGTTGGGCGCGGGTGTTTCGCTCATCGGTGGCTCCTTGCAGTGCTGCGATTGAAGTGAGGCTGTCCTATGCGCAGCATCGGCTATGCCGACGCTCGGCCAACCGGCCCGCCGAGCGCGCGGACAACGTCCGCGAATCGCGCTTTCTCAGTTATTACAACGGCTTGTAAATTCCACGCCGGCAACGCAATGCGCGCGGCGCCTTTACAATTCAGCACTTCAATCCGACAGACGAACATGCGCGATGAGATACCACTTTGCATTGACCTTGGCATTCACCTTTGCGACGGCCGTCGCAGCGAGTGCGGCCGCTAACGCGCAAACGCCCGCGAGCGGCGACACGGGCGCGCTGCAATGTGCGATCGGAAAAGTGACAGGCGTCGGCGGCTCGGAGCAGAGCGTGCGCGAATACCTTGCGACGCCCGGGCGCGATCAGTATCGCTACCTCGCCGATCATCCGATTCAATGCCGGATCTCCGACGAAGGCCGCGCGTCCGCGTGTACCGGCATTACGACGCTTCGCCGCGAACAGGTGAGCGTGTACGACCAGATCGACAGCTCGTTGACCTCCGTGGTTGCGCGCGTCGACCTGGATCACGGCACGTATCCTATCCTGATCGTCGTGCCGAGCAAGGACGTGCAGTGCCAGGAGTGAGTGGCCAGAGTGCGCCGCCGTTCGTCGCCGGCAACATGCTGATAAGAACGCTTGCCTGAAGGCCGTGTTATTCGCTCAACTCAGCGACGAGACGCGACAGACGATCGAGGCGCTTGTGATACATCGGCGCCTGCGGAGAGCTCTTCAGATGTTCGATGCGGTCGCGCCAATAGGTCGGCGGAAAAGGCTTTTGCGATGCCCATGCGATCACGCGCTCCAGATGAAGGAGCTCGTTTTCCAGAATGTGGTGATGCATTGTCGAACCCCCGTGGGTGGCCAGCCTTGGTCTATTCGCGGCGTCGCTAACGGTCTGACGCGGCGTGGACTGCTCGTGCAGCTTGCTCTTTGCGACTACTGCAAAGGACGAGCCGCCGTTGCTGCTCCCGCAGGCGCAGACAACGGCGGCCAGACCAACCCCGCAGCGGATCGTCTGGTACATAGCCAAAAGATTTTCCGCCATTCAGTGCGTTGCAACTCGAGCTGCTTCTCTGTGGAAGCATGCCCTCGCGATGTTTCGACACTGTCACTGCTACAGCACAGCCCTCTCTCAATCTGATGCCGACAACCTTTTGCTATCGGCGAAATTGGCGCATCGACACTCGTTCGTATAACTAATCGAATCATCGCGATCATGTGCGGCGATCGCTCGGTTAGCGGCGGCGCGACGCAATCTTGTCTGGTCTCTCAGGCGCCCTGCATTTCGGACGAATTCGTTTGCATTTCTTTGGGCTCAAGGCCACGAGCATTTGTATAAGCAATGACCGTGCCATTCGCCGATGCGGCTGTGCGTAGGGGATCGACGAAATTCGCTCGATGATTCTGGTCAAACCCGTCCAGGTACAGCCCTAAAAGTGGACGTTTTCGTCCAGGTGGCCATGCAAGGGGCGTGGAGCGGCGATTTCGTCCGTTAGGATCGAAAGGCGAGGGCGCGATGGAGGCAGAGCGAAGCCGAAAACGGCCACAGAAGCGGCCACGGCCACGGCGGGGACGTCCGGCGAGGCGACGAAGCGCCGCGCCGGACCAACTGAAACGAACTGGAAAGAACTGGAATAAGCAGACGCGAGACCTACGACTGCAGGCTGACCTTGCTGTAAGTCAGCCGGCTCGGGCGCAACTGCATGCGCACCAGCGAGACGAGGAAGCTGAAGCCCGCCTGATTCGGATCGATGACCGGCACGAAGCCGCCCATTTCGTCGCTCAGCATTCGTGAGACGCGGCTCGCGACGTCCACGAAACCGGTGCAGCCGAGCAGAATGGATTGCGCGCCGTCCTCCTTGATCGCCTTCAGCGCGGCTTCGAAGGTGCGAATGATGACGACGTCGATATCCTCCAGTTGCGCGACCGGGCAATTGATCGCGCGGATCGACGCGAACGTATCCTCGATGCCATAGGTCTGCGGATGAGCGCGCTGCATCGCCAGCGTGCTTTGCAGGATCGTGACGATCGAGAAGCGCTGGCTCAGCGCCAGTGCCGTGAACGCCGAGGCCGGAAAGCCGCCGATGATCGGAATGTCGATCACCTCACGCGCGGCTTCCACGCCGCACATGTCGAAGTCGGTCAGCCAGATGCCGTCGAAGCCGTCGTTGGCGATGGCCTGCGCGAGCTCGACTACGGGCATGCCGTTTTGCAGCCAGTTAGTGCGGTTCTCGATGTCGGGATGTCCTTCGGCGATGTTGCGAATCTCGACATGCACGTCCGGCGGCACGACGGGCGCGATGGCCTTCATGATGCGGTCGTTGTATTGCGACGTGGCGACGGGCACGAGCACGCAGATGCGAATGGGCGAGTTCAAGATGCCTCTCCCTTGCGCGCGGGTTGCAGCGACTGCAGTGCTTCAAGCGGCACATACGGGCCGAGGTAGTTGAGCGAGTTCAGCAACTGCATGAAGCTGTCGAGAATCAGCCCCGGCTTGCGCAGTTCGGCTTCGGCGCGCCAGGCGATCAACGTCACGGGACGCTTGCCGATCGCCGGATTCAGCGAGCCGTCGGCGTTCACGAGATCGCCATTGCTGAACACAGATTGACCTTCCCCGCCGACGTAATACGCGACGCTATCGGGCGGGAGCACGATCGGCTGCGGACGTTCGCTGTCCCATACGAGCAGCGACTCGTTCTGATACATCACCGTGTAGGTACGCTGCCCGGCCTGAATGCGGATCTTGCCGACGTCGAAGCCGCCGCTCGTGTCCACTTCCGCGGAAACCAGTTCGCCCGGCTCCGACACGGCACGCGCCGCAAGGCCGCAATATTCGACGAGATAGTCGGTCATTTGCCGCGCACTGCCGATTCCTCCCGCGTGCAACGCGCGCCCGAGTTTGAGCGCGCGTGTCAGCGTGCCGCGGATCGGCGTCGCGCGGCCGATGTCGGCCGGCTTCATGACCCACATTGCGAGTCCGCCGAATTGCCCGAATTCCGGATCGGCGACAACGGGACGCATCATCTGCTCGACAATCGCCGACACGTCGCGCTGATGAGTCGGCGCACCCGCATTGCCGCTGCGCGGCGTCACGTCGAGTTCGACGCACAGGCCGCCCTGGCTCACGAGGAACGCCGGCCGCGGGTCGATCTCCGCGGCGGCGAAGGTGAGCATCGGCAAAGAAGGCACAGCGCGGCCGGCGCCGTCGGCGTCGATCACCGCGAGGCCCAGTTTTGCCGCCACCAGCGCGGCCACGGTGAAGCCGAGCGCGCCGCTTTCCGGCGGCATGACGTACGCGAGTTTCGTCGATTGCGACGCAAGCCGCGCCTGCACGTTCTGCACGGCCGTCACCGGACCCAGCGGATAGGTCGCCGAATTGATCGCTTCGGGCGCGCCGAGATAGGCGACCATGACGGCCGCGCCCTCGGTGGCTTCTTCAACGGACACGACCTTCACTATGTCGCTCGGGTAGTAGTCGCCGGCGACGAAATGCGCGGCCAGATGCCGCGCGGATTCGATCGTGCCGCCCCCGCCACTCCCGAAAAAAGCCGCGCCCAATAGCAGCGGCTCCAGATCTTCCCGGCGTAGGTCAAATGCCATTGACGATTCCTTTAGTGTAGTTATCGAAAGAACTCTGTTGCTGAAGTTCGGCAAGCAGTTTGGCCGCGCCCGTGACGCGCGGCGTGGCGTCCGCGGGCAACGAACGCAAGCCGCGCTCGAGCGTCTCGATCGCTTCCGGCACGCGATCAGTCGAGCGCAGCAGATCCGCGAGGTAGTGCGCCGCGTCCACGCGCGCGGGCACCGAGCCGAACGCGAGCGCCGTCGATAGCGCGGTGCGCAGGCCCAGTTCCGCCGCGTTCACATCGCCGAGCGCCCACTGCGCGCGTGCGCGCGTGACCAGCAGCTTGCCGAGATAGACGCGCTCCTGACGGGCGAGCGTTTCATCGATCGCGGCTGCCAGCATTGCTTCGGATTCCTTTGCACGTCCAGCGCGCAGCAGCAATTCCCCGTGATGCCACGCCTTGAACGAATAGAACAGCGCGCCGCCATTGCAGACGACATGATTATCGTAGCCGTCGAGCATGATCGTTTCCGCTTCGTCGGTTTGACCGAGCGCGCTCAGATGACAGGCACGCAGCACCTGGCCGACGCCGCGATAGAACGCAAAGCCGTACGCGATCGACACCGATTCGAGTTCGCTCGCAAGCCGGCCGAGCCGCTCGACGTCGTCGAACAGCGCGGCGAGCCACGCGGCGCCCTGCAGATTGACGACGTGAGCGAGCGCGTGCACGCCCGGCTCCGACGCGCGCAGAATCAGCATCTCCATCGCGCGGCGTGCCTGCGCGAAGGCGCCGATCTGATACGCGGCGAGTCCTTCGAAAGTCAGCGCGAGACTCGCGAGGTCGATGCCTTGCGAGCCGGTGCGCACGTCGTTGCGTCCCACGCCGAGCAGATTGCCGCGCGCAAGACACGCAAGCGCTTCCTCGCTGTCGCCGAGCCAGAACAGCGTGTTGGTCATCGCGACGTGGGCTTCGTCGAGCGAGACGCGGTCGCCGCCGTTTTGCGCGCGCTCCAGCATGTTCTGCGCGGTCGCGCGCGCCTGCTTCAGTTCGAGCGTGGTCAACTGCGTGGTCCAGATGCCGAACTGGATTGCGGCGATTTCCGCGGGCGTGCAAACGCCTTCGCCGATCGCGAGCGCCGCGGCGTAGCAGGCGGTGGCTTCCGCATACAGCCAGCCGTGCACGCTGCGCAAACTCATCCCAAGCAGGCGATATGCGTCGAACTGCAAGCGGCGCACGGCGCCGTGTTCGTTCGGTGTCTGCAGCACAGCGAGGCAGCGGCGCAGCGGTGGAATCGCTTCGGCGAATTTCGATTCCTCGATCAGCGCCCTCGCATGTTCGAGGCACTTGCGCGCTTCGCGGTGATGTTCTTCGCGCGACTTCAGGCGCCGTTCGATGGTCTTGCGGCCCACGCCGAGCAATGTCGCCGCCGCGCTCTTGTTGCCGCTCGTGCGTTCGAGCGCGCGGTCGATCAGCAAATCTTCAGCGGCGCCGAGCTTGTCGCGGCCTTCGAGTTGCAACAGCATGTCCGCGAGACTCGCGCGCGACACCGGCCCGCTCGCCTCGTTGGCGAGAAACGGCTCGAGCGTATCTACGTCGATCTGCGTGGTCTCGGCAAGCACGCTCAACTGGCTGATGAGATTGCGCAATTGCCGGATATGACCCGGCCACGGATGTTGCGAAAGACGCCGCAGCGCGGTCGGAGAAAACTCGAGGCGGCGCGTGTGCTGTGAAGCGAAGTGGTTGACGAGCGCGGGAATGTCTTCGACGCGCTGTTCCAGTCCGGGCACCGCGAGCACGAACACCGCGAGCCGGTAGAACAGATCCTCGCGAAAGAGTCCCTCACGTGCGAGCTCGCGCAGGTCGCGATGCGTTGCGGCCACCACGCGTCCGGCAAAGTGAAGATTGGTGGTCGATCCAAGCGGACGGAAAGTGCGCGTCTCCAGCACGCGCAGCAGTTTCGGTTGAAGCGCGAGCGGCAACTCGCCGATTTCATCGAGCAGCAGCGTGCCTTTGCCGACCTGCTGCAACAGCCCCTGGCGATTTTCGCCCGCGCCGGTGAACGCGCCTTTGACGTGCCCGAATAGTTCGGCTTCGACGAGATGCTCGGGAATCGCGCCGCAATTGACATCGACAAAGGGTTGATCCTGGCGCTGGCTGTGCGCGTGAACACGGCGTGCCACGAGTTCCTTGCCGGAACCGGTCGGGCCGAAAATCAGCAGCGGATGATCGGTGGGCGCGACGCGATCGATCATTCGAACCAGTTGGCGAAACGCTGGCGCACCGCCCACGAAGGAGCCGGATGCGGCTTTGTCGTGAGCGAACGGAACGACAGGGCTATAACTCATTTAACAAGTACGCTCCACATGATCCGCGTGCGGCGCTACGCGGAGAGTGCCGTCAAGCGACGGCGGTCATGCATCGATCTGGTGTCTGGCGAAACTTCCGATTCCGCTGTCGGAATGTTCCGCCCCAAGGAGAGACAGAGTATGACGGCTTGCTGTCGATGTTGTCTTTCGAAATTAATCCTTGTGCCGGTGGACTTGCGCGTGTCGTCACAACGTCTCGCGGCGCTGACGTAAAGCGCCGCGCATGTTGGATCGCGAGCTGAAATTCTGCATATCGGACGAGTTACAGCGGCTCGCTGCAAGCGCGCCAACGTGGCTTGTATGCATGACGGATATAACGGCGGCGCGGCGACGATTCTTTAGTCGCTGGACGGAATTGCGCAAAGATGGCCGCTTGCGTGGCCGAGGTACGAGGCGAGAGCGTTTGAGCAGTCACTGCGACGCTTCGGTTTGCGTTAAACCGCGTCGGGCCTGCCGCCGAAATGTGACGAGCGGGCGATGTGTCATCGCCATGCTCAAGGGGATGTTGAACGGCCGCATGCAGCGGCCGTGCGATGTTGCCGCTTACGGTCCGACTCGCAGAACCACGCCGGTGGACAACTGCACCATCAGGTAGTCGCCGCCGATGCCGACCCACGAATAACCGCGCGGCGGCGGCGCGAGCCGATACCCGCGCCAGTCGTCGATAACATACTGACGGTCGCGGTATTCGGGAGGCAGCCGATCACCCTTGCGCCAATGTCCGGGCGCGTTCGCCGAGTTGCCAGGACCGTCGGGATTGTGTCCCGGCGGCATCGGCTTATGGCCGTGGCTGTCGTAGCTATCGTGACCCTTCGGTCCCTTGCCGTGCTTCGGTCCCTGCCCGTGATCTCCGCCGTGGCCGGGGTTGTCGTGCGGCGGCTGTGCAAGCGCGAGCGGCGATGCGAGCATGCCCGCGGCCATCATCGACACGAGCAATAGACGGGATTTGTTCATTAGTTCGTTCCTGTGAAAACGTGGCTAAAGGTTAACGACGGGTTAACGAAGCGCCGGAACCACCGCGTTGGCATCCGCGATACGGACAATGCCGCGCGCCCAAAATTCCTTTGGAAAACTTGCGCGCTTTATTGTGGCGTATTGTGGATTATTAGCTCGTGCTGATTGCAACGCCGTGAGCGTGGCTATTCGAGCTTTGCGCTTCAAGTTCGTCCAGTTGGAGCAGAAGGACGTCGATAGAACGCAATTGCGCATTCGTCAGGTGCTGAGAATCGAGCAGTTGATGAAGCCGTTCGCGCCAGTAGGCGGCCGGCAGAATGGGCCCCGCGAGATCTCCGGCCATTGATGCACTCATGACTCGCGCAAGATGCGCGATCTCCAGGTCGATTAGCGTGTGCATGCCTCACCTCGCAACGTTCGTTCTTGTTGTGTAACCAAGAGCTACTAAACCTTAGTCCAAATGCGGCAAATAACCAATTTGATCGGCTATTAACCACGCCGCTAAAGCGCGGATGCTACGTTTTAGCTCACTCAGAAAGCATGATATGCGAGCCGCGAGTCCCAGTCTCGCCCGTTATGACAAAGAATGTCAAATCGGCCGAAGTTACCGTCCGTTTCAAATTGGCCGATCTCTTTTACGTAGAGTTTCCATATCCTTCAGGGCACAACAACGATGATGGAGGAATCGCCAATGAAAACCGTGTTTAAAACGCCGACGTGCGTGCTTGAATTTCCGCTCGTCGCGCAAGCCCTTCGTCGGGGAACCTCATGAAAAAAATCCTTTGCCTGTTTGCTGCAAGCACCGCGCTGTTGAGCGGCTGTGCGCTTTATGTGCCCGATTCGCCGGGCGTGGTCGTCGTGCCGCAAGGCCATCCTCAGGGCGGTCCGGGCAATGGTTTCTGCCCGCCGGGGCAGGCTAAGAAGGGAAACTGCTGATCGTGAGGGCGTCGGGCCGCGTGCATCAGCGGCTTTGCGCGTTGTACGCGGCGGCTTCCTCGAGCAACCATGTCCTGAACAGTTCCAGTGGTTTGCCGTGACTGAGCTCGGTTGGATAGACCAGGTAGTACGCGGATTCTTCGACCGCCGTAGCGGCGAACGGAATCACCAGACCCAACTGCGTCAGTTGTTCGTCGACGAAAAACTTGGGCACCAGCGCGATGCCGAGCCCTGCGGCGGCGGCGCTGATCAGCATCGAATGCAGTTCGTAGCGCACGCCCTGCATCGTGGCGTTGTCTTCGACGCCGAGATTGGAGAACCAGCGCGACCAGGCATCGGGGCGCGTGGTGGAATGCAGCAGCGGATAATTCAGCAGTTCGTGCGGCTTGCGGATGCGCTTTGCAAGCAGCGACGGCGCACACACCGGCACGACTTCCTCGCCGAACAGATAGTCCGACGACGTGCCCGGCCACGTCGGCTTGCCATAGTGAATGGCGGCTTCGAAATGCGACTCCTCGAAAGAGAACAGGTCGGTGCGAATGCCCATGTTGATTCGAACGTCCGGATTGCGGTCGTTGAAATCCTTCATTCGCGGAATCAGCCATTGCGACGCGAACGTGGGGAGCACCGCGAGTTCGAGGTAGCCGCCGCCGCTGCCGTGCGCAATGATGGACAGCGTGTCGCGATCCAGATTCTCCAGCGCGCGGCGCACCTGTGTGCCATATAGACGTCCGGCGCGAGTCAGCATCACGCGCTGCTTCGAGCGAACGAAAAGACGCACGCCGAGATTCGATTCGAGCGTCGCGATCTGCCGTGAGATCGCGCTCTCCGTGAGGAACAGTTCCTTTGCCGCATGAGTGAAGCTCTCGTGCCGCGCGGCAGCTTCGAAGGCGAGCAGCGCACTCATGTTGGGAATCTTGAACTTGCGCATGTTAGTTCCGAAAAGTCATCAAGTGACAATTTAATCTCGCTTTACGAGGTGCGCAACAGTTTGAATAATGCGTTCACGTATGTCGGGCTAGCCCGTAGTGAGAGAAAAACCAATGCGCAATTCGAACGTTGAACGCCTGTTATTGAAGCTGCTGGGTCCGGAAAAAACGGAGTCGCTGTTTACGACGCTGACATTCCCAACCGCACTGAGCGACTGGGAAGACGGCACAGTCACGCGCGCCGAACTCGCCCAGGCCATGAACATGGCGCTGTTCGAAGATCTGCTCGAGCGTTCGCCGAATGGCCGCGCTTACACGAACGAGGCAATCGCGAACGGCGGTTCCGTCTACTTCGATCACGGCGCATTGCGCACGGTGCGTTGGGACAACAACGGCGCATTGCCTCCAGGCGAGGCGGCGTTTACCCGCATCCTCCGGCCGCTTGGCTTCAAACTGAATGGCCGTTATCCGCTCGACAAACTGGGCATGACCGGCCGCGCGTACGCGCACGAAGATGCACCGGACGAAATCGCGCAGTTCTTCGTGAGCGAGTTGCATCCCGAACGCTTCTCCGCGGAATTCCAGCAGGCGGTGACGAATGTGGTGAGTTCGTCGAAAGATCCGTTGACGCCGCTCGCCGTTTCGCAGCTTTGGGAGCTTGAGCGCGAAGGCTCGCTTCCTATGGACGCGGCTCACAAGCTGCTGCCGGTGATTGTCGGCGCGTTCGCGCGTCAGCACGATGTGCCGAACGAGGCGGACTACGAAGTGCTGTTGCGCGAATCGGCGGAAATGGCATGGATTTCAACCGAAGGCAATGCGTTCAATCACGCGACGGATCGCGTCGAAGACGTCTTCACGCTTTCGGACGAAGAGAAGAACAAGGGCCGGCCGATGAAGCCGGAGGTCGAACGTTCGCGTTCCGGCCGCGTATTTCAAACGGCCTATCGCGCCGATACGGTCGAGCGTCAGTTCAGGTCCGTCGGCGGCAAGCTCGTCACGCGCGATGTTCCGGGTTCGTTCTACGAGTTCATCACGCGTAAGCGCACGTTCGATCAGGCATCGCGTAGCTGGGTGACCGATCTGCGTTTCGATGCCGGCAACGCACAAGGCATTTTCAAAATGACTGCGAACGCGGCGCAGTAGAGTGGATAATGCGCTGAACGAAACGGTCGAGGGAGCGATGAGCGACGCACCACGCTACGCACAAAAGCCGGCCGCACCGTTCGTCGCAAGCACGCGCCTGCTCGAACACGTCCAGGCCGATCTGCGCGCCGCGCTGCGAGGCGAAGTGCGCTTCGACGCGGGCTCGAAAGCGTTGTATGCATCGGATGCGTCGAACTATCGGCAGATTCCGTTGGGCGCCGTCGTGCCCGCGGACGTGGACGATCTCGTCGCAGCACTCGAAGTCTGCCGCCGCAACGACGTGCCGTTTCTGACGCGCGGCGGCGGCACATCGCAAAACGGGCAGTGCGTAAACGTCGCGGTCGTGGCCGACACGAGCAAGTATGTGAATCGCGTCGTCAGTGTCGATGCGCAAAACAGAACGGCGCTTGTCGAGCCCGGCGTGATTTGCGACACGCTGCGCGATGCGGCCGAGGAACACGGCCTCACGTTTGCGCCGGACCCTGCCACGCACAGCCGTTGCACGCTCGGCGGAATGATCGCGAACAACTCATGCGGCGCACACTCGGTAATGGGCGGCAAGACCGTCGAGAATATCGAGGCATTGGAGATCGCGACGTATGACGGCGCGCGCTTCTGGGTCGGCCCGACCAGCGACGCAGAACTGGACGACATCATCGCGACAGGCGGACGCCAGGGCGAGATCTACGCGAAGTTGCGCGACTTGCGTGATCGTTACGCCGAGCGCATTCGCGGCGAGTTTCCGCAAATCAGACGCCGCGTGTCCGGCTTCAATCTCGATCAGTTGCTGCCGGAAAACGGCTTTAACGTCGCGCGTGCGCTCGTGGGCACCGAGGGCACCTGTGCGGTGACGTTGCAAGCGAAGGTGCGTCTCGTGCATAGCCCGGCGTGCCGCGTGCTGCTCGTACTTGGTTTCAACGACATCTATATTGCCGCCGATGCCGTCCCACACTTCAACCGTTTTTCGCCGATCGCGATTGAAGGACTCGACCGCGCGATCATTCGCGGCTTGCAGGCGCGCGGTTTAAAGAGCGACGAAATCGCGCTGCTGCCGGATGGCGACGCATGGGTCGTGCTCGAATTCGGTTCGGACACGGTTGCCGACGCGCTCACGCAAGCGAACGACGCGGCTGCGTACTTCAAGTCAGGCGCGGCGGGCGCGGATATCAGCGGGCTTGTCGTCGAAGACAAGCACAAGCAGCAGAAGATCTGGTCGATACGCGAGACGGGCGCGTCGGCGGTCGCTTTGTCGATCGATCCGTCGAAGCCCGACCCGATTGTCGGCTGGGAAGATGCGGCAGTCGATCCGCTGCGGCTAGGCGATTATCTGCGCAAGTTTCAGGCGCTCGTGGACCGCTTCGGTTACGAGACGTGCCTCTATGGTCACTTCGGCGACGGCTGCGTGCATGCGCGCATCACCTTCGATATTCGTACCGCCGAAGGCGTCGGCAAATGGCGAAGCTTTCTGCGCGAGGCGGCGCAACTGGTGGTCGATTTCGGCGGCTCGCTGTCGGGCGAACATGGCGACGGCCAGGCCAAGGCCGAGTTTCTGCCCATCATGTATGGGCCCGAAATCTTGCAGGCGATGCAGGAGTTCAAGGCGATCTGGGACCCGCTCAATCGCATGAATCCCGGCAAGGTGGTTCATGCGTATCGCGCCGATGAAAACCTTCGCATGGGTCCCGCTTATAAGCCGGTCACGCTGACAACGAAGCTCACATTCGCGAGTCGCGAGGGCGACGGTATGCAGCGCGCGGTGGAACGCTGCATCGGCATGGGTAAGTGCCGTTCGCTCGACGGCGGCACGATGTGCCCGAGTTTTCGCGCGACGCGCGAGGAGAAGTTCTCGACGCGTGGCCGCGCGCATCTCTTCTGGGAAATGCTTCAGGGCGAAGTGATCGAGGACGGCTGGAACAGCACCGAGGTAAAAGAGGCGCTCGACACCTGCCTCGCGTGCAAGGGCTGCAAATCCGATTGTCCGACGCATACCGACATGGCCTCGTACAAGGCCGAATTTCTGTCGCATTACTACGAGCGGCATCGTCGGCCGCGTCAGGCGATGTTCATGGGCCGCATCGGTCAGTGGGCGCCGCTTGCGAGCCGCTTCGCGCGCGTGACCAATTTGATGACGTCGGCGAAACCGCTGGCGTACATCAGCAAGTGGATGGCGCGCGTGGCTCGCGAGCGGCGTCTGCCGGTCTTTGCACCGCGCACGTTCCGCGCTACCGAGGCGCGTCGCGTGAAGGTCGGCAGCGCCGCGGCAAATGAGCCTTCACGCAAGGTCATTTTGTGGGTCGACACGTTCAACGACCACTTCTCGCCCGAGATCGCGACGGCCGCGCTCGAGGTGTTGACGCGCATCGGCTATCACGTTGTATTGCCGCGCAAGCGCCTTTGCTGCGGCCGGCCGTTGTACGACTATGGGCTGCTGGACGAAGCGCGCACTCTGCTCCGCAGCGCCGTGAATGAACTTGCCGACGACATCGAAGCCGGTGTGCCGGTAGTCGGACTCGAACCCGGATGCCTGTCCATCTTCAAGGACGAACTGCTCAAGCAGCTTCCCGACGACCCTGTCGCAAAGAGGCTGTCGGACCAGACGTTTCTGTTCGCCGACTTTGTCGCGCGCGCGGATTACGAATGGCCGAAGCTCGACGCGGATGTCGTCGTGCATGGACATTGCCATCAGAAGTCGACCTTCGGCATGAAGGGCGACACGGCATTGCTCGACAAACTGGGCGTGCGTTGGACGCTGCTCGATACGGGCTGTTGCGGCATGGCCGGCTCGTTCGGTTTCAGTGCCGACCACTACGAACTGTCGATGAAAATCGCCGAAGACAAGCTCTTGCCGCTCGTGCGCAACGCTCACGCTGAAGCGATTGTCGTGACGAACGGCTTTAGTTGTCGGGAGCAGATCGAGCAGGGAGCGGGCCGACAAACGCTGCATATCGCGCAGTTGGTCAGGAAGGCACTCGAACAGATGCCGCAGACGGCGCCATTTCCGATCAGAAATGACGGCTCGCAACCCGCGCACGCCGCGCAACCCACGCCGCACGCTTAGTGTTGCCGCCTAAAACCGGGGCGTGTATAGTTTCCGAACGTACCAAAATTTCGTATTGGAAATTCAAAGAGGTCTCAATCGTGAAAGCATCGACAATTCTCTCCGAACTCGGCATTTCCCACCTCGCGGAAGCGGGCGACATCGCCGTTCACTCGCCGATCAATGGCGAACTCATCGGCCGCGTCGCGAGCAACACGGTTGCCGACGTCGACGCCGCGCTGGCCAACGCGCAGAAGGCTTATGCAAGCTGGCGCAGCGTGCCCGCGCCGCGCCGCGGAGAGTTGGTGCGCCTGCTCGGCAACAAACTGCGCGAGCAGAAGCATGCTCTGGGCAGCATCATCACGCTAGAGACCGGCAAGATTCTTCAGGAAGGCCTCGGTGAAGTGCAGGAAATGATCGACATCTGCGACTTCGCGGTCGGCCTGTCGCGTCAGCTTTACGGCCTCACCATCGCGTCCGAGCGCCCGGGGCATCGCATGGCTGAAACGTGGCATCCAATGGGCGTGTGCACCGTCATTTCCGCGTTCAATTTTCCGGCGGCCGTGTGGTCGTGGAATGCGGCGCTTGCACTCGTGTGCGGCAATGCGGTGATCTGGAAGCCGTCCGAGAAAACGCCGCTCACCGCGCTTGCCGTCGACAAAATCCTGCAAGACGCGTTGAAGGAATTCGGCGATGCGCCGGAAGGCCTGACGCGCGTCGTCAATGGCGGCCGCGATGTCGGCGCGAAACTGGTTGCGGACCCGCGCTCGAATATCGTCAGCGCGACGGGCAGCACGGAAATGGGCCGCACGGTCGGCGTCGAAGTGGCGCGCCGCTTTGGCCGCTCGATTCTCGAGCTCGGCGGCAATAACGCAGGCATCGTCTCGGGCACCGCCGATTTGGAACTGGCGCTGCGCGGCATTGTCTTTTCGGCGGTCGGCACGGCAGGTCAGCGCTGTACGTCGCTGCGCCGCCTGTTCGTTCACGAAAGCGTGTACGACAAGGCCGTCGAGCGACTGAAGACGCTCTATAGCAAAGTCGTGATCGGCAATCCGCTGGAGCAGGGCGTGCTGATGGGACCGTTGATCGACGAGCAGTCGTTCAACCGCATGCAGGCCGCGCTGGAGCAGGCGAAGAGCGAAGGCGGCAAGGTATTCGGCGGCGAGCGTCACGCGGTGGCCGGCAATGAGAAGGCGTTCTATGTGCGCCCCGCCATTGTCGAGATGCCTTCGCAAACGCCGATCGTGCTGAAGGAAACCTTCGCGCCGATTCTTTACGTGCTGAAGTACAGCGAATTCAATGACGCGATCGACGGCAATAACGCAGCCGTGCACGGCCTTTCTTCGTGCGTGTTCACTACAGACCTGCGCGAAGCCGAGCGATTCCTGTCGGCGTCGGGCAGCGACTGCGGTATTGCGAACGTGAACATCGGACCGAGCGGCGCGGAAATCGGCGGCGCGTTTGGCGGCGAAAAGGAAACCGGCGGCGGGCGCGAATCGGGCTCCGACTCGTGGAAGGCGTATATGCGCCGCGCGACCAACACGGTCAACTATTCGTCGGCACTGCCGCTTGCCCAGGGCATCGACTTCAATATCGGTTAAGCGGGTTTCCTTGCATATAACGGCCGTTGCGAGACGGCCGTTTTTTTAAGCCGGCCCCGCTTTTGCGGGTCTGTCGAGCAAGGTCGATTACTCTGCGTCGGCTGGCGTTTTTTGAAATCGCCTCGCCGTGTGCAATCGGGAGCAAGTCTTGAGTTCTCAAGTCGTTATTGTCGGCGGCGGCGTTATCGGTAGTTCTATCGCTTACTTCCTGCGCGCTTCCGATCCGACGGTTTCGGTGACGGTGATCGAGCGCGATCCGAGTTATGCGAGGTCGTCGTCGGCGTTATCGGCCGCTTCGATCCGGCAGCAGTTTTCGACGCCGCTATCGATTCAGATGTCGCTGTACGGCATCGAATTTCTGCGCAATATCGGCGAGCTTCTCGAAGTGGACGGGAATAGGCCGTCGATCGATCTGCATGAAGGCGGCTATCTGTTTCTCGCGACGCCCGCCGGCGATGCAACGCTGCGCGAGAATCACGCGTTGCAGACGAGCCTGGGCGCGGACATCAATCTGATGGACCGGCAAACGCTGAAGGCGAGATTCCCGTGGCTGAATGTCGAAGATCTCGTGTCGGGTGCATTCGGCGAAAGCGGTGAAGGATGGTTCGACGGCTACGGACTCGTGCAGGCGCTTCGCAAGAAGGCACAGTCGCTCGGCGCGCGCTATGTCGCGGCCGACGTAACAGGCGTGGTTCGCGAGGGCCGCAAGATTACTCACATAATCGCCGGCAATGGCGAGCGCTATGCATGCGATACGGTGGTGAATGCGGCGGGTGCGTGGGCGCGCAAGATCGCCGGCATGATGGACATCGACATTCCGGTGTTCGCGCGCCGCCGCAGCATTTTCAACGTGTCGTCGCCGGCGCGGCTCGAGGCTTGTCCGCTGCTGATCGACCCGACCGGCGTGTACTTTCGCCCTGAAGGAAAGACCTATATTTGCGGCACATCGCCGGGCGCGGATAACGACCCGGACGATCTGCCGCTCGACGAAGTCGATCACGCGCTTTTCGACGACGTCATCTGGCCGACGCTCGCGCATCGCGTACCGGAATTTGAGGCGCTGCGTGTCGAGAACTGCTGGTCGGGCTACTACGAGTACAACGTGTTCGACCATAACGCGATCATCGGCTATCACCCGCAGATCGAAAACTGTGTGTTTGCCAATGGCTATAGCGGACATGGTCTTCAGCAAGGTCCGGCGACGGGGCGCGGTGTGAGCGAACTGATTCTGAACGGACGCTATGTGTCGCTCGATCTCTCTTCGTTGAGTTGGCAGCGCTTGCTGGAAAACCGTCCCATTGTGGAAAAGAACGTGGTGTAGCGCGCGTTTTATCCACGTAGTCTGATCGCCCGCTTCGAGCCCATCACAACATGTACGAATTCACCGCGCCTTTCCAGAATCCCTCGGGCTCTCCGATTCGCGAACTGTTCAAGTATCTCGGCGAGCCCGGCATGATTTCGTTTGCCGGCGGCTATCCGGCTAGCGATCTGTTCGATGTAGACGGTCTAAAGCAAGCAGCGGCCCGCGCGTATCACGACCCGAACCTGTGTCTTCAATACGGACCCACCGACGGGCTACCCTTACTCAAGCACCAACTCATCCAGTTGATGGCGCGCCGCAATGTATCGTGCGAGCCGAACGAGATGCTGGTCACAACCGGATCGCAGCAGGGACTCGACCTGTTGCTTCGCGTGCTGGTGAGTCCAGGCGATGTCGTGTTGACCGAGCAGCCTGCATATCCCGCGACGCTTCAGGCACTTCGGCTTCAGCAGGCAAAAATCGTTACGGTTCCCGTCGATGCGCACGGCCTCGACGTCGCCCGTCTCGCCACGCTTCTTGCGTCCGGTACGTTCGCGCGACCGAAGCTGCTCTACACAGTGCCCACGTTTGCGAACCCCACAGGCGCAACGATTACGCGCGAGCGCCGCATCGCATTGCTGAAGCTGGCGGTGCAGTACCGGTTCCTTATCGTCGAGGACGACCCATACGGCGACCTGCGTTTTTCCGGCGACGCCGTGCCCTCAATCCTTTCTCTTGCGTCCGAAGTCGACGGCGCGCGTGACTGGGTGGTCCATTTCGCGAGCCTCTCGAAGATCGTTGCGCCCGGCCTGCGTGTAGGCTGGACGATTGCACCCACCGAAATCACGCGCCGCTGCGTGATCGCCAAGCAGACAGTCGACCTTTGCAGCTCGCCGTGGACGCAAGCCATCGCCGCCGAATATCTCGCGGATGGCGCACTCGAACGACATCTGCCGCGCATTACCGCAATGTACGGACGCAAATGCGAAGCGCTATGCAACGCACTGCACGCGCAACTCGGCGATGCGCTCGAGTTTCATCGGCCCGAAGGCGGCATGTTTGTGTGGGCGCGTTTGAGTGAGAGCGGCAACGGCATCGATGCGTCCGCGCTTCTTCAACGTGCGATCGGCAACAAGGTGATGTTCGTGCCAGGCAAGGCGTTTTTCGCGGACAACGTCGACGCTGCGTCGCTGCGCCTGTCGTTTGCAGCGCCGGGTATTGCCGATATCGAAGAAGGCGTAACGCGGCTCAAGCGCGCATATGGCGAGGTAGTGGCGGGCGGTACTTAGCCGGCCGCGCGCGTAGCCGCCGGCCCCGACGACTCTCTCACATGCAGCAGCGCGCGCACTTCATGGCTGTGTTGCGGCCGCTTGCCGTCGAGCGCGTCGAGCAGATGTTGCGCGGTGAGCTGTCCGATTTCGTAGGTGTCCACGCGCATTGTCGTGAGCGTCGGCCGAATCGCTTTGGATATTTCGAGGTCGTCGAAGCCCGTCACCGAGAGTTCATCGGGAATCGCAATGCCGAGTTCTTGCGCTTCACGCAGCACGCCAAGCGCAATGTGATCGTTGCCGCAGATGATCGCAGTCGGACGTTCGCATGGCGCTTCCCAGATCGCGCGCAGACTGCGGCGCCCGAATGCAATGGTGGATTCGCCTTCGCACATGTGTTCCGGCCGCACCGCGAGGCCGTGGCGTTCGAGCGTCGCGCGAATGCCGGCGACGCGCGCCTGCACGCGGTCGTTGTCGCGCGTCGGTTGGATGCACACAGCGAACGAGCGATGACCGAGGCCAATCAGATGCTCGGTCATCTGCACATAGGCGGCGAAATTATCGAAACCGATGCAAACGTGCGGGCTTTC
This sequence comes from Paraburkholderia sp. RCC_158, assembly GCF_041355255.1. Taxonomy (NCBI): domain Bacteria; kingdom Pseudomonadati; phylum Pseudomonadota; class Betaproteobacteria; order Burkholderiales; family Burkholderiaceae; genus Paraburkholderia; species Paraburkholderia sp. RCC_158. Next base: position 62,885 of record NZ_JBFUPM010000027.1, on the reverse strand, counting down.
CTTGCGATACGCGTACGTCACCGCATACGGCACGCGGTAGAGCCGCAACGCGTCGAAGAGTTCGGGTGGATGCGCTTCGCCGACCACGGCCATCGCCTCGGCGCCGCGCGCGAGCATCGCCCGCACCTGCACGAGCGCCTGCGCGGGATCGTAGTTCGAGCAGCCGAGCACGAGCGTTATGCCGCGCGCCGCGAACGCGGCCTGCATGCCGCTCACCTGCGACGCGAACACCTGATCGTCAAGCGTGGGAATGATGATGCCGGCAATGTGGCTGCGCGTGGACGCGAGCGCGCGGCCGGCGGCGTTGGGAAACCAGTTGAGCGTGACGGCGGCCTGCTCGACGCGCTCGCGCACGGCGGCGGATACTTTCTCGGGCTCGTTATAGACACGCGATACGGTCGCGGTCGAAACGCCCGCGAGCTTCGCGACGTCCGACAGCACTGTGCGGCCCGTGCCGCGGCGCACGCGGTTCGTCTGGGTTCGGGCAGTGGAAGCGGGTGACTCGGGCGTGTCGGACATGAGTTCGAAAAGCAAACGCGAAGCGGGAAGCCTGCCATCTTACCGCCGCGCTTCGCACAGCGTAATCGCGGCGATGGAACGCATGGCGCGGCATGGGGCGCGCAGTGCTAGCGGAGCGCCGCGATGCGCGCGCGAAAATGCTCGGTGCCGGCGACGATCTTGTCGAGGATCGCATCCAGCGCCCAGAACCGTTCGCGCACGTCGTAGTCGATCACGCGGCAGCGGATCGAGTCGAACGTGCCGATGCGCTGGTGGTACATCTTCGCAAGCGCGGGATAACCGAGCGATTCGCTGACGGCAGCCAGCACGAGGAACGTCGCGAGTTCTTCGGCGAGTGCGGGATCTTGCGCCGCGTCGTTGCGCAGCCATTTGTACAGGTCGGGATGGAAGTTCGTGAACACGCCGTTAAAGCCCGCCGAGCCGGCTTTCATCGCGTCCCACGCAATGGCCGCGTTGGCGTTGAGGATCTTCAGCGACGAGCCCTCTGCAAGTGCGACGCGGCGCTTGACCGTCGGCAGATCGCAGCTTACGTCTTTCAGCATGATGAAGCGACCGGTGTCGATGCAGAGCTTTAGTTCGTCATCCGAAAGAAGCCGTCGGTAGGGTGCGGGACATTCATAGAGACCGAGCGGCACGTCCGACGGAAGGCGCGCGAGCAGCCGCTCGAGATTCGCGGCGAATGTCTGCGTTCCTTCGCGAGCGGGGTCGAGTCTGTTGGTCACGAGCACGACGCCTTGCGCGCCCGTGGCCGCGGCTACGTTGAGTTCCTCGGCTTGCGCGTCGGGATCGTCGCTGATGTGGCCGGAAACCACGACAGGAATTCTGCCCGCGACTTTCTCGACGACGAAGCGCCCCAGCGCGCCGCGCTCGGCGAGCGTGAGGAACTGCATTTCGCTCGACTGCGCGACTGCAAAAAGCGCGTCCGATCCATTCGCGATGTACCACTCGATCAGACGTTCGAGGCTGGCGTAGTCGATTGCGCCGGAGTCGTCGAAGGGAGTCAGCATCACGGGGACGATGCCTTCAATTGACGAGGTAGTTTGCTGCGCGTTTGTCATGGTGTGATGCTCCTGAAGAGAGTTCGTGAGTCCGGCGCGCTCATGCCGGCGCCTGCATCGGTTCGTTGGCGGCGGGTTCGTCGGCGATGGGTTTGCGCACCAGCAGCAGGTAACTCATTGCGCCGATGAACGCGATGCCCGCGGCCGTCAATAGCGCGGGCACGAACGACCAGGTCTGCGCGATGTAGCCGGTGAAGATGGGCGCGAGCGCACCGCCGAGAAAGCCGCCGAAGTTCTGGATCGCGCCGAGCGAGCCGACGCGGTTCGGCGGCGCGGCCGCTGTCGCGAGCGCCCACGAACTGGCGGACGCCGCGTTGGCCAGAAAGATCACCACGGAGATGCACACGATCGCCAGCGTATTGCTCTGCACGAGCGCGGCCGGAATCGTGAACGCGACCATGCCGAGCATCGCGATGACCACGGAATTGCGGCGGCTCGCGACCGGGCTCGCGCTGCGGCTCGTGATGAGATCGGAGAACCAGCCGGCCGTGAGCGAACCGAGAAAGCCGCAAAAGAACGGCACCGACGCGGCCACGCCGGTGTGCATCAGGCTCATGTGACGCGCCATCGTCAGATAGCCGGGCAGCCATGTCAGGTAGACCCAGTTCAGATAGACGGAGCCGAAGAAGCCGATCAGCATGCCCCACGTCGTGCCGTGCGAAAAGAGCGACCGCCATTCCGCGAACGTGACGGTCGGCTGCGACTTGCGGTCCGCTTCGTCGCCTTCCAGATAGCGGCGCTCGGCTTCGCTCATCGTCGCTTTCACCGGGTCGCGATAGAACGCGAACCAGACGGCCGCGACGATCAGCCCCACGACGCCGGTCACGATGAACGCCCAGCGCCAGTGAAAATTCACGACCAGCACCGAGAGGCAAAGCGGCGCGAGCGCGGTGCCGAGCGGCGACGCGGAATTGAAGATGCCGGTCGGCTTGCCGCGTGCGCGCAGCGGAAACCAGTTGCTGACCACGCGAGCCGCCGACGGAAACTGCGGCGCTTCGCCGATGCCGAGCACGATCCGCGCAAGCACGAACCAGCCGAAGGTGGACACGAAGCCGCCGGCCACCTGCGCGAGCGACCAGACGATCAGGCCGATGCCGAGCAGCTTGCGCGGTCCGATCCGGTCGACGAGTCCGCCGACTGGCAACTGGAAGAGCGCGTAGCTCCACGAGAACGCCGAAAGCAGCAGGCCCATTTGCCCGAGCGACAGGCCCATGTCGTGACGGATCAACGGATTGGCGACGGCCAGCGTCCCGCGATCCAGATAGTTGACGATGCCGCTCACCATCAGCAGCGTGAGCGCCACGACCTGCGCGCGGCGGATGGTGGGCGGGGCCTGCTCGTGGCTCGGGGTTGCGCTCATGATCGTCGTCTCCGTTTCATGTTTGCGGTTCTGCTGGGTGACCGCGCCGATGCGATGCCGGGCGGGTGGATGTTTTGCGCGTTGTGGCCGGCGGCGCGCGGTGGTTCGGGGCCTTGGCGGCTTGTCTTGCTGTGCTGCTGCCGCAGGCGTTGCTGCGTTCGGGTGTTGTGTTAGCGCTTACATTGCGAGTCGTCGCGCGGCGTTTAAACGCGGTGGCGCCCGCGTCTGGGGTGGATTCGTCGCGATGATAGCGCTTACATTCTGTGTCGCACTGGGCGTGTGTGCAAGTCGAAAAACGCGGTTGACGGGTAAACACCGACCTCGAGCGCTAATAGGAACAGTGGCAAGCGCGGCACGCACCTTGCTAAAGCTCGGCGCACAGATAGAAGTCAAATAACGAGAACCGCCATGCCACAAGACCAGACCGCTACAGAGTTTTCACAGTCCCAGCCCGTGCTCGTCACGCCGTTGCACGGCGTCGTCGACAGTGCGCCGTCGCGTCAACTCAGCCTGCTGGCGTGCATCACGTTCTGCTTTGCGTGGCTGTTTGGGCTGGAGCCTTTTCTGACAGGCGCCGCCGATAATCCGACGACGTCCGGCGCGGATCGCCCTTAAAGGAATGTCGCCGCAGCAACGACGCAGGAAATTTCCGCTACGCGCAAGCGCAGTTTCTACATCGACGATCAAGGGCTTCGGCCCAAGCCGCTGAAGCGGCACACCGCGGGAATAGCCGTTGCGCGGCTCACGGTGGGAGATGTTCCCATCCGCAGGAGGCTGACCATGCAAACCGATCCCACCATCGACCCCATTGCCGACCCGTCGAACCAGCCGCTCGATGCGCCGGAAGAGCAGCCACGTCCGTTGACGGACACGCCGCCCGACACCGATCCGCTGGCGCCCGGCAGTTCCCCAGAGGACGAGGACGCGCTCGGGCTGCCCGAAGACGACTCCTAGATCACGGAGTCCAGCCGACGGAATTGGGGAAACTACTCGTGAAAAGGCGAACGGCCGTGCCGTTAATGTAGATGGAAGGCTGTTCGATGCATTGCCGTCCGCTTTCAGCACCGGGTTTGTCACGCGGCGGTCGGCGCCGCAGTTCACCTCCGGGCAACGCCCGTGCTGAAGGCTTCACTTATCATTCACTTATCAGCATCGAATAATGTGAGTGCGGCGTCATTCCGCAACCGCAATAAGCCGCCTAATGGGCGGCTTTTCATTTTCTGCGCGAGAACTGGATACGGTTTTAATAGGCAATCCACGCGAGAAGACAGTATTAATTCGATTTAGTTCCCGGAATTCGTAAATAAACCTAACCGCGCATTACCCGCTGGCAATGCTGCTTAATTAATAAGCAAACTTCGCGAGCGGTTAATTGCCCGCCTGCTCCCCGTATTGCTTCGCGCGTATTACAACCTGTTGCATTTGCGCAACTTGAGTTATTGAAAAGTTGCAAATATTTTATGGCGAAGGCAGTCGGCCCGCCTGTCCCTTATTCCGGTTAATTCTCCAAAAACAATAACTTAGCGGAAACGGCCGTTCGATTATTGCGGATCGGGCAAGACCGTGTTGCGTGAATTGCGCGCGCCGCTATTAGGGTGACCCCCTACACTCACGCTTCGTTTCAAGGGTGCCCGGCCGTCCCAGAACGGGGCGGCGTCAAGGGCGGCGGCGCCTCCGTGCACCGCCGAGGCTGGTCCCGCTCCCCAACGAAAATTTATCGAACAGGAGTCCCACGCATGAAAAAGAGTCTCATCGTCGTTGCGGTTGCCGCATCGTTCGCATCCGTTGCTCACGCACAAAGCAGCGTCACCCTGTACGGCCTGCTGGACGCTGGCGTGACCTACACGAGCAACGTTGCTCACAACTCGAAGTGGGCAGCCGGCAGCGGCGGCATCGATCAGAGCCGTTTCGGTCTGCGCGGTTCGGAAGACCTGGGTGGCGGCCTGAAGGCAATCTTCACGTTGGAAAGCGGCTTTAACATCAACAACGGCCGTTTCGCTAACAACAACGGCATGTTCAACCGTCAGGCATTCGTCGGTCTGTCGAGCGCGCAATTCGGTTCGGTCACGCTGGGCCGTCAATACGACGCAGCGCAAGACTACCTGGCACCGCTGACCGCAACGGGCAGCTGGGGCGGCACGTACTTCGCGCACCCGTTCAACAACGACAACCTGAACACGAACGGCGGCTTCGCAGTCAACAACTCGGTCAAGTACTCGAGCGCTAACTACGCTGGCTTCACGTTCGGCGGCACGTACGGCTTCTCGAACCAGGCTGGCGCATTCGCAAACAACCGCGAATACAGCTTGGGCGCTGCTTACCAGTGGCAAGGTCTGCGTTTGGGCGCTGCTTACGCACAGCAGAACAACCCGGGCGCAACGAACGCAGCAGGCACGGCTAGCAACGGCGGCGCTTCGGACGGCGCGTTCGCAGGCTTGACGGGCAACTTCCGTCAGCGCGAATTCGGCGCGGCAGGTTCGTACTCGTTCGGCCCGGCAACTGTCGGTCTGGCATGGACGCAATCGCGTATCGACAACGTTGCAGGTGTTCAGCAATCGCTGCGCGCTAACAACTACGAAGTCAACGGCAAGTACAACCTGACCCCGGCTCTCGGCCTGGGCGTGGCGTACACGTTCACCGACGGCAAGGGTTATGGCGTTGCCGCAAACGGTGGCTCGACCTCGGTTCGTTACCACCAGATCGGCCTGCAGGCTGACTACTCGCTGTCGCGTCGTACGGACGTCTACGCTCAAGCCGTGTACCAGCACGCAATGGGCGACGGCGGTGTCGCTTCGATCTACAGCGGCGATATCACGCAAGCTCCGTCGTCGTCGAAGAACCAGACGGCTGCTACGGTCGGTCTGCGTCACCGCTTCTAAGCTTCACCAGAAGCTGCTTGTTGTACAAAAAGGTGCCGTTCGCGGCACCTTTTTTTTATGCGCGCGAGAAACGTGCGTGCGTCGTCGGCAAAGATCAGCCGGCTTGCCCGACCCTGAACACCGCGACGGCCTCGCGCAGCCGCTCGGTCTGCTCGTCCAGCGAGCCTGCGGCGGCCGCGGCCTGCTCGACAAGCGCGGCGTTGCGCTGCGTGACGTCGTCCATCTGGCGAATCGCGAGATTCACTTCCCCGATACCGGAGCTTTGCTCCTTCGACGCCGCCGAAATTTCGTTCATGATCGCCGTGACGCGGCGCACCGCCTCGACGACCTCGCCGATCGTGCTGCCGGCCTTGCCGGCCAGCGTCGAACCTTCGCCGACCTGCTCGACGGACTGGTCGATCAACACCTTGATTTCCTTGGCCGCCGTCGCGCTGCGCTGCGCGAGATTGCGCACTTCGCCCGCGACAACCGCGAAACCGCGGCCTTCTTCGCCGGCGCGCGCGGCTTCGACCGCGGCGTTGAGCGCGAGGATGTTCGTCTGAAACGCAATGCCCTCGATCACGCTGATGATCTCGCCGATCTTGCGCGAACTATCGGTAATGCCGGCCATTTTCTCGACGACGTCGTTGACGACCTCGCCGCCGCGCGCGGCGATGCTCGACGCGTCTCTCGCGAGTTCGGACGCGGTCGCCGCGTTGTCCGCGTTCTGCGTGACAGTTTTGGTGAGTTCATCCATGCTGGCGGCGGTTTGCTGCAACGACGCCGCCTGTTCTTCGGTGCGGCTCGACAAATCCAGATTGCCCGCGGCGATTTCCTTGGAAGCCACGGTGATCGTGTCGGCCGAATTTTTGATGCGCGCGACGGTGGCCGCGAGCTGATCGCGCATTTCGCGCAGTGAGAAGAGGAGGCTGGAGGTATCGTCGCCACGCAAGTCGATAGGCGTCGCGAGATCGCCGCGAGCGATGCGCATGGCGATCTGCGCCGCCGCGGACGGCTCGCCGCCGATCGAACGCGAGACGTTGCGCACCACGCGCGACGCGACGAACGACACGAGCACGCCGAGTACGAGCAGCATGCCGCCCGAGCGCAGCAGCGTCTCGTAGAACTGCGCCTGAATGTCGTCCATATAGGCGCCGGCGATGAAGTCCCAGTTCCACGGCGCAAAGCGCTTCACGTAGCCGATCTTTTCGCTGGGTTTGGTCTCGCCGGGTTTCGGCCACCAGTAACGCAGGTAGCCCGAGCCGGCCGACGAGCCGCCCGCCGCGGCGATGTCGTGATAGAGCGCGGAGCCCTTTGCGTCGCGAAAGCCGCTCATGTCCTTGCCGTTGAGCTGCGGGCTCATCGGATGAGCGACCATTACGGAGTCGCTGCGCACGATCGTCACGTAGCCCGATTTGCCATAACGCTGTGCCGTCACGCGGGCAATGGCCTGCTGCTTCGCGTCGTCGACGGAAAGCTTGCCGGCGTCCGCCTGCTTCGCGTAGTCCGCGACAATCGACGCCGCCATGTCCGTGACGTCGGCAAGCGCCGAGCGACGCGCGTCCATTTGTGCGCTACGCGCTTCGAGCGCGTTGACGACAGTCACGATCAGCAGCGCTACCCAGCAAAGCAGCAGGGGCACCCACAACTTCTGTTTTAGTGTCAGACGGTTCATTTATCGGATTCGACAGTGCGTTGAGCGCGAAATAGGGAGCGCGGGCGAGGCCGCGCCATAGTTCGCATAACGGCTGTCGAAGCGGATTCTTTATCCGCGTGCCGATAAATTGGGCACGAAAAGCGTGGCCGTTCTGGCCTGTGCTTTGACGATAAGCGGCAATAGATCAGAGCTTCTGACTTCGCGCGCTTATCGTGGCGTCAACCGCGCGTATCGACCCACTCGCGTGCCCAACGTGCGGAATGCTCCAATGCCTGTTCTTCGTCGGCGAAGTAGTCGAGCGAATAGAACTGGTAGAGGCCATCCGCGCGCGCGCTGTCAGCGCGTTCGAGCAGCAGGTTGGACGAGAAGGTGCCATCGGGCAGACGGTGCGCCGAAGGTTGAACGGCATAGCCGTTGTAATGATGAATATGTTTGTTTTGCATTTGTATTTTAATAATGTACGGGTGCGCGGCCGCCATGCGAACTGTCATTGAGTCGCGCGGACGAGCCGATTCAAAGCCATTGCGAGCCGAATCAGGGCGCAGCCGGAAAGCTAAAAGGGCGTTGAAGCCGAAAGGGGAATGAGGTGCAACGAGGCGTTTGGCGCTCGGGCGAGTTGCCGACATAGCTGCAACTCTGAAGCGATCGCGCGCCAACTGTGGGAGACGAAGCTCCGCGAGGATGTCGCTGCAGCCCGATGTCCGTTGCCGGACACCGAGCCCTTCAAACTTTGCTTAGAGCGGCGTGATGTTGGCCGCTTGCAGACCCTTCGGGCCTTGCTTGGTTTCGAAGCTCACCTTCTGGTTTTCAGCGAGCGTCTTGAAGCCGTTGCCGCTGATTTCGGAGAAGTGCGCGAACAGGTCGTCGCCGCCCTTGTCCGGGGTGATGAAGCCAAAGCCTTTGCTGTCGTTGAACCACTTAACGGTACCGGTATCCATGAAGAATCCTTGAGGAAAGAAATAGAAAATATGCTCTTGCGAAAGAGCGGCTGAAGCGTCAAGGAGGGAGAGGACAACGAATACCGCTGAGGGAGCGAGACATTGATGAACAGCAATCGAACTTCTTGAACTTCGGATGCAACAGTAACCGCTGGGGCATACCGGCGTCAACACTTATCTTGTAACTATCGTTGGAGAGTCGTTCGCTCGCAGCCGGCCGCGGCCTGGCAATGCGGCCCTGATAGCCGCCCTGTTTGCGGCCAACGGCTTTTCGTCGATGCAAGCAAAGCCGTTGGTCCGCACAATGTCAGATACCGACCTTGTGCGCGGTCACGATCAAACGCAAGCCAAGTGCCGCGACGGCGCTTGCGGCGATGCGATCGATCCACGCTTTCCACTGCAGATAGATTTCGCGCGGGCGCTTGCTCGAAAAGCACAAGGCGACGATCGTGTACCAGCCCGCTTCGATGGCGAAGATGGCGGGCGGCAACGCGAAATAACACCAGAGCGGCGGATGCTGCGGCAAAAGCGCCGCGAAAATACTGCCGTAATAAACCGCTGTCTTGGGATTGCTGAGTTGCGTGCTGAGACCGATCCAGAAAGATCGACGTGGATTGGTCGGCACGCTTTGCGTCGCGTCGAACGCAAGCGGTTTGGCCGCGCCGCGCCAGATCTTCGAGGCCAGATAAATGAGGTAAAGCCCGCCGGCCACTTTCAGGCCGATATAAAGCCATTCGACGGTCGCCAGCAACGTGTATAAGCCGAGCAGTGCAATGCCGCTAAAAAACACGCCGCCGATGCCCATGCCGAGCGCCGTTGCCAGACCGTCGCCGCGCGACAGACCAATCGCATTGCGCGCGACGATGACGAAACTCGGTCCCGGACTCATCGCGCCTAACAGCAGCGCGGCAAGAATAGTGAGGATGGCGGTTGAGGCAGGCATGGCGTGTCTCCTTTGCGTTTCCACTGAGTATGAACAGAGGATGTGCCGAAACATAGCACGGGCGTGAGCGTGCCGCTTCTGCTTTATTGAATCGGTTTCACATCGGCGATATTCACAATGCAATAAACAATAAGCGCCGCGCAATGCAAAGAAGTACACGCTGGCTGCAAGCAGAATTGTTTGAATGCTAGAATTGGTTTCATACGCTGAAGGTGCTTCGGGACTCCGGGCAAGCGCGGTGCGATTCAAGCAGTAGCGGCGAATTCCCCTTAAATCCGAGACTTGCTGGGCATGATTTCCAGATGCGTTTCTTTGCGCATCGGGAGAGGCATTGCAAGCTCAATTGCACGCGGCTCATCTCAATCATGCGTGAATAGCGCATAGGCTTCGCGTTCTTTTAGCCAAGCCATTTTATTTCCATCACAAACATTATTAGCTGCAACCGGTCATGATGAAAGAGCGAGAAGAACAACAACGGCTGTTCGACCTCGACGGAAATGCGCGTGAGCGCCTGATCGCGTGGATACGCCGGCGCATGGACGAATACGGCATCACGATCGAAGCGCTCGGCGAGTCGATAGCCGCAGACGCCGCCGCGACGCGCGCGGTCATGTATCGCGACGCGTTCGGCAATACGTGGGACGGCCACGGCGACAAGCCGGACTGGCTCGCGCGCGCCATTTACGCCGGACAGAACATCGACCACTTTCGCTGCTAAGCGTTCGCGGTGCTGTCGCGACATCCACGCCGCTTACGACGAACCGGCGCGGACATTTGCCGTTGATCGTGTGCGCGATCTCCCTTAACATCCCCGGGTCGTTGCCGGCCACGCGCTCCGCTGCAGTTCTTCATCACGGGCGCGCGCGGCACAGAACTGGAAGCTGAATGCCGTACCGTCGACCCACTCCTTCATCGTCATTTCCTGAATTCCGTTTTGCTGCGTGGCTCCGTTATGTCGCCGTGCTCGGCCTGTTGTGCCTGAACGTCGGCTGGACCTTCGGGGCGACTCACGAGCCTGTTGGGCATTCGTCGGTCCGCGTGAGCCGTCATATCTCGCCGCCCCCGCGGCACACGTCGAAGGCCAAAGCGCGAAGCGCCGGAAAAGCGAACAAGGTCGCCACGCGTAAGGCGCACAGGCGCAAGCATGTCACCGACGACGAGCGTTCCATGCACGCAAGCAAGCTCGCGCCGAAATCGCGCCGCCACGCCGCACGCATTGCGCGCGAGCCGCGCAATGGACGGCGTACTGCCGGAGTGACCGCGCATCGCAACCGGCAGCCTCGAGAACCCGCATCGCGTACATCGATGAATACCGCACATGGGGCCCATGCGGGGCTCCGCCTGTTGCCCCGCTGCGGATATACGCCAAAGTCTCGCGCATTGCTGCGCGCGCGTTCAGTCTTCGTGGTCGACGAACGAACGCAAACCGTGCTCACCGAAAAGCAGGCCGATCGCGTGATGCCGATCGCTTCGGTATCCAAACTAATGACGGCGGTCGTCGCGCTCGACACACGGCACGCACTCGATGCACCGCTGAACGTCACCGTCCAAGATCAGGATTTCGACAAGTTCACAGGTTCGCGTCTGAGCGTCGGCTCGGTTTTGTCGCGCCACGACATGCTGCACATTGCGCTGATGTCGTCGGAAAATCGCGCGGCTGCCGCGTTGAGCCGCGATTACGCCGGCGGCAGGCCGGGCTTCGTGGCCGCGATGAACGCGAAGGCGCGCGCGCTCGGCATGCGCCATACGTCGTTTGTAAACGGCACGGGCTTGTCGTCGCATAACGTGTCGACGGCGCGCGACTTGGCTCGGCTCGTGGCGGCCGCCAGCCGCTATCCGCTGATTCGCGCATATTCGACCGACCGCGACCAGTGGGTATTTCCTGGCGGTCCGCGCGCGCGTTTGAGTTATCACAACTCGAATGCGCTGGTGAGAAGCGGCGACCGGTCGATCGTATTGCAGAAAACCGGCTTCATTAACGAGGCGGGACACTGCGTTGTCGTGCGAATGATCGTGCACGGCAGGCCGATCGACATTGTCGTGCTCGGCGCGCCAGGTCCGCACGATCATATTGCGGACGTGATCAGAATCCGCCGCTGGCTGCGTTGCTCGTTGTGATGATCGAGCCTGCAGATCGATCCTGCATTTTCAGCGGACGCAAAAAAAGCCCGCACTAAGGCGGGCTCAACTACTCGGAGTTTCGCGATCCAGTCGCTTGACGGATCGCTTTCAGTGTAGGCGAAAGCTATATGAAAGTGTAGGGATTCCGCGTCACAGGTCGAAAAAAACCGTTTCCTTGTCGCCCTGCATGCGGATGTCGAAGCGATACACGTTCGCGGTATTCGCGTCGCGCCGCGCGATCAGCGTATCGCGGCGATCGGCCGGAACGGCTGCCAGTACCGGATCGCGTTCATTGGCATTCGCTTCGTCCTCGAAATAAATGCGTGTGAACGTGTGCAGCAGCATGCCTCGCATCGTGACGATCACGTTCAGATGCGGCGCCTCGTCCGCACTCACGCGGCCGGGCTTGATGGTCTCCACGACAAAGCGCTTGTGCGGGTCCGTGCCCGTGCCGACGCGGGCAAAGCCGCGAAAACCGGTCTTCAGGATGTCCTCGCGCGATTCCGGATAGTGCCCGTCCGCGTCTACTTGCGACACTTCGAGCATCGCATCGCCAATCACGTTGCCGTCGCCGTCGAACACCTGGCCCACGATCGTGATGTGCTCGCCGGCCGCCTCGCGGTCCGCGAGAACCGGCGTGAACAGGCTCTTGAAGTCGAAATCGTATTGCTGCGGGCACAGGCCGTACGCGAAGTACGGTCCGACCGTCTGCGAGGGCGTTTGCTTGAGAGTGGTCATGGCTTAGCGCTCCATCGGAGTTTCGTTGCGGCCGCGCAGCACGATGTCGAAGTCGTAGCCGAGCGCGTACGACTCTTGCGTCGTGTCGAGCGAGAAGTTGGCTATCAGCCGGTCACGCGCATGCTCCGGCGTGCCCTGGAAGATCGGATCGAAAGCCAGCAGCGGGTCGCCCGGAAAATACATTTGGGTGACGAGGCGCGAACCGAAATGCTCGCCGAACAGCGAGAAGTGGATGTGATTCGGGCGCCATGCATTCGGATGATTGCCCCACGGATACGCGCCGGGTTTGATCGTCAGAAAGCGATAACGGCCTTCGTTATCGGTGATGCAGCGGCCCGCGCCCAAGAAATTCGGATCGAGCGGCGCGTCGTGCTGATCGACCTTGTGCACGTAACGGCCCGCGGCGTTCGCCTGCCAGATTTCGACGAGCGTGTTGCGCACCGGTCGGCCGCCCTCGTCGAGCACACGGCCCGTCACGATGATGCGTTCGCCGAGCGGCTCGCCATTACGCACGGCGTTGCGGGTCAGATCGTTGTCGAGCGCGCCGAGGTCTTCGGTGCCGTAGACGGGCACGCGCTGATCGCGCAGCTTTTCCTTCAACGGGATCAGCGGACGCGTGGGACCGCGTTTAACCGACGAACCGTAGCCGGGATAAATGTACTCGGGATGCGACGCGAAATCGCGTGCGCTGAGAAAGGAATCGTCCATCGATGTCTCCTTCGGGGATTGTGGGATGCAAGTTTATGAAGCCACTTTATCCAAACTGTCCGGTTATGAAAAATGACGTTTTGGCGTTTTTCGTATAACCTGCCGTTATGCAACGCAGCCTCGCGGACAGTCGCGTCAAATTCCGTCATCTTCAGTGCTTTCTGGCCGTTGCCCAGTTCGGCAGCGTCCAGCGGGCGGCTGACAGCCTGTCGATCACCCAGCCCGCCGTCTCCAAGACGGTCGCCGAACTCGAGGCCATTCTCGGCGTGAAGCTGTTCGAGCGCGGCCGTCACGGCGCAGTGCCGACGCGCGAAGGTCAACTCTTCATGCCGCACGCGAGCGCCTGCGTCAGCGCATTGCGGCAAGGCGTCGATCTGCTTTCGCGCGCCGAAGGCGCCGCCGCGGCCACGCTCGAAGTTGGGATTCTTCCGACCGTCGCCGCCGCGCTGATGCCGCCTGTCCTCAAGCGGTTTGCGTCGCTCTGGCCGCGCGTGATCGTGCGTCTGGCAACCGGCGCGAACCCCGAATTGCTCGAGCGCCTGAAAGCGGGCACGATTGAATTCGCAGTCGGCCGGCTCGCCGATCCCGAGCGCATGGTCGGCCTCAGCTTCGAGCAGTTGTTCAGCGAACCGCTGATCGCCGTCGTGCGGGCGGGGCATCCGCTCGGCGACACGCCGGGCCTGCCGTCCGCCGCATTGCAGGATTTCCCGGTGGTGTTGCCGCCGTTCGGCACGCTGATCCGGCAGTCGGCGGACAGTCTGCTGAGCGCATGGGGCGTGCTGCCGTTGTCCGCGTTTGTCGAAGTGTTGTCGGTGTCGACGGGGCGTGCATTGACGCTCGAGAACGACGCCGTCTGGTTCGTGCCGCTGAGCGCGGTGGAGTACGAGTTGGCGCACGGCATGTTCGTGCGTTTGCCGTTGCCGTTTGCGGGCACCGACGAGCCTGTCGGTCTGATCCGGCGCTCGGACACGCAGCCTTCGCCGGTGGGGCGTGCGTTTATCGACGCGGTGCGAGAGGTCGCGCAATCGAGGATGGCGGCGAGCGGTGGCAAACTGGCGAGCAAGCCTGTGCGCAAGCGGGTGCGCCGCACGGCGGCGGCGAAGTAACAGAGTTGGCGTTTCAGGCTCATTGCGCTCACCGGAGCACCGGATATTCGAGCGCGCGACTCACGGTGTTTGTGAACCATCCAGTACAAATTCAAGTTGCGAACCAGGCGCGAGCCGGTGTAAAAACACGGTGCGAAAGCCGTCGACGACCGCGCGCGGTTGCATCACATCGCCCACGCAGTGTCACACTGCGAGTGCTGCACGGCTTCCACCGCGATGAGCCACACAGAAAACAGCGTCGAAACACAGTACAAGGAGATTGCCATGCCCAGCGACTTGCCCACTCCAGAGGCCGCGCTTCGCGCTGTGTCGGCGCCTGAGCACAATCCGCTCGGCACGGCCGGCATCGAATTCGTGGAGTTCGCCTCGCGCGATCCGCGGGCGCTCGGCGACACGTTCGTCAGACTCGGCTTCAAGGCGATTGCCCGCCACATCAGCAAGGACGTCACGCTATACCGGCAGGGCGAAATGAATTTCCTGATCAACGCGGAGCCGGATTCGTTCGCCGCGCGCTACGCCGAAGAGTACGGCGCCGGCATTTGCGCGATCGGCATTCGCGTGGCCGATGCGCAGCGCGCTTTCGACCGCGCAATCGAACTCGGCGCGTGGGCGTTCGAAGGCGAGCGAATCGGCGCAGGCGAGTTGCTGATTCCGGCCATTCAGGGCATTGGCGATTCACACATTTACTTTGTCGACCGTTGGCGCGGACGCGGCGGCCAGCGCGGCGGGCTTGGCGATATTTCGATCTTCGACATCGACTTCCGTCCGATCCAGATCGACACCGCGCAGGCGGATCTGAGCCATGCGGGCACCGGCCTCGTCGCAGTGGATCACTTGACGCAAACGGTCGGCGAAGGCCGCATGCAGGAGTGGCTCGACTTCTATCGCGATCTGCTCAATTTCCGCGAGATTCACGAACTGCACGCGAATTGGCATGTGTCGGCGGAATCGCGTGTGATGGTGTCGCCGTGCGGCGCGATCCGCATTCCGCTTTACGAGGAAGGCACGCGCCGTACGAACCTGATGCACGAATACTTGCCCGATCATCCGGGAGAGGGCGTGCAGCACATTGCACTTGCAACCGACGACATCTTCGCTTGCGTCGAGCAGTTGCTTGCCAACGGTGTGCAATTTGTCGAGCCGCCGCCGCGCTATTACGAGCAACTGGACGCGCGTTTGCCGGGACATGGACTCGACGTCGAGCGCCTGAAGCGCACGCATGTTCTCGTGGATGGCGAGATTGGCGCGGACGGTATACCGCTATTGTTTTTCCAGACTTTCGTGCGCCGCGGACCCGGCGAGATTTTCTTCGAGATCGTTCAGCGCAAGGGACATCATGGTTTCGGCGAAGGCAATCTCAGTGCGCTCGCACAGGCGCGAGGACAAGCGAACGCTTGAGACGTTGCGCTATTTCCGGGGCGATTCGTCTATTGCGGGTGCTTGCGGAATGTCGGCGCTTGTCGCCATCCATAATACTTCGGCATCCTCTTCACTCGTCGACACTGCGGCGTGGCCGGTGCGGCTGTCGAAGTAGAGGCTGTCGCCGGCGTTCAGATGCGTCGGCGCATACAACTCGGAATAGAGGCACACGCTGCCGCTAATCACGTAGAGAAACTCTTCGCCTTCGTGGCGGCCCCAGTCGTCGAACGCATCGAGCGTGTGCGCCGAAATGCGGATGCGAAACGGCAGCATGGCTTTGTGCGCGAGATCGGTCGCGAGCAATTCCATTTGATAGCCGCGATATGCGTGGCGCTGTCCTTCGCCTTTGCGCGTGAGTGCGCGACGCCCATTTGCGCTGATCTTCGGCGCAGAGCCAAACAATTCGCCGATCTCGATCTTCAGTCCAAGGACGATTTTTTGCAGCACGTCGAAAGTCGGGGACATGAGGCCGTTTTCGACTTTCGAGAGCGTCGAGCGTGAGACGCCGCACAGGCGGCTCGCGGTTTCGAGCGTCAGGTCTTGCGACTGACGGGCGGCGCGTACGCGACGGCCCAGATCGGTCGTCAAGGGTTCGGCGGGCTTCGTGATGTGCGTGTCCATGAGTTGCTGCTTTGTTTGCTACTGAAGGGCGATTGTATTGCGTGTTTCCGATAATAACATTCGCCGTGGCTGAGCATGCCGACGCGGCGCTCGTCGCAAACCGGCGACGGCGCTGGTGCTTACTCGTTGCCTTTCTGATTGGAAACGCGCAGGCGAAAGATTGAGTCGCCGCGCGCGAATGAGTTGTCGCGACGGGCGTGCGCGCCCGCGTCTGATTGGATCAAAAAGCAACCGTCGCGGTTGCCATAAAACTCGCCGTACTGCGCAAGCGGGTGCTTTCCGTTTATCTTCGTGTCGTAGGTGACGATGGGACCCATCGCGAGATGTCGATCGCGTGCCGTCAGACGAAGCGATTCTTTTTCGCGCTCTTCTTTCTTGCCGCGGGCTCGACGCCGACACGCGAGTCGCGCCTTCCGACTACTTCAACCACCGCGCCCGCCAGCGCTTCAAACTCTTCATGCGTCTGCGACAAATAAAGCCACTTGCCGAGTACAGGATGCGGTGCGAGCTCAGGAAACTCGCGAATAAGATCTGCGTGGCGATCGCGCGATGTACATACCAGCAATCCATTCCACGGCTCTTCGCCATTGCCGACCGAGAGACAAAGCAAGCCATCGACATAAGCTGCTTCAAAGCCGAATAAGCGCTTCCTCATGAAACCGGGGTCGTCCTCGATAGGCTCGAACACCCACAGCAATGAATTCTTGACGGTTGATCCCATGACCGCTCCTCGTTTCGAGCGGTCATCTTAAAGCGAATCTGTGCGATGTCGTATCTACGGAAAAGCGGTCGTCACTGAGCCGGCGCGGCCGCTCCTGTTTGCGACGATCCCGTTGCCGTCGATCCGTAACCGGTCGTGTCGCTCTGAGCCATTGCGTTCTGTGCGGCAACGCGAGCCTCGGCCGCTTGGATATCGGCGGGATAATTGGCATCCACTGCAGCCGCCGGGTTATAACCGGCCTGTTCGATCTGCTTTAACTGAGCCTTCACTTCCGCGCGCGTGAGCGGCTGTTCCGATTGTGGAAACGATGCAACTGGCGCGGCCAGCGCAACAGCAAGAGTCACTGCCTTGATCAGCGTGTTCATGATGCTTCCCTCCGGGAATGGTGTCGTCCGATGCCGCTGTGGATCGTCGGCACCATGCGCGGATTGTAGGAAGCGGTTATTCGAGGGCAAACCCCCAATGCAGTAATTCACTCTTGCAGCAATTGATAAGTCGGCGTGCTGTAATCCCAGCGACTGCAAATGAAGGCGTTTTGTCACACGCCTTCGCGCACACCCACGCGATACGCGGTGACTTGCCGGTACGTGTCGCCAGGTCGCAGGATCACGTCATCCTGTTCCTCCGGCATGTTGACCTGGTTCGGAAAGCCGCCCGCTTCCAGACACAGTCCCGCATGTGTCTGATAGCGAGCTCCGCCGCGTCCTGCATCGCCTTTTAGAAAGTTGCCGCTATAAAACTGCAAGCCGCGCTGATCCGTCGACACGGTCAGTTCGCGGCCGCTGCCGGGATCGTAAAGACACGCGACTTCTCGCACCTTGCCTGCGCCGCCAGGTGCATCGCGCAACACGTAGCAGTGATCGAATCCGCCCGCTTGCACGAGTTGCGCGTGCGGCCATTCGAGGCGTGCGCCGATCGGCGCGCTTTGCCGGAAGTCGAATGCGTTGCCCGCTACGTCGGCCAACTTCGAAGGGATCATCGCTGCGTCGACTTCGAAGAACCGGTCCGCGTCGATTGACAGCATGTGTCCGCGAATATCGGCGCCCGCGCGGCCCGTCAGGTTGAAGTACCCATGACTCGTGAGATTGAGCGGCGTCGCGGCGTCGGCAATGGCCTCGTATTCGATGGTCAAGGTGCCGTCGTCGTCGAGCGTGTAGCGCACTTGCGCGGTCACATTGCCTGGAAAACCGGCATCGCCTTCCGGCGACTCGAGCCGCATCAACAGCGACCCATTGTCTTCGCTCACGTCCCATATCGCGCGATGAAAACCGACGCTTCCGCCATGCAGCAGCTTCGCGCCTTCATTGCGGTCGAGTGTGTATTCGATGCCGTCGAGCGTAAAACGCGCGTCGGCAATGCGGTTCGCCCAGCGGCCAATCAGACCGCCCATAAAAGTCGTGGCCGCGAAGTACTGAGCCGGTGTGTCGTGGCCGAGAAGAATATCGCCGAGACGTCCCGCGCGATCCGGCGCATGCCATGAAACCAGCGTCGCGCCGAGATCGCTAATCGCGACCTTCATGCCGTGCGCGTTACGCAATGTAAAGAGCCGTACCGGATCGCCGCCATTGAGCGTGCCCCACGGCTCGGAAGAAAGTTGTGCGATGCTGATCATGTCGTCGATAGAAAATAAAAAAGTAAAGGCATGCTCAGCCTGGCGTCGAAGCCTGAGTCAAGCTCGCGCGCTCCTGGTACTCGCGTGGCGTGCACCCAAGCTCCCGACGAAATACGGCGTACATGTATTGCAGCGACGTAAAGCCGCAACGTATTGCCACTTCCGCACTCGACGCATCGCGTTTTGCAAGCAGCGCTTTCGCGACATCGAGCTTATGGCGCAAGATCTCCTGATGCACCGTGCACTTGCGCTCGCGTCGAAAGTACTCTTCGAGCGACGAACGCGACACGCCGACATAGTCGGCCACCTGTTCAGTGCGAATACCCTGGCAAGCATACTGGCGAATAAAATGCCGCGCGCGCATTACATAGGGACTCGCGAGCGGCTGATGCCTGGTCGATTCGAGTACGTTGATGCCAACAGGCGGCACGAGAATGCGCCGCCCAGGAAAGCGCGCGCCATGCAGCATCTGATGCAATAGGTGAGCCGCAGTGCGGCCCATTTCCTCAGTACCCTGAATCACGGAAGAAAGTGGAATACGAGTGAGCGTGCGCGTGAGCGGATCGTTGTCGATACCGATAATCGCCACTTCTTCCGGCACCGGAATGCCCGCAATCAGACACGCTTGCAGCAAATGCCGCGCACGCGCGTCGGTCACGGCAATAATGCCGACCGGCTTCGGCAATTCGCGCAGCCACGCGGTGAGTTGTTCGGTCGCCTGGTTCCATGAAGGCGCGCTCGTGGAAAGACCGCGATAGATCTCGCTTTGAATCTGTTCGGCGCTGTGGCCGTCCGCGTTGCGCAAATGTGCGAATGCAAGCTCGCGCTGCTGCGCCCAGCGGTTCTCTTGCGCTTGCGGCAGGCTGTATAGAGCAAAGTGTTCGAGGCCCGCGCCAATCAGATGCGTGTACGCGAGCGAGACGAGCTTGCTGTTGTCCGTCGCGATATAGGGTAAATCCGGGGGATATTGCGCCGGGTCCTCGAATGACGATCCCACAGCGACCACCGGCAATGGACAATCGCGCAGCGCCTCGCTCACGGCAGGGTCGTCGAAATCCGCGATGATGCCGTCGCCGTCGAAGCGCTCGATGCCCGTCAACCGGCAGCGAAAGTCGTCTTCCAGAAAGAGGTCCCACGCCACGCGCGTGGACAGCAAGTAGTTGCCGATGCCGGTAATGATCTCGCGGTCGTAGACCTTGTTCGCGTTGAAGAGCAGCGCGATTCGATGCGTCGTCTGTGGTGTTTGCGGACGGGTCATGGCGGTGAGCGGCCGGCGGACGTTGAAACCCGCACAACCTTTGTCTCCTTTGAATCCGTATTTTTAAGCGTCCGGTTATTCTAGGCCGCCAATAGCGCACGGGGGCAAACAAAATGGCGGGCGGTAAGAAACATCAAGCACACTGCGCAATTTCGCAATTGCCGATGCCTCCGGCAAGCGGCAGCATGGCGTCACCTTATCGACCGCCCCCGCCACGTCGCACGGGTTGCGGTGCAACATAATCCCTTTAGATGGGAAGGAGACGCTGATGTCCTACTTCGAACATATTCCCGAGATCCGTTATGAAGGCCCGCAATCGGACAATCCGCTTGCGTACCGCCACTACGATAAAAGCAAAAAGGTGCTCGGCAAAACGCTCGAAGAACATCTGCGGATAGCGGTGTGTTACTGGCATACGTTTGTGTGGCCGGGCGTCGATATTTTCGGGCAGGGCACCTTCAAGCGCCCCTGGCAGCAACCGGGCGACGCGATGGAAATGGCGCATCTGAAAGCAGACGCTGCGTTCGAATTCTTCTCGAAGCTCGGCACGCCGTATTACACTTTTCATGACACCGACGTTGCACCCGAAGGTGCGAACCTGAAGGAATACAGCGAGAACTTTTCCCGCATAGTGGACTACCTCGCGCGCAAGCAGCAGGACACGGGTATCAAACTGCTATGGGGCACCGCCAATCTGTTTTCGCATCCGCGTTATGCGGCCGGCGCCGCGACG
This sequence comes from Paraburkholderia sp. RCC_158, assembly GCF_041355255.1. Classification (NCBI taxonomy): domain Bacteria; kingdom Pseudomonadati; phylum Pseudomonadota; class Betaproteobacteria; order Burkholderiales; family Burkholderiaceae; genus Paraburkholderia; species Paraburkholderia sp. RCC_158. Next base: position 42,515 of record NZ_JBFUPM010000027.1, on the reverse strand, counting down.
AGTCCAAACCCGGACATCTTCGCGTTTGCCGCGACCCAGGTGCGCCATGCGCTCGACGCAACGCAACGGCTCGGAGGTGATAACTATGTATTGTGGGGCGGGCGCGAAGGTTACGACACGCTGCTTAACACCGACCTCGTGCGCGAACGCGATCAACTCGCGCGCTTCCTGCATATGGTCGTTGACCACGCACACAAAATCGGCTTCAAAGGTTCTCTGTTGATCGAGCCTAAGCCGCAAGAGCCGACCAAGCATCAATACGATTACGATGTCGCTACCGTCCACGGCTTTTTGCTGCAATACGGTCTCGAGAAAGAGATTCGCGTGAATATCGAGGCGAATCATGCGACGCTTGCGGGCCACTCGTTTCATCACGAGATCGCGACGGCCTATGCGCTCGGTATTTTCGGCAGCGTCGACGCCAATCGCGGCGACCCGCAAAACGGCTGGGACACGGATCAATTCCCCAATAGCGTGGAAGAACTGACGCTCGCCTTCTACGAAATCCTGGGCCACGGCGGCTTCACGACAGGCGGCATGAACTTCGACTCGAAAGTGCGGCGGCAAAGCGTCGATCCGGAAGATCTCTTTTACGGCCACGTTGGCGCAATCGATAACCTCGCGCTCGCCGTCGAACGCGCGGCCGTATTGATCGAAAACGACCGTCTCGGTCAATTCAAGCGTGAGCGTTATGCCGGTTGGGACGCTGATTTTGGCCGCAAGATTCTTTCCGGCGACTACTCGCTGTCGACACTCGCCGCAGACGCACTGTCGCGCGACCTCAATCCGCAGCATGCAAGCGGCCACCAGGAGCGCATGGAAAACATCGTGAATCAGGCTATTTATAGCGGACGCTAAAGGGCATCATCGTTGCAAATGAAGAAAGCGCGCGGGTGCAACTCGCGCGCATAAAAAGAAGCTTTGGGTTGTCGCTTGTCCGGACCTGCGGCTCGCAGCGCAGGCCGTCCAATCCGGAATTCCGGCTATCAGAAGAAGGAGACAGAGATGAAATTCGCAACGCGTCGTACTGTATTGAGTTCGCTCGTATGTGGAGCGGTGTTGGCGAGCCTTTCGCTTATCGCGCCGCTTGCGCACGCAAGCAAGGATCACCCTGAAATCGGCTTCTGTATCGACGACCTGCGCGTCGAGCGCTGGTCGCGCGATCGCGACTATTTCGTCGCTGCTGCGGAAAAACTCGGTGCGAAAGTATCCGTGCAATCCGCCGACGCCAGCGAGGCGCGGCAAATCTCGCAGATCGAGAACCTCATCTCGCGCGGCGTGGATGTGATCGTGATCGTGCCGTTCAATTCGAAGACGCTTGGCAACGTCGTGGCCGAAGCGAAAAAAGCGGGGATCAAGGTCGTGTCGTATGACCGCCTGATTCTGGACGCCGACGTGGACGGCTATATCTCGTTCGATAACGAAAAGGTCGGCGAATTGCAGGCACAAGGCGTGTTTAACGCGCAACCGAAGGGCAACTACTTCCTGCTCGGCGGTGCACCGACCGACAACAACGCCAAGATGCTACGCGAAGGACAGTTGAAGGTACTCAAGCCCGCCATCGACAAGGGCGACATCAAAGTGGTGGGCCAGCAGTGGGTGCCGGAGTGGAGCGCATCCACGGCGCTGCGCATCGTCGAAGACGCGCTGACCGCGAACAACAACAAGATCGACGCCATCGTCGCGTCGAACGACGGCACGGCAGGCGGCGCGATCCAGGCGCTCGCCGCGCAGCACATGGCGGGCAAGGTGCCGGTGTCGGGTCAGGACGCGGACCTGGCCGCGGTCAAGCGCGTGATTGCGGGCACGCAGACCATGACGGTCTACAAGCCGTTGAAGCTGATTGCCGGCGAAGCCGCCAAGCTCTCGGTTGCATTGGCGAAGGGCGAGAAGCCCGCGTTTAACGCGCAGTACGACAACGGCAAGAAGAAAGTCGACACGGTGCTGCTGCAGCCTACGTTGCTCACCAAGAGCAACGTCGATGTAGTCGTCAAGGACGGCTTCTATACCCAGGCCCAGCTCGCGAGCCAATGAGCGTAACGCGCGCGCGGTTTGCGCCGATACGGCTGTCGCGTATCGGCGCGATCGCGCGCCTTGCAGCGAGGCATAGCGAATGACGCAACCGTTACTGACGATGCGCGGCATCGTCAAGGCATTTTCAGGCGTGAAAGCACTCGACGGAATCGACCTGACGGTCGCGCCGGGCGAGTGCGTCGGCTTGTGCGGCGAAAACGGCGCAGGCAAATCGACGCTGATGAAAGTACTGTCCGGCGTATATCCGCACGGTACCTGGGATGGCGAAATAACCTGGGAAGGCACGCCGCTGAAAGCAGCGGGCATACGCGACACCGAGCGCGCCGGCATCATCATCATTCACCAGGAATTGATGCTGGTGCCCGAATTGTCGGTGGCCGAGAACATTTTTCTCGGCAATGAAATCACGCTGCCCGGCGGCCGCATGAATTACGCCGCGATGTATCAGCGCGCGGACGAATTGCTGCGCGAGCTCGGCATTCAGGGCATCAATGCGGCGCAACCGGTGATGAACTATGGCGGCGGCCATCAGCAGTTGATCGAGATTGCGAAGGCGCTCAATAAGCGCGCGAAGCTGCTGATTCTGGATGAACCGTCGTCGTCGCTTACTTCCTCGGAGATCGCCATTCTGCTGGACATCGTGCGGGATCTGAAGCGGCGCGGCGTGGCCTGTGTCTACATCTCGCACAAGCTCGACGAAGTCGCCGCCGTTTGCGACACGATCAGCGTGATTCGCGACGGACGCCATGTCGCCACCGAGCCCATGCACGCATTGACGACAGACCGCATCATTTCGCTGATGGTCGGACGCGAGATCAAGAACCTGTTCCCGCGCGAACCGCATCCGATTGGCGACGTCGTTTTCGAAGCGCGCAACGTCACCTGTTTCGACGTGACGAATCCGCGCCGCAAGCGCGTCAACGATGTGTCGTTCGCGTTGCGGCGCGGCGAAATTCTCGGTGTGGCCGGGCTCGTCGGCGCGGGGCGCACGGAATTGATGCAGGCGATTTTCGGCGCCTATCCCGGCACGAGCGAAGCGACGGTCGTCATGGAAGGCAAGCCCGTGAAAATTCGCGCGCCTATCGATGCGATTCGCGCGGGCATCGGCATGGTGCCGGAAGATCGCAAGCGCCACGGCATCGTGCCGGGCCTGAGCGTCGGCCACAACATCACGCTCGCGGTGCTGCAGCGCTTTGCATCGGGTGGACGCATCGATTCGGCGGCCGAGCTAGACACGATTCATACGGAAATGAAGCGGCTTTCCGTGCGCGCCGCTCATCCGATGTTGTCGATAGCGAGCCTTTCCGGCGGCAATCAGCAGAAAGCCGTGCTCACGCGCATGTTGCTGACCGATCCCAAAGTACTGATTCTCGACGAACCTACACGAGGCGTCGACGTCGGCGCGAAATTCGAAATCTACAAACTCATTTTTCAACTGGCGCAGCGCGGCATGTCGATCGTGATGGTGTCGTCCGAATTGCCGGAAGTACTCGGCATTAGCGACCGCGTGCTCGTGATCGGCGAGGGCGAATTGCGCGGCGATTTCGTCAACGACGGCCTCACGCAGGAAGACATTCTCAGCGCCGCGATCCGTCCCGTGCAGCGAGTCCCGAACCCAACCGCAGCGAGTGCAGCATGACGCCCGACGTTACTTCCCAACGCGCCGACAATACTGCGCCGCGAGGCGCATTCGGCGGTCCGCAACGCGTTCAGCAACTGTTCGCGCGCTACAAGATTCTCGCGCTGCTGATTGCCGTGGCCGCGATCTGGATTTTCTTTTCGGTGCTCACGCACGGCGCCTTCGTGACGCCGCGCAATCTGTCGAACCTGCTGCGGCAGATGTCGATCACCGGCATGCTCGCGTGCGGCATGGTGTTCGTGATCATCGCGGGCGAGATCGATCTGTCGGTCGGATCGCTGCTCGGTCTGCTCGGCGGCGTGGCCGCGATACTCGACGTCAACCGTCACTGGCCGATAGGCGTCACGTTGCCCGCCGTGATGCTGCTCGGCGTGCTCGTCGGCCTCTTCAACGGATGGTGGTCGACATACCGGCGCGTGCCGTCGTTCATTGTCGGTCTCGGCGGCATGCTCGCGTATCGCGGGATTCTGCTCGGCGTGACAGGCGGTTCGACCATCGCGCCGGTCTCCGACAGTTTCGTGTTCGTCGGCCAGGGCTATCTGCCGAAACTGGCCGGCGATACGCTTGCCGTCGTGCTGTTTATATTGCTCGCGTTTCTGACGATACGTCAGCGCCGCAATCGCGAGCGCTATCAGTTGAGCGTGGTGCCGGTCTGGCAGGACGTTGCAAAAGTGGTCGGCGCGGGCGCGATTCTCGCGGGCTTCGTGGCGACGCTCGATCGTTACGGCGGCATTCCGGTGCCCGTTCTTCTGCTGCTCGCGTTGCTCGGCATCTTTACCTGGGTCGCCACGCAAACCGTCTTTGGCCGACGCATTTACGCAGTCGGATCGAATCTCGAAGCGACGCGCCTGTCCGGTGTCAACACGAATCGCGTGAAGCTCGCCATTTTCGCGCTGATGGGATTGATGTGCGCGTTCGCCGGCATCGTGAACACGGCGCGCCTGGCCGCAGGATCGCCGTCGGCGGGCTCGATGGGCGAACTCGACGCGATTGCCGCGTGCTTTATCGGCGGAACGTCGATGCGCGGCGGCTCGGGCACGGTCTACGGCGCATTGATCGGCGCGCTCGTGATGGCGAGTCTCGACAACGGCATGTCGATGCTCGACGTCGATGCCTACTGGCAGATGATCGTGAAGGGCGGCATTCTGGTGCTGGCTGTATGGATCGATGTCGTGTCGGGCTCGAACCGGCGCTGAGCCTGTTGACCAAAGCACGGCAGAGCAAAGCCGCACGCTCTGCACATTTAATGAAACGCCCCACGGCACGCTAGCCAGGCGGTCCGCCTCGCTAGCGTGCCCCTCGCGCCCGCCCCGCGCGCGCACGGCTTCATCCGACGAATTTAAGTCCGCGGCCGTTCCTCCGTCTTACTAATATTGCGTGGGGACGCAGGGCGCGCATCGCGCCCTTGCAGCTTGTTACCGGCGGGCAAGCCGATGGGCCATTCATCATGAAGCGCAGAACCTTCGTCATCGGCGGCGCCGGCGCGGTGGGTGCGTTGTTGGTCGGCTGGTCCGTGCTGCCGGCGCGGCAGCGTCTCACGACCGACGCGCCGTTACCCGTCGAAGGCACGCAAACGGCGCTCAACGGCTGGGTCAAGATCGCCGCCGACAACAGCGTGACGATCATGATGAGCAAGGCGGAAATGGGCCAGGGCGTTCACACCGGTCTCGCGATGCTGCTTGCCGAAGAACTCGACGCCGATTGGTCGCGCGTGCGTGTCGAGGACGCGCCGATCGACAACATCTACAACAGCGTGCAGAACGTCATCGACGATCTGCCGTTTCGTCCCGATCACGACAGCATCACGAAGCGCGCGGTCGTCTGGTACACGCGCAAGCTCACGCGTGAAGCCGGCACGATGATGACCGGCGGCTCGTCGAGCATCAACGACCTGTGGACGCCCATGCGCGAAGCGGGCGCCTCGGCGCGTGCGATGCTGATTGGCGCGGCCGCCGCGCAATGGCACGTCGCGCCCGGCGAGTGCGTGACGCAAGGCGGGTATGTCACGCATCCGTCGGGACATAAGGCGAGCTTCGGCGAGTTGTCGTCGATGGCGGCGCAACAACCGCTGCCTCGCAAGGTGGCGTTGAAAGACCCCGCGAATTTCACGCTGATCGGCAAACCGTTGCGCCGCATCGAGGCCGCGTCGAAGATCAACGGCAGCGCGCGATTCGGCATCGACGTGTTGCCCGACGGCCTGCTCTACGCGAGTGTCGTGATGTGTCCGACGCTCGGCGGCACGGTTGCGAGCTTCGACGCGAGCGCGGCGCAGCGAATGCGCGGCTTCGTGAAGGCGCTCGCTTTCGCGCCGTATGCGGGCGGCACGGGCGGCGTCGCCGTGATCGCGGACAATCCATTTCGCGCGACCAACGCCGTCGACGCGATCAAAGTGACATGGCAGCATGGCGCCGCGGCCACGCTTTCGAGCGCGGAAGCGGAGCGCCGCCTCGCGCTCGCCCTCGACGACGGGGACGGCCACGCGTACTACCGCCGCGGCGACATCAACGATGCGCTAAGCGGCGCGGCGCGCACCATCACGGCTGAATATCACGCGCCGTATCTCGCGCACGGCGCGGTCGAGCCGCTCAACTGCACCGTGCAGGTCGCGGACGGCGCGGCGACCGTCTGGGTATCGACGCAAACGCCCGCGCTCGCGCGGCGGCACGTCGCCAAAGTGCTGCATATCGACGACGACAAGGTTCATGTGCATGCGCAGTTGCTCGGCGGCGCATTCGGGCGACGCCTCGAAACCGATTACATCGCACAGGCCGCCGCGATCGCGCGCGAGGCCGGCGGACGTCCGGTGCAAACGCTATGGTCGCGCGCGCAGGACTTTACGCACGACTTCTATCGCCCCGCATGCGTATCGCGCCTGAAGGCGGGCTTCGACGATAACGGCAAGCTCGTCGCGTGGCACAGCGCGTCCGCGAGTCAGGCCATCGTGCCCGAAGCGCTCGCGCGTTATTACGGCGCGCCGCGCATTCCGCTCGACAAGACGACAGCCGAAGGCGCGTTCGATCAGCCCTACGAGTGGCCCACGGCGCGCGTCGCGCACAAGATCGTGGACTTGCCCGTGCCGGTGGGCTTCTGGCGTTCGGTCGGCCACTCGCATCAGGCCTTCTTCACCGAGAGCTTTACCGATGAGATCGCCGCCGCCACCAGCCAGGACCCGATTGTGTTTCGCAGCGCACTGCTTGCGCAGCATCCGCGGCATCTGGCGGTGTTGCAACGAGTCGCTGCATTGTCCGACTGGACGCATCCGTTGACGCCTGCCGCCGATGGCGCTCCGCGCGCGCGTGGCGTCGCGCTTCATGAGGCGTTCGGCAGCGTGGTCGCGCAGGTCGCGGAGGTATCGATTGGACCGCACAGGATGATTCGCGTGCACCGCGTGGTATGTGTCATCGATTGCGGTTTGCCGGTGAATCCGAATCTGATTCGTCAGCAGATGGAGAGCGGAATCGTATTCGGCCTCTCGGCCGCGTTGCAGGACGAGATCACGATCGTCAACGGCCAGGTCGAGCAGAAGAACTTCGTCGACTTTCCGGTTGTGCGGATCAACGATTGCCCGATCATCGAAGTCGACATCATGCCGAGCCAGTTGCATCCGCAAGGCGTCGGCGAACCGGGCGTGCCGCCAATCGCGCCGGCTGTTGCCAATGCAGTGTTTGCACTGACCGGCAAGCGACTGCGTACGTTGCCTTTGAAGTTCACCTGAAGCCGGAGACCGATATGGCAGCGCTCAACATCAACGGACGCGCGGTGGCCGTGCAAGTCGAGCCGGACATGCCGCTATTGTGGGTGCTGCGTTGCGAGCTCGGCATGACGGGCACGAAGTTCGGCTGCGGCGTCGGCATTTGCGGCGCCTGCACGGTGCATCTGAACGACAACGCGCGCCTGTCGTGTCGGACGCCCATGTCCGATTTGACGACGCAGAAGATCACGACCATCGAAGGGTTGCAAGGCGGCGAAGCGCAGGCACTGAAGGCCGCGTGGATCGATCTCGATGTCGTGCAGTGCGGCTATTGTCAAAGCGCGCAACTGATGGCCGCTTGCGCGCTGCTCAAACAGAAGCCGCATCCGAGCGACGCCGACATCGACGCGGCCATGAGCAATATCGTCTGCCGTTGCGGCACGTATCCGCGGGTGCGCGCCGCGATTCATCAAGCGGCGAAGCGCCGGCCTGCGTAGCGCAAGCCGGCGCTTCGCGAGCGAGCAACGGGCTTAGCCTGCCAGAATTTCGACGATGGCCACGACCGCCGTGAAGATGCCGATGCATCCGCCCAATGCTGCTGCGCTTTTCATGAATGACGACATACCTTGGCCTCGTAACGTGTGGTGAGTGCCAGGTATTTAACCGCAAATGAAAGGCAAAAGAAAGTTATTCAAAAATAAAACGTAAGGTCGGGTGATGCGGCTACGGGGCTTGGGTTTTTGCTGCCGATGTCCGTGCCGAAGCCGAAGCCGGTGTCGAAGCCGAAGCCCCCGCCACCCCAGCCGCAGCTTGCCCATCCCGCTCCCACCCGCCGCCGAGTGCCAGAAACAGATTCACCTGGTCGATCGCCACCTGACCTTCAGCCGCTGCGACTTGCGCTTTCGTCGACGTCAGCGTGCGCGTCGCGTCCAGATCGGAGATGAACGACTCGCGGCCCGCGCGATACAGCCGGTGCGTTTCGTCCGCGGATTGCGCCGCGGATTTCAGCGCGGCCTGTAGCGCTTCCGTGCGAGCGTAGTCCGATGCATAGGTGGCAAGGCTGGTCTCCGTTTCGCGCAACGCGGTCAGCACGACGCCGTCGAAGCGCGCAAGTGCGACCTGGCTCGACGCCTGCGCTTCGCGCACGCGGCCGCGCGCGCCGTTGGCGGGGAACGTCCAGCTGATCAGCGGACCGAAGCCCCAACGCGCTGTCGGCGACGTGCCGAGATCTTCGAGAACGCCCGTCAAACCCGCCGATGCGCCGATGCTCACGGTCGGATACAGCGCGCCGGTCGCAACGCCGATACGCGCCGTCGATGCCGCCAGTTGACGCTCGGCTTCGCGCACGTCGGGCCGGCGCCTCAGCAGCGCGGCGCCGTCGCCGACGGGAATCGGTTGACGGATTTGCGGCAGCTTCTCGCAGGCGAGAACCGCGGGCGGCAAGTCGGACGGTGCGCGCGCGAGCAATGCCGCGAGCCGGTATTGCGCGATCTTGCGACGCGCGGTGTAGCGCGGAATATCGGCGGACAACGTATCGACCTGGGTTTGCCCGCGCGTGACTTCCGTCTGATTGCCGCGGCCCACGTCACGCAGACGCCGCGAGACATCCACGCGCTGTCTTTGCAACGCGAGCGACTGCTGCGCGATCTTCAGTTCCTCGGCGGCCGAGCATTGCTCGACGTAGGCGCGCACCACGTCGGCGACCACTGAGATGCGCGCGAGATCGCCCGCGGCCTGCACGGCGTCGGCGTCGGCCTGCGCCGCTTCCACGCCGCGCCGCAGCTTGCCGAACAGATCGATTTCATACGCGACGCTGATCCCGACGTCGCCTTCGTTCACGACCGGCAGTTTCTCGGTGAGCAGGTATTGTTCGGCCGATTCCTGCGCGCGCTCAAACACTGCCGACGTCTTGCCGGAAAAGCCGCCTTGCGCCTGAGCCACGCCGAGCGCCTCGCGCGAGCGCGCGAGATTCGCGGCGGCGACGCGCAAGTCGGTATTGGATTGCAGCGCTTCGTCGACGAGACCGTTGAGCACCGGATCGTCGTACAGCTTCCACCACACCGCGGGCACGTCGGCGTGTGACGTGAGCGCGGAGTCCGCGCCTTCGATCGGCGCATTCGCGAGCGGCGCGTTCACGAGTGCGTCTTTCGGCAGCGAGTAGTTCGGGCCGACATTCATGCAGCCGTTGAGCAACGCGGCGAGCGGAACCAGCGCGAACGCGCGCAAAGGCAGGCGCAAAAACGCCACGAAGCGAGACGCTTTCATTGCGAGGCGCCCGAAGTCGCCGCGGCAGTCGCGGGCGGTGTTGCGGAGACACTCGACGCCTCCGAAGCCTGCGCGGGACGCGCGGCGCGCGCCTCCGCCAGCTCGCGCACCGATACGGTAGCGGTGCGCCCGGCGATCATGCGGAAATCGGGCGGAACTTCATCGAGCGCGACGCGTACTGGAATGCGCTGCGCGAGCCGCACCCAACTAAACGCGGGATTCACATTGGGCAGCAGATTCGTGCCCTGCGTGCGGTCGCGGTCCTCGATGCCCGCGACGATGCTTTGCACATGCCCGCGCAGCACCTGCGGCTCGCCCATTACGCTGATGTCGACCGGCTGTCCGATGTGGATGCCGCCGAGCTTCGTCTCCTCGAAATAGCCGTCGACGCGAAACGAGTGCATGTCCACCACCGACAGCACCGCGCGTCCCGCCGCGACGAATTCGCCGGCACGCGGCGCGCGATCGTTCAGATAACCGTCGACGGGGCTCACGATCGTCGCGCGTTGCAGATTCAGCTTCGCCGTGTCGATCGCGACGTTCGCATCCGCCAGCGCCGCTTCCGCCTGGTCGACGCGCGAGCGGCTCTCTTCCGCGACTTCGGCGGCGACGAGGTTGCCGAGCTTGCGATTGCGCACGTCTTCGCGGCGCGCCTGGTCGAGCGTCGCGCGCCGTTGCTGCGCGGTGGCCTGCGCCTGACGCAGCGCGAGCGCGTAGCGGGCGTGATCGATCACGAACAGCACCTGGCCTTGCCTGACCTGCTGGTTGTCCACTACATCTACCGATGAAATCAGCCCCGACACGTCCGGTGCCACCTGGATCACGTCGGCGCGCACGTGTCCGTCGCGAGTCCACGGTGCGAACATGTAGTAGCCGATCAGCTTCCACAGCACGAGCGCCGCGGCCACGGCGACGATCAGGGTCAGCACGATCTGACCGACGGAGAACCAGGTTTTTTTCACGTTGATTTCACGAAACGAGTCTGTGCGAAACGACGACGACAAGGCCCAGCACCAGCACATAGATGCCGAGATCGAAGATCGAGCGATGCCACACGAAGCGGTAAAAGCCGACGCGCGCGAGCACCGCGCGAATCGCGAGATTGATCAGATAGGCGACCAGCATCAGCACGAGCACGGCCGGCACGAATACGCCGAAGATGTCTATTTCACCGATCATCGTGGGAATGGGGCCAAGGGGTTGAACGGCGCATCAGGCGCTTGCCTCCTGCGCGGGTGGCGTTGCGGCTTGCAGCGTGGCCGGAAAGAGCGAGAGACGCAAGCCGATCAGCGCGTGCAGCGCGTCGCGCAAGTGACGTGCCGAGGTTTGCGCGGTCGCGTCGGGCGTGCCGGCATCCGCGAGTCCTTGCGCGGTGACGCGCGCGACGGCCGAATCGATCGACGACATCAGGCTCGCGGGCACGGGCTCGCGCGCGTGGCGGTTCACGCAGCTTTCGTAATAGCCGCGCACGCCGTCGAGCACCTGCTCGATCGCGGCCGGCGCCTCGCCGCCGAGCTTGCGCGTGAGACGGCGCAGATCGAGGGAATTGAACGCGATGCGCAGATCGCGAAAACTTTCGATGGAAGGATGACGATGGTCGTCGGTCGCGGCGAGCCGTGGGATCAGTTGCATCAGACGATCCAGCATGCGCGCGGCGTGATTGCGCGGGTCTTCGATGGGCCGCGTGGATGCCGTCAACGCGACATCGCTCCAGCTCGAGCGCAGCAGGCGAGCCGCCGCGAGCTCGGCGCCGAACGGCCGCGTCACGCGAGTCCACAGATAAGCGTAAAGAAGTCCCGCGAGGCCCGCGAGGTTGCTGTTGAGGAAGGTCAGAAAGTTGGCGTCGTACGCGTCCTGAATGCTGATGAACGTGGCCGTGTTCACGGCGACGAGCACTGTGACCATATTGAATTGCGGGCGCGGAATCAGCGTGCCGACCAGAATGAACGGCGCGGCGAACAGGATCACGAGCATCGGAAAGTCATGCACGTGCGGCAACACGGCGAACAGATAGACACCTGCGGCCAGCACGCTGATCGCGGTCGCGACGAAGAAGCGGAACACCATCGGCGCGGGTTCGTCGAGTGCGGCGAAGAAGCAGCAGGCGACCGCCGCGAGCGTCACGGCGCTTGCGCCGTCCGCCCAACCCGAGGCGATCCACAGACTGCACGCGAGAATCACCGCGGCCGCGGTTGAGCCGGTCGAGAACAGCATCATGCCGCGGTCGAAAAAGCGCTCGGTGCCGCCGAGCCGCCAATGGCGAAAACGCGGCCGCCACAAGCCTTCTTCACGCGTGATGATGATGCGCAGCGAGCGGCAGTCCTCCCAGACGTCGATCACCTGCTTCATGCGCCACAACGCGCTCGACAGCAATGCGCCGTCCCAGGTGGTGAGTGCCTCGGGCGGCGGCTGCATCGCGGCAATGCGTTCGCGCAGCGCATTCGCGGCCGGGTCCGCGTGATGGCCCGCGCTCGCGGCCGGCAGCGGCGCATTGAACCATTTGACGATGTCGGCGAGCAGCGCCTCGAGCCCTTCCGGCCACTTGTGGCTGCCTGCGTTGTAAAGCGCGATCAGCGGATCGGCGAGCGCCGACATGAGCGGCAGCAGCAACTGCATGCGTCCGCGAAGTTCATGCGCGCGCGTGAGAAGGTCAGGGCGCGTGTGATCGTAGGCGAGCTGGCTGAGCAGCAATTCCAGACCGTTGATGGTCGCCGCGAGCCGCTGCCGCGCGCCGGAAATCGCCGCGCCTGCAATGCGGCCCGACAGCGTTTCCGTCGAGTAGAAAGCGGCGTCGCGAAACCATGCATCCGTCCGCTCGATGATGGTCGGCGCGAGCCGGCTCGGAAACACCACGCTGCCCACGATGCTCGCGCAGACGATGCCGAGCGTGATCTCTTCGGTGCGGCTCACCGCAAGATCGAACACGCCTGCCGGATTCGTGACCGCGGGTAGCGCGATGATCGGCAGCGTATAGCTCGCGAGCAGAAACACGTAGCTGCGCGCCGTGCGATCCGAGATCGCGAGAAAGAGCAGGGTGCCGACCCACAGCGCGAGGACCACGCTGAACAGATACGGCGATTCGACGAAGGGCGGCACGAGGAGCACGGCCGCCGACGCGCCGAGCGCGGTGCCGAGCGCACGATAAATCGCCTTCGAGCGTGTCGCGCCGACGAACGGATTCGACACGATGTAGACCGTCGCCATCGCCCAGTAAGGCCGCGGCAATTGCAGTGCGAGGCCGATGTACAGCGCGATCATCGCGGCGGCAAACGTCTTGACCGAGAAGAGCCAGTCGCGAAGGGAGGGGTAGATCATGGCGCGTTACGCTGCACTGTCAGACAATCGTTAGCCAAGCAATGTAGTTGGAAAATTTTCTGCGCGCCGGCTGAAGCGGGCGTTTTTATCAGCCAATCAATCCGAGCCGGACGGTCCGCGCGAGATCGTCGAGCTGGAAAGGTTTGCGCAACACCGTGCAGCGCTCCACCGAAAGACCGGATATATCGACGTCGGCGTAACCGGTTGCGAGAATCACCGGCAGATCGCTGCGCATCTTACGCGCTTCCGCGATTACGTCGATGCCATTCATGCCAGGCATCGCGAAGTCGACCATCAGCAGGTCGGGGTTGTCGTCCGTCAGACGGGCGAGTCCGGCGCGGCCGTCGGGGGCTTCCGTCACGTTGTAGCCGAGCATTTTGAGCGACTCGACGAGCATGGCCCGCACCTCGCTGTCGTCTTCGATCACGAGCACGCGCTTTTCGCCGACGGCGTTCGCTTCGGTATCGGAAGCCTTGGCATTCTGCGGCGCGACGCGCTCGCGTAGCGGCAGCCACAGTTCGACCGTGGTGCCGACGCCTTCCTGGCTGAAAAGCCGCGCGGTGCCGCCGGCCTGGCGCGCGATGCCGTACACCTGGCTCAGGCCGAGGCCGGTTCCCTTGCCGATCGGCTTCGTCGTGAAGAACGGATCGAACACGCGCGTGACGAGGTCGGGCGGCACGCCCGCGCCCGTGTCGGCGACTTCGATCACGACATAGCGGCCCTCGGCGAGTGTCTGGTCGGGCGCAGTGCGCTCCTTCACGCGCACGCTGAGCTCGCCGCCGCCCGGCATCGCATCGCGCGCGTTGATCGCGAGATTCAGCACCGCAAGCTCGAGCTGGTTCGCGTCCGCGTGCGTCCACATCTCCTTGCGTTCGAAGTCGTTGCTGTAGCTGATGCCCGATCCCAGCGACACGGTAATGATGTCGCGCATGCCTTGCAGCAGCGTGACCACGTCGACGGCCTTCAGGTCGAGGTTGCTGTTGCGCGAGAACGTGAGCAACTGGCCCGTGAGTTTGGCGCCGCGTTCGGTCGCGCGCTTGACGGTCGCGGCCATGCCGCGAATGCGCTCGTCGCCGCTCACGCGCGCGATCAACTCGGAGTTGACCATGATGACGTTCAGCAGATTGTTGAAGTCGTGCGCGATCCCGCCCGTGAGTTGGCCGAGCGCTTCCATCTTCTGCGATTGCACGAGCACGGCCTGCACCTTCGCGCGCTCGTGGATTTCCATCATCAGCCGGTTGTTGGCCGAAGCGAGTTCATGCGTACGTTCGGCAATCCGGCTTTCGAGCGAATCGTTTAGCTGGACTAATGCTTCTTGTGCTTCGATCCGTTCGGCGAGATGGCGGCGCGATTCGTATTGCCGTGCGCGCGCCCGCAGCGCCGACGCCACGGCTCGCCGCAGCGTCTCCGAGTTCAGCGGACGTTCAAGCACGACGACATTGCCCAGCCGCTCGAGCACTTCGAGCCCGCGTGCCGACCGATGACCGACGCGCGTCGCCGCGAGCAGGATAAACGGCAAGTCGGACCATGCGGGCTGATGTTCGAGCCACTCGAAGAGGCGCGTTGCACGGCTGTCGGCGAGCGCTTCTTCGGCAATCAGCGCGGTGCCGACGCCGGCGTCGAGCGCTTCGGTCAGCGCGTCCGCATCGCTAAAGGCGACGCACGTCCGCTTGTCCTTGCTCAGGACTTCGGCAATGACATCGGCGTCGCGGCCAAACGGCGCGAGAATCAGGACGCGTTGCTCCATGAGCTTACTGCCGCGACGTATCGATGAGGTGATCGGTCGCACCGAGCAGCGCGGTGCTGCCGCTATAAGACGGCAACCCGGAGAGCACGCCTTCGAAGTCGCGCAGCGCTTCGCCCACCTCCACGCCGTTGTTCGACAGCCTGAACTGGCGGATCGAGCGTTCGTGCGCGTTCGCACGGCTCTTCACGGCGGTCACGGCGGTCAGGACTTCGCCGTGGTGCTCGAAGTAACGGAACAGAACGACCACGTCGCTCAGATAGCTGATGTCGATGTCGGTCTGAATTTCGCCGATGATGCCGTGCTGCCCCAGCACGAGCATCGTGATAACGCCTTGCTGGTTGAGATAACCGAGCAGTTCGTGCATTTGCAGCAGCAGGTAGCGTTCGCCCGGCATCGCTTGCAAATATGCATTCAGGCTGTCGATCGCGACATATTTCACGCCTTTTTTCTCGACGGACATGCGAACGTCGCTCGCGAATTCTCCGGGAGAGATTTCGGCGGGATCGATTTGACGCAACGTGAGCAGCCCGCTTTCGACATAGGGCTGCAGGTTCAGGCCGACCGTCGTGCAGCGCGCGATCAGCGTGACGAGCGTTTCGTCGAACACGTAGTAGACGCAGCGCTCGCCTCGCTCGAGAGCCGCGATGAGGCACGAGACCACGGTCGTGGTTTTGCCCACGCCCGAGGGGCCGACGATCAGCGCGTTGGTGCCGGGTATCAGGCCGCCGCCGAGCAGCACGTCGAGACCGGTCGTGCCGGTGCTCACCGTCTGCGTGTCGAAGTCCGCGTGATGTTCGGCCGCGACGAGCCGCGGATAGACCTTGATGCCGCCGGTGTCCAGCGAGAAGTCGTGATAGCCCTCGCGGAACTTGATGCCGCGCATCTTCGCGATGCGCATGCGCCGCCGGTTGCCGCCGTAATCGTGCACGACGTTGTCGAGCGAGATCACGCCGTGCGCGATGCTATGCAATTGAACGTCGGACGGATCGGATGTGTTGTCGTCGAGCAGCAGCACCGTACATGCGCGCGTGGCGAAATAGCGCTTTAACGCAAGGATCTGCCGACGATAGCGCAGCGTGTTCTGCGACAGCAGCCGCAACTCGGAGAGACTGTCGAGCACGATGCGCGCGGGCTTGAGTTCTTCGACTTGCTTGATTACGTTGCGCACAGTCTCGCCGAGTTCCACTTCAGCCGGATGCAGCACGGTCTGCTCGAATTGCGGGTCGAGGCCTTCGTCGGAAAGCAACTCGAGAATGTGGAAGCGGCCGAGATCCCAGCCGTGACTGTCCGCGACCGAGATCAACTCGGAACGCGTTTCCGAGAGCGTAATGTACAGACCTGCCTCGCCTTGCTCAACGCCTTTGAGTAAGAATTGCAATGCCAGGGTAGTTTTACCCGTACCCGGCGCGCCTTCGACGAGGTACATGCGGTGCGGCGTGAGGCCGCCTCCCAGCACGTCGTCGATCCCGTCGATTCCCGAGCAAAGGCGTTTAGGCGTGTGATTGTTCGCGTCGTTTGACATGGCGTAGTCGTGGCGTCAATGAATAAACCGGGCTCGGTCAGCCGGTATCGCCAGGATGCAAGTTGCATGCCTATTTGCAGGGTGCATTCGCTTTGCTTCGCCGCGAGGGCACGAAGCCTGCTGCTTTGGCGCAATCCATCAGCCACTTTCAAGGACGCGCGCCGCTATGAAAACCAGCACGCTGTTCATCAGCACGCTCGCTGTCGCGTTACTCGCAAGCCTCACGCCGTATCGCGCGAGTGCCGATGATTCGCCGAGCCCGTGTTCGTCGTTGAAGCGGATCGTGGCCGCGGCGCCGGACGGATTCACTGCGCTTTCGCCGGACGACGGCAAGGGCGTCGCGCAACCGTATGGCGACGACGCGCAATGCTCGGCGGCGCGGGGAAGCTATCAGTGCATGTGGACGCCGCATCGCGATGCGGGGTCGAGCGCGGACGCATTGCAAGCGGTCGCCGCCGACATTGCTTCATGCCTGCCGGACGCGACGCACGATCAGAATTCGCCGGGACGTCAGCATTTTTATCTTGGTGCGCCGGCGAGGCGCACGCAGATCACGTTGACGTCTGCGGGATCGGGAAAGCTGCGTTTATCGGTATCGGGTAAATGACGATGTGTGTTCTGGGAGACTCACGACGATGCGGGCCACCATGTCCAGCCGCGTTGTTCCGAGCGATGCAGTTCGACCACTGTTAGCGGTGCGATTTCGATGCGAGGGAAGATGGCCGGCGAGGCGCTCAACGCATGTATGACAGCGGCGCGGATGATCGCTGCGTGGGTGACGGCGATGACGTCGCGCGCGTTGCCTGACGCTTTGCCTTGTGCATCGTGGAGCGCAACGTCGAGCGTGTCGAGCCATTCGCCGATGCGCTTCACTGCCTGACTGAATGACTCGCCGCCGTGCGGGGCGGCGTCGGGATCGCGCATCCATGCGGTTAGGTCGATTGGCGCTTGCGCCGCGAGGTCGGCAAGGCGCCGGCCTGTCCAGTTGCCATAGTCGATATCGGCGAGCGCTGCGTCCACCTTCGCGTTGAGACCCAGGGCCGAGGCCGTATCGCGGGCGCAAGCGGCCGGGCTGACAAAAGCGGGCGCTTCGTTGAACGCGGCCAGATGCGATAGATGCGACAAGCGCGCTTGCGCGGCTTGCGCGTCAGCGAGGCCGCGAGCGTCGAGTGGATCGTCGGCGGGAAAGCGGCCCGCGCGCATGGCCGCGGTTGGCGCATGGCTGATCAGCAGCAGCCGAAGGTTCATTTTTCGCGTTCCATTCAATATGCGCGCGCGTCAGTCCGCGCTAGCTGGCGCCGAAGTTTACCGCGTAGAATAGCCGGACTGCGAAGCGCGGAAGCCGGTGAGAGCCCGGCGCGGTCGCGCCACTGTAATCGGCATCGCAAGCCGAAAGCCAGACCTGAGCTTCGCACCATTCCTCTGCAATCGACTACGGGGCGCGTTACCCCAGGAGATGTCCTTCATGACTGAAGCTGTTTTCGATCCCGCTCGCGAGCCCGCCGTTCAGCCCGCGCCGATTCCGCTGCGCGAATTGTTGCCCTGGGCCGTGTTCGGCGGATTGCTGTTGCTGCTCGCGCTGTACTTCGTCGGCGCGGAACAGGGCGCCACGTCTCTCGTGCCTGGCATGTACGTGCATGAGTTCGTGCACGACGGCCGCCATCTGCTCGGCTTTCCCTGCCACTAACGGAGCAGAGCATGGTCGGTAAGTTGTTGTTGCGCGGCATGCTTGCAGGCATCGCCGCAGGACTCGTCACGTTCGCGTTCGCCCGAGTGGTGGGCGAGCCGCAGGTCAATCAGGCGATTGCGTTCGAAGAGAAGGCTGGCGAGGCGGGTGGCTCAGCGCATGGGCATGAGCATGAACATGCGGGTGCGGCTACTGCTGCTGCCGATGCCGATGAGCACCAGCATGCACATGAGGAGGAACTCGTCAGTCGCGATACGCAAGCCGGTTTGGGATTGCTGACCGGCGTGGTCGTGTACGGCGCGGCGTTCGGCGGATTGTTCTCGCTCGTGTTTGCCTACGCTTACGGGCGAGTCGGCCCGATGAGTGCGCGCGCGTTGTCGGCGTGGCTCGCGCTTGGCGCATTCGTCGCGCTGGTGATCGTTCCGAACATCAAGTATCCGGCGAATCCGCCCGCGGTCGGCGACCCCGCGACGATCGGACCGCGCACGGGACTCTTCTTTCTGATGATCGCGATCTCGCTGACAGCGCTGGTCTTTTCGCTGAAGGTCCGACGCCGCGCGGCCATCAAGCTCGGTGCATGGAACGGATCGATTGTGGCGGGACTTGTCTTCGTCGCGATCATTGCCGTTGTGCAGGTGTCGATGCCGGTTATCGATGAAGTTCCTGCGGGTTTTCCGGCAGCGCTGCTGTGGAAATTCCGCGTGGCCGCGCTTGGCATGCAGGCGATTATGTGGGCGACGATCGGGTTGCTGTTTGGGGCGGTTGTTGAGCACAGTTCATTCATGCGTGCAGATAATCGGCGGGTGGGGGCGAGGGTGGTTTGAGGTTGTTGGGCGACGCTATTCGGTCCATGACAGTTCTTTGGCGACAGGGCGACTTCGGTCGCCCTTTTCCGTTTGACAACAGACTACGGACTTTCAGACACATCTGATTGAAGTGAATCACCCCGCCAGGTAAAAACGCGTGAAGAGCTGAAATGGCTCCAGATCGCGGCCAGCCTGACGTTTGCAGTCCTCATGTACCCGGCCGCGTCTCCCACAATCAGCAAGGAGGCCGGGTCATGGCAGACCTGCAAGACGCGCTGCGTGCCATAACCGGGCGCCAGGCATATTTTCTCGACGTACCTGGCACGGACAGCGCGGCGGCGCTGTCGGTCGTGTCGTTCACGGCAACCGAGAAGATGGGCGCGCCCACCGAGGTGCGCATCGAGTTGACCCACCCGCAGCAGCTTGCACGGGCTGACTATCTGAACCTTGACGCCTGCTTCTCCGTGGTGGCCGACGATGGCGCCTTGCGGAAGTTTTCCGGGTACATCGAACGCTTCTCGACGGTGCAGACCACGAAGGACTATGTCCGCTACGAATTCGTTCTGAAGTCGCACTTCGGACGGCTCCAAGCGGTTACGGACACGCAGGTCTACCAGCGCGTCGCCACACCGCAGATACTCATGGCGGTGTTGCGCCGTCATGGCATCCGGGATCACCAGACATCGTTCCGTCTGCGCCGTCAGTATCCGGCTCATCTGTGGCGCTTCCAGCACCAGATGACGGATTTCGATTATGTCCACATGCTGATGGAGAAGGCTGGGATCTACTGTTTTATCGTGGAAACGGAATACGGTGACCAGATCGTCTTTGCAGATGACATCGATCATTACCTCTACGACGATCCACGGCGGATCGTGTCGTACCGCGAAGCGGCCGGTCTCGAAGCGGGCGGCGTGGAGGCGGTGACGACACTGAAGACTCACACAGAGACAGTGCCGCAGTCGTTCATGGTTGCGGACTATAACCCTGAGTCAGCATGGGAGCGATACCGGGATTCCGCTAACGTGGCGCCTGGCGATTCCACGACCTACGGACAGCCCCACATCTACGGCACGCATCATCTCGACCAGGCGGGCGCCAAGTGGGAAGCGCAGTTGCGCCACGAAGCGGCCATCGCTCGACAGGTCATTTACGAGGGCGAAAGCAACGTACTCGCGTTGCAGTGCGCAAGCGCGCTGGAGACGGATATTGTCCTGCCCGACGCGCCGAAAGGCCAGGTGATCATTGAGGTCACGCACAGCGGCGCGCGCGATGCGTCGTATTCGAGCAGCTACAAGGCGATCCCCGCCGACCGGCGTTTCCGGCTCCAGCTTGAACCCGACAAATGGGCCCGCATTTCTGGCACGCTCAGCGCCCGTATCTGCAGCCCGGACAAATACACCTACGGCTATCTGAATGCCGCGGGCTATTACATCGTCCGTCTGGATGCCGACTTCGGCAACTGGCCCAAGGGTGCTGAGAGCGTACCGCTGCGGCTTGCAAAGCCGTTCGCGGGCAAGCTGCAAACCGGCATGCACTTCGTCGCGCTGGACAACGACGAGGCCGTGATTGCCTTCCGGGACGGCGATCCTGACAAGCCCGAAATCACCGCGTTCCACCATCACAGCCAGGCGCGCGACCTGGTGACGAATGACCGTCGCTGGCTCTCACGCAACATGATCCGCACGCAGGCGAACAACAAGCTGCGCATGGAAGACTGGGCGGGCCAGGAAGGCATCAAGCTGAGCACCGAGCATTCGGGCAAGTCGCAACTCAATCTTGGTTACCTCGTCAACAGCAAGCTCGAATATCGGGGCGAAGGCTATGAGCTAAGGTCATCGGGTTGGGGGGCGCTGCGCGCGGGCAAGGGCATCATGGTCACGACTTATGACCGCCCCGGCGCGAGCCGCAAGCAGCTCGACATGCAGGAAACCATTGCGCAGCTGGAAAGCGCGCTGGCGATGGCGAAGGCCCTCGCTGCGTCCGCCAGCAGCGCGAAGGCCGAGCCTGCCGACACGGGCGCACAGCAGCAGATGAAGGAGGATTTCGACGGCCTGAAAAAGCCGGGACTGCTGATGAGCACACCTGCATCGGCTGGCATTGTCGCGGGCGGCGGCGTGCAGTTTTCGGCGCAGGAAAGTATCTCAACCGTTGCCGGCAAGAACGCCGACTGGAGCGTGGCGAAACGCTTCACGGTTGCAGCGGGCGAGAAGATCTCACTGTTCGCGCAGAAGCTCGGCGTGAAGATTTTTGCGGCCAAAGGCCCGGTTGAAGTGCAGGCACAGAGCGATGCCATGTCGTTGCTAGCCGCACAAGACCTGACGATGGCAAGCGTCAACGGCACAGTGCGGATCGTCGCGAAGAAGGAGCTCACGCTCGAGTCAGGCGGCGCGTTCATCCAGTTGAAGGACGGCAGCATCACCCTGGGCGGGCCGCTCGATCTGTTCATCAAGACCATTACCGTTCAGAAGAAGGGGAAAGCGTCGCTGAACATGCCGCTCGACTTGAACCATCCTTCGCTGGCCGGTCTGCCGACCGTGCCGTTCACGGTAAATACAGCGGGATCGCCGGCGACGAGAGCAGCTATGTCGGCCGGCATGCCCTACAAGCTTTTCGCTGGCGGCGCGCTGGTTAAGCAGGGTGTATTCGATGAAACCGGGCTGCTTCAGATCGATCACCATCCCACGACGCAGGAATACTCGCTGAAGCTCGCGAACGGCGTCAGCTACACGATTCCCGCTGCGGAAGAATACCGGGGCAACGCTGACAACGGTGCACTCGCCAATCAGGGCATTCCGTTTCACCAAGGCCGGCCCGGAACGGCTGCTGGGGCGGTCGATCGCGCGGAACACCGCACGAGTTACAACAAGCTGCTCAACCCTGATACGGACGTCTGAATGACAAAACAACAATCCCGTACCGTTCCGGTCGCGCTGTCCAGCACCCGCAGTGCAACGGTCCCGTCCCCGTGGTTTGTTCAGAACACCGAATACAACCCTGCGCCCGCAACGTACCTTCCGCTCGTGAACGGCGAGGCGGCATTTGGGGCTGTGTTCGACGCGATACGGCAGGCGGAGCACAGCATCGATATTTTGTGCTGGGGTTTCCAGCCGTCGATGTATTTCAGACGCGGCGGCGATGCGCACGGTTCGCCGTCAATTGGTGAACTGCTCGAATTCAAGGGGCTCGAAAAACCCGGCATCAAGATCCGGCTGCTGGTCTGGAGCGATTCGCTGCACGTGGCTTCCTTCTCGGAAGACATGATGCCTGGTAACCACGGAATATTCGGCTTGGCGGGTGCCGCAAGCGACGGCCGTACCCGTGCCCAGCAGGAGTTCGATCAGCTCTGGTACCGACGAGCTAACCTGAATAATGTGACGCGGACTTCAGCCGAGACGAGAGTTAATCCGTTGTCGAAGGCAAAGTCTACCACCGCGGCGGTACTCGGCGCATTGCCGGGCGCGTTGAAGCCATTGAAGAACATCGAATTCGCCACGCGCGATTTCGATCTGAGGGAACGCGCTGAAATCGCATGGCGGACGTGGATGAGCGGCCCGCACGGCGATCCCAAGCTTAGAGATGTCAACACTGCGGCGATGACGGCTGAGCCCTCGCATCACCAGAAGATGGTGCTTGTCGATTACGAGGTTCCGGAACAGGCAATCGGGTTCGTGATGGGGCACAACACGCTTGACGAATACTGGGACAGGGACGACCACACCTACCTGAGGCAGGCGCCGCGGATGGGGCGCAACGGCCTTCATCCCAGACAAGACATGTCCGCCAAGGTAACGGGGCCGATCCTCGACTGCCTGAACCGTAACTTCTGCCAGGCTTGGGACGACGCAACCGGCCAGAACCTGACTCACGCTCGGGCGGCACTGGCTGGCAGACTGACGCTGCGCCGCGACCCGAAAAACGGTACGCCGGTCATGGCGCAGATTGTGCGCACGCAGTCACAGTTCGGCAAGAACGGCAAGGGCAGCAAGGACGCCACCAAGGACATCTCAGCGCTGTACCTCCAGGCGGTGAACAACACGACGAAGTTTGTGTATATCGAAAACCAGTATTTCCGCTACATGCCCGTGGCGGACAAGCTGCGGAAGAACGTCAACGCGCAGATAGCGGGCGGACGCAATCCCGCGAAGCACGGCGTCGTCTATCTGTTCGTGATCACGAACTCGAACGATGACGGCATCGGCCTCGGGACGGTCAGCACCTACCAGATGCTCGATGCGCTCGGATATGGCGACCGGATGCCCGGTATCGAGAAACTGGAGAGGAACGACCAGCTTGCGCAGCAGGAACAGGCGTTGGAGAAGCAGCTCGCCGACGAACAGGCCGCCAGCAAGCGCGCGATGATGCAGGGCGCGGATTTCTCGCATATGCAAGGGCTGGCCAACTACCTTCAGGACGGACAGGCCCGGCAGAGCGAGTTACAGCAGAAACTCGAGCAGACGAGGCAGGAGCAACGCCGGACGGCGAGCGTCAGCGCGGACGGCTTGACGAAGGACGGGGATCTCGTGCCGCCGCAGGATATGCCCGGCATGAAAGTGCTGGTCTGTACCCTGGTCGCCCCGGATACGCCGGCAGGTCAGGCGTGGGATTACGTCTACATCCACCAGAAGCTGATGATTGTCGACGACGTGTTTACGACGCACGGCTCGGCCAACGTCAACCGACGCAGCATGGAAGTCGACAGCGAACTGAATATCTGCCATGAGCACGGCGGAGCGACGCGCGCTCTGCGTAAGCAGTTGTGGGCGCTTCATACGAACGATCTGGGCGCGCAGGACGACATTCCGGAGGCGTACACGCAGTGGAGCAAGATCATTTCCCGGAACACCAAGTACCAAGGCTTGAAGCAGGCCCCAATGGCGTCCCTTGTGGGCTTCCTGCGTACCTCCGCCGAGCGCACTTATGCAGACTGAACCATGAGACGAGGCATTCTTGTCGTCCTGCTGGCGAGCCTTGCCTGCGCCTGCACAAAGGAGAACCCATTGACTTCACTGCCTGACCTGAGCGCGGTGCGCGCAAATCTCGCCTTTACCTGTGTGCATGAGGCCGACCACCTGCCGCCGCTCGATTCCGATGCGGACCAGTTGTTCAAATACGCCCGCTGGCTGCAAAAGCAGGACGGCCCGAAGGACGTCAGCGATATCGCGCGGTATTACCGGATCGCGGCAGCCCACGATCACTACAAGGCCAACACCAACCTTCAGGCGCTGGTGTCGACGGGATTGGCCGATTCACCTAACGCACAGACAGAGGCGGTCGATCTGGCGGTGCAACTGGTGAAACAGGGCGTGCCGGGCGGCTATTACGACATCGCGCATTACCTCGAACTCGGCTACGGGCTGAAGCAGGATAGCGTGACGGCCTTGCGCTATTTCCGCAAGGCGGCGGATCTCGGTAGTGCAGATGCGCAGTATTACCTCGCGGAGAAACTGTTCCCAGTCGACGCCGCACCGGAGGTTGCGCTGCAAATGTACCGGTGTGCAGCCGACCAGGGACATGGCAAGGCCGCGACCTCCCTCGCCGATGGTCGTGCGGCAGAAAAATTCTACGGCGAAGCAGTCAAGGCTTTCCAGCAGGGCGTCATGGCGGGAGACAGCATGGCCGCGTCGTTTATGGAAGACGGTTTCAAGGGCCCACCATCGGACGATCGCCTGAACTACCTTGCTCTTCAGAATGATCCCGAACGCTCGCGCCGCTACAGAGCGATCCGCAAATTCCTCGACGACAACGAAGGTTTGAATCCGAAAGTCCCCGATGTCGACCAGATCGTGCCGCTGCCGCCGGCGCAACTGCCCACATGGGACGGCACGTTCCAGTGGCAGAAGGAACAGGACGCGGCCAAGCCGCCGCAGAAGCCTGCCGAATCGCTCGTTGCAAAACTGGCGCGTGAGAAGAATCTCGACCCGGCGACAGGGCTGCCACTCGCGCCCGCCAAAACCGCAGAGGCCGAACGCGTGCCGCTCGGCACGGTGGTGTCCACGGGCGCGGTATGTCCGCAGGACGGCATCTGGAGCGACGGGCGCTGGGCAGACCGGAATCTCGAAGCGACATGCCGTTTCAGAAAAGGCGAAACGATGCCGCAACTCGCGATGAAGAATCCCCGGCCCATTCCGGGACTCGACGCGCTGCTCGGCATGCGCATTTACCGGACCAATGCGCGCTGGCGTCTTGTGGCTTACACCGACGAGACAGCCTGAACCATGTATGAAGCCGTTGATAATTCCGGGGCAATTTCATGAGGCGAGGCGTTGTTGTCGCCGTGCTGGCGGCGCTTGCCTGCGCCTGCACAAAGGACAACCCGTTGACTTCACTGCCTGACCTGAGCGCCGTGCGCGCGAATCTCGCCTTTACCTGCGTGCATGAGGCCGACCACCTGCCGCCACTCGATCCCGATGCGGACCGGTTATTCAAATACGCCCGCTGGCTGCAAAAGCAGGACGGCCCGAAGGACTTCAGCGATATCGCGCGGTATTACCGGATCGCCGCGGCCCACGATCACTACAAGGCCAACACCAACCTTCAGGCGCTGGTGTCGACGGGACTGGCGGATTCACCGAACGCACAGAAAGAGACGGTTGATCTGGCGGTGCAACTGGTGAAACAGGGCGTGCCTGGCGGCTATTACGACATCGCGCATTACCTCGAACTCGGCTACGGCCTGATGCAGGATAGCGTCACGGCCCTGCGCTATTTCCGCAAGGCGGCGGACCTCGGCAGCCCGGATGCGCAGTATTACCTCGCCGAGAAACTGGACCCTATCGATGCCGCCCCCGAGGTTGCGCTGCAAATGTACCTGTGTGCAGCCGACCAGGGACATGGCAAGGCCGCGACTTCGATGGCTATCGGTCGTTCGACAGAAAAGTTTTATGCCGAAGCCCTCAAGGCTTTCCAGCAGGGCGTCATGGCGGGAAACCGGCAGGCGGCGTGGGCTCTTGAAAATGGCTTTGAGGTAACTCCGCAAAATCGAGTGCTGTATTACCTCGATGTTGAGAATGATCCCGAACGCTCGCGCCGCTACAAGGCGATCGGTAAATTCCTCGACGACAATGAAGGTCTGAATCCGAAAGTCCCCGATGTCGACCAGATCGTGCCGCTGCCGCCGGCGCAACTGCCCGCATGGGACGGCACGTTCCAGTGGCAGAAGGAACAGGACGCGGCCAAGCCGCCGCAGAAGCCTGCCGAATCGCTCGTTGCAAAACTGGCGCGTGAAAAGAATCTCGACCCGGCGACAGGGCTGCCACTCGCGCCCGCCAAAACCGCGGAAGCCGAACGAAGCCGTTGACCATTGAGAACATGCAGGCCATTGCTGTCTCGCGTGGTGGGCGTTGCCTGTCCCGGCACTACGTCGATTGGCAGCAGGTAACCCGCACAACCCCCTCAACTCCCATCATGAAAAATAACCCCCACCGTACACCTCCGCCCCGACCGTAACCGGCTAACCCCATGCCGCAGATTCACCCGATACGCCCCGCGCGTGCCCTGCACAGGCCGATGATGAACTGCGAACACCACGGCGTCTCCCTTGCGCAGCGGCACGACTTCCGTCCGCGATTGCATCCGCGGACGCTGCTCGGTCATTACGAATTCGCCGCCGGTAAAGTCGTCGCCGGGCTCCGACAGCAGAATCGCAACCTGCAGCGGGAAAACATGCTCGCCGTAAAGGTCCTGATGCAGGCAGTTGTAGTCGTCGGTGGCGTATTGAAGGATCAGCGGTGTAGGCCGCGTCTGACCCGCGGCATGACAGCGCTCGATAAACTCCGCGTGCGCCGCCGGATAGCGCACATCGATTCGCATCACTTCATTCCAGCGATTCGCCACCGGCACGAGATGCGGATAAAGCCCGTGGCGCAACTCCGCGATCAACGGCGGCAACGGATACGCAAAGTACTTGTATTCGCCCCGCCCGAAACCGTGCCGCGCCATCACAACCCGACTGCGATACAACTCCTCGTGCGGATATAACGCGGTGAGCGCGTCGCATTCGTCGCCGGTCAGCAGCTTGGGCAACATCGCGCATCCATAGCCGTTCAGTTCTTCTTCGACGTTGAACCAGTCGGTCGCCTCGATGCGCGGTGCAAGCGAACTTGCGTGAGCCGGGTTATGGCGCGACGGCTTCGCCACCGTATTCATGACTGTCTCCCTCTGCGATATACGAACGATGATTCAGTGTAAGCGCGTGTCCGGCGCCGCGCACTCCGACTCTTGCTCTGCAATTCTCATCGATGCGATAGAACGCCGAGCTTTGCGGAACCGTATCGCGTCGTCCATAGTACGTGCTGCGAGTCTGAATGCTCACCGGAGGCATGCCATGTCCGATGTAATAGAAAAACTCGACGATTGGCTCGGCGCAGAGCAAGTCGCCAAAGACCACATCACCGCGTTTCCGCTGGCGGCCCTGGCCGCGACGCTGAATCGCGAGGAAACCGGCGATACCATTCCGCCGCTTTGGCATTGGCTCTATTTTTTGCCGATCTCGCCGCTCTCCGAAGCTGGGCCCGACGGCCATGCGAGGCGCGGCGACTTTCTGCCGCCGGTGCCGCTGCCGCGCCGCATGTGGGCGGGCGGCCGCTTGACCTTCCATGCGCCGCTGAAAGTAGGCGAGCACGCCACGCGTACGTCGACGATTGCGAACATCGAAGAAAAGACGGGGCGCTCCGGCCGCCTCGTTTTCGTGACCGTGCAGAACACGATCGAGGTCGACGGTCAATTGAAGCTCGAAGAAGAGCACGACATTGTCTACCGCGATGCGCCGCCGGCAGACGCGCGGCCGCAGCGGCCTCAACTCGCGCCGGAAGGCGAAACGTGGAGCCGCACCATCGACGCCGACGCCGTCATGTTGTTCCGCTATTCGGCGTTGACCTTCAACAGCCATCGCATTCACTACGACCAGCCTTATGCGACGCAGGTGGAGGGCTATCCTGGGCTGGTTGTGCACGGTCCGTTGATCGCGACGCTGCTGGCCGACCTCGTGCGCCGCGAACAACCGGAAGCCACGCTGCAGAGTTTTGCCTACAAGGCGCTTCGCCCGACTTTTGCCGGTCAGCCTTTGAAGGTGTGCGGCACGCCGTCGACGGATGGTAAAACCGTCGAATTATGGGCAAAAGATCATGAAGGATTTTTGACGATGCGGGCGACGGCGGCAATTGGCAAACTTCAGAACGGAAGTGATTCCGTTCTGCATACGCTGCGCGGCATTTAAAATTGCGCGTAATCCAAAGACCCGGCTCGTGTAGGTTTTTTGCCTCTAATGAAAACGATATTGCTGCACGAGTTGTGGGGCGACTACCGCATTAGCCGACTGGCACGGCGACGCACGGTTTTATAATCTCCTGCTGCATTAATCGAGGTCAGCTCGATTTTGTTAAATGCAGTTTCGGCTGTTGTGCGGTTAAAAATATCGGTTATCATCGCTGCCTTCAGCGATCGGTTACGGCGGCTTAATGCGACCGGCATCGACGTTAATATCGTCGCATCGAACAGAAAAAATCAGATGAAGATGTCGCGTAAAAAGATTGCAATCCTCGTGGCCGTGCTTCTGATCGTGGCTGCCGTCGTCATTCAGGCGGTGTGGCGTCCATTCGCACATCGCAAGGCGGCCAATACCGGGGAAGTCGTTCTCGATATTCACCATCCCGACGCGGTGATCGACAGCGAAGCACTCTCGCGTTTGCCGCGCGATATGTTGCGTGTGCCATTACTTCACGACGTGCTCACGCAAGACTTCGTCGACTATTACGAATCGGCCAATACGCGCCTTTCCGCCGAAGGTGCTTTGCGGCGCCTTGCATTCGAACATCAACTGGACTGGCGCGACGAACTGATTCGCCGTGTTTTCGATGAACCGGCGCATGTGCTGCTGTGGCGTTCGCCGGACGGCCGGCTCGGCTACTGGATCATGTCCATCCGCCGCAACGGTCTTGCGAAATTGCTGCAAGGCGTGGGCAACGTCGCTGCAAGCGACTCGCAACTGAGCCAGGTCGCGAAGCTCTCGGGCGACGTGCCGGTCTATGCATTGAAACTTGCAGTCGGCCGCACGCTTTTGTTCGCGACGAAAGACGACCGTCTGGTCGTGCTGTCCGCGCCGGGCGTGCTGCTCGACGAAAAGGGCAGTGTGCTGAGCGAACGCGCCGATGCTGTGTCCGACATGCTCTCGTCCGGTCGCGACGATGCCGCGCGCGCCTATCGGCTGGATGCGGCCGGCGATGCGCCGAAGGGTCATCGTCTGATCGTGTCGGCGAATTATCTGTCGTTCGGCTATCAGGCGTTCTTTTCCGGCATCGACGCATTGCGCTTCGATTTTTCGCCGAACGGCAACGCCGCGGCGAGCTGGCGCACCTCGGCGTTGATCGATCCTGGCAAGCTGCCGCAGCAGTGGAACAGCGCTGACTTGTGGCGTGCGTTGCCGGCCAACGCCGCGGCGTGCGCAAGCTTGCCGGCGGACTGGAAAGAGGCATCGGCGCTATTGGGCAAGGTCGCCGATGGCGGCGATGCGGCCGCGGCAATCGGCGATCGTCTGACAGGACCGGCGGCTGTCTGCTGGTACGCGAAGTCGACGCTGGTCGCGCCGGTGTTCATCGCGCGCGTGAAGGCGCAGGATGCCGCGTCGATCGCGGCGCTCAAAAGCGCGCTCGGCAAGACGTTCGGCGACGTGATCGGCGCCTATGAAGCGAAGGCGGCGAAGGTGGACGGCAACAACGCGGGCTATCGCCGCTTGCCTGTCAGCACGCGCGAGCAGGGCGCGGATGTCACCGTGTGGCAGCGGCCGGTCAGCGCTCGCTCGGGCACGGCGTTGAGCAGCAAGGCGTCGTTCGCCTCGCAGTTATCGGCGGAACGCTATTTCCCGGTGACGCTCGCACTCGCGCACGGCTATGTGATTTTTTCCCCCGATGCGCGTCTCGTCGACGACACGCTCGCGGTGCTCGACAAGCGTTACCCCGCGCTCGCCGATACGCTCGCGCCGGAGCGTTTGCCGCGCACCATCCTCACGCTGACGCCTGCATCCGCGGCCGCGCTGATCGAACGCGAAGCAGGCGCCGCGCTGCCGGCCGATCAGGAGGCCGTATTCCGCAACGCGTCGCGTACGCATTTGACGCCGAAGCTGCGCGCGCTCGCGCACTATCCGGCGCTGTCGTTGTCGCTGCCGCAGAGCTTGCCTGGCTCGACGGGCTGGGTGCCGGTCGAGTGGTGGTTCGATCGTGCGAAGATCGATGCAAACAACGATGCCAGCGGCGACACCGCGTCGAACAACGCCGCGACTCAGGCGCCCGCGGACCAGCCCGGCACCGAGGGCGATTAAGTGCGCCGCCTTCGTGTAGCAGGCGCTATGCGTGCGCCTCGCGAGGCGCAAGCGGCGCGAGGAGTCGCGCTCGCGGCCTGGGATGCGGACACCGCAAGCGTCACCACGGCTTCTCGCCGCGCATGCCTCTCGCGCATCGCCACGTTTTTCGCACTAACCGCCGTCGTGCCCTATGCACACGCGCTCGGCATCACCACGACAGCGCCCGCTCCCGACGCACTCACCACTCAACAATCCGCTGCGTTTCGCGCGTGGTTCACGCGCATCGTCGATCAGCAAATGCGCCGCGGCCCGACGCCGCGCTGGACGCAACGCGACTGCGCGGGCCTCGTGCGCTTTGCCGTCGGCGAAACGCTGCGCATGCACGACAGCAAATGGCTGCGCGCGAACGGCATGACCGGTCTTGCGGACACAAGCAGTCTGCCGCCCGAACTGCAACTGTCCGCATCGCAGCGCACGATCGCGAATCGCTGGACGCAGATCGACGGCTCGACGGGCGCATATGCGTCGGCCATCGCGCTGATTCAACGCAATAGCCGTTTCGTTTCGAAGGACGTCAACCAGGCGCTGCCGGGCGACCTGCTGTTCTTCGATCAGGGCGACGACCAGCATCTGATGATCTGGCTCGAGCGCTACATCGCTTATCACACAGGCACCGTCACGCCGACCGATACCGGTCTGCGCGCGGTCGCCGTTTCCGACCTGATGCAATGGAAAGATTCCCGCTGGCAGCCGCTCGACGGCAATCCGAACTTCGTCGGCGTGTTTCGTTTGGACTTTTTGACACCATGACCCGAATGAATTCCGTTGTCGCGATGAGCCACTGGTTGCGCAGCACGCGCCGTCGCTCGGCACTTATCCTGGCGACGCTGCTTGCGGCCATCGCGCTCGCGGCGACAAGCAGCGCCGCATTCGCCGGCGACGACGCATCGTCGAGCGCTGCCGCCGCCGAGTCCAGCATCGCCGCGAATCCCACCTTGAACGCCACGCCGACGAGCAACTACAGCTCGCAGAAGGTGGACGGTCAACCGTTCTTCCTGCTCTCGGATGCGAGCTTCGGCAGCAATCAGACGGCGCAGGTTCGGCTCGAAGCGCCCGGCCGCGATTTCAAGGACGCATTGCAGCCCTACGGCGGCGCGGACATCGTCGTGTATCGCGTGGGCAAACCGCTCGACTTTCTGAAGGCGCAGAAGAATTTGCATCGGCTGAATGTCGCGCCGAATTATCAGGGCGAAGGGCTCGCGAACACGCTCGCTTATTTGTGGGACCGCTGGTTCACCGAGGCGCGCCGCGCATGGCAGCGTGTGCTTTCGTTCGCGACCCGCAGCAAGGCAACCGAAGCCGCGCCGCAATTCAAGCTCGGCGAGCAAACCGGCAAGCAGACGCAATTTGAACAGAACTCGCAATTCGCGCCGCTGAAGGGCTATGACATGGTCGCGCGCTTTCGCTATCCGATCTGGGACGCGAAAGTGATCGAGCCGCCCAAAGGCGTGAACCTCGCGGGCAGCAGCAGTAACTTCATCGAGGCAAGCGCGGGCAACGTGATGATTCCGGTCGGCAAGCTGCCGCCGGGGCTTTATATCGTCGAAGCCGTGATCGGCAACTATCGCGCGCATACGCTGCTGTTCGTGTCGGATACAGTCGCGGTCGTGAAGGCGGCATCGAGCGGAATGCTCGTGTGGACCACGCGGCGCGACAACGGCAAGCCGGTCGCGAATACGGACGTGAACTGGACCGACGGCGTGGGCGTTTTGCAAAGCGGCACGACGGGCGGCGACGGTGCGCTTCTGCTGCAACACGTCAGCCCCGAGCGCAGCTATGTGCTCGGCGTCGATCCGCAGGGCGGCGTGTTCGTGTCCGAGAACTTCTATTACGACAGCGAGATCTACAACACGAAAATCTACGCAGTCACGGACCGGCCGATGTATCGTCCGGGCGACCCCGTGCATGTGAAATTCATCGGCCGCACGTTCCAGAACGCGACGCAATCGTCGGCGCCCGCGGAGGCCGACATCAAGCTCGACGTGCTCGATCCGAACGGCTCGCCGGTCGCGACCACGAAGGCGCATTTCGCTTCCGATACAGGCGCGGACACGTCGTTCACGCTGCCCGCCGACGCGACCGCCGGCGGCTACACGCTGCGCTTCGACTACAACGGCGACGTGTATGGCAGCGCGTTTCGCGTCGCCGAATACGTGAAGCCGCATTTCGACGTCAACCTGTCGATGGATAAAGCCGACTACGCAACCGGCGAGCCGCTGAAGGGCAAGATCCAGTTGCGCTATCCCGACGGCAAGCCAGTGCGCGACAGCAAGATTTCGGTCACGCTGCGGGCGCAGAAAGTGACGATCGTCGACGGTGAATTACGCTATGCGGGGCTCTTTCCCGTCAAGCTGGAGCAGCAGGAACTGAAGACCGACAGCGACGGCAACGCAAGCCTCACGCTGCCGGCCGCGACCGAGCCGAGCCGTTATGCGCTGACGCTGTTCGCGCAGGACGGCGCCGCGTACAAGGTGCGCGTGACGCGCGAAGTGCTGATTGCTCGCGGCGCGACGCCGTATCGCCTGACAACCGCGAAGTCGTTCTCGCAGCCGAAGGAAGCGGTGAGCTTCGATCTGCAAGCGCTGGCCGCGCTCGACCCCGCAGCGCACGCGCCGGCAAAATGGGAGTGGACGCGTCTCGAATCGCAAACGCATGCCGAAGGCACGTTGAAGAGCGAAGCGAAGAGTGAGTCCAAGAGCGCGGGCGGCAAGCTGTCGTTCGCGGTCCAATTCGATCAGCCCGGTTCGTACATGCTGTCGGTGAAGGACGATAGCGGCAATCTGCTCGCCGCCGTCAGCCATTGGGTCGCGGGCGACGGGCTCAAGGCGATTCCGGGCAGCGTCGAGATCGTGTTCGATCGTGACAAGTACAAGATCGGCGATACGGCCGAGGCGCTGATCACTTTCCCGTTACCCGTCGACGATGCGTTGCTGACGCTCGAACGCGATAACGTCGAGCGGCGCGCGCTGCTGAGCGCAGGCGGCGACTGGCTGCAACTGCAACGCGTGACGCCGATGCAATGGAAAGCGCGCATCAAGGTCGGCGAGGACTTCGCGCCCAACATGACGTTCTCGGTGCTGTACGTGCATGCCGGCGAATACGCGTTTCAGAACGCGGGCATCGTGGTCGCGCAGCCGCAGATCGAACTGAGTGTGAAAAGCGACAAGCCGGTGTACGGTCCCGGCGACACGGTCACGCTCAACTTCGACAGCACGTTGAACGGTAAAGCGGAAGCGGCGAATCTGACGGTGAGCGTGGTCGATGAAATGGTCTACGTGCTGCAGCCGGAGATCGCGCCGAACATCGTCGACTTTTTCTATCATCCGCGACGCAACAACGTGCGGACCTCGTCGAGTCTGTCGTTCATTACCTACGACCTCGCGCGTTCGCCGCTCAAGGGCGCGCCCGGCGGCCCGCAACGCGCGAACTACAACGAGCGCGGCGTGAAGGTGCTGGAACGGCCGCGTCGCGACGATCAGGACACGGCCGCGTGGGAAGGCAATCTGAAAACCGACGCGAGCGGCCATGCGACGATGACCTTCAAGATGCCGGACTCGCTCGCGCGCTGGCGCATCACCGTGCGCGCGGCCGCGCCCGACGGCATGGTCGGTCAGCGCACCGCGTATGTGCGCTCGGACAAGGCGCTGTATCTGAAGTGGAGCGGGCCGTCGCGTTTCCGCGTCAACGATCAGCCGGCCATCGACATGATCGCCTTCAATCAGACCGAAGCGGATATGGACGCGCAGTGGCTAGTCGAGGGCGGCGGTCTGTCGCTGAATCAGAAGGTCACGCTCAAGCGCGGCGCGAACTATCTGCGTCTGCCGAGCGGCGCGTTGAAGGCCGGCGTGATCAACGCGAGCTTGCGCCGCGGCGATAAGGACGTGGATCGCTTGCAGACCACAATTCGACTCGACGCAAGCGGCTGGCTCGATCTGCACCAGAACACCGTCACACTCGACGGTACCGGCAAGCCGCTCAATCTGCCGCAAGACGCGCAGGACGTGAGCGTGCGTTTCGTCGGCAATGCGGCGAGCCAGTTCATGCGCGTGGCCGACGATCTGATCGACTATCCGTATGGCTGCGCCGAGCAGACGTCGAGCCGGTTGATTCCGCTCGCGCTTGCACACGACGCGATCGGCCGTGGTGACAACGCCAGTTCGACGCAGGGCATCGAAGCGTTACTGCGCAATCAGCGGCAACGTCTTGCGATGCTTGCGGGAGTCGGCGGCACGTTCGGCTGGTGGGGCGACACGACCGGCGGCAGCGCGCTTATCACGGCCTACGCGTATTACGCGGACTGGCTCGCGAGCCGCAGCCTCGGCATCAGCTTGCCCGCCGCCAACTGGCAACACGCGATGGAGGTGTATCGCGACGCTGGCGCGAAAGAGCCGCTGTTGCATCCTGCGTTGGCGCTGTGGTTCATGCAGCAGATGGGCTTGCCGGTTGCGACACCGGTATCGGGCGTCGCGGCTGACTTGATGAACGATGCGGCGGCCACGGCGAAAGCATCGGCTCGCGCTGCGGCCAATGCCGCATACAGCCCGACGGACAGCATCGTGTTCGCGCAAGCCGACTCGCCGCGCGGCAAACAGATGGCGACACTGCTTGTCGCGAGCATGGCACGCGGTACGGGCGCTCAAATGCCGGACGGTTTCGATGCCGCGGCAAGCGCGGCACGCGTCGCGTTGGGCAACGATCCTGCGCCGCTCGTGCAAAGCCTGCTTGCGATGTCAGGCGATGCTGCGGGCGTCGATGCGACCGCGTTGCTGGCGAAAAGCAGCGCCGACTACCCGACGCTCGACCGCGCGTTGACGCTGCTGTGGTTGCGCAAGGCGCTCGGCGGCGACGTGGCCGCTGCGTCGTTGCCGTCGCTGCAAGGCGCGGGTTGGACGCGCGCTGCGACAGCGACCGGCACGCCGTTGTGGAAATGGACTGGGCCCGCACTGCCGTCCGCGCTCGACGCAGGCGCCGCGCGCGCGGACGTCAGCGCAATCGTCTCGTTCCGCAGTCATGCGAGCGAGGACAGTCGCCTGAACATCACGGTCGCGCGTCGCTTCTACAAACTCGAGCCGCTCGAAGTGAAGGCCGATCCGAAGAAGCAGGGCGCCGCCGAGAGCAGCGTCGGTCGCTCGGCGTTCACCGCACGTCTCGTGAAATCGGGCGATGCGATCGACAGCAATGCGCTGTACGTCGACGAAGTGACGCTCACGCCGCGTTCGGGCAACGCCTATCACTATGGGCTGCTCGACGTGCCGCTGCCGCCTGGCGGCAGCGTCGAAGCGACGAGTTGGGGCGTGTCGATCGACGGCTTGCCTGGCGAGAAGGAAGGCGAGAGCGGGCCGCAACCGTTCGCGCGCGCGGCATCGTATGAAATGGGCGAGCTTTCGTATCATCAGCCGGTGCCTTTGCTCGACCGTCCGGTCGCGTTGCGGCAACTGGTGCGCTTCGCATTGCCGGGCACGTTCGCGCTGCCGCCCGCGCGCTACTTCCGCATGTATCAGCCGGATGCGAAGGCGTTCGAAGGCGGCAAGAGCGATCGCGCGACGACGTTGCGCATTCAATAGCGAGGCGTCGGCAATGTTCCTCGGCACGCTCGTCAGGTCGGTACGCGGTCGCGTTGCAGCAAGGCGACGGACCGCGTTCGCCGTGGCCGCGATGTGCGTGTTGTTTGCAGCGAATGTCGAGCGCGGGTATGCGGCGGTGGCGTTGGCATCGGCGTCCGCTTTCGTTGCGTCCGGTGCCGCGTCCAAACAGGCGTTGCGCTTTGCGTGGCTGCGTGATGGACAAAGCCAGCTTTGGCAGGCCGACACTGGCGGCGCCGCTGTCGGTCTCTCGCCGCAATCCGCCGTGCCGTTGCCCGCGACATTGGAGACGCCGCTCGGCAGCGTATGGAAGCTCTTCGTCTACGGCTATCTCGTGGACCGCAACATCGCGACGCCGGACTACACATGCAGCGGCGGCGATCCCGAAGAAGTGTATTGCTGCATGACCGGCGGCCGTATCGATCGCGAACACGCACTCGTGCAATCGTGCGGGCGCTTTTTCGAGCCCGCGCGCCTGCAACTCGATCCCGTCGACTGGCGCAAATACTGGACCGCCGCGAATGCGCCGGCCTGGCTGCGCAATCTTCACGCGATGACTCCGACGCAGCGCGTGCCCGTCGCGCAACTGCTTGCCGCATTGCAGGCGACGCCGGCGCGCCCTCGGGAAGCGGCGGCAAGCACGCTGGTCTCGGTGCTGACGAGCGGCCGGGGCGAAGGCACCGTGTCGCTCTACGGCAGCCTGCTGCGCGCGAAGACCTGGACGATGCCCGACGCGGCGCGGCCCGGCGCATCGATCGGCGGCGCGGCAGGCTGGCTCGCGGACGGCACGCCGATCTGGCTCGGCGGCCCTGGCGGCAGCGCGCGCGTGCTCGCGTCCGCTGCGCCGCGCATCGCGCCGCTGCTCACGCAAGTCGCTGTGCCCGATGACGGCGCATGCGTCGTCGTCGATTTTTTCAGCCGCTATCCGATTCGCGAAGTGCTCGGCGAGAAGAGTCCGAAGCGACCGACGGCGATGGTGCCCGACGGGCCGCTGAACGGCGAGTTTCGCGTGGGCTTTGCGAACGGCAACTGGGCGCGCGTGACGAGCCGCGGAGAACTGCGGCTCGATCGCAATGCGGCGGGCGTGCCGCAACTGATCGGCCGCTTCGGCATGAACGACTATGTGGCGCGAGTGGTCGAGCGCGAAGGCGACACGGCGCAGCCGGAAGCGGCCAAGGCGCTGGCCGTGGCGGCGCGCACTTACGCCGTACAGCATGGCGCGCATGATCACGGCTGCTTGCGTATCGACGACAGCAGCAACACGCAGCGCGTTCTGCCGCGTGCGCCGACCGCAGCGGCGCGCCGTGCCGCGGACGTGACCGACGCGCTCGTGCTCACCGGCGTGCCCGTGCAGTATCACCACGACAAGGCCGCACCTGGGCAAATGAGCTGGCTCGCCGCGAAGGCGTCCGCGCAAACGGGACTGACGTTCGACGCGATCCTCGCGCGCACGTGGCCGCAGGCGACGCTGACTTCGTTCCAGAGTCCGTTGTCCGGCGATTGCGTCGCGGTGGCCGGCGCGCGCGAATGGCTGCAGCGCAACGCGCCGTTGTGGGCGCGGCGCATGGACGGCGCAGCCGGCTACGAGACGCCCGATTTGCCGGCGGTCTGCGCGGTCCGCGAAGGACGTCCGTATGCGGATGCGCAGCGCAATCGCGTGTATGTGTATCGCCTGCAGAGCGAGGAAGATCGCATCGCGCTCGCACATGAATATGTTCACCTCGCGTTTCAGCACCATCCGCGTGGGCTCGATGAAGATTTCGTCGAGCGCACCGCGCGCGTGCTGATTCGTACCGACAATCCGATCCAATGAACGACGTGACGTTTTTATTCCGGTTGAGGCGGTCTTCGGCGGCGAGTTGGGCTCGCTCGCGTGTCGCGACGCTGCTGGGTGCGGCTGCTTTGGGCGTGGTGGGCACATTCGGCGCGGGTCTTTTCGCTGACGCCTACGCGGCTGGGAAAGACGGCGCTGTCGCCGATCTGACCGGCGCGTTCGGCGGCTGGCGTCATAGCGGGCTGACGAACGAAGGCGAGCAATTCGTCGCGGCTTATCCGCGGCCGCCGATCGATCGCGGCGCGCAGCGCTATCGCACGCTGATCGAAGGACGCCTCAGGCAGATCGACAAGCACGCGCGTAAGCCGCCGACGCTCGTCGTCAACGGCAATGCAACGCCGCTCTATACCGACGACGAAGGCGCGTTCGCGCGGCCGTGGGCGTTCGGTGCGGGCTCGAACAGCATCGAACTGATTTCCGCCGATGGCAGGCAGCGTCAGCGCATGCAGTTTTACGAAGCGGACCGCAGCAAGCCGCAGGCGAAGCTGCGCGCGATGGTCACGTGGGACGACCCGCATGCGCAGGTCGATTTGCATGTGATTACGCCAGGCGGCCTGCACGCGTTCTTCGGCAATCCGACTTTGGAAGACGGCAGCGGCTTCGACGTCGATTCCGTGGACGGCGCGGGGCCGGGGATTTTTTCGTCGGCGGCGCCGGAGCATGGCACGTGGCTTTTCTTTCTGAACTACTGGGGCAATTTCGATTCGACCGGCTACAACTTCGACGCCGCCGCGCACGACCGCGACGTGATCACCGCGACGTTGACGCTGGTCTTCAACGAAAACACGCCGAACGAACGGCGCGAAACGATGATGGTGCCGCTGCGCAAAATCGGCGACCTGATGCTCGTGAAGAGCGAGCGACTTTGATAGCGGGACGGGAGCAGTAACGATGAAGCGCAGAACGACGGGATGGATGAACGCGGGCCGCGGCTTGCTGCTGCTCGCATGCTTGCAGGGCATGTCGGCCGCGCAGGCGAGCGACATCGACATGAGCGCGCCGCTGAACGGCTGGCGCAATACCAGCGGAGACAACGAACGCTATACGCAGGACGTGCATTATCCGGCGGTATCGGTGGCGACGCCCGAAGGGCAATCCAGATTCGCGCTGATCCAGGGGCAGATTCGCAACGCGCCGAAGAAGAACGGCAACACGGTCGGTACGCTGGTGGTCGATGGCACGCCGTTGCCGCAACGCATCGAAGAGGACGGCAAGTTTTCGCGGCCCTATGCGTTTCCTGCGGGCAGCAACAGCGTCGAACTGCGCGCGCCGGACGGCAGCCGCAAGCGCGTACAGTTCTACGACGCCTACAGCGGCAAGACGCAGCCGAAGCTGCGCGTCGTGCTCGCGTGGGACACCGACGGCACGGACCTCGACTTGCATGTAATGTCGCCCGACGGCGCGCATGCATGGTACGGCGAGCGCGTGATGCCGAACGGCGGCGCGCTGGACGTCGACGTGACGACGGGCTATGGGCCGGAGATTTATTCGTCGGCCGCGCCGTTGAAGGGCACCTATCTCGTCTACGTGAATTACTACGGCAGTGGCAGCGGCCGCAGCGACATGACGGTCGCTCAGGTGACGATCATCAGCAACGAAAACACGCCCAGCGAAAAGAGCGAAACGATCCGCGTACCGATGCGCAAAGCCGGCGAACTGACGCTTGTTAAGACGTTTGTGATGCCTTGAGCGGTGGGTGTTTGTTCGCTTGCGTACGATCGAGCCGCAGCACGTGCACGCGATGAAAACTGTGCGCGCTCAGACACTTGAGCGAGTCTTGCGCAGGATATCCACAGGCTTGTTCCCAGTTTCTGTGGACAACAATGATAGTGGTGTTGGGCGCTTGCACTTACCCTCCCTTACAGGGCTTCAAGTTTCAGCCGGTCACGGTCGATACAGCTTGTAAGCGGCTCTGCGCCGCAAGCCTTGAAGAAACGAACGGAGGTTGCAATGCAAATCGACAGCGCATTGCCGTCGACATCACAAGCCACTGCTCGTGCAGCGAAGAATGCTTCGTTATCGTCTGCCGGCTCGGGCGATGACGCTGCGTCGCGCTCCTCTAACTCGAACACGTCTGAGCAGGACGCGGCTGTGCATATCTCAAGCGAAGGCGCCGCTGCGGCGGCTCTTGCGCCTGATGCGGCAAGCGAAGGCGCTTCGGGTTCGGACTCGTCGGCGGTGAAGTCGTTTGCGTATGGCACGCTCGGACTCGAACGGCCGGATCAGCCGCACGAAGAGCGCAATGCTTTTTACACAGCGGGACGTTGGCTCGCGGCGGGCATCGCCCTTGGCGGCATCATTTCGCTGCTTATTTGACTGTTCGCGAGCGTGTCCGGCTGAACGGACGAACTGCTGCTTGAGGACTTGAGGATTTGAGGCGGGGCGCGCTTGCCGTGCGATGTGCACGGCAAGCGCGATGTGATGCGGAGGTTGTTGCTTAGCGGTCGAGGAACGACTTCAGTCGATCGGCACGGCTCGGATGCATGAGCTTGCGCATGGCCTTGCTCTCGATCTGGCGAATGCGCTCACGCGTGACGTCGAACTGCTTGCCGACTTCTTCCAGCGTGTGATCCGACTTCGTGTTGATGCCGTAGCGCATACGCAGCACCTTCGCTTCGCGCGGCGACAACGAGTCGAGCGCGTCGTCGATGGCGGCGCGCAAGTCGGCTTGCATCGCCGCATCCGCCGGCGACGAAGCCGCCGAGTCTTCGATCATGTCGCCGAGCGTGGCATCGCCGTCGTCGCCAACAGGCGTTTCCATCGACACCGGCTGCTTGGCGATCTTCAGAATGCCGCGCACCTTCTCTTCCGACAGATCCATGCGCTCGGCCAGCACCGACGGATGCGCTTCCTGACCCGTCTGCTGCAGAATCTCGCGCGAAATGCGGTTGAGCTTGTTGATCGTCTCGATCATATGCACCGGCACGCGGATGGTGCGCGCCTGGTCCGCGAGCGAACGCGTCACGGCCTGACGGACCCACCACGTTGCGTACGTCGAGAACTTCCAGCCGCGACGATATTCGAACTTGTCCACCGCTTTCATCAAGCCGATGTTGCCTTCCTGGATCAGATCGAGGAACAGCATGCCGCGATTGACGTACTTCTTCGCGATGGAAATGACGAGACGCAGATTCGCCTCGATCATCTCGCTCTTCGCCTTGCGCATCTTCGATTCAGCCGCGACCATCTGGCGGTTGATCTCTTTCAGATGCTTGAGCGGCAGCGAAACGGTGGCTTCGATGTCGATCAGCTTTTGCTGTTCCGACTGAATTGCCGGCAGATGGCGCTCGAGCGCCGCGCCGTACGGCGTGTTGCCGCGCGCCGCACGCTCGGTCCAGCCGAGGTCGGCTTCATGACCCGAGAACGATTCGATGAACTTCTCGCGTGGCATGCCGCTCTTCGTGACGACGATCTGCAGAATGTTGCGCTCGATTGCACGCACCTGCGCGACCTGATGCTGCACGTCGCCGCACAGACGGTCGATGGTGCGCGCCGTGAAGCGGATCTTCGCGAGATGCTGCTGGATCTCTTCACGCGCCTTCTGGTACGCCTTCGAGCTGACGTCGCCGCGCGTGTGCGACGCGTTCATCTGGTCGTACAGAATGCCGACTTGCGCGAAGATTTCGAGGCAGTCGCTCGTGAGCTGCTTCAGGCGTGCTTCGTCTGCCGCCGACGAGTCGGCCGGGCCGACGTCGTCGTCGCTATCGCTGTCGTCGTCTTCGTCGGCATCCGCGTCGACATCGGCTGAGGCATCCGCGCTGGCGGTTTCTTCTTCCGCAGGGACGTTGTCTTCGTTCAGGCCGTCAACGAGTTCGTCGATGCGCAACTCGCCGTCCGCGACTTGCTGGGCGCTGGCCAGAATCGCGGAGATTGCGAGCGGGCATGCGGCGATTGCCTGCACCATTTCGTGCAGGCCGTCTTCGATGCGCTTCGCGATCGCGATTTCGCCCGCGCGCGTCAGTAGCTCGGTTGCGCCCATTTCGCGCATGTACATGCGCACCGGGTCGGTCGTGCGGCCGAACTCGGAGTCGACCGTGGACAACGCGACTTCGGTTTCTTCGTCCGCCTGATCGTCGGAGACGACAGCGGGGGCGTTCGAGTTCAGCAGCAGCGTTTCGGCGTCCGGGGCCTGCTCGTAGACCTGCACGCCCATGTCGTTGAACGCGCTGACGATGCTGTCGATCGCCGCCGTCTGCGCGAAGTTATCGGGCAGGTGGTCGTTGATCTGGGCATGGGTCAGGTAGCCTTGCTCCTTGCCCAACTGGATCAGCGCACGCATCTGGCGCTGACGCTCTTCGGCTTGCTGCGGCGGCAGTTCGGCCGCCACGGGGATCGCTTTGCCCGCACCCTTGCCCTTGGGCGTACGGCCCGACGGAGCCTTTGTGTAGGCTGCGGTTTCGTGTTGCGAATCTTCGCGATCAAAAGGGTTCACGTATTCTCCTCGAGAGGCTTCGCTATGAGACGCAAGACGCGACCGTCAGGCGTTTCGAGCATGGCTCAACATCACCTGAGTGACTCAACGCGGTTATAAGGCTGTGTGCTCTGGGGAGCAAAAAAGATGAGCCCGCTTGGAGCGGGCCGATAGAATGTGCGAAATTCGCGCGGCTCGCATTATATACGAGCTTGCGCCTTCGCGCGCATTGTGCGCAGCAATTCGTCGCATGTTGTTGCCGGTCTTCATACTGTGCGCGACCGACGAATGGCAGACCTGTAACTATAGACCAACTTGCTCGTGTTCACACGAGTGCGTTGTCCCAGGTTGCCCTCGTCGTCCTATGTGGAAGCTCTCTATATATATGTAGCGCGCGAACGTGACGAGCGTCGTGCGCGCATGCAAAAGAAAATTCGAGGAGGGGGTTGACGGCTTGTCACTCGATCTTCATAATCTCGCTTCTCTGCTGCTGATGCAGCGACGCAGAACGAAGCAGTGCCGGGTGGTTGAAGCGGGCGCTGCGAAGTATGCGAACCGATCTTTAAAAACTAACAGCCGATAAGTGTGGGCGCTTGATGCGCGACGCGCGCCGGGTTGCGGGGTTT
>NZ_JBFUPM010000026.1:0-89624 GCF_041355255.1 Paraburkholderia sp. RCC_158 | reverse complement strand
CGAACCGCCCGGTGCGGACCCGCATGCCGGGTGGTGTGGCAGGGGTACGGCCTCATGGCCGTCCCCTATGCCGATTCAGCCGTCGTCACCGCCCCAAATGCGCCAACGCATCCCGCATCGGCGCACTCGAAATCATGATCGGCCCGGTCAGCGGCGTATCGAGATCCACGATCAC
This sequence comes from Paraburkholderia sp. RCC_158, assembly GCF_041355255.1. Classification (NCBI taxonomy): domain Bacteria; kingdom Pseudomonadati; phylum Pseudomonadota; class Betaproteobacteria; order Burkholderiales; family Burkholderiaceae; genus Paraburkholderia; species Paraburkholderia sp. RCC_158. The sequence continues at coordinate 89,449 of NZ_JBFUPM010000026.1, read as the reverse complement.
ATAAATAGCCGACGCGATCGACACAGCTCCGAGCGTAATCGTCACTAGCGCCAGCGCGTTGCGCGGCGCGATCAGCCCGAAGCTCAGGAAGATCACGCAAAGCCAGAACGTCAGCGTCTTGAAGAACGGCTGCGAGATCGAGCTATGCGCTTCCTCGATAATTTTCCAGCGCGCGTCCACGACGCGGCGAAACTGCGTGAGGCTGTCGTCGAGTGCGTGTTGTTGCAGCGGGTCATGCGCGCGCAACTGCCGCAATTGCCGGCCGACCGACGTCAGCAAATCTCCGAGCCGCACGTTTTCCAGTTTCTGCGAGTTGTCGGGCGAGCCGAGGTTTTTCGGGTAATCGCCGGCCGGCGCCGGCTCGCGCGGCCATGTCGATGCAACGGCCGCCGCCGTGTAGACGCGCAACAGCTTGCGCGCCGCGTCCGTGTCGCTGCCGTACTCCCTGAGCGTCGTGTCCAGTTCGATGATGTCGGCGGCGTAGGTGCGCAAATCGTTCGCGGCCGTGTCGAAGCTCGATTTCGCCGATGCCGTCATCAGACCGAGCACCAGCGCCGCGAACGTCACCAGCATGCCGATTACCAGTTGCACGAGTTGCACCGTTTCGTGCGCCTTGTGCTCCTCGGGCAGCAGCGGCCGCAGCCACACGCCGAACCCCGTCGCCACCAGCAGCAGAACGAAAACCAGCAGAGCCGAGCCTATTTCCGACATAAAAGTGCTCCCAGTGGCGCTCGCGTCGACAGGCGGCATCCGGCTAGCGTGCCACGAACCCGGCGGGCCCGCCATGCGGCGCTTCGAGGCTGTTTGCCGTCGTCGAAATGTTGATGCGACGCAAACGCTTGCGTCATCACCATAAAGTTTCCAGTTATTTCGCCGTAGTCCCTATCTGTGGCATTCGCTTAAATTCTGACAAAAGTTGCGGACCATGCCGAACGGGCTTGGGCGCAGCACGCGTGGCCGGGCACATTTTCACTGAGTATTCGGTCAGGCAGCCCAAATGGAGACTAGCCCGATGCTGAAAAATCTGTCGATTCGCAGTTGCCTTACCTTGATGATCGCCTTCTTTGCCGCCGCGCTGCTGCTGGGCGCCGCGGCCGGGCTTCTGTCGCTGCGCTCGAGCAACGCGTCGCTGCAGCAGATGTACACCGTGGATACGCCCGCCGTCGCCGATCTTGAAGGCAGTGCCGGCCAGTTGCTGCGGCTGCGTCTCGCGCTGGCCACTTATTCGTCGCTGGTGGATCTGAACGACCAGGACGGCGCGAACGCCGTACTCAAGCGCTTCGATCAGTATCAGAAAGCGTCCGACGAACGCCTCGCCCACTATTTGAGCCGCGCTAGCGCCGACGAAACCGAGCAGCGGCTGATCAAGGACATGCAGACGAAGCGCGACACGTTCCTGCACGAAGGCGTGGAACCGGCGTTCGCCGCGTTGAAGGCGGGCGACCATCCCACGTTCCAGCAATTGCAGGCGCGCAAGCTGCCGTCGCTGTACAGCGCCTATGAAAAAGCGATGCTCGCGCTCGAACAGCTCCAACTGGATCACGGCGCGCAGCGCTATCAGAGCGCACAGGACCTGTTTTACGCGATCTGCGTGACGGTGGCGGTCGGCATCGTCGTGTCGCTGCTCGGTTCGCTGATCGGCCGCGCGGTGCTGGTGCGCGCAATCGTGACTCCGGTCGATGCGACCATCGCGCAGTTCCAGCGGATCGCGAATGGCGACCTGACCGGCCGTATCGTCGTGACGAGCAATAACGAAATGGGGCGCCTCGCCGCGGCGCTGCGCAAGATGCAGGAATCGCTGATCGCGACGGTGACGTCAGTGCGGCAAGGCACGGAATCCATCGACAGCGGCGTGAGCGAAATCGCCGCCGGCAACACGGATTTGTCGCAACGCACGGAAGAACAGGCTGCGTCGCTCGAGGAAACGGCGGCGAGCATCGAAGAGCTTACTTCGACGGTCAAGCAAACGGCGGACAACGCGAAGCAGGCGAGTTCGCTCGCGCAGGGCGCATCGACGCTCGCTGCTCAGGGCGGCGAACTGGCGGACAAGGTCGTCGGGACAATGCACGAGATCGTCGACGACTCGCGGCGCATTGCCGACATTGTCGGCGTGATCGAAGGGATCGCTTTCCAGACCAACATTCTCGCGCTGAACGCGGCCGTCGAGGCGGCGCGTGCCGGTGAGCAGGGCCGCGGTTTTGCGGTCGTCGCGAGCGAGGTGCGTTCGTTGGCACAGCGAAGCGCCGCGGCTGCGAAGGAGATCAAGGCGCTGATCGACGCGTCGACGGCGCGCGTCGAAAACGGCTCGCAGCTGGTCGAGCGCTCGGGCTCGACGATGAGCGAAATCGTGCAGGCGATCTCGCGTGTGAGCTCGATCATGGGCGAGATCGCGGCAGCGGCAACCGAGCAGAGCGCGGGTATCGACCAGGTGAATCTCGCCGTCGCGCAAATGGATGAAGTCACGCAGCAGAATGCCGCGCTCGTCGAGCAAGCCGCGGCGGCCGCGAGTTCGCTGGAGGAACAGGCGCGAAGGCTGACGTCGGCGGTGGCTGTGTTTCAGACGGAGGGTGGTTCGTCGTCGCGGGTCACGGCGGGCTTAAGTCGTGGCAACGGCAACGGCGTTGCGGCTCAGTTTGCCGCAAGCGAGGCGGATGAGTTCGCCACGGCTTGATGCGTTTGTGAGCGGTTTGGCGGGTGAGACGAGGCGCGGTCGGGTGCGTCAAGTGGCGGCGCGCTGTGCCGCACCGCACGGCGAACAAACCGCGAACAGCGCACCGCGAACAACGCACCGCCAGCAACGCACCGCCAGCAACGCACCGCCAGCAACGCACCGCCAGCAACGCACCGCCAGCAACGCACCGCGAACAACGCACCGCGAACAACGCACGTCCTCTCAAGCCCGCCTTACTGCATAGCCGCATAATACTTCGCAAGACTATCTATCTCCGCCGACGTCATCTGCCGCGTCACATTGCGCATCTGCTCATTGATGTCGTTGCGACGCGCGCCTGAAGCAAACGCCCGCATTTGCGCGGCCAGATAAATCGACGACTGCCCGCCGAGCCACGGCGCCGACCCTTTGCGGTCGAGCTGTCCGTGGCACGCCGCGCACGGCGCGATATTGCGCTGCGGATCGCCCTGCATCGCGAGCCGCACCGCGTTCGCATCGGGCGTGCTGCCGGTGGGCGAGACTTCCGCCGCGGGACCTCGCGGCAGCGACGCATAGTAAGCGGCGAGATCGTGCAGATCCTGATCGCTGCGGGCCGCGACGATCGGCTGCATGATCGAGTTTTGCCGCACGCCTTGCTGATAATCGCGCAACTCCTTGTAGACCACATCAGCGTATTGACCCGCCAATGCGGGCGCCGTGACCTGCACGGTGCCGAGCACGCCGTGGCACATCGAGCAGTTCTGCGTCGCGATCGTCGCGCCGCGCCCGATCGAATCCGCGTCGGCCCGCACGCGCCGCAACGGCGGCAGCACGACCACGTCGCTCGGCGCCGGGCCCGCCACGTTCGCGCCGCCATACCAGCTCGACGGCGCGCCCGCCGCGCCGCAGATGGTTGCCCACAAGCCGCGGCCCGCGAACGCGCTATTCGCCGAAGGCAGCCAGACAAAGCCGATCAGTATCGCGATGACGGCAATCGCGAGCGTGCCGCCGACGCTCACCGTGAACCACGGGTTGCGCAAGCTGAAGACGCGTTCCTGATTCATCGCTGGGCTCCGACGACGACCGCGGGCACCGAAGTCTGCGGCAGTTTGAGCAATTGAACGATGGGCACGCTGTAATTGACGACGGTCAGGCCGATCATCAGGGCGACCCACAAGCCGAAGGTATTCAGCGCGGCCGGCACGCGTTCCACCGGATGAACCGCGCTCGCGAAGCGGAAGCGTTGCTGCTCAACCGCGGGCCCGAACTGCGACTTCGCGAGAATGTAGATGAAGAGCGCGCCCGATACCGCGAGAATCAGGCCGCCCACTGCCGACACGCCGACCCAGAACGCCTGCGATTCGAGACCCGGCATCTTGTAGTCGTAGTAAGCCATGCGGCGCGGCGCGCCGAGCAGGCCGACGTAATGCCACGGCAGCGTGACCACCAGCATGCCGATGAACCATAGCCACAACTGCGTGCGTACGAGCTTCACCGACACGATCGCGCGGCTCGTCAGTTGCGGCCACAGTTCATAAGCGATCGCGAAGTACATGATGACGATCGCGCCGCCGAAAATCAGATGGAAGTGGCCGGTGACCCACTGCGTGTTGTGCACCGTCGAGTTCAACTGATAGCTCATGTTGATGAGGCCGCCCGCGCCGCCGAGCCCGAGCATCACGAACGAGAACGCGATGACGAGCATCATCGGATTCTGCCAGGGCAATGCCGTGAGCCAGCCGAACGCGCCTTTGCCGCCGCGCAGCCTGCCGGCAATTTCCACTGACGCGCAGATGGTGAACACGGTCAGCAGCGTGGGCACCGACACCATTCCGGTGAACACCGCGTGCAGAAACTTGAAGCCCGAGCCGACCTGCGGATCGACAAACAGATGGTGAATGCCGATCGGCATCGCGAAGACGAGAAACAGAATGAACGACACGCGCGCCATCGAATCGCTATAAAGCCGCCCGCCGATGGCTCGCGGCACCAGCGTGTAGTACGCGATGTATGCGGGAATCAGCCAGAAGTAGACGATCGCGTGCAGCGTCCACGAGAACAGGATGCGTGAGAGGCCGGCGTCGATCGTATTGGTGAGGCCGAGCGCGACCGGCAGAATCTGAAAGAGGATTTCGAGCGCCGCGCCGACCGCGGTCCACGCCCACAGGTACGCGCCCGCAACGTTGGCGAACATCGCAAGCGGCACCGGTTTGCCGGGGTTCGCGCGCCTCCAGATGCGCAGATTCACGTGCATCAGCGCGACCCAGATCCATGAGCCGACCACCACCAGCACCACGCCGAGGTAATAGAAAGGGCTGCCGATCATCGGCGGATAGAAGGTGTAGAGCACCGAGGCTTTTCCGAGTGCCACAGGCACCATCGCCATCACCGCGCCGACCGCCAGCATGATGAACGCGGCCCATGCCCACTTGAGGCCGGCGAGGCGCTGCGCGAGCGCAAGCTCGACGATGGCGTAACCGAAGCCCATCGACACCAGCGTCGGCAGCACGTAGGCCATCACCGAGCCGTGCGCGGTCACCGAGCGGTAGTAGAGTTCCGGGTCGCCGATCCAAGGCGCGAGCGGGCTGCGCACCAGCATCTGCCAGGCGCCGAGAAAGAGCGCAATGATGAACGCGATAAAGGCGAGCCAGAAATGCGCGAGAACGAGTCGCTTAGCGTGAAACACAGATCAGCCTCCGTGTTTGTCGGGCCTGCTCGAAGAAGGCCGCTTTGTCGATCACCTTCACATGCGCCCACATCGCCTGATGACCGAAGCCGCAGAACTCGTGACAGGGCATGGTGTGATCGGCGGGCGCGTCGAAGCGCGTGTTCAGCGTCGCGACGTAGCCGGGTACGACCATCGTGTTGATGTTGGTATCGGTGACGAGCAGGCCGTGCACGACGTCGGCGCTTGTCGTGCGAATCGTGATCGGCGTGTCCGCGGGCACAAGCAGGCACTGCGGCGTGAACGAATACTGCTGCGCGATGAAACGCACGATCACGGAGCCGTCCGGCTCGACGGCGCTGCCGAGATTGTTTTCGACGAATTCGCCCGAGAGTTGCAGGCGCGACGGGTCGATGGTTTCCACGCGCGACGGCGGCATCATCGCCCAATGCAGTCCGGAGTACACGATCACGGCGAGCATGAGTACGATCAGCGCGCTGACGAAGATCGCCCAGCGGCGTTCGGCGCGCAGCGCGACCGCGTGGCCGCTGCCTGGTGGATGTTGAGGTTGCGGTTCGGTGGACATGATCAGTGCACGACGCCGCGCGGCAGAAACACGAGGAAGTAGAAGCCGAACCAGATCGCCATCACGATCAGCGTAGCCACGCCCGCCACCGCAACGGCGCCGTGCGGACCGGCGGCCACCACGCGTTCGACGTCTTCATCCGTGGATGGGCCCGCGGTGCGGGTATCGTTCGCTTCCATCAAGGGCTTCTCCAGTTTCCGATGCGGCGGTTCAATCGCGGCTGCTGCCGCTACGGGACATGCCGCGCTAATGCAGCGGCGCCTTGCGCAGTTCATTGACTTCGCGTGCGGTCACGGGCTTGCCGTGATTGCCCCACGCGGTGCGGATATACGTCACGACGGCGGCGGCTTCGGTGTCGTTCAACTCCTGCGCGAAAGGCGGCATGCCGTAGGGCTCCGGGTTGCGTCGCGTGCCAGGCGGGAAGCCGCCGTTCAGCACGATGCGGATCGGGTTGACCGCGGAGTCCATTTCGATCGACTGGTTCGCAGCGAGCGGCGGATAGTGTTGCAGCTTGCCTTCGCCTTTTGCGCCGTGGCACAGCGCGCACTTGTCGGCGTAGATCTTTTCGCCGAGCGCGAATACGTTGGTGTTGGTCGCCGCCGACGGCCCGGACTTGCGGCCGCGATTGTCCGGCAGCGTCTTCAGATACGCGGCCATCGCCTTGGCGTCTTCGTCGGTCATGTATTGCAGGCTGTGGTAAGTGACCTCGGCCATCGGGCCATACACCGCGCCGCGATCCGAGATACCCGCTTGCAGCAGATCGACGATGTCCTTGATGCTCCAGTCGCCGAGGCCGCCGTCCTTGTCGGAGGTGAGCGAGGGCGCATACCAGTTCTGCACCGGAATCAGCCCGCCGGCAAACTGCTCGCTTTGCGACGAGCCGCCGAGCATGTTGATCTTGGTGTGGCACATCGTGCAGTGCCCGAGTCCTTCGACCAGATACGCGCCGCGATTCCATTCGACCGAACGAGTCGGATCGGGCTTGAACTCGCCTTCGCGGAAATACAGCGTGCGCCAGCCGTATAGCAATTTGCGCTGATTGAACGGGAAGCGCAGCGTGTGCTTGTGGTTCGCCTCGCGCACCGGTTCGACGGACTTCAGATAAGCGAAGATCGCGTCCGAGTCCTCGCGCGTGACTTTGGTGTACTGCGCAATCGGCATCGCCGGATAAAGCAGCTTGCCTTCGGGCGTGATGCCGGTGCGCATCATCCGGAAGAACGCGTCCTCGCTCCATGTGCCGATGCCGTATTGCGCGTCCGGCGTGATGTTCGGCGAATAGAGCGTGCCGAACGGCGTTTCCATCGCGAGGCCGCCCGCAAACAGTCTGCCGCGCGGCGCGGTGTGGCAGGCCACGCAGTCGCCCGCGCGCGCAAGGTATTCGCCGCGCTTGACGATGTCGGGACGCGTGTCGGCGGCTGCGCCGGGTTGAACTGCTGCGCTTTCCGCGGCACGAGCTTCGGCGACGACGAGCGGCAACGGCACGGCCATGCGCGCAAGCATCGCGCTGCCGCATACGAGCGCCGCGGCGGCGAGCAGCGCGAAGCGGCGGCGCATCGGCGTGCGAGGCGGACGAAGTGTCGGTTTCATTGCGGTTGGCTCCCGCATGCGAGAGGCAAGCGCTCCGCCGATGCCGGCGCGGGCCGCGGATCGGCTGGACGCGGTTGGCGCGCGAGCCACGTGGATACTGCGGTGATGTCCTTGTCGGTCAGCTTCACGGCGATCGAGTGCATGCAATCCGGCGCGAGCGCGTGGCGTGTGCCCGAACGCCAGGTGCCCATCTGCCCCGCGATATAGCTCGCGTGCAAACCGAGCAGGCCGGGAATGCCCGGCTGCTGGCCGGTCATGCGCGCGCCATGACACGCGATGCACGCGGGAATCTTGCGCGCCGGATCGCCTTGCGTCACGAGCCGCTGACCGGCGGCGAGCACCGCGGGCGAGACGTCGGAGTGATCGGCATTCGGATAGGGCGGCTGAAGATCGGCGAAGTACTCGCTGATCTTGTGCAAATACTCGTCGGGCAGAAATGCGACCAGGTAACCCATCGGCGGATAGGTACGGCCGCCGTCGCGGAATGCGATGAGTTGATTGAAGAGATAGTCGGCGGGCTTGCCGGCGATGCGCGGGAAGTAGTCGTTATTGAGGCCCTGACCTTGCACGCCATGACAAGAGGTGCAGGCGCGCACGCGCTCGTCCATGGCCGAAGGCATTGCGCCGGCTGCATTGCCGGCCGCTAGCGCGGCGCCGCTCCATAAGAGATGGAGCATAAACACAATGGCAAATCCCCAAGCTCTACGATGCACGTCGGGCCTCGCTGGGAAACGTTTTTTTGTCGGCTTGCTTCGCCCGCATTCGCGACTGGGCTGCTTTCCAGTCACCACGCACAGCGGGTCTATCACTTTCTCTCTTACGACAGCACAGACTGCGAAGGGAAGCTTATTCTGGACAATAAAGTTGATTCGCCATTGCGATGCAATTGCTTGATTCAAATCAAGCAAGCGCGTGTATGTGCCGAAGACGGCGGCTCGTTGATTCGTCTCTGACCATCATAGATGCGCTTCAAAGCGCTTTCAATGCTTCAATTCGCACTGCACGCAAATTCCACAGCGGGCGAATGTGACAGTCCGATGTGCTTAACTGAAGAGCCGCATCAACGCTAGGCGCGCATTGCTCACGCGTTCGCTTTCGCCAATTCGGCCCGGCAATAGATGGAATTCGACGGCAGGCAATGCGGGCAAGCCGATGCCGGGCGGGCACGCGATCACGCCCGCGCCAATCGACGATTCGTTCAGGCACGAGATGCCGAGCCCCGCCTTTAACGCGAGCTGCAATCCGGCCACGCCCGAAGCCGAGTGGGACACCACATAGGGCACCTTGTTTTCGTCGAGCAGTTTGACGACGAAGCGCTGCAACTGGCAACTCGACGGCAGCAGCACCAGTTGATACGGCGAGGCGGGGCGCGGACTCGCATCGGCGGCGCTGACCCACAGCAGCTTCTCACGCCTGACCACGGTGCTTTGTGCAGCGCCGCGCCGGACGCCCGCTCGCGAGTTGCCGGTGACGAGCCGCAATGAGAGGCCGATGTCGAACGAGGCGTCGTCGGCGGCGTGGCTGTCGATCACGGCGCTCGGCAAGACGGTGACATGCAGCTTCAGACGCGGATGCTGCTCGGAAAACGTCTTGAGGATGCGGGCGATGTCGTGCGGGCGGTAATAGTCGGTGATCGCGATGCGCAATTCGCCGTCGAGCGAGCGGCCTTGCAGGTCTTCGAACGCCGCTTCGCTCATTGCGATGATGCGCCGCGCGTGTTCGAGCAGGCGGCTGCCCGCAGGCGTCGCGCTCACGCCTTGCTTGCTGCGTACGAAGAGCGGCTGGCCGACGCGTTCCTCGAGTTTTTTCAGTTGCTCGCTAACCGACGATTGCGACAGGAAAACGCGCTCCGCCCCTGCCGACACGCTGCCCGATTCCGCGACGGCGACGAAGGTGCGCAGTTGCGTCAGGTCGAATCCGCGCTGGCTCATGTTTCGTTTGTTCCGATGGATGGCATCTGTATTTCCGGCTTTTCCGATGGAAGCCGTCGCCGTAGCATACCTCCGAAATCATCGCGGAGGAATCATGGCAAACGGATTATCGGCAAGCGGCTTGGTCATCGGCGGACGTGCGGCGAGCCATAAATGGAAGGTGCTGGGCGTCGGTTTCGCGGCGAACGCGAGCTTTTCGGCGGCTTTCTCGGGCATTCCTACGACGGCTGTTTATTTGCGCTCGGGTTATCACCTCGGCAACGAGGGACTCGGCCTCGTCCTTGGCATGCTCGGTTTGGGCATCGCGGTCAGCGAACTGCCGTGGGGGCTCTTGACGGACCGCTGGGGCGACCGTCGCGTGCTGTTGCTGGGACTGTTGTCCACTGCGGCGGCGCTCGCCGGCCTTGCGCTCTTCGCGGCGCCGTTCGGCTCGCATGTGCCTCACGTCACGACGCTGGCGGTCGGCTTGCTGCTGGTCGGCCTGCTCGGCGGCAGCGTCAACGGATCGAGCGGCCGCGCGGTGATGGCGTGGTTTCGTGAAGGCGAGCGCGGACTGGCCATGAGCATTCGTCAAACGGCGGTGCCGGCGGGCGGTGGACTTGGCGCGCTGCTGTTGCCGGCGCTGGCGTCGAGGTTCGGCTTCGTGAGCGTTTATGCGGTGCTGGCGCTGGGTTGCGCGATAACGGCGGGGTTCGCATGGCGATGGCTGCATGAACCGGCGCATGTTGTGGACGGCGATGCGGGCGCGGCGTATGGAGGCGCGGCGCATCGTGCGAGGACAGAGGATGCGGCAGAGGCTGCGGGCGATGCGAATGGTCAGCGTGCCGTAGACGCGGTGGGTATCGTACGTGCTGACGGTGCCGCGCAAGGTGCGCGTGCGGTGCGTGGCGAAAGCGCCGTACGAGCAGCCGATGCGGCGGGCGGCGGACGTGCCGTGCATGCCAACACCAACGGCGCCAAGGTCAACCTCGCCAAGGCCAACGTCGCCAACACCAGCCAAGCCAAAACCCCCTCGCCGCTGCGCGAAATCGGCATCTGGCGCGTCGCGCTCGGAGCGGGCGCGCTTTGCGTGCCGCAGCTTGCCGTCGTCACGTTCGGAACCGTGTTTCTGCATGACTTCGGTCACGCCGACGTGCTGACGATCAGCGTGGCGATGGCGGCGGTGCAGGCCGGCGCGGCGATCGCGCGCGTCTGCAGCGGCAGGTGGACGGATCGGCACGGCAATCGGCGCGCCTACATGCGCGGCTGCAGTCTGCTCACGGCCGTACTGTTCGCCGCGCTTGCCCTCGCGACCGGCGTCGCCGGCATGCAGCACGTCGCGCTCACGCCGGTCACGATGATCCTCGCGTCAATGATCGTGCTCGGCGGCGTGAGCGCGTCCGCATGGCACGGCGTCGCGTTCACCGAGCTCGCGACGCTCGCCGGCACGAACCGCGCAGGTACTGCGCTCGCGATCGGCAATACCTGCGTTTTCCTCACGTTTTTTCTGACGCCGCTTGCGATTCCGCCGCTGCTCTCGCTCGGATCGTGGCCGATGGTGTGGGCGGTCGCGAGTGTGAGCGCGTTGCTCGCGCTGCCGGTTTTCCCGCGCGCTGCGCGCATGGATTCGGCGCGCGTGACGCAAACCTGTTGACGTGGGTTAAGAATTTTCACACAGCGTATTTCCATTTCGCGCGACGTTTATCTGGACGCCGCACAAGCCGGTGTGCAAGACGGTGTTAATGGCGCCTGGTTTGCGCGCCAATCTCCCCCGCGTAGACCTTCGCGAATTATTCACTTTGGGTATTTAAGCCTTTGGCGGTTCGATTCACTACAGGATTAGGAGCGCTCCGATTTTAGTTTTGCGCGGGGTGGTGATTTTATGGTCGTGCCGCGCGCTCACATTCAAATGTGTCCGCGGCGGGACACGCGTGGAGCGTCTTAATCTGTTCTGCGTATCTGATAACTATTCCTACATTCAGCGCGAGAAAATCCTAGTGAACATTCGAATTGTTCTTGCCGACGATCATCCGTTCGTTCTGCTTGGTGTCAGAAGCATGCTTGAGACGCGTGCCGGCGTCGCGATCGTCGGGCAGGCTGGCAGTCCCACGACATTGATCGAACTGCTGCGGCGCACGCCGTGCGACGTGCTGGTTACGGATCTGTCGATGCCCGATCCCGCCGGCCTCATCGAAGACGAATTGCACCTCATCCGCCATATCCAGGCCGAGTGGCCGGGCCTGCGCATCGTCGTCATGTCGACGACAACCAACCCTGCGCTTCTCCACGCGCTTGCAGCGGACGGCGCTGTTAGCTTGCTAAGCAAGAGCGAGTCGACGCGCGAACTGTGGCGCGCGATCGACGAACCTGCAAGCGGCGCGCGATATATCGGAAGTTCGATTGCGAGACTTCTCGCAAGACCGGAGACGGGTTGCGATCGGAAGATGGCGCTTCCGCTGTCGGGAATGCAGACGACGGTCGTCAGGATGTTCGTGGAAGGCCACTCAATTGCGGAAATTGCCGCTGCTCTCGGATGTCATCGCCGCACTGTTATTCGGCGAAAGCGTGAAGCAATGACAAAACTTGGCGTTACTAACGATCCTGGTTTATTCTCGTGCATCAGGTCCAGCGAAATTCTTAAGATTGGATCGCATAGCTAAGCAATTAATCGATCCGGTTTTTGAAGTTGTTTCGGACCGATCTTATGTTTAAGGCCATCGTAATGCTTGATGATCAAGCGGGACCGGTTGCGCGGGACACGGTGACGGGAGTCAGAACATGGAGAAGAGGTAGACGATGGGCGACACCGCTGCAATAAGCACACCGGTCCGGGCGATCATCGCGGACGATCATCCGCTCGTCCTGCTGGCGATCGAAAATCTGATAGGCGGCTACCCGAGCATGGAGGTCGTCGGCCGCGCGGCCGACGCGACCGAGCTCTTTGCCGAGGTCGACCGCACAGGCTGTGACCTCGTGCTCATGGATCTGTACATGCCAGGCGGCGCAGACGGCAGCGGAGTCGAGGCCGTGCGGCAGTTCAGGAGGCGCTATCCTGACGTCGCGCTCATCGTGCTCACCATGGAGACCGAGGCCGCAGCGCTGCAAAGCGTGATCTCGCTCGGCGTGGACGCGCTTATCAGCAAGCGCGACCGTATCGATCTGATCCACGTGGCAATCGTCACGGCGCTCGCGGGCGAATGCTATCTGGGACCGGCGGTGCGCACGCTCATTACCAAGGCAGCGGCGATGCAGCGGCTCGACTTCGTGCGCTCGGTGTTGTCGCGGCGCGAGCTGGAAGTATTCACTCAGTACGCGTCGGGGCTCGGCGTCACCGAAATTGCGGGCCGGCTCGGGCGCAGCGTCAAGACGATCAGCGCTCAGAAATGTACGGCCATGCGCAAGCTTTCGTTAAATAGCGACGCGGAACTGTTCCGGTTCGCGGTCGAGCATGGCGTGGTGTCGGAGACGCACACCGAAGGCCGTTAGCGCACCGATAGCTACAAGTGAACGTCGCGCCGGGCCGGCGCGGCGAACAAAAAATGGATTGGCGTTGCCTGGGGAAGTACATCTCGTATTGGGCAGCCAGTCGATAAGTCAAGAAAACAATGACAGACAAAATCCGCGTTATCGTGGCGGACGACCACGACTGTGTTCGCGTCGGCGTGACGCGGTTGCTGCAGGCCACATCGAAAATCGAGATCGTCGGGCAGGCGGCCGACACGCAGGGACTCGCCGAATTGCTCGACATCTGCGAGTGCGACGTCGTTATATCCGACATCGGCATGCCCGGACTGGACGGCGGGAGCAACGCCGTGTCGTTCCTGCGCCGCGTGTTGCGAGGGCGCGCGCATCCGCCTGTCGTCGTCCTCACCATGATTTGCCACGCGCATATGCTGTCAGGGCTGTTACACCTCGGCGTCAGCGCAATAGTGGACAAGCGCGACACGACAGCAGCGTTGATCGACGCGATCCGTGCAGCAATGTCGGGCGGCGTCTATCTGTCGGATCGAGTGCGCAATGTATTGGAGATCAGCGAGACGCCTCCGCAACTACGTGCCAGCGTTCTCAGCGCGCGCGAATGGGAAGTATTTCAGCTCTATACGCAAGGTCTCGCTGTGCACGAAATCGCGAAGCGTCTCGAGCGCAGCGGAAAAACCATTAGCACTCAGAAGCGCACCGCCATGCGCAAGCTGGGTCTCGAGACTGAATCCGACCTCATCGAGTACGCGCGGCAAATCGGACTGGTCTAGGCGACCTGCTGACGCCATGCCCCTATACCGACATCTCGCGGTCCTGAAATTAGGACTCTTCTGATTGGTAGACGCGCCTCGCCGCTACATAGTTGCGAATTAGCTTCGGCCTTTGCTGACGTTAGCCTCATAGAAGCAGTTATTTCTCGAGGCTAGACCGCTCAAAGCCGGGAACTTGAGGCGGGTGTGCTGCAGAAATTTCGCGGCGCCTTCCGCCTTGCATCGCGACAGGAGGGCGGCATGGCCGTGCTAGGTAAGCGGTTGTTGGTCGAGGGCGTAGGTACTGCATGGCTTGTTTTCGTCGGCTGCGGCAGTATTGTGTTGAACACCGGCGCCGTTCAGCAGGGGTACGGCGTACTCGAGGTCTCACTCGCGTTCGGCCTCGCGCTCGCCACGGCCAGCTACTGGTTCGGCGGGACGTCGGGCGCGCATTTCAATCCCGCAGTCACGGTCGGTTTCACGGCCGCGCAACGGTTCCCCGTCAAAGACTTGCTGCCCTACATCGCCGCGCAGATTCTCGGCGCAGTCGCGGCCGCTGCGCTCCTCGTCTATGTGGCGAACGGCCGCCCCGGCTTTGAAATGGGCGCGAGCGAATTCGCGGCCAATGGTTTTGGCGACCATTCTCCTTCGGACTACAAACTGCACTCCGCGCTCGCGATCGAATTCGTGCTGTCGTTCGCGTTCGTCATGGTGAGCCTCTTCGTGGCCACGCGATACAAGGCGGAGGTGGCCGGGCCCGTGGTCCTCGGCGGATGTCTGGCGCTCATCTATCTGGTGTCGATCCCGGTTACTAACGGCTCGGTGAACCCGGCGTGCTCCACGGCGCAGGCGCTTTTCGTCGGCGACTGGGCGCTCGACCAGTTGTGGCTCTTCTGGGCGGCGCCCATGTCGGGCGGGGTCGTGGCGGGCTTTGTGTTCTCGGTCCTGTCCGGCAGATCCGAGCAGTCTGCCGCTGCGCTTGCCGATCGGCAGAGCGAAGCCGCTTGAGTCGCGCCGTGTCTCTGAAATTCACCGCGATGGGCTTCGAAAGGGCCGCGATAGCGCGCGTATTCCGGCGCGTCTGCCTATGTCTCGTGGGACTGGCTCTCTTTGCCGCTGCGCAATCGGCAGCGGTCGCGGAGTCGTTTGGGGATTCCGCTTCGGTGCGGACGGTTGAAGCTTTTCCGCAGAAAATTACCGTCGGCGTGCTCGCGGACAACTGGTTGCCGTTCGACGCGCTGCAGGACGGCCGGCTGACCGGATTGAGCGTCGACTATCTGCGTGCGCTGGTCGGGCCGAACGTCGTGATCGAGGCCAAGGCGTTTCCCGACATGCCGCAACTGCTCGCCGCAGCCTGCGCGGGGGAAGTTGATCTATTGATGAGCGTCGCCCGCACTCCCGAGCGCGAGCGATGCCTCAGTTTCACGGCGCCGTATTTTCGCGCGTCGACATCGGCGGTGGTCCGCAGGGACGGTGAACTGTACGAAGGCCCCGCGCGCGTCGCGGCAGCGTCCATCGCGATCGAGAAAGGCTTTGCGCTCGAGCGCTCTTTGCGCGAACGCTTTCCGCGCGCCCAGATCAGCGCTTTTACGTCGACGCACGCGGCGCTCGCCGCGGTTGCTAGCGGCGATGCAGATGTCTACATGGGCTTCACGCCGGCCATCCAATATGCACTCGCCACCGACGAGTTCCGCAATCTGCGTGTCGCGTTCGGGGAAACCAGCCGGAGCGCGGAACTGCGGTTCGGTGTGCCGCGCAACCAGGTTGCATTGCGCGACCGGCTCAATCGTGCGTTGGCATCCATGAGTCAGGCCGACGATACGGCGATTCGCGTTCACTGGCTCTCGGGCAATTTCGACGCGAAACCCGAATCCGCCACGTCTCGCCTGGAACTGACGCAGCAGGAGCAGGCCTGGCTGCGGTCGCTGCCGCCGTTGCAAGTCGGCTTCGACAGCAGTTGGCCGCCGTTCAGCTATATCGACGCATCCGGGCATCCGGCCGGCATTACCGCCGACTATCTCGCCTACCTGAGCCGCACGCTCGGCGTGGTATTCAACCGCGCGCGGCAGCCCGACTGGCCGAGCACGATCGACGCATTCCAGCGCGGCGAACTGGCCATTCTCACCACGGGCTCAAGCAACGATCCGCGCCTCCAGAAGGCGCGGCACACCCGTGCATACGAAAGCTATCCGCTCGTGATGGTCGGTCGCGACGACGAGCCCGCCGCACGTTCGCTCGGCGATTTTGCCGCGCGGCGCGTCGTGGTGTCGTCGCATGTCGCGGGGGCGGGTCTGCTCGCGTTCCAACGCATCCCGAAGGACCACCTGGCCATCGCGCCAAGCCTCGACGAAGCGTTGCGCATGGTCGCTTCTGGCGAAGCGGACGTCGTCGTGGAAAATGTGGCTGCCGTGGACACGGTGCTCAAGCGGCAATACTCGGGCGTGCTAAAGATTCTGGGCACGGTCGGCGAGTCGGACGCCCTCGATTTCGCCGTGCGCCCGGACCTGAGTCCGCTCGCCGGGCTGATCGACCGTGCATTGCTGGCCATGCCGCCTGCCGAGAGGCAGCGCATCCGGCAGAAATGGGTGACCGGCAACGCACCGGCAACGGGTACGTGGAGCGTGACTGCCGTGCGCCTCTTGCCTGTGCTGATCGGCATCGGTGTCGCGTTGCTGGTCACGTTGCGCGCTTATCTGCTCCTTCAGCGCGAAGTCAGGCGCCGCAAGCAAACCGAGCAGGAGCTCGCGTTGCAACTGAACTTCCAGGAAACCATGATGAAGATGGTTCCCTATCCGCTCGTCGCGCAGGATCTGCAAGGTCGCTACATCGCCGTCAACGGTGCGTACGAAGCGGCATGCGGGCGAGGCCGCGAGGCAGTTCTCGGACGCACCACGATGGACGTTCAGACGTGGGGCGAAGCCAACAGCGATGTGCTGGAGAAAATGAGGCTCGACCTGCTGCAAGGCGGCGACATGGCCCAGGTCGAGCTTCAGTTCGAGCGCGGCCCCGGCGATTTGCGGCACGGCCTGTTCTGGACCAGCATCTGCCGCGGCAATGACGGTCAGCCGGTCTGTTCGCTCGGCACCATGGTCGACATCACCGACATCCGGCGTGCCGAAATGCGCGCGCGCGACACCGAGCGGCGGCTATTCGATGTCACCCGTTCGTTGCCAGCGGTGGTGTTCCAATTGCGCCGCGCGGCGGACGGCGCCTATTCGTTTCCCTACATCGGCGGTGCGCCAAAACTTCTGCTTGGCGAAAGCGGAATAAGGCAGACATGCCTCGAACATGCCGACTTCGCGCGCATTTGCGACGAAGACCGGCCAGTGGTGCTTGCGGAACTCGAACGTTCGGCGCGTCTTGAAACGCCGGTGCTCGTCGAGTTTCGTCTTGGACGCGAACACGAGTTCAAATGGACGCGCGCCGAACTGGTGCCGCGCCGCGAAGCGGACGGGGGCGTCGTATGGAGCGGCTACTGGGTGGACGCGAGCATCGAACACGCGCGTGCCGAGGAACTCGCCCGGGCGCGCGACCTGGCGGAAGCCGCTTCGCGCGCCAAAGACGACTTCTTCGCGATGATGAGCCACGAAATCCGCACGCCGATGAATGGCGTGCTCGGGCTCGTGGAGGTGCTGGAGCGCACGCCGCTCAACTCCGACCAGGGCGAAATGCTGGGCATGATTCACGAGTCGGCGGGCGCGCTGCTGCAAATCCTCGACGATCTGCTCGATTACTCGAAGATCGAGGCCGGCCGCCTGACGATCGAAGCGGAGCCCATCGATCTGCGTGAAATGGTCGACAACGCCGTGGGGCTGCTCGCCGGCCGCGCGCACGAGAAGGGCCTGAAAGTCCGGGTGAACATTGCATCTGACGTCGCGGCCACGCTGCGAGGCGACAGCGTGAGACTGCGGCAGGTGCTTTTCAATCTGCTCGGCAACGCAATCAAGTTCACGCCCGAAGGTCACGTGGACGTGCGCGTGGCGGCGGTTGCGCAGACTGGCGAGCTTCAGACAATCGAAGTCATCGTCGAAGATACCGGTATCGGCATCCCGGCGGAACTGCAGGCGAAACTGTTCGAGCCGTTTGTACAGGCCGAGTCGTCCACTACGCGCCGCTTCGGCGGAACCGGCCTCGGCTTGACGATTTGCCGCAAGCTGATCCAACTGATGGACGGCTCGCTGGCGCTAGACAGCGAACCCGGCCGCGGCACCCGCATGACCGTGCGGCTCAGCATGCCGGTCGAGACGCAGCGCTATTCGGTGAGCGGCTTGCGCGGCAAGCGCTGTCTCGTCGCGACCAACGACGCGCGAGTCGGCCAGGCGCTCGTCCACTTCGGGCAAGCGCTGGGGCTCGACCTGTACCACATTCCGGCAGACGCCGAGGATTTGCGTTGCAGCGCGACGCTACGCGACGTCGACTTATTGTTCGTGAGCGAGGACCTGACGCTGCCCGCCAACGTCACGCACAAGCTGCGCGTGATCTCGCTGACGGAGAAGGCCAAGCCCACGGGCTACCGCATTCTCGAAGACGCCAACGTGCGCCTGAGCATCAACCCCATATCATGGCGCGGGCTCGGTGCGGCGTGCGCGGCGGTCATGACGGGACTTCAGTCCGCGCCGACGCCGTCGGCTGGTGCGTCGGCAGCGCGCGAAGGCATCACCGCGCCGCCGGACCGCGAGCGGGCTATGGCGAGCGGCCGCCTGATTCTCGTCGCTGAAGATCATCCGGTGAATCAGGAGTTGATTCGCCATCAACTGGCGCTGCTTGGTTTTGCGTGCGACGTCGCGAACGACGGCGCGGAAGCGCTAACCGCGCTCGAACACACCAGTTATGGATGCCTGATCACCGACTGTCATATGCCGAACGTGTCCGGTTATGAATTGACGCAGCGCATTCGGGAAAGAGAGCAGGAGCATGGCGTTTCGCATCGTCTGCCGATTCTGGGCGTCACCGCGAACACGGCGCCCGAAGACCTCAACCTGTGCCGCGAGGCGGGCATGGACGAGAGCCTCATCAAGCCGACACGCCTCGCCACGCTCCGTGAATATCTGAGCCGCTGGTTCGGCATTGACAGCGCGTGGCAGGCGGCTCCGGCCGAAACCGCTGACGCCACGGATCTTGCCGGGGCCTCAGCAACCGCCGCCGAGCCGTTCGTCCCGGTCGATCTCGGTCACATGACGCAATTGTGGGGCAGCGAATCGACGGTCAAGGCTTTGCTCGATTCGTTCGTTTCTTCCGTGCGCGAAGACGTTCGGTCGCTCACGCCGTTGCTCGAGAACGTCGATATGGTTCTCGTGCGCGAGTGGCTTCATCGGGTGATGGGCGCGGCTAGCGTGCTGCAATACCCGCCGCTCATCAGCGCGCTCGACGAATATCGCCACAGCGTCATCAGCGAGCCGAAGCGGGCGCGCCGCGAAGGACTTGCGCTCATCGACAAGTGCAATGCAATGCTGGACGGCATCGAGCAGCAAGCCGCGCTGCTCGCCTGAACGCTTAGACGAAAAAAAACGCGGCCGAAGCCGCGTTAAAGATTTGGAGACATCCCTCGATGAAGGAGTCACTTCTCGCGAGGTCAAAGCATACCAGGGATCGCCCGGATGATTCATTCCATAATCTGCAAATAACTGTTCGGGAAAATCGCAACAAGCGTCGAGCCGCTCATTTGCTGCGTCCACTCCCACCATCGACGCCCTCCGGCGATTTGCACTAGTATGTGATGGCTTCGCGCGGCCGTGGCGCCGGCGCGGTGCATTTCGTCGGAGAAGACCATGAATACGCTAAAAAAACTCAATATCGCGATGGCTTTGTGGGCGGCAATGGCGGGCGCCGCGTTTGCGGACACCGTTGCGCTGAAGGCAGACCTCGAACCTTCCAGCGAAGTGCCACCGCGTGTGAGTCACGGTCACGGCGCGCTGAACGCAACCTTCGACACGTCGACGAAATCTCTCCAATGGACCGTCACCTATGAAGGGCTCAGCGGCCCCGTCACGGCCGCGCATTTCCACGGTCCCGCGCCGGTTGGGCAGAACGCGAAAGTGCAGGTTCCCATCGACAAAAGCGCGGTAGCAAGTCCGATGAAAGGCTCGGCGGCCCTCAGCGAACAGCAGGTGACCGACCTGATGGCCGGCCAGTGGTACTTCAACATTCACACCGCGCAGAACCCGATGGGTGAAATTCGCGGGCAAGTGCTGCCTGCCAACTAGCGCGCGGTACTGCGTAGCACGGTCGGATCGGCGGATGCGCCTTCACGATTAGAAGCCCCCATCCACCGACGCAGCGGACAACGCACGTACCATGGCGGGACATTTCCGAAGGAGCGTGTCCCGATGAGCTGGCAAAGCGCACTCGCGTGCTGGTTTTTGCGCAGGCAATTTCGCCCTCAAACCCTGAAACCGCATATCGACGTCCACAAGGCGCGCGCGTTGACGGCGAAGCGCGTGTGGTCGCCCGACGTGCCGCGCGGCTGGCGTCTGCGTGAACTCGATGGCGCGGACGGCAAACCGCTGCGCGGCGAATGGATCGAGCCCGCAGCGGACCAACCCGCAGCCGGCGCGCAAGCCACAGTGCTCTACTGCCACGGCGGCGGCTATTACTTCTGCTCGCCGCGGACGCATCGCTCGATCGTGTTCGGTCTCGCCACGCGTGCGAATGCACGGGTCTTTTCGCTCGATTACCGCCTCGCGCCGGAGCACCGCTTCCCGGCCGCACTCGACGATGCGACCGCCGCCTACCGTCAATTGATCGCCGACGGCACAGCGCCGGAGTCGATCGTGATTGCAGGCGATTCGGCCGGCGGCGGCCTCGCGCTCGCGGCGCTGGTCGCGCTGCGCGACGCGGGCGATCCGCTGCCCGCCGGCGCACTGCTGTTCTCGCCGTGGACGGATCTCGCGGCAACCGGCGCGAGCATCGTCGATAACGACGGCGCGGACCCGATGTTCAGCGGCCCGGCAATCTCGCGGGCGGCCAAGATCTATCTCGGCGAGATGCCCGCCACGCATCCGTATGCGTCACCGCTCTACGCGGACCTGCGCGGCTTGCCGCCGCTTTTCACGATGGCGGGCAGCACCGAAGTCCTGCTCGACGACCCGCGGCGCGTCGCCGCGAATGCGCGCGCGGCGGGTGTCGATTGCGAACTCGAGGTGTGGAAAAAGATGCCGCACGTGTGGCCGCTCTTCGCGCCATTCGTGCCCGAGGCGAACCGCGCGCTCGATCGCGCAGCCGCCTTCGTGACGCGCGCGACACGCCACGCCGCCGATGCCGCTCAGGCGCCGAGCGTGACGTCGATAGTCTGATACGCGGCTTTCACCGTCGGCTCGCCGTATTGCCGTTCGAGCCGACGCACGGTGAAGTGGCCGTGCGCGACCTGCTGGAAGTGGTCGATGAAAACCGTGTTGACCATTGCGCCGAGCACCGCGCCGATCGCCGGAATGGACTTCGCGGCGATCTGTTCGCTCACCTGCACGGAGAAGCGCGCGGCGATCGTATTGACGAGGCGCAGCAAGGCGGCCGAGCCGTGCGTGGTGAATCCCTTTGTCGCGATTTCTGACGACGCCTTCGACACCGCCTGTGCCAGCGCGCCGCGCATGATGAAGTAGCCGAAGTCGGCGTCGTCGTCAGCCGTGGATGTGCCGCCCATGCCCAACACCGTCAGACATTGGAGCTGCGTGTCGATCGAGGTCAGATCCTCGCCCTCGCTGCGCGCAATGTCGCAAATCGAGCGGAACATCAGCGTGGTCGTGACCGGCAATTCGACGGGCAGTGCAAAGAGGCCAAATGCGCCGCCGGCCGCGCCGGTCGTGGCCACCGCGAACTTGTGCAGCAGATTGCTCGGCTTCTCGGGCGCGAGCAGCGACGACGCGCCGTCGCGCCGGCCCAGCGTGCGCAGCGCAATGGACAGACACTTGCGCAAAGCCAGTTCGGTGGCGTCCGTGACCTTCTCGTTGGCGAACGCGGGCATGCGCGAAAGCAGCTTCTCCAACGGCGCGCCGACGATGCTCGCCAGCTTCATCGCCAGCGCGGGGCTTTCCAGTTCGTGTTTCGCGCGCCGCAGCGCGCTTAGATCTTCTTCCGACAATGATTGTCCTGCGAGCGAACCTGGCTCCATGCGCCTCCCTGGCGTGATGTGATGTGCTTTTTTCCGTCGACGAACGCGCCCATGCCCGCCGTCGACGTCCTGCTTAGAGCAAACATGCGTGGTATGATTCCCTAATCGTTTGACGCGTCAACTGTTGCTCTATCAAAAATGGCTGTCCACACCGCCGCCCACCATTCGAGTGGGCAAGTCTTGCCGTTCCGGGAATCGCTTTTGGCGATGCTCGGCATTTCCTTCGTCACCATGCTGGTCGCGCTGGACCAGACGGTCGTCGGCACCGCGCTGCCTACCATCGTCGCCGAGCTCAAGGGCTTCGAGCTGTACGCGTGGGTGGCCACGTCCTATCTGCTGACCTCGGTGATCACCGTGCCGATCTTCGGGCGCCTCGGCGACTATTACGGACGCAAGCCGTTCGTGATCGCGTCGATCATCGTGTTCACGGCCGCGTCGGTGCTGTGCGGCATGGCGAACAACATGCTGTTTCTCGTGCTCGCGCGCGGCCTGCAAGGCATCGGCGGCGGCATGCTGGTCGGCACCGCGTTCGCCTGCATTCCCGACCTGTTTCCGGACTCGGTCGTGCGCCTGCGCTGGCAGGTGCTGATGAGCTCGGCGTTCGGCATCGCCAATGCGGTCGGGCCGTCGCTGGGCGGCTTCCTCACTCAGTACTACGGCTGGCGCTCGGTTTTCTACGTGAATCTGCCGGTCGGCCTGCTATCGCTCTTTTTCGTCTGGCGCTTTCTGCCGCATCTGCGGCACGTCGAGCATGAAGGCAAGATGCGGCTCGATTGGCCCGGCGCCGCGCTGATCGCGGTGGCGCTCGGCTCGCTGCAGTTGTTCGTCGAATTGCTGCCGAAGCATGGGCTCACGCTCAGCGCGTGTGCGCTGCTCGTGCTGAGCGCCGCTTCGGCGTATGCGCTGTGGCAATGGGAGAAGCGCTGCCCGACGGCGATCCTTCCCGTCGATATGTTCCGCAACCCGAGTCTCGCCGCGCTGTTCACGCTCGCGGTGCTCGGCGGCTTCACGATGTTCTCGCTGCTTTTCTACGCGCCGCTGTTGTTCCAGGGCGGCTTCGGCATGTCGCCGAAGGAAGCGGGCGTCGTTATCACGCCGCTCGTCGTTTTCATCACGATCGGCAGCATCGCGAACGGACGCGTGGTTTCGCGCGTGCGCAATCCGAATCTGATGCTGTACATCGGCTTCGCGCTGATCGCGCTCGCGTGCTTCGGCGTGGTGGTCGCCACGCGGTCGATGCCGCATTGGCTGCTCATGTCGTTCATGGTGCTCGGCGGCCTTGGCCTCGGCTTCGTTATGCCGAACCTCACCATCTTCGCGCAGCAGACGGCCGGCCGCGAGCATCTCGGCATTGCAACCGCGCTGCTGCAATCGCTGCGGATGATCGGCGGCATGATCGGCACCGCGCTGACCGGAACGCTCATCAGCCATATGTACGCGAGCGGCGTGCGCAGTACGCTCGAAAGCGATCGCGCGTCGCAATGGTTCAGCGACCTGGGCGATCCGCAGATCCTCATCAATCACGAGGCGCAAACAACCCTGCTCGGCGAGTTGGCGCAAGCCGGCCATAATGGCGCGATGCTTCTCGAGACCGCGCGCGAAACGCTCGTCTCGGCGATTCACTTTGGTCTCGCGATGGCGGCTGTCGTCGCCGTCGTGTCGGTATGGCAAAGCCGCCGCGTTCCGCCGATCAAGCTCCAGCGCAAGCTCGAGCCGGTGGTCCACGCGGACTGATTTTTCGATTGCAGCTTGATAGAACCATCATGGAAGAACAGGACCGCGTAGCCGTCATGCAG
Source organism: Paraburkholderia sp. RCC_158 (assembly GCF_041355255.1). Lineage (NCBI taxonomy): Bacteria > Pseudomonadati > Pseudomonadota > Betaproteobacteria > Burkholderiales > Burkholderiaceae > Paraburkholderia > Paraburkholderia sp. RCC_158. The sequence continues at coordinate 65,922 of NZ_JBFUPM010000026.1, read as the reverse complement.
CAATTCGGCCGCACATACCGGGCGTTCATGTCGGCGTTCGAGGCGCAAGTCGGCCACCCGTTGCCGCGCTGGCGCATCATGCTCGCGCTGCATCAGCAGGGGGGCGAGTCGTCGCAGAAGCGGCTTGTGGAGCAATTGCGCGTCGATCCCGGCGCATTGACGCGCCAGTTGAAAGCGCTCGAAGGACTCGGCTGGATTGCGCGCAGCATGGACTCGCGCGACAACCGCGTGACCAATGTGCGCCTGACCGAAGCGGGCCTGTCTGCAACCGAAGCCAGCCTGCCGCGCCGCAACGCGTTTTTGCACGACACGATGGCCGCGCTGCCGGACGACGCGCTGAGCGCGTTGTCCGGCGCGTTGAAGATGCTGGAGGCGAGAATCGGCGAAGTCGTGTCGGCGGCGAATGTTGCACAAACGCCTGTCGAGCTTGCCGCCGAAGCGTCGCGAGCGGAGCGCTGAAGCGCCGCGGCGCCTCAGTGCATCCACTCCACGCCGCGCGCGCCCTCAAACGCAAAAAATCAGAAGAACGTTTCGATCACTTCCGTCACGCGATAAGCCGGATCGACGACCAGCACCTGGCGCCATTTGTCGAACGTCAGACACGGGTGCGAGATGTCGAACGCGATCATGTCGCCCACCTTCAGATCGGCGCCTGCTGGAATCCGCATATACGCGTGCTGATCCATCAAGCCGAAAATCTCCCAGCCTTCGCTCGCGGCGATGTCGCGCGGCGCCTCACTGCCCGGCCTGTAATGGCGCGCCGGCTCCGGCAAGCCTGCGTCGAATGCCGAGTCGCGCTTGCCAAGACCGATGATCGCGCGGTCGGGCTCGGGAATCGACTGCACGTAAGCCCACAATTGCAACGCAGGCAGCAAGCCTTCGCCCATCTTTTTAGCGACCGGATTGCGCGCGAAGATGTCCGTCTGCGCCTTGCGATAAATGCCGACGTCGTGCGTCAGATAACAGCCGGGGCGCAGCACGACCTCGACCTTGCCCGTCTGCGACGCCTTCGAGAATTCCTCCGCGACCACGTCGTACCATGCCGAGCCCGCGCCGGACAGAATCGCCGGCGTACGCTCGAAACGCCCGCCGTCGACGAGCGCGCGCGTAACCGCAACGGCGCTTTGCAGAAACTCGCGCACCTCGTGTTCTTCCTTCAGCACGCCTTCGTACAACTCGACGCCCGCGAGCTTCAGCACGCCCGGATAGCGGCCGATCGCTTCGAGCACCGCATTGCGCTGCGCTTCGTCGCGCACGCCGGTGCGCCCGCCAGGCACGCCAAGTTCGAGCAGCACTTGCAACGGCTTCTTCACCGACGTGAAAAAGCGTCCCAATTGCTCGACGCCTTCCACTGAATCGACGAGGCAAAAGAACTCAAAGTCCGGGTCGCTCAGCAACTCGGCGACCATCATCATGTTGCGGCGCCCGACGAGCTGGTTGGCCATCAACACGCGCGACACGCCGCCGTGATAAGCCGCGCGCACCTGATGCGCGGTGGCGAGCGTGATGCCCCACGCGCCGGTTTCCAATTGACGGCGGAACAGTTGCGGCGCCATCGTCGTCTTGCCGTGCGGCGCGAGCTTGACGCCGTATTCGGCGACGAATGCCTGCATCCATTTCAGGTTGTGCTCGACGCGGTCCGCGTACAGCACGGCGGCCGGCAGGCTCACGTCTTCGTTCAGCAGATTCCACTCGAGACGCCCGGTGTCCGTGAGCTGGATGCTCGCGCCCGGAACCATGCCCAAGCCCTTGCTATAAGGATCAATCGTTGCGCCCTGATAGTTTGTAACTTTCATGTCTCCTGCTCCATCGTCCGGTTAAATTGCATCCAAGTTGACTTTATCATGTTACCGAAAGTACGATGGACGGAGAAATGTTATTTAGTACCACGCCCTTTCACGAGCCGCGATGAACTCCGCCGCCGAACCGCTGACCTTCGACATCGTCGCGCGCATTGCCGAATGCGCGCCCGAGTTGCGTTCGGCCGAGCGCAAGGTGGCCGCGCTGATTCTCGACGATCTGACGGGCGCCTCGCGCGCCAGCATCGGTGCGCTCGCCGAGCAGGCAGAAGTGAGCGTGGCGACGGTCACGCGGTTTGCGAAAGCGGTGGGCTGCCGCGACGTCCGCGAGTTGAAGCTGAGGCTCGCGCAGGCTGCGGCGGTCGGCCAGCGGTTCTTGCAGGCGGGCACGCCTGCTGGCGCGCCCGAGCACATCGCGACGCGCGTGTTCGACGAATTGCAGACGGCGCTTGCGCACAACCATCGATTGCTGCGGCAGGCGCCGTTGGCCGAAGCGGCTGCCGCGCTGCGCGCCGCGCGCATGATCTACGTGTTCGGCATGGGCGGCGGCTCGACCGCGCTCGCGGACGAAATGCGTTTCCGGCTCGTGCGCCTCGGTCGGCCCGTCGCCACGTATCAGGACGGTCTGTTGCAGCGCATGGTCGCGAGCACGGTCTCGCGCGACACGGTGCTGATCGCGCTCTCCACGACCGGCCGCGTGCCGGAGATGGTGGAGAACTGCAAGATCGCGCGCAGCTACGGCGCGACGGTGATCGCGCTCACCGCGCCGGCGTCGCCGCTCGCGAAGCTCGCCGACTGGCTGATCCCGATTGTCGCGTTCGAGACCGACTTCATTTACAAGCCGTCTTCGTCGCGTTACGCGATGATGATGGCGCTCGACGTGCTCGTCACCGAACTGGCCGTCAGTCAGGGCGACGAGAGCCGCGAATTGCTGCGCCGCATGAAGCACGCGCTCGACACGCATCGTGGCGGCGGCGATCGACAACCATTAGGAGACTGATCCATGCACTCGCATCCCGAAGCCGCCGATACGCTGATTGTCGGCGCGCAACTGTATGACGGCACGGGCGCGCCGCCCGTCGAGCGCGACGTGGCCGTGCGCGACGGGCGCATCGTCGCGATCGGCAATCTGTCGAACTGGCTTGCCGAAGACGTGATCGAGGCCGAAGGCCGCGCGCTGGCGCCGGGCTTCATCGACGTTCACACGCACGACGACACGCACGTGATCCGCTCGCCGCAAATGCTGCCGAAGATCACGCAAGGCGTGACGACGGTGATCGTCGGCAATTGCGGCATTAGCGCGTCGCCGGTTGCGCTGAAGGGCGATCCGCCCGATCCGATGAATCTGCTCGGCGAGCGCGACGCGTTCCAGTACCCGACGTTCGCGGACTACGTGAAGGCGGTGAACGCGGCGCGTCCGGCGGTGAATGTCGGCGCTTTGATCGGGCACACGGCGCTGCGCAACAATCAGATGGACCGGCTGGATCGCGCGGCCACGCCGCATGAGATCGAAGGCATGCGTGCGCAGCTCGAAGAGGCGCTCGCGAACGGCGCGCTCGGCCTCAGTTCGGGACTCGCTTACGGTTCCGCGTTTGCCGCGCCGACCGAAGAAGTGATGGCGCTCGCCGAACCGCTCGCCGCCGCGGGCGCGCTTTACACCACGCACATGCGCACCGAGTTCGACGCGATTCTCGACGCAATGGACGAAGCCTATCGCGTCGGCCGTCATGCGCGCGTGCCGGTCATCATTTCGCATCTGAAATGCGCGGGTCCGTCGAACTGGGGACGCAGCGTCGAAGTGCTGAACTCGCTCGAAGGCGCGCGGCGCATGCAGCCGATCGGCTGCGATTGCTATCCGTACAACCGCAGTTCGTCGACGCTCGACCTGAAGCAGGTCACCGGCGACATCGACATTACGATTACGTGGTCGGAGCCGCATCCCGAGATGGCCGGCAAGCTCGTGAAGGAGATTGCCGCCGAGTGGGGCGTCACGCAGCAGGAAGCGGGCAAGCGCCTGCAACCGGCGGGCGCGGTCTATCACAACATGTCCGAGGACGACGTGCGGCGCATCCTCTCGCATCCCGCGACGATGGTCGGCTCCGACGGCTTGCCGAACGATCCGCTGCCGCATCCGCGTTTGTGGGGCGCGTTTCCGCGCGTGCTCGGCCACTATGCGCGCGACGCCGGTTTGCTGCCGCTCGAGGAAGCGGTGCGCAAGATGACGAGCCTGTCCGCGCGACGCTTCGGCCTGGCGCAACGCGGCGAGGTGCATATCGGCTATCACGCCGATCTCGTGCTGTTCGATCCCGCGAAAGTGCGTGACGCGGCTACTTTCGAAAAGCCGCAGCAAGCGGCTGACGGCATCGACGCAGTGTGGGTCAACGGCGCGCTGTCATACCGGAACGGCGAAGTAACGGGCGAACGCGCCGGCCACTTCGTTGCGCGCGGCGCGGCGTCGAAGGGCGACGCTGAAGGCGCATTCTGAGTTATCGAGTAATGGGTTGAGGGGTTGAACGATCTATCGCGGCGCGCGGCACTACGGCCACGCGCGCCGAACTTTCAAGGAGCGTAAAGATGAAGCGATATGGTGTTGAAGGCGGTAAGGGAACGGGCGGTCAGCACATGCCGTTCTCACGTGCGGTGGAAGCCGACGGTTGGCTCTTCGTGTCGGGACAGACGCCGATGGAAAACGGCGAGGTGATCAACGGCGGCATCGTCGAGCAATCGCATAAGGCGATTCAAAACGTGTTCGCGATTCTGAAGGAAGCCGGCTACGGCGCCGAGCATGTCGTGCGCTGCGGCGTGTGGCTCGACGACCCGCGCGACTTCGCGTCGTTCAACAAGGTGTTCCGCGAATACTTCGGCGACAATCCGCCGGCGCGCGCCTGTGTCGTTTCGTCGATGGTGATCGACTGCAAGGTCGAAGTGGATTGCGTCGCTTATAAGAAGCCGGCGGCTTAACGTTATTAGCGCTTCGCCGCGGAGCGTCGAATGAACGTCCGCGGCGATAAGCGCACGTACTTTTTTATTGCCGCGCCAAACGCATGTTGTCCGGCATCGGCAAGTTGTAGTTGGTGCGGAACGGGTTGATGTCGAGCCCGCCGCGCCGTGTATAGCGCGCATAAACCGCGAGCTTCACCGGCTTACACGCCTTCAGCACGTCGATAAAAATCTTCTCGACGCACTGCTCGTGGAAACCCGTGTGATTGCGATACGAGATGATGTAGCGCAGTAAGCCTGCATGATCGATTTGCGGGCCGACGTAGTGAATCTGCACGCTGCCCCAATCCGGTTGCCCCGTCACCGGGCAATTCGATTTCAGCAGATTCGAGAACACCGTTTCCTCGACGGGCGCTTCGTGAAGCGCGGCCGTCAGCAGGGAAGCGTCCGGCGTGTACACGTCCGTGTCGAGATCCAGGCGATCAAGCGACGTGCCTTCGAACTCTTCCATCTTCAGTTTGCCGAAGTCATGCGGCCCGGTCAGATAGACAGAGACCGTCGCGCCGCACGACGCGGACACGTCGCGCTTGATCGTATCGCGCACCGCTTCAATTGACTCGAATGCGGTCTGCGCAAACGAGCCGAGATAAAGCTTGAACGACTTCGACTCGACGATGTTCGGCGAGTCCGCCGGCACGAAAAACGTGGCCACTGCGATTTGCGGTTTGCCGCGCTGATTCAGCCACGACAACTCATACGCATTCCAGATGTCCGTGCCGAAGAACGGCAATTGCGCGTGGATGCCGATCGCCTCGCGCGCGTTCTTGCGCGCAATCGGAAAGAGCAGCGAGGCGTCGTACTGTTCGGTGTAAGTGGAGGCCTTACCCAGCGGTGATTGTTCGGGTGTCATGATGCATTCACGATGCCACTCAGCACGTGCCCGGTCGCCGTCACGACGCGGGCCGATTCGCAATGGCCAATTTGGTCGTCGAAGAAAAAGTCCGGCTCGAACTCGCGCAAAAATGCGCTCTTGTCGAGGCCGCCGAGGAACATCGCTTCGTCGATTTCGATGTTCCAGGCCATCAGGGTTCGGATCGCGCGCTCGTGCGCGGGCGCCGAACGCGCCGTCACCAATGCCGTACGAATATGCATCGGCGCGGCTTGATCCGCGAGTTTTTGCAGCCGATGAAGCGCTTCGAGCAAGGGCTTCAGCGGCCCGTCGGCAAGCGGCAAATCCTTGTTGTGCGTCTCGTGGCCGACGAACGCGCGCAAACCGTCCTTCTGAAACACGCGCTCGGCTTCGTCGGAAAACAGCACGGCGTCGCCGTCGAAAGCAATGCGGATTTCGTCCGGATACTTGCTCGCCATTTTCGCCGATTCCGGCAGCACGCGTGCGGCCGGGAAACCGGCGGCGAGCGCGTCGCGCACGTCGTCCTGATTCGCGGACAAAAAGAGCGACGCGTTCAATGGCTTCAGATAAGCGAACGGCGCGCGTCCGCGCGTGAACACGCCGCGCTCGATCGCGAGTCCATGTTCGCGGCAGGAATGAAACGCGCGCAGGCCGCTGATCGGATCGCTGCGCGACAGGATCACCACTTCCACGCGATGCCCGCTCGTGTTCAATGCCAGCAGCTTGCGGATCAGCGGGAACGCGACGCCGGGTTTCGCGGGGACATTGAGCCGCTCGCGCTGCAACGCTTCATAGGCGCGAAGGTCGCCTTCCTCGTACACGCGGTTCTCTTCCTCGAAGTCGAAGAGCGCGCGCGACGAGATCGCCACCACCAGTTTGTCGACAAGCGAAAGAGCCATCTGCGGGTTTCGTTTCAGTAGTTCAGCCGAGGAACAGCCGGTAAACCGGATTCTGCGTCTCTTCCCAATACGGATAGCCGAGCGTCGCGAGAAAACGATCGAACTCCGCGTTATCCGTTTCAGGCACCTGAATGCCGACGAGAATCGAGCTGTAGTCCGCGCCCTGGTTCCGGTAGTGGAAGAGGCTGATGTTCCAGTCGGGCGCCATCGACGAAAGGAATTTCATCAGCGCGCCCGGCCGTTCGGGAAACTCGAAGCGGAACAGACGTTCGTCGTGGGCGAGCGGCGAGCGGCCGCCGACCATATAGCGGATATGCTGCTTCGAGAGTTCGTCGAAAGTCAGATCGACGGTGGCGAAATTGTGCGCCTCGAATGCGCTTGCGATCTGCGCCGATTCGCTGCGATTCCTGATCTGGACGCCCACGAAGATATGCGCGGATTCGGCCTGCGCGATCCGGTAATTGAACTCCGTGACGCTGCGTGTGCCGACCAGTTCGCAGAAGCGCTTGAAGCTGCCGCGCTCTTCCGGGATCGTCACGGCGAACACCGCTTCGCGCGCCTCGCCGACTTCGGCGCGTTCGGCGACGAAGCGCATCCGGTCGAAGTTCATGTTCGCGCCGGACGTGATCGCGATCAGCGTCTGGTTCTCGATGCCTTCGCGCTCCGCATACTGCTTGGCTCCGGCGACCGCGAGCGAGCCTGCGGGTTCTAGCACGCTGCGTGTGTCCTGGAAGACATCCTTGATTGCGGCGCAGAGTGCGTCGGTGTTGACCAGCAGCACGTCGTCGAGATATTCGCTGCACAGCCGGAAGGTTTCTTCGCCGACGAGCTTCACGGCGGTGCCATCGGAAAACAGACCGACCTCGTTTAGCGTCACCCGCTCGCCCGCTTTCAGTGATGCCGCCATCGCGCACGAATCGTCGGTCTGCACGCCGATCACCTTGATCTCCGGGCGCACCGATTTCACATACGCCGCGACTCCCGCCGCGAGTCCGCCGCCGCCAATCGGCACGAAGATCGCGTGAATCGGGCCTTGATGCTGGCTCAGAATTTCCATCGCGACGGTGCCTTGGCCGGCGATCACATATGGATCGTCGAACGGATGCACGAAGGTCAGGTCGCGCTCTTTCTGTAGCTGCACCGCGTGGCCGTACGCATCGCTGAACGACTCGCCGAACTGCACGACTTCGACCGTCGGCCCGCCATGCGCGCGCACGGCATCGACCTTCACCTGCGGCGTTGTCACCGGCACCACGATGATCGCCTTAACGCCCATGCGCGCCGCGGACAGCGCGACGCCCTGCGCATGATTGCCCGCCGACGCGGTGATTACGCCGCGCGCGAGCGCGTCGGCGGACATGTGCGCCATCTTGTTGTACGCGCCGCGCACCTTGAACGAGAACACCGGCTGGTTATCCTCGCGCTTCAGATACACGGGATTACGCAGACGCGCCGACAGATGCGGCGCGCGTTCGAGCTCGGTCTCGCGGGCCACGTCGTAGACGCGCGCGGTGAGGGTTTTTTTCAGGTAGTCGTGGGAGGCCATGCGAGTGGCGCGATGCGCTCTGGAAGGCGGAAAAGCATCAATGATAGCGCCAACGGTGCGAGCACTGGCCGGCCGGGGTTGGCGCCGCGAAGGCCCAACCCCGCGCGTACTGCAAGCGGACTAGAAGATATGCGGCGGCTTGCCGTCGGTGAGTTCGCGCGGCAACGGTTCGTCGAGCTGCCATTCGACGTGCGGCAACGCAAACAGGTCGCCGTGAAAGTCGACCGGTCCTTCGCTCGTGAAAAGCCCGTCCAGATAGTCGAAGTTCAATTGCGAAGAGACCGCACGCAGCGCTGCTTCGACCGAATGCGACGGTTCCAGCGCGGGCGGGTCGACGTCGAGCCGCACGATGTAGCGATCGCCTTTCGTTTCCAGCGCGCCGATGTCGATGACTTTGCCGTCGACGTTCTGCGCAAGGACGCGATCACCGTCCGCGAACAGCCTGAAAGTGGCCTTTAGCGCCGCGGACGCGGCGGGTTGCTTGCTTGCCATCGCGATTCTCCTTGTACCTTGTAGTCTGGCGTTGTCGATGCGGCCTAGCCGTCCTCGCCGACTTCGTTCGGATCGGGCAGGTCGGCGCCGCGGCCCGGTTCGGGCGGCGCGGGTTCGTTCCTCGCCGACTGCTTCTGTTCGTCGGACAGGCGGCGGTCGCCGGCCGTCGGATCGTTCGGCGACTGGCGCGGCGGCGTCGGGCTGGCGGATTCGCTTGTCATGGGAAGTCCTTGTCGTGTGGATTGCGGTGTCGATTGGTGCGTCGGTTGCGGTATCGGCTCAGTCCGGCGAGCGCGTGCGGTCGGCGTCGCTTTGTGAGCCAGGCGGGTTGCCGGGTTTCGTGTCGGGGCTGGCCGTCGGTGCCGCGGTTTCCTGACGGTGGTCATCGCGTCGGTCGTCGGAGCCGTCGGTTGGAATGTTCTCGGTGTGGCCGGGCACCGGTTGCTGCTCGATGTGCCCGGTTTTCGATTCGGGATCTGCCATGCTGAGCCTCCGTGAGTTGGTGGTTCGTCGTTTGGGTCAGCATGCCGCGTGCCGCGCGGTTTTCGCTTCTTGATGGCGCGGGCGGTGCCGCGCGATCGCGCCGTTATTGCCTGGTTATCGCCTCGTTAGCGGGCAAGGCCGCGACCCGCCTTCTCCGGCAAAAATCCTCGACGACAAACGGCGCAACCAGCCCCGCGCCGAATGCGACGTACACCGCCGCGATGTGCGGCACCCGCAAATGAAACTCGAAGCCCGGCGTGAAGCGCTTCGGCGCGATCACGTAGTCGCTGAAGGCGGCGACGACCGTCAACGCGCTCGCGAGCGCGACGCGTCGACCGTGTTCTGGGCGCGAGTCGCCGCATAACCCGGCGGACTCCTGAACGGCTGCAAGCGTGTACGCATTGACGGCCGCCCATCCCACCGACATCAGATGATGAATCGCCAGCCCCGTCACCAGGTGGCGCGGGCGCGGGCGGGCGGTCTGGTTCACTTCTTGCGGCCAGACCCAGTGGCTTACGGCGCTGACAGGCGCGGTCGCGCGCTTGCCGATGAGGCGCGCGCACGCGCCGAGCGCCAGCGTCGAAAGCGCGCCGGCAACGAGTCCGGGCAGCACGATGTCTTCTAACGGTCTTATGTCGAGTCCCATGGTCATCTTCCTTGCAGGTGCTACCGGCATGATTGGCGCGCGAGTCGCGAACGCGCTGGTGGCGGCGGGCCACTCCGTCGTGTGCGGCGTGCGCGATCCCGTCCGTGCCGCGCAGCGCTTGCGCGGCTGCCGGCTGGTCCATCTGGACTTCGCGGGCCTCGGCGATGCAGCAAAGTTGATGCCGCTGCTCGCGGGCGTCGACGTCGTGATCAACGCGGTCGGCATTTTTAGCGACGCGACCGGCAACGACTTCCGGCGCCTGCACACCGAGGCGCCGATCACGCTGTTCAAGGCCGCGGTCGCCGCGGGCGTGCGGCGCATCGTGCAGATTTCCGCGCTCGGCGCCGATGCGCTCGCGCAAAGCCCGTATCACCGCAGCAAGCTCGCCGCCGACGAAGCGCTGCTCGCGCTGCCGGTTTCGTCGTTGATCGTGCAGCCGTCGCTCGTGTTCGCACCCGAGGGCCGCAGCACGCGCTTTTTCGCCGCGTGGGCGACGCTGCCGGTCGTGCCGCTGCCCGGAGCGGGCGCGCAGCGCATTCAGCCGGTTCATATCGACGATGTCGTCGAACTGGTCGTGGCAGGCGCGCTAGCCCCGCCGGCCGGCGACACGCCCAACGCAGCCGCACCGACGACGCCGACGACGCCGACGACGCCGACGACGCCGACGACGCGTCGTGTCGCGGCCGTCGGCCGGGAGCCGATGACGCTGAAGGAATACCTGGCCGTCTTGCGACGGGTAGCCGGCAGCCCGCGTGGCTGGTTCATGCCGGTGCCGATGCTGCTCGTCAGGCTGGCAACGCGGCTGGGCGCGCTGCTGCCGGGCTCGCTGATGAGCGCCGACGCGCTCGCGATGCTCGAGCGCGGCAACGTCGCGCCGACCGACCGTTTCGAGCGGCTGCTCGGAAGGGCGCCGCGCGCGCTGTCGGAGATGCCCGTCGAGCGCGAAAGCTTTGGTACGCCCGCGCGTTTGATGTGGCTGTTGCCGTTGCTGCGCGTATCGATCGCGGCGGTGTGGATCTGGACGGCGATCGTGTCGGCGTGGCTGTACCCGCGTGCGTCGAGCCTGGAACTGCTGGCGCGGGTCGGGGCGCCGGCGGCGCTCGCGCCATTGCTGCTCTACGGCGCGGCGTTACTCGACCTTGCGTTCGGCGTGCTCTCGCTGGTTTGGCCGCGGCGCCTGGGTCCGCGCGCTCGGCTTTGGACATTGCAGATCGTGCTGATCGTGCTTTATACGGCGCTGATCAGTTGGCGCTTGCCCGAATTCTGGCTGCATCCGTATGGGCCGCTCTCGAAGAATCTGCCGATGATCGCGCTGCTGATTCTGCTGATCCAGTTCGACGGCGGCGGCGGTGAGCGATCCGCCCGCGCCGGTAAAGCCGTCGCTAACCCCTGAATTACCTATGACCTACCTCGTCATCAAATGGCTGCACGTGCTTTCATCGACGATTCTGTTCGGCACCGGCATCGGCTCCGCCTTTTACATGCTGCTGACCAGCCTCGGCCGCGATGCGAGGACCGTCGCGCGCGTCACCCGGCTCGTGGTGATCGCCGACTGGCTGTTCACCACGCCCACCGCGATCCTGCAGCCGGCCACCGGGCTTTACCTCGCGCATCTGGCGAACATGCAGTTGGCAAGCGGCTGGCTCGCGTGGTCGATTGGGCTGTATGTGCTGGCCATCGGCTGCTGGCTGCCCGTGGTGTTCCTGCAGATGCGCCTCGCCGCGTCGGCCCGCGTGAGCGCTGAAACCGGGACTCCGTTGAGCGCCGCCTACTGGCGAATGCTGTGGATCTGGGTCGCGCTCGGCGCAATCGCATTCTTTGCCTTTGTCGGCATCTTCTGGCTGATGGTGACGAAGGGCGCCTGAGCGCGGAATGGGGCGGCTCATAGCGCGGACTGCGGTGCACTGCCTGGCCCTCAGCCCCGCCGCCGCCTCCTTTTCCGCCCTCAACGCGGCGTTGGCCGATGCGGTAGAATTCCATTTTGGAATAAGGATCGGAAGATGCACTGGCAGCCTCGGATCGCCCATTTGATGCCCGTCCCGCGTGAGTCTCGCCCCGCGGCGGAGCGTCACGTCCGCCAGGCACGATCGTGTAGCAGTATCTGAGCGCCGCGAAGCGTCCGAGGTGAGTAGACCGTCGGTGGCGCTTCGCTCCCAAGAAGATTTCCAAGCATTGCGCCCCACGCGCACAGTCAGCCGGCGCCTCGCCACGAGAGCGTCGGGCTGATCCACCGAGTCGTCCACACATGAACGCACCTCAAGTATTCGATCCGCACGGAGCCGCCACTGCGGTCGCCGCCGATCCCGAAGCGCGCCTGCGCGAAATTCCCTACAACTACACGTCGTTTTCCGACCGGGAAATCGTCATTCGTCTGCTAGGCGACGACGCCTGGGCCGCGCTGGCCGAACTGCGCGCTGAGCGCCGCACCGGCCGCTCCGCGCGCATGCTGTACGAAGTGCTCGGCGACATCTGGGTGGTGCGCCGTAACCCGTATCTGCAGGACGACTTGCTCGACAACCCCAAGCGCCGCGCGATGCTGATCGAGGCGCTGCATCACCGGCTGTCGGAGATCGAGAAGCGCCGCCGCGCCGATCTCACCGAGCATGGCGACGAAGCGGGCGTCGACCGCGCCGCGCGCGTGGAAACGCTGGTGCAGGCCGCGCGCCGCGCCGTCGACGAATTCGAAAGCGAGTTTCAGAAGACCTACGATCTGCGCCGCCGCGCGACGAAGGTGCTCGGTCGCGTCACGGAAAAAGACAACATCAAGTTCGACGGTTTGTCGCGCGTCTCGCATGTGACCGACGCGACCGACTGGCGCGTCGAATATCCGTTCGTCGTGCTGACGCCGGATACCGAAGCCGAGATCGCCGGCATGATCAAGGCGTGCTTCGAGCTCGGGCTGACGGTGATTCCGCGCGGCGGCGGCACCGGCTACACGGGCGGCGCGGTGCCGCTCACGCCGTTCTCGGCCGTCATCAATACCGAAAAGCTCGAACAGCTCGGCGCAGTCGAAATGACCGAACTGCCGGGCGTCGATCGCAAAGTGCCGACCATTTTCTCCGGCGCGGGCGTCGTCACGCGCCGCGTGACCGAGGCGGCCGAGCAGGCGGGCTTCGTGTTCGCCGTCGATCCGACTTCGCTCGACGCATCGTGCGTCGGCGGCAACGTCGCGATGAACGCCGGCGGCAAGAAAGCCGTGCTGTGGGGCACGGCGCTCGACAACCTCGCCTGGTGGCGCATGGTCGATCCGGAAGGCAACTGGCTCGAAGTCACGCGTCTGGATCACAACCTCGGCAAGATTCACGATATCGAAGTTGCGCGTTTCGAGCTGAAATGGTTCGACGGCAACTATGCGCCGGGCGAGAAGCTGCTGCGCACGGAAGCGCTCGACATCAAGGGCCGCGTGTTCCGCAAGGAAGGTCTGGGTAAAGACGTCACCGACAAATTCCTCGCCGGTTTGCCTGGCGTGCAGAAGGAAGGCTGCGACGGACTCATCACGTCCGCGCGCTGGGTGCTGCACAAAATGCCGGCGCACACGCGCACGGTCTGCCTCGAATTCTTCGGCCAGGCGCGCGAAGCGATTCCGAGCATCGTCGAAATCAAGGACTATCTGTTCGAAACGTCGAAGCAGGGCGGCGCGATTCTGGCTGGTCTCGAACATCTGGACGAGCGCTATCTCCGCGCGGTCGGCTACGCGACCAAGAGCAAGCGCAACGGCTTTCCGAAGATGGTGCTGATCGGCGACATCGTCGGCAATGACGCGGATGCGGTGGCGCAGGCGACGTCGGAAGTCGTGCGCATGGCCAACGGCAAGAGCGGCGAAGGTTTCGTCGCGGTGAGCGCCGAGGCGCGCAAGCGCTTCTGGCTCGACCGCAGCCGCACCGCCGCGATCGCGAAGCACACCAACGCGTTCAAGATCAACGAAGACGTGGTGATTCCGCTCGACCGCATGGGCGAGTACACGGACGGCATCGAGCGGATCAACATCGAGCTGTCGATCAAGAACAAGCTGCAACTTGTCGACGCGCTCGAAGCGTTCTTCAAGGCAGGCAAGCTGCCGCTCGGCAAGAGCGACGACGCCAATGAAATTCCGAGCGCCGAACTGCTCGAAGACCGTGTGCAGCAGGCGCTGGATCTGCTCAAGCGCGTGCGCACGCGTTGGGAGTTCTTGCGCGACAAGCTCGACCTGTCGTTGCGCGAGGCGCAGCATTATCTCGTCGGACTCGGCTACGAAGCGCTCGCCGAAAAATTCGCCGATCGCGTCGACGCACAAGCTGATGCGACCGTGTTCCATGTCACGCAGGACCGAACGATCCGCGTGTCGTGGAAGCAGGAAATCCGCGCTGAATTGCGGCAGATTTTCAACGGCGGCGAGTTCAAGCCGATCCTCGACGAAGCGCAGGCGATCCACAAGCAGGTGCTGCGCGGCCGCGTGTTCGTCGCGCTGCACATGCACGCGGGCGACGGCAACGTGCACACGAACCTGCCGGTGAACTCCGACAACTACGAGATGCTGCAAGACGCCCACACGGCGGTCGCGCGCATCATGAAGCTCGCGCGTTCGCTCGACGGCGTGATTTCCGGCGAGCACGGCATCGGCATCACGAAGCTCGAATTTCTCACCGACGACGAGATCGGCGAATTCCGCGCGTATAAGCAGCGCGTCGATCCGCATGGCCGCTTCAATGCGGGCAAGCTGCTCGAAGGCGCGGACTTGCGCAACGCCTACACGCCGAGCTTCGGCCTGATGGGCTATGAATCGCTGATCATGCAGCAGTCGGATATCGGCGCGATTTCAGAGTCGATCAAGGACTGTTTGCGCTGCGGCAAGTGCAAGCCGGTGTGCGCGACCCACGTGCCGCGCGCGAACCTGCTGTACAGCCCGCGCAACAAGATTCTCGCGACGTCGCTGCTGGTCGAGGCGTTCCTGTACGAAGAGCAGACGCGCCGCGGCGTGTCGATCAAGCATTGGGACGAGTTCGGCGATGTCGCCGATCACTGCACCGTGTGCCACAAATGCGTGACGCCGTGCCCGGTGAAGATCGACTTCGGCGACGTGACCATGAACATGCGCAACCTGCTGCGCAAGATGGGCAAGAAGAAGTTCAATCCGGGCAACGCAGCCGGCATGTTCTTCCTCAACGCGACGAATCCGCAGACCATCAACCTCGCGCGCACGGCGATGATGGGCATCGGCTACAAGGCGCAGCGCCTCGGCAACGAAGTGCTGAAGAAGTTCGCGAAGAAGCAGACGGCGCACCCGCCGGCAACGGTCGGCAAGCCGCCGGTCACGCAGCAGGTGATCCACTTCATGAACAAGAAGATGCCGGGCAATCTGCCGAAGAAAACCGCGCGCGCATTGCTCGATATCGAGGACAACAAGATCGTCCCGATCATCCGCAATCCGAAGACGACCACGGCCGATACGGAAGCGGTGTTCTACTTCCCCGGCTGCGGTTCCGAGCGGCTTTTCTCGCAGGTCGGCCTAGCGACTCAGGCGATGCTGTGGGAAGCCGGCGTGCAAACGGTGCTGCCGCCGGGCTATCTGTGCTGCGGCTATCCGCAGCGCGGCTCGGGTCAGTTCGACAAGGCCGAGCAGATCGTCACGGACAACCGCGTGCTGTTCCATCGCGTCGCGAATACGCTGAACTATCTCGACATCAAAACGGTGGTGGTGTCGTGCGGCACCTGCTACGACCAGCTCGCCGGTTATGAATTCGACAAGATTTTCCCGGGCTGCCGGATCATCGACATTCACGAGTTTCTGCTTGAAAAAGGCATGAAGCTCGACGGCGTCACAGGCACGCGCTACATGTACCACGACCCGTGCCACACGCCGATCAAGACGATGGACCCGGTCAAGCTGGTGAACGCGCTGATGGGTTCCGAGAAGGACGGCTACAAGATCGAGAAGAACGATCGTTGCTGCGGCGAATCGGGCACGCTCGCGGTCACGCGTCCCGACATTTCGACGCAGGTGCGCTTTCGCAAGGAAGAGGAAATCCGCAAGGGCGCGGCCAAGCTGCGCGGTATTCCGCTCGTCGCCGAAGCCGGCGCGAACGCGATCAATCCGGCCAATGCATCGGCCGGCACCGCGGGTGCGGCGAATGGCTCCGTGCTGAAGGCCGGCGACGGTCCGCAGCCGAAGGGCGCTACCGACGTCAAGATTCTCACGAGCTGCCCGTCTTGCCTGCAAGGTCTGTCGCGCTACAACGAAGACGCGGGCATCGAGGCGGATTACATCGTCGTCGAAATGGCGCGTCATGTGCTCGGTGAAGACTGGATGGTCGACTACGTGCAGCGTGCGAACAATGGCGGAATCGAGCGCGTGCTGGTTTAATGGCACGACTGACGATTTTTGCCTGAGGACGACGATGGATTGCGTTTTTTGCCGTGAAGATGGCGGCGATGTGCTGTGGCAGGACGACACCTTGCGCGTCGTCCTCGCCGACGAACACGATTACCCGGGCTTTTGCCGCGTGATCTGGAACGAGCACGTAGCCGAGTTTTCGGATCTCGACGCGGCGGGCCGCGATCGCGTGATGAAGGCGGTGTATGCGGTCGAGCGCGCGATGCGGCGCATTCTTCAGCCGGCGAAGGTGAACCTCGCGAGCCTCGGCAACCAGGTGCCGCATGTGCATTGGCACGTCATTCCGCGTTTCTCGAACGACGCTCATTTCCCGCTGCCCATCTGGGCGCCGCGCCAGCGCACGGTGTCCGAAGCGATGCTGTCGTCGCGCCGCGCGCAGGCCACGCTGCTGCGCGAAGCGGTGCGGCAGGAAATCGAACACGCTCTCGCCTGAGCGCCATTCACTCGCCGCTTCGCGCCGCGCTCATGGGGCGCATCGGGCGCGGCGGCGCTTTCATATCGACATATCGAGGCCATCATGAGCGGACTGACTCCCGATACTCCGGTGCCGACCGGCGTCGTCGTGCATTCGAAGTCGCGCGTGCTGGAATTGCAGTACGCGAGCGGCGAATCGTACCGGCTGCCGTTCGAGCTGCTGCGCGTGTATTCGCCGTCGGCGGAAGTGCAGGGTCACGGTCCCGGCCAGGAAACGCTGCAAACCGGCAAGCGCGACGTCACGATCACGATGATCGAAGGCGTCGGCAACTACGCCATTCAGCCGACGTTCTCCGACGGGCACTCCACCGGCATCTATTCGTGGGACCTGCTCTACGATCTGGCACGGCGCCAGGATGAACTGTGGCGCGCGTATCTCGACAAACTGGCTGCGGCCGGCGTCGACCGCGATACGCCGATGGCCGCGCCGGGCGCTGCGCACGGCCACCGTCACTGATACGATTCGCCAGAACTGCCGCACCTGCGGCGCAATATTTTCAGAATACGCGGAAAGGACAAGCGCGATGAGCAAAACCCACTTCGGCTTTCAATCGGTCGACGAACAGGAAAAGGCGCAGAAGGTGGCGGGCGTGTTCCACTCGGTGGCCGCCAACTACGACTTGATGAACGACCTGATGTCGGGCGGGTTGCACCGTGCGTGGAAGATGTTCACGATCGCGCAGGCCCACGTGCGGCCGGGCTACAAGGTGCTCGACATCGCGGGCGGCACGGGCGATCTGTCGAAGGCGTTTGCGAAGCAGGCGGGCGAAACCGGTGAGGTCTGGCACACGGACATCAACGAGTCGATGCTGCGTGTCGGCCGCGACCGTCTGCTCGACAAGGGCGTGATTACGCCGGCGCTGCTCTGCGACGCCGAGAAGATTCCCTTCCCGGACAACTACTTCGATGTGGTCACCGTGGCATTCGGCTTGCGCAACATGACGCATAAGGACATCGCGCTGGCGGAAATGCGCCGCGTGCTGAAGCCGGGCGGGCGTCTGCTCGTGCTGGAATTCTCGAAGGTATGGGACCCGCTGAAAAAGGCCTACGACGTCTATTCGTTCAAGGTCTTGCCGTGGCTCGGCGAGCGTTTTGCGAAAGACGCGGAGAGCTACCGCTACCTGGCCGAATCGATCCGCATGCACCCGGACCAGGAAACTTTGAAAACAATGATGGAACAAGCGGGCCTCGACAGCGTCAAATATTACAATTTGTCAGCCGGCGTGGTAGCTTTGCATGTGGGGACCAAATACTAGGGTTCCTAACCCGTCGATTTTAAAGGAATCACCGAAATGTCCGATTCAATGCTGTTATCTCCCCGTAAGGTCAAGCGGTCGCTGGCGAGAAGAATCGGACTGATCGCAATGGTCGGTCTGATCGTGGCCGGCTCCGTCGCCTCGCTCGACGCCGAAGCGCGCCGCATGGGCGGCGGCCGCAGCATCGGCCGTCAGTCGAACACCGTTCAGCAGCAGGCTGCGCCGCAACCTTCGCCGACCAACCCGGCCATGCAGCAGCGCGCGCAACCCGCGCCTGCGCCTACACCGGCGCCGGCCGCACAGCCTAACCGCTCGCGCTGGCTTGGGCCTATCGCCGGTCTCGCAGCCGGTCTCGGCATCGCCGCGTTGCTGTCGCACTTCGGTTTGGGCGGCGCGTTCGCGGGCGCGATGGCCAACATCATCGTGATCGCATTGCTCGCGATGATCGGCATCTGGCTGATCCGCCGCTTCCTGGGCCGCAAGCGCGATACGTCGCAACCGGCTTACGCCGGGCATTCGCCGTCGCTGAATTCCGGCGCCACGGGCTATACGCAGGAGCCGCAAGAGCCGCGCTACACGGCGCCGCCTACCGGTTCGTATTTTGAGCCGCAAGGCAATCCGCTGACCACGCCGTCGGTGAACGCAACGCCGAGCGTGCCGGCCGGTTTCGATTCCGAAGCGTTCCTGCGCAACGCGAAGGTGTATTTCGTGCGACTGCAAGCCGCATGGGACGTCGGCAATATCGACGACATCCGCGAGTTCACCACGCCGGAAATGTTCGCCGAGGTTCGCGTCGACCTGTCGTCGCGCGGCGCCGGAACGAATCAGACGGATGTCGTGCAGTTGAACGCCGATTTGCTCGGCGTCGAAGAACGCGCGAACGAATACTTCGCGAGCGTGCGCTTCTCCGGGCTGATCCGCGAGGCGCCGGGTGCGGCGGCCGAGCCGTTCGTCGAAGTGTGGAATCTGTCGAAGGCGAACCGTCCGGGCGAAGGCTGGCTGCTCGCCGGCATCCAGCAGGTCGCGCAGCACTGAGACGCGAGAGCGTCGCGGCCGTCCGTCCGGTGGTTCGCTTGCAACGTGCGCACATGTCGCCCGACGCTGATCCGCGGTTGATCATCAAGGCCCACGATTAGCTGTTCAGCCAGGCAGGCCGCGAAGCGAACGGACGTTACAATAGGAACCCGCGCGAGCAGTCGCTCCCGCGGGTTTTTTCTTGCCACCTTCAATGACCCTCGCCGCCAAGCCCTTTGTCGCTGCCGTCAATCATCTGCTCGCCCGCGAATCGTGGGCTCGCGAGCGCCTCGCCCCTTACGCGGGCAAGACCGCGCGACTGTCGTCGCCGCCGGTCGTGCTGGCGCTCGTCGTGCAGCCGGACGGCTATCTGGGCGCGCTCGGCGAAACCGACGCGCAACAGTTCGACGTGACGCTTTCGGTGCCGTCGGATGCGTTGCCGGCGTTCGTCCAGGGTGGCCAGGCCGCGGTCATGAAGCACGTGAAGATCGACGGCGACGCCGAGTTCGCGACCGTCATCGCCAAACTGGCGGAGCATTTGCGCTGGGAGCCGGAAGAAGATCTGGCGAAGCTGATCGGCGACGGCCCCGCGTGGCGGGTCGCGTCGATTGCGCGCACGGTCGGCGAACATGTGCAGCGCACCGGTCGCAATCTGCTCGACACGGCCGCCGAATATCTGCTGGACGAAAATCCGCAACTCGTGCGCCGCACCGCGCTCGACGACTTCAACGTCGAGCTGGCGCAAGCACGCGATGCGCTCGCGCGAGTCGAAAAACGCATCCAGCGTCTTGAACAGAAGGTCGAAGCCCGCGGCGCCGCCGCGCCGGGCAGCGCCGCCACGTTGCGCGGCACGCGCTAGTCACCGGGCACCACTATGCGTTTTCTGCGTTTCCTCAAGATCTTTTTCACGGTTATCCGCTTCGGTCTCGACGAGATGATGCTCGGCCGCATCAACGACCGGCGCGTGCGCATGCTGCTGCGTATCACCACGCTCGGACGGAATTTCGACGCGCCGCCTGGCGTGCGCTTGCGCCTCGCGCTAGAAAGCCTCGGGCCGATCTTCGTCAAGTTCGGGCAGGTGCTGTCGACGCGGCGCGATCTGTTGCCCGTCGACATCGCGAACGAACTCGCGAAGCTCCAGGACCAGGTGCCGCCGTTCGATTCGGCGGTGGCCATCGGGCTCGTCGAGAAGTCGCTTGGCGCGCCGGTCGATGTGCTGTTCGACGATTTCGAGCGCGTGCCGGTGGCCAGCGCTTCCATCGCGCAGGTGCACTTCGCGACCGTGAAGGCCGGGCAGCACGCGGGCAAGGCTGTCGCCGTGAAAGTGCTGCGCCCGAACATGCTGCCGGTGATTGATTCAGACCTCGCGTTGCTGCGCGACATCGCCGTATGGGCCGAGCGCTTGTGGGCCGACGGCAAGCGCCTGAAGCCGCGCGAGGTGGTCGCCGAGTTCGACAAGTATCTGCACGACGAACTCGATCTGATGCGCGAGGCCGCCAACGGCAGCCAGTTGCGCCGCAATTTCGCCGGGCTCGACCTGCTGCTCGTGCCCGAAATGTATTGGGAATTTTGCACGCCCACCGTGCTCGTGATGGAGCGCATGGTCGGCGTGCCGATCAGCCAGGTCGATACGCTGCGCGCGGCGGGCGTGGATATTCCGAAGCTCGCGCGCGAAGGTGTGGAGATTTTCTTCACGCAGGTGTTCCGCGACGGCTTTTTCCATGCGGACATGCACCCTGGCAACATCCAGGTGAGCCTCGATCCGGCGCACTTCGGCCGCTATATCGCGCTGGATTTCGGCATCATCGGGGCGCTGTCGGACTTCGACAAGAACTACCTCGCGCAGAACTTCCTCGCCTTTTTCAAGCGCGACTACCATCGCGTCGCGACGCTGCATCTCGAGTCGGGCTGGGTGCCGCCGACCACGCGCGTCGAGGAACTGGAAAGCGCGATTCGCGCGGTATGCGAGCCGTATTTCGACCGCGCGCTGAAGGACATTTCGCTCGGTCAGGTGCTGATGCGCCTGTTCTCGACGTCGCGCCGCTTCAACGTCGAAATTCAGCCGCAGCTTGTGCTCCTGCAAAAAACCATGCTCAACGTCGAGGGGCTCGGCCGCTCGCTCGATCCCGAGCTCGATTTGTGGAAGACGGCGAAGCCCTATCTCGAACGCTGGATGAACGAGCAGATCGGGCTGCGCGGCTGGTACGAGCGGTTGAAGATCGAGGCGCCGCAGTGGAGCAAGACGCTGCCGCAATTGCCGCGGCTGATCCATCATGTATTGGCCGAGCGGCACGATCATGGGCGCGTCGGCAACGACGACATGATCCGGCAGATCCTGCTCGAGCAGAAACGCACGAACCGGCTGCTGCAAGGCTTGCTGCTGTTCGGCGTGGCAGTCGGTGTCGGCGCGGCGCTTGCGCGAGTGTTCCTCGCGCTGGCGTACGGCGCCTGATCCAAGCGAAGCCTAAGCGGCCCGAATGCAAGGCGAACGATGAGCGATCCGACCCAAGATCCGACCCAATCCCCGATGCCCGATTTCGAAAGCCGCGATCCGAATTCGCCGGCGTTCTGGGACGAGCGTTTCGAGCGTCATTTCACGCCGTGGGACCAGGCGGGCGTGCCATCGGCGTTTCAGTCGTTTGCTGGGCGTCATGCCGGCGAGGCGGTGCTGATTCCCGGCTGCGGCAGCGCCTACGAAGCGGCCTGGCTCGCCGCGCATGGCAGTCCGGTGCGCGCCATCGACTTTTCGCACGCAGCGGTCGCGGCGGCGCGCGCGCAGTTGGGCGAACAGCATGCAGAGCTCGTCGAACAGGCGGATTTCTTCAGCTACGAGCCGCCGTTTGCGCCCGCATGGATCTACGAGCGCGCGTTTTTGTGCGCGTTGCCGCCTGCGCGCCGCGACGACTATGCGCGCCGCATGGCCGAACTGTTGCCGCCAGGCGCGCTGCTCGCCGGCTTCTTTTTTATCGGAGCGACGCCGAAAGGGCCGCCGTTCGGCATCGAGCGCGCTGAACTCGAGACGCTGCTCACGCCGCATTTCGAGCTGATCGAAGACGAGGCGGTCAGCGATTCGATCGCGGTGTTTGCGGGACGCGAGCGTTGGCTGACGTGGCGCCGCCGAGGCTGAACGTCGAGCATCGCCCACCGAGGCCGGGGCCGCCGCCGCTGCCGGTTCGAGCGCCGCCGCGCCTACGCATCGCTCGCGCGGCCCTTGATTTTTCATGCAAGCGCCCCCATCTGGCGCGACGGCGGCTGCGCCGGACGCTCATCCCCAAAATGCCGGGGAGCGTTACGGTTTGCGGCTATAATTCAAGGCTTTGCAAGCGTTTACAAGATTTCAGTAGGGAACAGGTCATGCCGATCTACGCTTATCGTTGCGAGTCATGCGGCTTTGGGAAGGACGTCCTTCAGAAGATGAGCGACCCCCAGTTGACGCAATGTCCCGAGTGCGGGAAAGACACTTTTCGCAAACAGGTCACGGCCGCGGGCTTCCAGTTGAAGGGCTCCGGCTGGTACGTGACCGACTTCCGCGGCGGCAACAGCGGCGCGCCCGCGAAGGCCGACGCCAACGGCGCGTCGAATGGCGCTGCCAACGGCGCCTCGGGCGAGAACGCCGCGGCTGCCAGCAACGGCGCCGCCAAACCCGACACAGCCGCAGCCAGCAGTTCAGCCGCGGCGCCGGCAGCACCGGCTGCAACGCCGGCGGCCAGCACGCCCGCAAGCGGCTCCAGCAGCGTCTAGTAGCACTGCCGCCCTCGCGGGCGGCGCACACGCCGCGCATTGCTTCGGCGGCGCGGCTTTCTGGCGGTACACATGACGACGAAAAAAACGACGCTCAAATCGGTGTTTCTGACTGGCCTCCTGGTGCTGGTGCCTTTGGCCATCACGCTGTGGGTGCTCGGTCTGATCATCGGCACGATGGATCAGACGCTGTTGCTGCTGCCGCGCGCATGGCAGCCCGAGCGCGTGTTCGGTTTCCGCCTGCCCGGCCTCGGCGCGGTGCTGACACTGGCATTCATCTTTGTCGTCGGGCTGTTGACTCAGAACTTCGTCGGGCAGAAGCTCGTGAAGTGGTGGGAAGTCGTAGTCGCGCACATTCCCGTGGTCGGGCCGATCTACACGAGTGTCAAGCAGGTGTCCGACACGCTGCTGTCGAGCAGCGGCAACGCGTTTCGCAAGGCGCTGCTCATCGAATACCCGCGCCGCGGCTGCTATACGATTGCGTTTCTGACCGGCATTCCGGGCGGCGACGTGATCAATCACCTGAAAGAAGATCACGTCAGCGTTTATGTGCCGACCACGCCGAATCCTACGTCCGGCTTCTTCCTGATGGTGCCCAAGAGCGAAGTGATCGAACTCGACATGACGGTCGACGCCGCGCTCAAGTACATCGTCTCGATGGGCGTCGTGGCGCCGTCCGCGCCTCCGGCGCCGGTGCGCCGCACGACAGTCGAGCCTCCGCTGTAATGCCGGCGCGCAACGTTTCACGCAGTGTCGAACTGCGGCGCGCCGATCAACCAATGCAAAACGAAAGTCAAACATCATGTCGATGAGATCTGAATACTGCGGTCTGGTGACCGAAGAACTACTGGGCCAAACCGTCTCGCTGTGCGGCTGGGTCAGCCGCCGCCGCGACCACGGCGGCGTTATCTTCATCGACCTGCGTGACCGCGAAGGCCTCGTTCAGGTCGTCTGCGACCCGGATCGCGCGGAGATGTTCAAGGCGGCCGAAGACGTGCGCAACGAGTTCTGTCTGCAGATCAAGGGCGTGGTGCGCGCGCGTCCCGAAGGCACGACGAACGCCGCGCTCAAGAGCGGCAAGATCGAAGTGCTGTGCCACGAGCTGATCGTGCTGAACGCGTCGGTCACGCCGCCGTTCCAGCTCGACGACGACAACCTGTCGGAAACCACGCGCCTCACGCATCGCGTGCTCGATCTGCGCCGTCCGCAGATGCAGCACAACCTGCGTCTGCGTTACCGCGTCGCGATCGAAGTGCGCAAGTACCTCGACACGCTCGGCTTCATCGACATCGAAACGCCGATGCTGACCAAGAGCACGCCGGAAGGCGCGCGCGACTACCTGGTGCCGTCGCGTACGAACCCCGGTCAGTTCTTCGCGCTGCCGCAGTCGCCGCAGCTCTTCAAGCAGCTCTTGATGGTGGCGAACTTCGACCGCTACTACCAGATCACCAAGTGCTTCCGCGACGAAGACCTGCGCGCCGACCGTCAACCGGAATTCACGCAGATCGACTGTGAAACCTCGTTCCTGTCGGAACAGGAAATTCGCGATCTGTTCGAGGCGATGATCCGTCACGTGTTCAAGGAAACGATCGGCGTTTCGCTCGACGAGAAATTCCCGGTCATGGAGTATTCGGAAGCCATGCGCCGCTTCGGTTCGGACAAGCCGGACCTGCGCGTGAAGCTCGAATTCACCGACCTGACCGACGCGGTTAAAGACGTCGAATTCAAGGTGTTCAGCACGCCGGCCAACTCGAAAGACGGCCGCGTTGCGGCGATCCGCGTGCCGAAGGGCGGCGAGCTTTCGCGCGGCGACATCGACAGCTATACGGAGTTCGTGCGCATCTACGGCGCGAAGGGTCTCGCGTGGATCAAGGTCAACGAAGTGGCGAAGGGCCGCGACGGTCTGCAAAGCCCGATCGTCAAGAACCTGCATGACGAAGCGGTCAAGGCGATCATCGAGCGCACCGGCGCGCAAGACGGCGACATCATTTTCTTCGCGGCGGATCGCGCGAAGGTGGTGAACGACAGCCTGGGCGCGCTGCGTCTGAAGATCGGCCATTCGGAATTCGGCAAGGCCAATGGCCTCGTCGAGTCCGGCTGGAAGCCGCTGTGGGTGGTCGACTTCCCGATGTTCGAATACGACGAGGAAGACAACCGCTACGTCGCCGCGCATCATCCGTTCACGAGCCCGAAAGACGAGCACCTCGAGTACCTGGAATCGGACCCGGCGCGCTGCCTCGCAAAGGCCTACGACATGGTGCTGAACGGCTGGGAAATCGGCGGCGGCTCGGTGCGTATCCATCGCGAGGAAGTGCAGAGCAAGGTGTTCCGCGCGCTCAAGATCAACGCCGAAGAAGCGCAAGCCAAATTCGGCTTCCTGCTCGACGCGTTGCAGTACGGCGCGCCTCCGCATGGCGGCATCGCGTTCGGTCTGGACCGCATCGTCACGATGATGGCCGGCGCCGATTCGATCCGCGACGTGATCGCGTTCCCGAAGACGCAGCGCGCGCAAGATCTGCTCACGCAGGCGCCGAGCGAAGTGGACGAGCGCCAGTTGCGCGAGTTGCACATCCGTCTGCGCACGCCGGAACCGAAGGCGTGATGATTTGATGCCGGGTGCTGTCTGAAAACGACAGCAGAAGCAAAACGAAAAGGCGCGGGAGGAAACTCCGGCGCCTTTTTCGTTTTTTGCGTTACAGTCGATGCAACAGCTTTCGACTGTTCATTGGACCACCCGCCGACATGTATCGCGCAAGCATTGCGCCCAGTTTTCACATCATGCCGAAACCGCCGAAGATCCCGCAGTCCGTACTCGTCGTCATTCATACGCCCTCGCTCGATGTGCTGTTGATCGAGCGCGCCGATATGCCGGGGTTCTGGCAGTCGGTGACGGGTTCGAAAGACCGGCTCGACGAACCGCTCGCCGAAACGGCCATGCGCGAAGTGGCCGAGGAAACCGGCATCGTGATCGGCAGCGCAGCCGTGCCGCAAAGCGCGCTGTTCGACTGGCAATACTCGATCGAATACGAAATCTATCCGCAGTTCCTGCATCGCTATGCCGAAGGCGTGATCCACAACACCGAGCACTGGTTCAGCGTGGAAGTGCCCGAGCGCCTCGAAGTCACGCTCGCGCCGCGCGAGCACACCGCGTTTCTTTGGCTGCCGCATGAAGAGGCGGCGTCGCGCTGCTTTTCGTCGTCGAATGCGGATGCGATCCTGCAGTTGCCGAGCAGGCTGCGCAAGCGTTCGGAGTCTCGCCGATGAGCGTCGGCGGCGCACGCCGTTTCGCCCGTCTGCGGCAATCGCTGCTCGGCCGCCGCTATTGGCAGCGCTACCGCTTCACGAGCGGCAACGACGTCAAGCTGCTGCGCTCCGGCGACGAGTTCTTCAGCGCGCTTGTGCAGCGTGTGGATGCCGCCGAGCGCGACGTGGTTCTCGAAACCTATATCTTTTGCTACGACGAGGCCGGGCAGATGGTCAACGCGGCGCTGCTGCGCGCTGCGGCGCGCGGCGTGCGTGTGCGCGTGATCACCGACGGTGTCGGCACCGCCCGCCTGCCGATGTTCGACGAGTGGACCGGCGCGGGCATCGAGCATCGCATCTACAACCCGCACATTTTCGGGCGCTTCGGTTTCTCGCGCACGCACCGCAAGCTCGCCGTGATCGACGACGCGTTTGCGTATTGCGGCGGCATCAACATCGTCGACGATTACGAAAACAACGGCGAGACGCTGCCGTATCGGCGCTGGGATTTCGCGGTCGAATTGCATGGGCCTGTGGTGAGCGACGTGCGCCAGGCGTTCGAAGTGCAATGGCGGCGGATTCGCGTCGGGCATCGGCCGGTGGAGTCGCTCGAGCCCGACCTCAGTCCGAAGACGTCCGCGTCGCTCGGCAGCCTGCGCCGTCGCCGTCGGCGCCGCAACGAAGAACTGTGGGCGGGCGGCGAACCGTGCGTCGCGTTCGTCGCGCGCGACAACCTGATCAATCGCCGCGCCATCGAAAAGGCGTATCTGACGGCGATCGGCCAGGCGCGTAACGAGGTGCTGCTTGCGAATCCGTACTTCATGCCTGGCCGCAAGCTGCGTCGCGCGCTCGTGTATGCGGCGCGGCGCGGCGTCGTGGTGAAGCTGATTATCGGCCGCAAGGAGTTCAAGGCGCTCGACTACGCGGTGCCTTTTCTCTATCGCGCGTTGCTGCGGGCGGGCGTGCAGATCGCCGAGTACGAGAAGACCATGCTGCACGGCAAGGTCGCGGTGGTCGACTCGAACTGGGCGACCGTGGGTTCGTCCAATCTCGACGCGCTGAGCCTCATGCTGAATAACGAGGCCAACGTCGTGCTGGTGAACGATCCGTCGATCGACGCGCTTCGCGAAGCGATCCTCGTCGCGTTCAAGGACTCACGGCGCATCGACGAGGCGCACTACGACGCGCGTCCGGCCGGCGAGCGGCTGCTTAACTGGCTCGCCTACACGACGTATCGGCTGGCGATGAAGGTGCTGACGGTGGGCGGCTACGATTAGCGGATAGGGCCGACGCTTCACAAGCACGCTCAACCATTTCCCGATGTCTTTCAGACGTTTCGCGCAGCCCCTTCGCGGACCCCGAAACCATAATCGCCGCTCACCAGCGGTCAAGCGCCCGACGCGAGAAGATGCGAGCCCATGCGAGCCCATGCGTCGGCGTCAAAGACCTCTGCCATCAAGCAGCGTGCGCCGATGGCACCGCACCGCGCACCGTGAGCGGCGCGAAGCCACCGGCCAGTAATCGAGGTCCGTCCGTCCCATGCCAGCGCATTCCGAAGCCGCATCCGATAACAGCAACATATCAAGCCTGCATGACCAGGCTCTGGCAGCGTACCGGGCCGGTCGCCACGACACCGTCCACGCGCTCGCCGCGCAAATCCTGACGCTGGACGGCGAGCACACCGGCGCCATGCATCTCGAGGGCCTGCTCGCGCTTGCCGCCGGCCAGCCTGAAGTGGCGCAACACTGGATCGACCGGGCGATCCAGCTCGGCCCGGAAGCGAACCTCTACAACACGCTGTACGCGATTCAGCTCAGACTGGGCGATCACGACGGAGCCGTCGACAGTTTGCGCAAGGGGCTCGCACTGCAGCCGGAGTTCACCGCGCTTCACTACAACCTGGCGTTGACGCTGCAACATCTCGACCGTCCGGAAGACGCGGCAGTCAGTTACCGTCGAACGATCGAGATTGAGCCGAGCCACTCCGCCGCGCACAACAACCTCGGCCGCATCTTCGCGGACCTGGGCGCTCTGCAGGAAGCCGAGCATCACTACCGGCGCGCGCTCGAACTCGCGCCGGCCAATCTCGTCGCGCGCAATAACCTGTCGATGCTGCTGCTCGCCACCGGCCGTTATCAGGAAGCGTGGCCCTATTTCGAGGACCGCTGGGTCAGCTTCCGTCACGCCGACGGAAGTCCCGCGCGAGTGCCCATCCAGGCGCCGTTGCCGCGCTGGTGGGGCGAAAGCCCCGCCGTGGTCGGCGCAGCGGAGCCGAAACGTATGCGCAGCGAACGTCTGCTCGTGCTCGACGAGCAAGGCTAGGGCGACAGTCTGCAATTCGTGCGCTATCTGCCAATGGCGCTCGAACTGTTCGCGCAGGTCGGCTATGTGTGCCCGGCGCCGCTGCGTCGCCTGTACGCAGAATCGCTGTGTTCGCGTTGGCCGGGGCTCGTGCTGCTCGACGAGCCGGCGTCCGATTTTGCGAGCTGGGATCGCTATTGCCCGCTGATGTCGTTGCCGATGGCGTTCGGCACGCAAGTCGCGACCATCCCGGCGGACACGCCGTATCTCCACGCCGATATGACGCGTGCCGCCGCCTGGCGCGCGCGGCTCG
The DNA here is from genome assembly GCF_041355255.1 of Paraburkholderia sp. RCC_158. Taxonomy (NCBI): domain Bacteria; kingdom Pseudomonadati; phylum Pseudomonadota; class Betaproteobacteria; order Burkholderiales; family Burkholderiaceae; genus Paraburkholderia; species Paraburkholderia sp. RCC_158. The sequence goes on along the minus strand of NZ_JBFUPM010000026.1, from coordinate 37,495 downwards.
ACACGTTGCCGGACGCGCACTTGCCGCGCATCGGCGTGGTATGGGCGGGCGGCCATTCGGGCATCGCCGTGGATCGCCGGCGCAGCGTCAGCGCAGCTCAGCTCGCGCCGCTCTTCGCGCTGGATCAAATCCGCTGGATCAGTCTGCAAAAGACCGATGATCCCGCCAAGCTGGCCGATCCGGCCAGCCAGGCGCGCCTAACGGACTGGACCGCCGATGTCACGGACTTCGCGGATACCGCCGCGCTGATCGCCAACCTCGATCTGGTGATTTCCGTCGATACCTCGGTCGCGCATCTCGCCGCGGCCCTGGGCAAGCCGGTATGGCTGCTGAACCGTTTCGCCGGTTGCTGGCGTTGGCTGCGCGGACGGGACGACAGCCCGTGGTATCCGGGCTTGCGTCTTTTCACGCAAACTCAGCGCGACGACTGGGACGACGTGCTCGCGCGGACATGCGAGGCACTCAAGCAGCGCTACGCAATCGGAGCTTAAACGTGTTCTAGATTCGCTTGCGCTGCTGCATCATGTCAGCCGGCTGCGCAGTTCGAGGAAGCAGATGGAGCAATGCAAAACTGCCTGACGACAAACCCCTCTAAAAAATCCGATTCCTCTGATTGCTACATGCCCCAAAATTGAAGCCAGGTTAGAAACCGGTTTCTAATAAAGTCCTTGTTTCGCGGACGGCGCCACTCAATAATAGTACGGCCGTTCGATTTTCTTTCGGTCACATTAGAACGGTAAAAGCTATGCGAAAAGGCGAACAAACGCGAGCCGCAATTCTCGATGCAGCACTTGATCTTGCAAGCCGCGACGGACTCGAAGGTCTGACGATTGGCCTCCTGGCCGAGCGCATGCAGATGAGCAAAAGCGGTGTGTTCGCGCATTTCGGGTCGCGCGAGGACTTGCAGGTGGAAGTCGTGCGCGAATATCACCGTCGTTTCGAAGACGAGGTGTTTTTCCCGAGCCTGCGCGAGCCTCGCGGATTGCCGCGTTTGCGCGCGATGATCTCGCGCTGGATCGAGAAGCGCATTCAGGAAGTGACCACCGGGTGCATCTACATCAGCGGCGCCGTTGAATACGACGACCGCGCGGACAGCCAGGTGCGCGAACAACTGGTGTCGAGCGTGACGATGTGGCGCGCGGCGCTCACTCGCGCGATTTCGCAGGCAATGGAAGAAGGGCATCTGCGCGCGGACACCGATCCGCAGTTGATGCTGTTCGAACTGTACAGCTTCACGCTGGGTCTGCATCACGACGCGCGTTTCCTGCATCTGCCGGATGCAGTGCGTCTGACATGGGCCGCGTTGGAAAAACTGATTGTTTCGTATCAAAGCGAAAGCCGTTAGCAGAGAGCCGATCCGCGTCGCGCGTGCAGCTAACGGCCTGGCTTCATGTTTAAACTTTGGAGAGACTCATGGGACAGTACGCCGCGCCGCTGCGCGACATGCAATTCGTGTTGCACGAGCTGCTTAACGTCGAAGCCGAGATCAAGCAGATGCCGAAGCACGCGGATCTCGACGCCGGGACGATCAACGCCGTGCTCGAAGAGGCCGGCAAGTTCTGCTCCGAAGTGCTGTTTCCGCTGAATCACAGCGGCGACCAGGAAGGCTGCACGTACGTCGGCGACGGCGTCGTGACCACGCCGAAGGGTTTCAAGGAAGCCTATCAACAGTACGTTGAAGCCGGCTGGCCCGCGCTCGGTTGCGATCCCGAGTACGGCGGCCAGGGGCTGCCCGCGTTCGTCAACAACGCGCTCTACGAAATGCTGAATTCGGCGAACCAGGCATGGACGATGTACCCCGGCCTCTCGCACGGCGCATACGAATGCCTGCACGCGCACGGCACGCCGGAACTGCAAAAGGTGTATCTGCCGAAGCTGGTGTCGGGCGTATGGACCGGCACCATGTGTCTGACCGAGCCGCATTGCGGCACCGACCTCGGCATTCTGCGCACCAAGGCCGAGCCGAATAGCGACGGCTCGTATGCGATCAGCGGCACGAAGATTTTCATCTCCAGCGGCGAGCATGATCTTGCGGAGAACATCGTTCACCTTGTGCTCGCGCGTCTGCCGGACGCACCCAAGGGCACCAAGGGCATTTCGCTTTTCATCGTGCCGAAGTTCGTGCCGAACGATGCGGGCGAGCCTGGCGAACGCAACGGCGTGAAGTGCGGTTCCATCGAACACAAGATGGGCATTCACGGCAACGCGACCTGCGTGATCAATCTCGACAACGCGAAGGGCTGGCTCGTCGGCGAGCCGAACAAAGGCTTGAACGCGATGTTTGTGATGATGAACGCCGCGCGTCTGGGCGTCGGCATGCAGAGCCTCGGCTTGACCGAAGTCGCGTATCAGAACTCGCTGACGTATGCGAAAGAACGTCTGCAGATGCGCTCGCTGACCGGCCCGAAGGCGCCGGACAAAGCCGCTGATCCGATCATCGTGCACCCCGACGTGCGCCGCATGCTGCTCACGCAAAAGGCCTATGCGGAAGGCGCGCGCGCATTCTCGTACTGGTCCGCTTTGCACATCGACAAGGAACTGTCGCACGCCGACGAATCCGTGCGCAAGGAAGCCGCCGATCTCGTCGCGCTGCTCACGCCGATCCTGAAAGCGTTCCTGTCGGACAACGCGTTCGAAGGCACGAATCACGCGATGCAGATTTACGGCGGCCACGGCTATATCGCCGAGTGGGGCATGGAGCAGTACGTGCGCGACGCACGCATCAACATGATCTACGAAGGCACGAACGCGATTCAGGCGCTCGACCTGCTCGGCCGCAAGATTCTCGGCGACATGGGCGCGAAGATGAAGAAGTTCGGCAAGCTCGTGACCGAGTTCGTCGGAGCCGAAGGCATCAAGCCGGAGATGCAGGAGTTCATCAACCCGCTCGCCGACATCGGCGAAAAGGTGCAGAAGCTCACCATGGAAATCGGCATGAAGGCCATGCAGAATCCGGACGAAGTGGGCGCTGCGGCCGTGCCGTATCTGCGCACCGTCGGGCACCTCGTGTTCTCGTACTTCTGGGCACGCATGGCGCGCGTCGCGCTGGATAACGAAGCATCGGGCGATCCGTTCTACAAGGCCAAGCTCGCCACCGCGCGCTTTTACTTCGCGAAGCTGCTGCCCGAAACGGCCATGACGATTCGCCAGGCGCGCGCCGGTTCCAAGCCGCTGATGGACTACGAAGAAGCGCTGTTCTAAATCACTCACGGAAAGTCGCCGCGCGGGTTCCAACGACGCGGCGATTTTGCCGGCCCCATCCATCGCGAAGTAGTCGACAAACTCGCGACACATTCGCGACACCGCATAACTCCCCGGAGGAACAACGTGAGCAATCTGATCATTCGCAAGGTAGCCGTGCTCGGCGCCGGCGTGATGGGCGCGCAGATCGCCGCGCACCTGATCAACGCCAAGGTGCCGGTGCTGCTGTTCGACCTGCCCGCCAAGGAAGGTCCGAAGAACGCCATCGCGTTGAAGGCGATCGAGAATCTGAAGAAGCTGTCGCCCGCGCCGTTCGGCGTGAAGGACGACGCGCAGTACATTCAGCCCGCGAATTACGACGACGACATCGAGAAGCTCGCCGAATGCGACCTCGTGATCGAAGCGATCGCCGAGCGCATGGACTGGAAGCACGACCTGTACAAGAAGGTTTCGCCGCACATCGCGCCGAACGCGATCTTCGCGACCAACACGTCGGGCCTGTCGATCACCGAGTTGTCGCAAGGTTTCGCGGACGAACTCAAGGCGCGCTTTTGCGGCGTGCACTTCTTCAATCCACCGCGCTACATGCATCTGGTCGAACTGATTCCGACCGCGACCACGCGCCCGGAAATTCTCGATCAACTCGAAACGTTTCTGACGAGCGTGGTCGGCAAGGGCGTCGTGCGCGCGAAAGACACGCCGAACTTCATCGCGAATCGCGTCGGCATTTTCTCGATTCTCGCCGTGATTACCGAGGCCGCAAAATTCGGCCTGCGTTTCGACGAAGTGGACGACCTGACCGGCTCGCGTCTCGGTCGTGCGAAGTCGGCGACGTTCCGTACTGCTGATGTCGTGGGTCTCGACACGATGGCGCACGTCATCAAGACGATGCAGGACAACCTGAAGGACGATCCGTTCTTCCCGGTCTACGAAACGCCGGCCGTGCTCGCCGAACTCGTGAAGAAGGGCGCGCTCGGTCAGAAGACGGGCGGCGGCTTCTACAAGAAAGAAGGCAAGGCGATCAAGGTGCTCGACCCGAAAACGGGCGAGTACGTGGATGGCGGCGCGAAGGCCGACGAACTCGTCGGCCGCATTCTGAAGCGTCCGCCGGCTGAGCGGCTGAAACTGCTGCGCGAATCGGAGCACCCGCAGGCGCAGTTCCTGTGGTCCATTTTCCGCGACGTGTTCCACTACATCGGCGTGCATCTGGAATCCATCGCCGATAACGCGCGCGACGTCGACCTCGCCATCCGCTGGGGTTTCGGCTGGAACGAAGGTCCGTTCGAAGGCTGGCAGACAGCCGGCTGGAAGCAGGTCGCCGAATGGGTGCAGGAAGACATCGCGGCAGGCAAGGCGCTCTCGACTGTGCCATTGCCTTCGTGGGTGCTCGACGGTCCCGTCGCCGAAAAGGGCGGCGTGCATACGAACGAAGGTTCGTGGTCGCCGGCTTCGAAGACGTTCGTGCCGCGCTCGTCGCTTGGCGTGTATGAGCGCCAGGTGTTCCGCGCACCACTCGTCGGCGAAACGGCTGCGGACCCGAAGACTTACGGCAAGACGCTATTCGAAACGGACGCGGTGCGCGCATGGGTCGACGACCGCGCCGGCGAGAACGATGTTCTGATCGTGTCGTTCAAGAGCAAGATGAACACGATCGGACCGTCGGTGATCGACGGTTTGACGCAGGCCATCGAACTGGCCGAGAAGGACTACAAGGGTCTCGTGATCTGGCAGCCGACGTCGCTGAAACTCGGCGCGCCGGGCGGCCCGTTCTCGGCGGGCGCGAACCTCGAAGAAGCGATGCCCGCGTTCATGATGGGCGGCGCGAAAGGCATCGAGCCGTTCGTGAAGAAGTTCCAGCAAGGCATGCTGCGCGTGAAGTACGCGAGCGTGCCGGTTGTGGCCGCAGTGTCGGGCATTGCGCTCGGCGGCGGCTGCGAGTTGCTGCTGCATAGCGCGAAGCGCGTTGCGCACATCGAAAGCTATATCGGTCTCGTGGAAGTCGGCGTGGGTCTCGTGCCTGCTGGCGGCGGCCTGAAGGAAGCGGCGTTGCGCGCGGCCGAGGCCGCGACGCAAGTCGGCGCGACCAACGATCTGCTGAAGTTCGTGCAGAAGTCGTTCGAAAACGCGGCGATGGCGAAGGTGTCGGCGTCCGCGCTCGACGCCCGCGCGATGGGTTATCTGAAGCCGTCGGACACGATTGTGTTCAACGTGTTCGAGTTGCTCGACGTCGCGAAGAAGGAAGCGCGCGCACTCGCCGGCGCGGGCTATCGTCCGCCGCTGCGCGTCACGCAAGTGCCGGTTGCCGGACGCTCGGCGATCTCGACCATCAAGGCATCGCTCGTGAACATGCGCGACGGCCGCTTCATCAGCGAGCACGATTTCCTGATCGCGAGCCGCATCGCCGAAGCCGTGTGCGGCGGCGACGTGGAAGGCGGCAGTCTCGTCGACGAAGAATGGTTGCTGCAACTCGAGCGCCGCGCGTTCGTCGATCTGCTCGGCACGCAGAAGACGCAGGAGCGGATCATGGGCATGCTGCAAACCGGCAAGCCGGTGCGGAACTAATAGCGACGCGCGCAAATTTCGGAGAAACAAATGAGCAAGCAATTGCAAGACGCATATATCGTCGCCGCGAGCCGCACGCCGATCGGCAAGGCGCCGCGCGGCGTGTTCAAGAACACGCGCCCCGACGAACTGCTGGTGCATGCAATCCGATCCGCCGTGGCGCAAGTGCCCGGCCTCGACACGAAGGTGATCGAAGACGCGATTGTCGGCTGCGCGATTCCCGAGGCCGAGCAAGGCCTGAACGTGGCCCGCATGGGCGCGCTGCTCGCGGGCCTGCCGCAGTCGGTCGGCGGCGTCACGGTGAACCGCTTCTGCGCGTCGGGCCTGACCGCGTTGGCGATGGCCGCGGACCGCATCCGCGTCGGCGAATCGGACGCGCTGATCGCGGGCGGCTGCGAGTCGATGAGCATGGTGCCGATGATGGGCAACAAGCCGTCGCTGTCGCCGCATATCTTCGATCGCAATGAAGATGTTGGCATTGCGTACGGCATGGGCCTGACCGCCGAGAAAGTCGCCGAGCGCTGGAAGATCAGCCGCGAAGCGCAAGACGCGTTCTCGGTCGAATCGCATCGCCGCGCGATCGCCGCGCAGCAGTCCGGCGAGTTCAACGACGAGATCGCCGCGTACACGGTCACTGAGCGCTTTCCCGATCTCGCCACGGGCGAAGTGCGCGTTAAAACGCGCGAAGTCTCGCTCGACGAAGGCCCGCGCGCCGATACGTCGCTCGAAGGTCTCGCGAAACTGCGCACGGTGTTCGCGAACAAGGGCTCGGTGACGGCCGGCAACAGCTCGCAGACCTCGGACGGCGCGGGCGCACTGATCGTCGTGTCGGAGAAGATCCTCAAGCAGTTCAACCTGACGCCGCTCGCGCGCTTCGTCAGCTTCGCGGTGCGCGGCGTGCCGCCGGAAATCATGGGCATCGGGCCGAAGGAAGCGATTCCGGCAGCGCTGAAGGCCGCGGGTCTGACACAGGACGACCTCGACTGGATCGAGTTGAACGAAGCGTTCGCCGCGCAATCGCTCGCGGTGATTCAGGACCTGGGCCTCGATCCGTCGAAGATCAACCCCCTCGGCGGCGCGATCGCGCTCGGCCATCCGCTGGGCGCGACGGGTGCGATTCGTGCGTCGACGGTCGTGCACGGCTTGCGCCGCCGCAACTACAAGTACGGCATGGTGACGATGTGCGTCGGCACGGGGATGGGCGCGGCGGGCATCATCGAGCGGCTGTGATACGGCTTGCTTCGGTGCACGCGGCATGCCGTTAAGGCGCTCGCAACGGTTCGCAGGCCTCGCGCTTGCGAACCGTTTTTGCTTTTACTACAGCAGATTCTGTAGCACATGAAGGAGACGAACATGACGACGGACATTCTGGTCGAGCGCGCCAACGGTGTGCTGACGATTGCCTTCAACCGGCCGGACAAGAAGAACGCGATCACGGCCGCGATGTATCAGACGATGGCCGACACTTTGGTCGACGCGCAAGCCGATGCGTCCGTGCGCGCCATTCTGTTTCGCGGCAGCGCGGGCATTTTCAGCGCGGGCAACGATCTCGAAGACTTCATGAAGGCGCCGCCGATGGGCGAAAACGCGCCGGTGTTCCAGTTCCTGCGCGCGATCAGTTCGGCGGAAAAGCCGGTGGTGACGTCGGTCGCAGGGCCGGCGGTGGGCATCGGCACGACGCTGCTGCTGCATTGCGATCTGGTCTATGCCGCCGATTCGGCGAGCTTCTCGTTGCCGTTCGCGCAACTCGGGCTGTGTCCCGAAGCGGCGTCGAGTTTGCTGCTGCAGCGCGTCGCGGGCTATCAGGCCGCGGCGGAAAAGCTGCTGCTCGGCGAGGCGTTCGACGCCGCCGAAGCGCAACGCATGGGCTTCGTGAATCGCGTGTTGCCGGCTGCGGAAGTCGACGCGTTCGCGGCATCGCAAGCCGCGAAGCTCGCCGCGTTGCCGGCGTCGTCATTGCGCGTGACCAAGAGCCTGATGAAGCGCGCGAGCCACCAGGAACTGCAAACGCAGATGTCGGAGGAAGCGCTGCACTTCGGAAAGATGCTGATCGCGCCCGAAGCGCGTGAGGCGTTCAGGGCGTTCTTCGAGAAGCGCAAGCCGGACTTCCGGCAATTCGACTGAACGAGCGGGGCGGCTGCAAAGCGCCCACTTGGCCATGCTCGCAGGAGCCGCTCAGGGCTGCGCCGTGTCGTAATCGACGTAGCTGGTTTCGCGGCAGAAGCTGACGAGCCGCACGCCGGCCTTGCGGGCAATCGCAATCGCCAGCGACGACGGCGCGGAGATCGTCGCGAGCATCGGCACGTCGACGCGCGCGGCTTTGCGCACGAGTTCATAGCTCGCGCGGCTCGACAGAAACACGAAGCCCTCTTTGGTATCCGCGCGATCGAGCACGAGCTGGCCGATCAGTTTGTCGAGCGCGTTGTGGCGGCCGACGTCTTCGAACGCGTAGCGGATCGCGCCCGCCGCGTCGCACCACGCGGCCGCATGCAAACCGCCGGTGAGGCGCGTCAACGCCTGATGCGCGGGCAATTCGCGGGCCGCGCGCGCGATCGCGTCGGGCGCGAGCCGCTGCAAAAAGCCGGTATCGGGCACGCGTTCCGGCTTCAGATCGAGCAGATCGATGCTTTCGATGCCGCACACGCCGCAGCCGGTGCGGCCGGCCAACGCGCGGCGCTTTTCCTTCAGCGCGACGAATGCCTGCTGCACGACCTGCAATTGCACCTCGGCGTGCGGCAATTCGCCGTCGTCATGCAGTTCGACCTCGATGTCCTGAATGTCGCTGCCGCGCTCGACAATCCCTTCCGAAATCGCAAAGCCGACGGCGAATGCTTCGAGATCGCGTGGCGTGCACATCATCACCGCATGCGAGATGCCGTTGAAGACGAGCGCGACCGGCCACTCCTGACCGACGTGGTCGGTGACCGTTTCCACCGCCGCGCCGCGATGGCGGTGCACCTGACGCTCCACCGCGCCGGGCTGGCCTGCTTGCAGTTCGTTCACGCTGATTCACTCCGTTGATGCCGTGCGTGCGCCCGGCCATGCCGCGCCGCCGACGCACGAATAAGGTTCTAAAATACCTCAAGCTGGCCTTGTGCGTTGCCCGTCATCCAAGAGGAAACTGTCATGGGACTCAACGAAGCACCGCTGCTGTTCAACTTCGAGGTGGAGTCGTCGGAGAATTTCACCTACATCCCGATGTCGGTTCGCTTCAATCTCGATCGTTTCGGGCTGCGCATTTCGCTCGCGCAATGGCAAATGCTGCCGCTGGAGGACCGCAAGCTGCTCGCGCGTTTTCCCGTCGAAGACGACGCGGAGATCGAGCCCAACTTCGATCACGCGCTGTTCGAGATGCTGCGCACTCACGCGAACGTCGAGCCGGAGTGGTTCACGCCGGACGAAGCGCCCGCGTGGCGCGACACGGCGAGCGTGCCCGAAAGCGTCGAGCGTCAGGCGAAGCTGGCGGGCCTCGCGGGTCCGAGCGCCGCGCGGTGGGCGGAGCTGGAACCGTTCAAGCGCTACGTGCTCGCCAAGTTGTCGCGCAAGCAGGAGATCAACCACGACTTCATCCCGGCGATGAAGGAATTTGGTGCGGCCGGCTAGGTGCGGCCGGCTAGGCGCACCCCACCAACTTTTTTTCACCTCCCACCCTCAACCTGTTCCGAACGCTGCCGTTATCCAAAGGTTAGCGCGTAAAAGACTCGCATCGATGCCGCCGGACGCATCGCAAGCGGCCTCGCGCTCCCGCCCGAAGAACGATCGACGTTCGGAACCCATGACTCCTTTCATCTCGAAGCGGCTGCTGATCAACATAGCGGTCGTGGCCGTCGCGCTCGGCGCAAACGTGTTCGCCGCATGCTTGCAGATCGCCGGCCAGCGTGAGGCCGACGCGCGCATGCTGCATTCGACGCACGTTCGCCAGAGCCTCGACGCGTACCAGTCGGCGCTCGACGGCGGTCTCGCCGCGCTCGGCCGCCTCGAGGCCGCGGGCGATCCGCCGCCCGTCGACGCGGCCGCGACGATGAACGCGACGCTCGCGAGTCTCGAAAGCAAGTTGCAGGGCGAACTGGCCGACGAACCCGCGATGCTCGCCACGCTCGCCCAGGTCGGCGCGGACCGGCGCGCGCTGCAACGCGACATCGGCGATGCGCTGCTCACGCGCGACGCCGACGAGCCGGCCGCCTCGCGCGCATGGACGGCGGCGTCGTACATGCACGCCGGGCTCGGGCTGCAGCGTGTCGAAGCGGGCCTCGCCGCGCTGCGGGCAGCCGAGAACCGCGCGTTGCAGGCGTCGCTCGCGGCGTCGTCGAAGGAGCGGCGGCACGCGGCGCTGTTTCTGATCGCGACCATGCTGGCGGGCGCGGCGCTCCTGATCTTCACCTTCGGCGCACGCGAAAGCAGCGCGCGCAAGAAGCTGCACAGCGTGCGCGCGCTCGGCCGCAACGACGAGCGCTTTCGCAGCCTGTTCGACGATCATCCGGTGCCGATGTATATCTTCGAGCGCGAGACGCTGCGCTTTCTCGCCGTCAATTCGGCCGCGATCAAGCAGTACGGCTATTCGGAGAGCGAGTTTCTCGACATGACGATTCGCGCGATCCGGCCGAATAGCGAGATCGGCCGGCTCGAGTCGCACTTGCAGCGCGCCGACAGCGCCGAGCGCGGGCGCACGATGGCGGGCATCTGGCATCACCGGCGCAAGGACGGCTCGGTGATCAGCGCGGACATCTCCTATCACGCGCTGAACTTCATGGGCCGCGCCGCGTTCTTCGTTCTCGCCGACGACGTCACCGAGCAGATCAACGCCGAAGCCGAGGCGCAGCGCTCGAACCAGATGCTCGAAGCGGTGATCGACAACATCCCGCAGCGCATTTTCTGGAAGGACCTGGAGTCGCGCTATCTCGGCTGCAACATGGCGTTCGCGCGCGACGCGGGTCTGTCGTATCCCGAGCAGGTGGTCGGCAAGAGCGACGCCGACATGCCGTGGCGCGCGTTCGCCGAATTGCTCAACGCGCACGACAGGGAAGTGGTCGGCACGGGCGTGCCGAAGATGAACTTCGAAGTCGACGTGGTGATAGACGGCGTGCACCGCACGACCGTCACGAGCAAGCTGCCGTTCACCGACGGCGACGGCCGCGTGATCGGCGTGCTGGGTTCGTACACGGACATCACCGAGCGCAAGCGCGCCGACCTCGCGCTGCGTCTGCAAAGCCGCGCGCTCGATGCGAGCGTCAACGCGATTCTGATCACGGCGCCTTCGCCGGCGGGCAATCTCATCGAATACGTGAATCCCGCCTTTATGCGCATCACGGGCTACGATCCCGCCGAGGTGATCGGCCACGATTGCCGCGTGCTGCAACGCGACGATCGCGAGCAGGAAGGTGTCGCGCTGATCCGCGAGGCGCTCGCCGCGAATCGCGAAGTGAGCGCGGTGGTGCGCAACTATCGCAAGGACGGCGCGCTGTTCTGGAATCAGCTTTTCATCGCGCCGGTGCCGGATGCGGAAGGCGTGATTACGCATCACATCGGCGTGATTAACGACGTGACCGACCTGATGCGCTATCAGGAACAGCTCGAATATCAGGCCAACTATGACAGCCTCACGCGCCTGCCAAACCGCAACCTGCTGCGCGACCGCTTGCAGCATGCGTTGATCGTCGCGCAGCGGCAGCACAAGGGCGTCGCGGTCGTGTTCATGGATCTCGACGGCTTCAAGAACGTCAACGACAGTTTGGGTCACAGCGTCGGCGACCGGCTGCTCGGTGTCGTCGCCGAGCGGCTCGCACGCTGCACGCGCACGAGCGATACGGTCGCGCGTCACGGCGGCGACGAGTTCGTGGTCGTGATGACCGATACCGTCGACGAACAATCGCTGATTGCGTGGATGGAGCGCGTGCGCGCGTCGATCTCGGAGCCGGTGTGGCTCGACGGAACGGAACTGTACGTGGGCTGCAGCCTGGGCGCGAGCCTGTTCCCGCAAGACGGCGACGACGCGGAAACGCTAATGAAAAAGGCCGATCTCGCGATGTATCGCGCGAAGGACATGGGCCGCAACACGTTCCAGTTCTATCAGCCCGAGATGAACGCGAGCGCGGGCGCGCGCCTTAACCTGGAGCGGCGTCTGCGGCGCGCGCTGCGCGACAACCAGTTCTTGCTGCACTATCAGCCGCAAGTCGATATTCACACCGGGCGGATTGTCGGCACCGAGGCGCTGGTGCGCTGGCGCGATCCCGAAGTCGGGCTCGTGCCGCCGTCGTCGTTCATTCCCGTTGCCGAAGAAAGCGGGCTGATCGGCCCGCTGTCGGAATGGGTGCTGCGCGAAGCGTGCCGTCAAAACAAGGCGTGGCAAGACCTCGGCTTGCCGCCGGCGCGCGTTTCCGTGAACCTGTCGGCGCGCGTGTTCCAGCAGCGCGACATTGCCAAGCTCGTGATGCAGGTGCTCGACGAAACCGGGCTCGAGCCGCGATATCTGGAACTGGAACTGACCGAAAGCGCGATCATGCGCAATGCCGAAGAAGCCGTGTCGATGCTCAACGAACTGAGCGCGCTGGGCATCGGCCTCGCAATCGACGACTTCGGCACCGGCTATTCGAGCCTCAGCTATCTGAAGCGCTTTCCGGTGGACCGGCTGAAGATCGACCGCTCGTTCGTGTCCGACATCGGCATCTCGGGCGACGACGAGACCATTACTTCGGCGATCATCGCACTCGCGCATTCGTTGAAGCTGCAAGTGATCGCCGAAGGCGTCGAGACCTCGGCGCAACTCGACTTTCTGAAGGAGCGCGCGTGCGACGAGATGCAAGGCTTCTACTTCGCGAAGCCTTTGTCGACCGATGCGATCTCCGCGCTGATGAAAGGCGGCACCGCGCACGAACCGGCGATGGCCTGAAGCCTGGCTAACGCCTGCGCCTCGCGCTCACACCGCCGGCGTGCTCACGAAAACCGGCAACTGTTCCGCCGCCGCCGAAAACGCCTGCAAATGCGGGTGCGCGCTCGCGCTGACGATCTGCGGCAGCATCATCTGCGTGAAATTCCACGCGACGGCGACCGTGACTTCGGCCGCGCCGAAGCGCTCGGCCTCGGTCGGCAAGGGCGCCGCCGCGGCTTCCTGTTCGAGCTCGGCGTAGGCGGCGAGCACTTGCGCACGCACACGGTCCATCCACGGTTCATGCTGCTTCTCGGCCGGCCGCAGGTTGCGTTCGTAGACGATCTGCACGCTCTTGTCGCATGCGGCGAGCGAGAGGCCGGTGAGGCGCGCGGCGCGCAGGCAGTCGTCGGGATGCGACGGAAATAGCCGCTGCTTCGGACCGGCCAGCGACGCGAGATATTGCAGGATCACCGTCGAGTCCATCACCGTCTTGCCGTTATCGGCGACGAGCGTCGGCGCCTTGACGACCGGGTTGATCGCCGCGAACTGGTCGTAGGTGCTGAACACCGAGATGGGCGCGTGCTCGAACTCGAGCCCGAGCAGCTTCATGCAGATAGCGACCCGGCGCACGTAAGGCGAGTCGAGCATTCCGATCAGTTTCATGTCTGTCCCGTTAGACCTTCTATCATCATGCGCCGTGGGGTCGCGGCGCTCGTTGCGTGTCGCCGCGTCCCGCCGCGTCCATGCGGCGCGCTTCACCGCAATAAGATTAAGCATCCCGGCGCGGCAGAAAAAGCGAAATTATTCGACGGTTTACGTCAGAATCTCTTACATGAAACGCATTCCGCCCCTGACCGCTCTGCGCTGCTTCGAGGCCGTCGCGCGCCTCGGCGGCGTCACGCAGGCGGCCCGCGAGTTGCACGTCACGCATTCGGCGGTGAGCCAGCAGATCAAGGTACTCGAAGAGGCGATGGGCGTCGCGCTTTTCGTACGCGAGGCGCGCGGTCTGCGTCCGACCGACGAAGGCCGTCTCTACGCGCTCGAGATCCGCGCGGCGCTGCGCGACATCACGCAGGCCACGCGCCGCGTGCTCGCGCGTCCGCACGACAGCGAACTGGTGATCGCAACGTTGCCGTCGTTCGCGCAACATTGGCTCGTGCCGCGTCTGCCCGACTTTCGCGACGCGCATCCGTATTACCGCGTTCGTCTCGTCACGAGTTTGCAACTCGAAGATTTGCGCCACGGTGCGAGCGATGTCGGCATTCGCATGGGCCAGGGCCATTGGCCCGACGTCGCGCATCAAAAGCTATTCGACGATGAAATGATCGTGGTCGCCGCGCCGCATTTCGCGCTCGCGCCAGGTGGCCGCTTGCCGGTCACGGCCGAAGAGGTGATCGCGTGTCCGCTGGTTTCGAGTCCCGACGCGCCGTGGGCCGACTGGTGCGAAGCCGCGAAGGTCGCGCAACCGGATGCCGCGCGCGTGGTGTTGTCCGCGAACGATTCGAACGTGGTGATCGGCGCGGTCTTGCTCGGCCAGGGCGTTGCGCTCGAGCGGCGCAGCCTGGTCGCGCACGCGCTTGCGCGCGGCGAGCTGGTGCAGATCACGCCGGTTCGCGTGCCTTATCGCTATCCGTACTGGCTTGTGTGGCAGCAGCGCGAAACGCTCACTGCGCAGCAGGCGCATTTCGCGCAGTGGATCGAAGGACAGGTCGACGCGTATCTGCGCGCGAATGCGGCGCTTGGGGATCAATAGCGCCGCGCTGCGGTCGGGTGGGTTCGGCGCGTTGGGGCGGGTCCGGCGCGTTTCAGTCGAGCGCGGGCAGTGCGCGCGGACGGCGGTCGCTGTCGGTGGCGACGTAGGTCAGCGTGGCCTCCGTCACTTTGACGATGTCTTCCGCGAGGCTCATACGTTGCGCGTAGACCTCGACGGAAACGGTGATGGACGTATTGCCCGTCTTCACGATGTCCGCGTAAAAGCTCAGCAGATCGCCGACGAACACCGGCTGCTTGAAGAGGAACGAATTGACCGCGATGGTCGCGACTCGCCCGTTCGCGCGGCGGCTTGCCGGGATCGAGCCGGCAATGTCCACCTGCGCCATGATCCAGCCGCCGAACACGTCGCCGTGGATATTGGCGTCGGCCGGCTGCGGCATGACGCGCAGCGCGCAAGGCTTTTGCGGGAGTTGGAGAATATCGGTCATCAGTTACCCTGGAAACGCGTGTTGGTTTGATTCGCCTGGCCGGCGCGGCTCACGACGCAAGCCGCGGACATTACCAAACAGCAGAGCCGCGTCCAACGTCCAGCCATAACGAGCCGCCTCGCCGATGAAAAGCGGCGCCAGCCGGCTTCTGCGACAATAGAACGATCAGGAATTGTACGGGAAAGCGCCCAGTCGGGTCGCGACGAGGCCCCGTGCGCCGGCAGTTGGCGGCGCGCGCGTGGCGGTCGCGGCCGCTGCGAACTCCGGCATTTCCATATCTCCCCAGCCCAATCCATGCGCCGCTCGCTTCCGTCCGAACCCTCGCCGATTTCCACCCAGCCGCGCAACGACTGGCAGACGATCCTGTCTCTGCTGCCGTATCTCGCCACGTACAAATGGCGCGTCGCGTTCGCGCTGAGCTGCCTGATCGGAGCGAAGATCGCCAACCTCGGCGTGCCGATCGTGATGAAGCGGATCGTCGACAGTCTCGCGTCCGTGCAGCATCTCACGGCGCTTGGCCGCGCGCACGATTCGCCGGGCATCGTGCTGCTCGGCGGCGTCGGCTTGCTGGTGGTCGCCTATGCGGTGGTGCGGCTCTCCACGTCGCTCTTCACCGAGTTGCGCGAAATCCTCTTTTCGAAAGTCACCGAAAGCGCCGTGCGGCAACTCGCGCTCAAGGTGTTCCGGCATCTGCATGGCCTGTCGTTGCGCTTTCATCTCGAGCGGCAAACGGGCGGCATGTCGCGCGACATCGAACGCGGCACGCGCGGCATCACGCAACTCATTTCGTATTCGCTGTACAGCATTCTGCCGACGCTCGTCGAAGTCGGCCTCGTGCTTGGCTTTTTCGTCGTCAAGTACGAGGCGTATTACGCCGCGGTCACGTTCGTGGCGCTGGCCGTGTACATCGTCTTCACGGTGAAGGTGACCGAGTGGCGCACGCATTTTCGCCGCACGATGAACGAGCTCGATTCGAAGGCGAACTCGCGCGCCATCGACTCGCTGCTCAACTATGAAACCGTCAAGTACTTCGGCAACGAAGAGTGGGAAGCGAGCCGTTACGACGAGAACCTGAAGCGCTATCGCACCGCGGCGATCAAGTCGCAGCGCTCGCTGTCGGCGCTGAACTTCGGGCAGCAGGCGATCATCGGCACGGGGCTCGTGTTCATTCTGTGGCGCGCGACCGAAGGCGTGATGGCCGGGCGCCTCACGCTCGGCGATCTCGTGCTGATCAACACGTTCATGCTGCAGCTTTATATTCCGCTGAATTTCTTGGGCGTCGTGTATCGCGAGCTGAAGCAAAGTCTCACCGACATGGACCGCATGTTCACGCTGCTCGGCGCCGCGCAGGAAGTGCCCGATGTGCCGGGCGCGCCCGCGCTGCGAGTGAGCGGCGGGCAAGTGCGTTTCGAGCACGTCAACTTTTCATACGAGCCGGCGCGGCAGATTCTGCACGACGTGAGCTTTACGATTGCGGCTGGCACCACGACGGCCGTGGTCGGGCATAGCGGCTCGGGCAAGTCGACGCTCGCGCGGCTGATGTTCCGCTTCTACGATCTGGATCGCGCGACGGGCGGCGCGATCACCATCGACGGTCAGGATATTCGCGACGTCGCGCAGGCGTCGTTGCGCGCGTCGATCGGCACGGTGCCGCAGGACACGGTGCTGTTCAACGATTCGATCTACTACAACATCGCTTATGGACGGCCTTCGGCGACGCGCGACGAAGTGATCGCGGCGGCGCGCGCGGCGCATATCCACGAGTTCATCGAAGGACTGCCGAAAGGCTATGACACGCCGGTCGGCGAGCGCGGCCTGAAGCTCTCGGGCGGCGAGAAGCAGCGCGTCGCGATTGCGCGGACCATCCTGAAGAATCCGCCGATTCTACTGTTCGACGAGGCCACGTCCGCACTCGATTCACGTTCGGAACGCGCGATCCAGCACGAGCTCGATCAGATCGCGCGCGAACGCACGACGCTGATCATCGCGCACCGGCTGTCGACGGTGGTGCACGCTCAGCAGATCATCGTGATGGACAAGGGGCGCATCGTCGAGCGCGGCACGCATGCCGAACTGTTGCGCGCAAACGGCCTGTTCGCGCAGATGTGGGCGTTGCAGCAGCAACGCGCGGCCGAGACGTCGGAAGTGGTGGAGAGTGCCGGCGCTGCGGCGATGCCTGACAGCGCGGAACTGCCGGCGCGTTGAACGCAAACTCAGCGCGACCGCACCGCGATCTCAGCGCAACCGCAACCTCTCATCGAGTTGCTGAAGCTGCGCCGGCGTGCCGACGTTTTCCCACAAGCCTTCGTATAACTCGCCGGTCGCAAGACCGCGTGCGATCGTTTCGCGGTAATACGGCGTGAGCGCGCGTCGCGTGCCACGCGGAAGATCGCGGAACATGCGCGTGTCATAGAGTCCGATATTGCCGAACGTGAAGCGCGGCGCGCCGTCGAGCGACAACACATCGTCCTTGAGCGCAAAGTCTCCGTTCGGATGAAACGGGGGATTCGGCACCATGACGAGATGCATGCCCGGCTCGGGCAAAGCCTTCAATGCGTCGGCGCGCGCGCTCAACCTGCTGTAATCGAAGTCCGCGTACACGTCGCCGCTCACCGCGACGAACACTTCGCTTGCCCCGTTATCTTCGATCAGCGTAAGCGCCTGCACGATGCCGCCCGCGGTCTCGAGTGCTTCACGCTCGGGCGAATAGCGCAGTTCGACGTGCCAGCGTGAACCGTCGCCGAGCGCGGCTTCGATCTGCTCGCCGAGCCACGCGTGATTGATCACGATGGTTTCAAAGCCCGCCCGCGCGAGCCGTTCGATCTGCCAGACAATCAGCGGCTTGCCGCCCGCTTCGAGTAGAGGCTTCGGACACGCGTCGGTCAACGGACGCATGCGCTCGCCGCGGCCCGCGGCGAAAATCATCGCTTTCTTCAGAGGCATTGTGATTGTTCAGAACGTGTAGCCGATTTCATTCGCGCGGCCTTCCAGATCGTCGAGCAGCTTGCCGAACTGACGCAGCGGCGCATAACGTTCGGCCACCTTGCGCGCATAGCCGATGAAGCGCGGCAAGTCGTTCATGTAATGCGCCTTGCCGTCGCGGTAATTGATGCGGCAGAAGAGACCCAGCACCTTGATATGCCGTTGCAGACCCATCCATTCGATCTGCCGATAGAACTCGCCGAAATCGGGATCGACGGGCAGGCCGGCTTTCTTCGCGCGTTCCCAGTAGTAGACGAAGCAATCGAGCTCGAACTCCTCGTCCCAACTGAGGAAGGCGTCGCGCAACAAGGACGCGACGTCGTAAGTGATCGGGCCGTATACCGCGTCCTGGAAGTCGAGCACGCCTGGGTTGGCCGCGCGGTTTGCTTCGCCGGCCGCGCCTGGCGCTGCGCACACCATCAGATTGCGCGGCATGAAATCGCGCAGCATGAACACTTGCGGCTGCGCCCGCGCGCTCGCGATCAGCAGCGCGAACGTGCGGTCGAGCAGGCCGCGCGTATTGTCGTCGACCTCGCGCCCCAGGTGCCTGCCGATGAACCACTCCGGCATCAGCTCCATCTCGCGGCGCAGGAACGCTTCGTCGAACGGCGGCAGCACGTCTTCGCGCGATGTCAGTTGCCAGCGGATCAGCGCGTCGAGCGCGTCGCGCATCAGCGTGCGTGCGCGGCGCGGATCGTTATCGTTTTGCGCGGCCGTGAGCGCGCCGAGGTACGACGCGGTGCCGAGGTCGGTGACGAGCATGAGGCCCGCGTCGAAATCCACTTCGAGGATGCGCGGCACATGCACGTTGGCCGCTTCGAGCAACTGCGCGACCTGCACGAACTCGCGGCATTTTTCGGGCGGCGGCGCGTCGACCGCGATCAGCGTGCCGGCGTTTTCGCCTTCCGCCGCCTTACCGGCGAGCCGGAAATAGCGGCGAAAGCTCGCGTCGGACGAAGCGGGCGCGAGCGTGCTGATGTCGAGTGCATAACGGGCCGCGTGGCCTTGCAGCCAGGCCTTGAGCAGTTCGAGGCGGCTGTCGGCGGGATGGTGTGTGAAGTCTTGGGAAGGGGGCAGCGTCATGAAAACCGGCGGCAAATTCAGAGGGACAACGTCTTGCCATATAATACCCCACGACTTTTTTGACGCGACTCACGCCAGCTTTCGCGTATTCCGCTTTACCGCCCGCCTCACCGTTCGGAGATTGTAAATATTGTGTGCAGCCGACTGTCACGGTCGTGGTGTGCAGGCGGTGGATCGTGACTGCAAAAGCTGACGGACGGGCCGATTCGCCAAACGATACATGCCGCCTAGACAGCTTTCCCAAACGAATCCCTCTTGTGCCGCGATGCCGCGCAAAAGGCGGCTCGTCGCGGCGTTGATCGCCGTACCGGGCCTCGTGCCCGCGCTTGCTCACGCCCAATTGGTCGGTGAGGCGGCGCAGCCGCAGCCAATCGATCCACCGTGGGGCATGCAACTCGCTCCGCAACTCGAAGACCATGTGCTGCAGCCGGGACAAAAGCCGGCCACGTTCGTGCTCGGCGATTCGACCAACGGCACGACGGACCAGGACATGGCCGTCAAGGGCGCGGCCGAAGTGCGCCGCGGTACGGTCGTCATCAAGTCCGACGCGCTGCATTACGATCAGGACTCGGACATGGCCGATGCATACGGCCAGGTTCACATCAGCAACAACGGTACAACCTTCGCTGGGCCCGAGGCGCACATGCGCGTGGATTCGAGCGAAGGCTTCATGACCGCGCCCAAGTATCACTTCAACGTGACGGGCGGTTCGGGCAGCGCAGAGCGCGTCGATCTGCTCGACAACGAGCGCTCGGTGTTCACGAAGGGCACCTACACGGCGTGCGCGTGCGCGGATAATCCGGCGTGGTACATCAAGGGCAGCGAGTTCGATTTCGATACCGGCGCCGACGAAGGCGTGGCCTACAACAGCGTGCTGTTTTTCCAGGGCGTGCCGGTGTTCGCGTCGCCGTGGCTCTCGTTTCCGCTGTCGGGCGAGCGGCGCAGCGGTATCTTGCCGCCCACCTTCTCGCTCAGTTCGACGAACGGTTTCGAACTGTCGGTGCCGTATTACTTCAACATCGCGCCGAATCGCGATCTGACGGTCACGCCGCGGATCATTTCGAAGCGCGGCGTGCAGTTGCAAAGCACCTTCCGCTATCTGTCGCCCACGTATTCTGGCTCGATTACCGGCGAGTACCTGCCGAACGACCGGCTGACGAAGACCAACCGCTACGCGCTGTATATCCAGCACAACCAGAACTTCGGCAACGGGTTCGGCGGCTATATCTACTACAACAAGGTTTCGGACAATACGTATCCGGAAGACCTGTCGTCGTCGTCGAATCAGTTCATGAACGGCACCCAGCTCCTGTATCAGCAGGAAGCCGGGTTGACCTACAACAACGGCCCGTGGTCCGTGCTCGCGCGCGAGCAGCACTGGCAGACGCTCACGCCGTCGGTCGCGCCGTATGGCCGCGAGCCGCAGTTGAACGTGAGGTACGCGAAGTACAACGTGGGCGGCTTCGACTTCGGCGCCGAAGCGGACTACACGAATTTCCGCATCACGACCGCGGACATGACCCAGGGTCAACGGGTGATGTTCAACCCGTATATTTCGTACTCCGTGGTGGGGCCGGGTTATTTCGTCACGCCGAAGGTGCAGTGGCACTTCGCGTCGTACAACCTGAACAACATCAGCAACGATGTGCCCGCCGGCACGCCGAAGAATTTCACCGAATCGATCCCCACGCTGACGTTCGACACCGGTCTGATTTTCGACCGCTCGGTCCGGCTCTTCGGCGAGGATTACATCCAGACGCTGGAACCGCGCCTGTACTACGTGTACACGCCGTATCGCAACCAGCAGTCAGCGCCGCTCTTCGATACCGCGGAATCCGACTTCGGGCTCGCCGAAATCTTCACGCCGAACACGTTCGTCGGCAACGACCGTATCGCGGATGCAAACCGCCTGACCGCGGCCCTCACCACGCGCTTCATCAACCCCGCAACGGGCGACGAACGCGCGCGCTTCGTGATCGCGCAGCAGTACTATTTCCGCGATCAGCGCGTCACGCTGACGCCGACGCAGACGAGCACGCAGGCCACCCATTCCGACCTGATCGTGGGCGCGTCGCTCAAGCTCGGGGCCGGTTTCGCGTCGGAAACTGCGTTCCAATATAATGCCGACAACAACCAGCTGGTCAAGACGAGCGTCGGCTTCGGATTCAGTCCGGCAACCGGCAAGGTGCTCAACGTCGCGTATCGGTACACGCGCGCGAACACCACGCTCGACAACGAGCCTATCAACCAGGTGCTGGTGTCGGGGCAATGGCCGCTGGCGCATCGGGTGTTCGGTGTCGGGCGCTTCAATTACGATCTGGGCGGACATCGCATCGTCGACGGACTCGTTGGTCTGCAGTACGACGCAGATTGCTGGACGCTCGGCGCGGGTCTTCAGCGCTACGCAAACGGGCTCAATACGTCGGGGCAGCACCAGTCGAGCACGCGCTTTCTCGCGCAGTTGACGTTCAAGGGCTTGTCGAGCGTCGACAACGGGCTGATTGCCGCGTTCCGCAGCAGCGTGGCGGGCTATACGCCGCTGCCGCCACCGCCGCCGCCGGAGTCGCGGTTCATCAATTACGAATGACGCTCGCCCGGTCGTTCATCGAATGCGAAAAGACGGGCCAGGCGTGCCCGACATCATTGGAGTATCTGTGGCAATCATGAAAAAGCTTCGCTTGGCAACGCTCGCGGCAGGTCTCGCCGCCGTGGCGTCTTTCCTGTCGGTGGCGCCGGTGCACGCGCAGGCGCTTGCCGGCAACCGCGGCCAGACGGTCGACACGATCGCCGCAGTGGTCAACAACGGTGTCATCACGCGGCGTGAACTCGAAGAACGCGTGAGCCTCATCACGCGCCGCCTGAACCAGCAAGACGCGCCGATCCCGCCGGCCGACCAGTTGCGTCAGCAGGTGCTCAACCAGATGGTGCTGGAACGCATCCAGTTGCAGAAGGCGAAGGAAGACGGCATCAATATCGACGACGCAGCCGTGCAGAAAACGCTCGAGCGGCTCGCGCAGGCGAACAACCTGTCGCTCGACGTCTACCGCGCGCGTATCGAGGCGCAAGGCGTGCCCTGGACCACGTTCACGAGCGACGCGCGTACCGAACTGACGCTCTCGCGTCTGCGTGAGAAGGAAGTGGACAGCAAGGTCACGGTGTCGGACGCGGAAGTCGCGAACTACATCGCAAGTCAGCGCGGCCCGAACGCGGGTGCGACGAGCGACCTGCACCTGGAGCACATTCTGCTGAAGGCGCCGCTGAACGCGCCGCAACCCGACATCGAGGCGGCTCAGAAGAAGGCCGAGGCATTGCTCGCCGAAGCGAAGGGCGGCGCCAACTTCGAAAAACTCGCGAAGTCGAATTCGCAGGCGCCGGATGCGTCGAAGGGCGGCGACATGGGCTACGCGGCGCCGTCGAAGCTGCCGCCGGAGTTCGTCAAGGCGGCGTCGGCGCTGCGTCCGGGCCAGGTTAATCCGGAAGTGATCCGCACCAGCGACGGCTTCGAGGTCGTGCGTCTCGTCGATCGCCGTGCCGGTCAGGGCACGAGTTCCGATGCGCCCAAGCTCGTGCAAACGCATGTGCGCCACATTCTGCTGCGCGTCGGCGACGGCATGTCGGAGCCGCAAGCGCGTCAGAAGCTGCTCGAAATCAGGAAGGAAATCGCCGCGGGCGGCGACTTCTCGAAGTTCGCCAGCACCTATTCGCAAGACGGTTCGTCGTCGCAAGGCGGCGACCTGGGCTGGATCAGCCCCGGTGAGACGGTGCCCGAATTCGAGCGCGCGATGAACTCGCTGCAGGACGGCCAGATCAGCGACCCGGTGCGCAGCGAATACGGCTATCACCTGATTCAGGTGCTGGAGCGCCGCGAAGCGCAAGGCTCGATTGCACAGCAAATGGATCTTGCGCGCCAGGCGATCGGTCAGCGCAAGGCCGAGCAGGCTTACGCCGACTGGCTGCGCGAACTGCGCGATACTGCGTACGTCGAAGTCAAGCCTGATCTGTCGAGCATTCGGTAATCGTCATGAACACCGCCGCCCAGTCCGCCAGCTTGCCGTTGCAGATCGCGATCACGACCGGCGAGCCGGCCGGCGTCGGTCCCGAACTGACGGCGCAGGCGCTCGCGGGCGCGGCGGCGCATTGGCCCGGCGCACAGTTCACGGTGCTGGGCGATTCGGCGCTGCTCGCCGAACGGGCGCGTGCGGTAGGTGTCGACTGGAGCGCGCTCGCCGCGCAGGCGGGGCGCATTCGCATGCAGCATCGGCCGCTCGGCGCGCCGGCGGTCGCGGGCAAACTGAACGCGGCCAATGGGCGCTATGTGCTCGATCTGCTGGACAGCGCAATCGACGGCGCAATGGCCGGCACCTTCGACGCGATCGTCACCGCGCCGCTGCAAAAGAGCACGATTAACGACGCCGGCGTGCCCTTTACCGGCCATACCGAATATCTCGCCGAGCGCACGCACACGCCGCGCGTGGTGATGATGCTGGCGGGCACCGGCAAGCGTCCGTTGCGGGTCGCGCTCGCGACCACGCATCTGCCGCTGAAAGACGTTTCCGCCGCGTTGACGCAGCAAGGTCTCGTCGAGACGTTGCGCATTGTCGATCACGACTTGCGGCATCACTTCGGCTTGCCCGCGCCGCGCATTCTCGTGACGGGGCTCAATCCGCATGCAGGCGAAAACGGCTATCTCGGGCGCGAGGAAATCGACGTGATCTCGCCCGCGCTGAAGCTCGCTAACGGTGAAGGCATCGACGCGCGCGGTCCTTATCCGGCCGACACGCTGTTTCAGCCGCGTTATCTGGACGAAGCCGACTGCGTGCTCGCCATGTTCCACGATCAGGGCTTGCCGGTGCTGAAGTACGCGACGTTCGGCGAAGGCATCAACATCACGCTCGGCTTGCCGATCATTCGCACGTCGGTCGATCACGGCACCGCGCTCGATCTGGCCGGCACCGGCCGCGCCGACGCGGGCAGCCTGATCGCCGCCATCGACACAGCGGTGTCCATGGCGCAACATCGCCGCGCGGGCTGATTCAACGCTGCCGCGGCAGCCTCGCGCGTCGTCTCTTTTCAAGCAGTGTTCTTTCTTTAGCGTTTCTTCGATGTCCACCAGCAGACAGCAGCAGGGCCGCCACCAAGGTCATATCGCGCGCAAGCGTTTCGGGCAGAACTTTCTGGTCGACATGGGCGTGATCGATTCGATCGTCGACGTGATCCGGCCGCAACGCGGCGAGCGCATGGTCGAAATCGGGCCGGGACTCGGCGCGCTGACCGAGCCGCTGATCGAGCGTCTCGCCACGCCCGAGGCGCCGCTGCATGCCGTCGAGCTGGACCGCGATCTGATCGGGCGTCTGAAGAACAAGTTCGGCGAGCTGCTCGAACTGCATGCGGGCGATGCGCTCGCGTTCGACTTCGGCTCGCTGGCCGCGCCTGGCGACGCGCCGTCGCTGCGCATTGTTGGCAATCTGCCGTACAACATTTCGAGCCCGCTGCTGTTTCATCTCGTGTCGTTCGCGCCTCGCGTGATCGATCAGCACTTCATGCTGCAAAACGAGGTGGTGGAGCGGATGGTGGCCGAGCCGGGCACGAAGGCGTTCAGCCGTCTTTCGGTGATGCTGCAATATCGCTATGTGATCGACAAGCAGCTCGACGTGCCGCCCGAGGCGTTCCAGCCGCCGCCGAAAGTCGATTCCGCGATCGTGCGAATGATTCCATATGCGCCGCACGAACTCACGCCCGTGGACGAGCGCGTGCTCGGCGAGGTGGTCACCGCTGCCTTCTCGCAGCGGCGCAAGATGCTGCGCAACACGCTGGCTGCGTTCCGCGATCGCGTCGACTTCGAGGCGATCGGCTTCGACCTGCAACGCCGCGCCGAAGATGTGCCGGTCGCCGAATATGTGCGCGTCGCGCAGATCGTGGCGGCCAGGGCCTGATACGCGGCTCAGTGGCGGCCTGGCTTTGCGACGGACGCCTCGCCGCTTTTATAGCCGGCATATAGCGAGCGTATAGCGGATAGTGCGCGCTACGCTCCCGCCCGTTTCCCCGGCGCATTGACGAGCGCGATACCGGTCAGCACGAGCGCCGCGGCCATCAGAAAACGCAAGCTGAACGACTCGCCGAGCAGCAGCACGCCGAAGGTCACGCCAAAGAGCGGCGTCAGAAACGAGAACACCGATAGCCGCGACGCGACATAGCGCGTGAGCAGCCAGAACCACACCAGATAGCTGACGAACGCGACTACCACCGCCTGATACGCGAGGCTCGCGACCGCGAGCGGCGTGACCGTGTCGACATGCGCCTCGCCGAGCGCCAGCGCCATCACGAGCAGAACCACGGCCGACACAGTCAGTTGATAGAAGAGCGTCTTGCTCGCGCTCGACTGCGCGAGCCGCGTGGCGCGCACCACGACGGTCGTCGCGGCCCACGCGACGCCTGCCAGCACGCCGAGCGCGTCGCCGGCCACCGCGGCCAGTGACGAGCCGCTCGCCGTGGCGCCATGCAGGAAGCCATCCGCGAAAGCCAGCGCGATGCCCGCGAACGCGACGACAATGCCGATCCATTGGATGCGCCGCATCCGCTCGCCGTCGACGAACCAGTGCAGCCCGAGCGCCGTAAAGCACGGCGCGGTGTACAGAAAGACCGCCATGCGCGACGCGCTGGTCAGCGTCAGGCCGAGGAAGATGCACACGAATTCGGCGGCGAACAGGACGCCCGCCAGCAGACCTGCGGCGAGCGTGCCGTCGTCGCGAAAGAGCGGCGTGCCGCGCGAGCGAGCCCAGCCCCACACGAGCAACGCCGCGATGGTCGAGCGCAAGCCTGCCTGAAATAGCGGCGGCAACGCGGCGTTGGTGCTTTTGATCGCGACTTGCTGGAAGCCCCAGATCGCGCACAAGCCGACCATCAGCAGGACGGCGAAGCCATCGGGGGCGCGGCGCGCGGGCAGGGCGGTGGTGCTCATGGGCGATGTCGTGAGAGGAAGGCAAGACGGTTGAACGGCGCAGCACGTACCATATCAAACCCGCCGGCCCGCCCGGCCGATGCCCCCACCGCCTACGCGTGCTTCCTATAACTCGCAAGTCCTTTTGCTGATTTTGCGCAACGCCCGCGCAACACCTCGCGCAACACCTATTTCTTACCGTCGTTATTTCGCGCTAAGGTTCGACGACAGCGCCGTGAGCACTGCCTGTCAGTACGTTAGTGCGCACTGTGTCGCCGATTCCGGGCTTCTGTAGGAAGCCGACCTCGCGGACGCTGCGCCGCGTCAGCAGTCAAACTCTATCCGCGCAAAGCGGAGCCGATACGAGGAAACGACATGATGACCCTCAGCAGAGGCGCGGCCGTTGTCACGTTGATGTCGCTCGGCTGTCCGGCCGCGCACGCCCAATCGAGCGTGACGCTGTACGGCGTGGTCGACGAGAGCGTGCGCTATCTGACGCATGCCAACAAGGCCGGCGATTCGTCGCTCGGACTCCGCACCGGCGGCATGACGCAAAGCCGCTGGGGGCTCAAGGGCGTCGAGGATCTGGGCGGCGGCTGGTCGACCTTCTTCAAGCTCGAGAACCGCATCTACATCAACAGCGGGCAGAGCGACCCGACCTTGCCGTTCTTCAACGAAGCGCAGATCGGTGTGCGCTCCACTTCCTACGGCCAGGTGATTTTCGGCCGTCAGTACAACGTGATGATTGAAGGCATCACGGTAGGCGGCTACGGCAGCAATCCGTGGATTCCGTACGATTTCAGCTTTCAGCCCGAAGTGACGATGACAGGCGGCATCTGGACCAGCAACCAGGTGCAGTATCAGGCGAAGTACAACGGACTCACCTTTGCAGCGGGCTACGCGTTCGGCGGCAATGCCGGCAACTCGTACGGCAGCCAGATCGGCGCGGCGGCGGCCTATGCGCCGGCGGGAGGACCGTTCACCGTCGGCGGCGCGTATGAGGAGTCGAAAGACTCGGTCAACGGCGCGTCGGCGAAAGCGTGGACATTCGGCGGCTCGTACACGTGGGACAAGACGCGCTTTTCGCTCGGCTACATCGTCAATCGGGCCGACGCCGGTTTCTCCACGTTCGCCAACGGACCGTTTTCCGCGGCCTCGCTGACCGCGCTCAAGTACACCGACTTCTCGCGACGACGCATGTTCATGGGCGGCATCACGCAGCAGATCGGCAACGCGTGGCATGTGGCGGCGAATGTCTGGCGGACCTTGCAGGACGGCAAAACTCCCGCGAAAGACGGCTCGGCGTGGCAATACCAGCTCGTCGCCGACTACAACCTGTCGAAGCGCACGGACGTCTATGTCGAAGGCGATTATTCGCTGTATCGCGGCGACCTGATCGGCGCGCAATTGCAGGGCGTGAATGCCGTGGGCCTCGCGCAGAAAGGCTCCCAAATCGGCTTGATGGCGGGGCTGCGGCATCAGTTCTGAAGCGTTGCAAAGCGCGTTTCACACGTCGATTGCGAGCATTGCGTCCGCTGCAACGGCGGGCGATTCCGGGTACATTGACGGTCTCGACGTCAAAGCAACAGGGAGTACACGATGCGCCTGCTTCACACCATGCTCCGGGTCGGCGACCTGGACCGTTCAATCGCGTTTTACACCGAACTGCTCGGCATGAAGTTACTGCGCCGCGAAGATTATCCGGATGGAAAGTTCACGCTGGCGTTCGTCGGCTACACGGATGAGCGCGACGGCACCGTCATCGAATTGACGCATAACTGGGACACGCCGTCCTATGACCTCGGCAACGGTTTCGGCCATCTCGCCGTGGAAGTGGAAGACGCCTACGCCGCCTGCGAAAAAATCAAGGCGCAAGGCGGCACGGTGGTGCGCGAAGCCGGCCCGATGAAACACGGCACGACCGTGATCGCATTCGTGACCGATCCGGACGGCTACAAGATCGAGTTCATCCAGAAGAAGAAGTAACGCGGGCCACGGGCCTTAAAGCGTCGGCAGCAGTTCAGGCGGATGCGACTTGAGCGTCTGCCGCGCTTCGCGGAATTCCGGGAAGATCGATTCGACCGTTTGCCAGAAGCGCGGGCTGTGGTTCATTTCGCGCAGATGCGCGAGTTCGTGCGCAACCACGTAATCGATAATCGAAAGCGGGAAGTGAATCAGCCGCCAGTTCAGGCGAATCTTGCCGTCGCTCGAACAACTGCCCCAGCGCGTGGCCGCTGACGAAAGCGCGTACGCGCGATAGTTGACGCCCAGCTTCTCCGCATAAATTGCAAGGCGCTCGCCGAACACACGCTTCGCTTCGCCCTGCAACCAGCCTTGCACGCGGTCCTTGATCTGCTGCGGATCGGCTTGCAAAGGCAGCGGCACTTGCAGCGCGGAATCTTCCGCGCTGAACGCGAGCGTGCCTTGCGGCGAGCCGAGCCTCACATGCACCGGCTGACCGAGATAGGGCACTTGCGCACCGTCTTTCCAGTCGACCTTCGGCAACGCGCGCTGTTCGACGCGCGTTTGCCATTCGATCAGCTTCGTGAAAATCCAGCGCTGCTTCTCGGTGATCGCGGTTTCGATATCGGCGAGCGTGACCCAGCGCGGCGCCGTGATCGTGAGGCCGGTGCTGTCGATGGCAAAGCCAATCGAGCGGCGCGCCGAACGCTTGAGCGCGTAATGCAGCGTGCGTGAGCCGATCACCAGTTTGCGCAGCTTGCTGCCGTCCGGTGCGAGCGGGACAGCGGGCTGCTGCCCGTGAGGCGTCGCGGTAGGAGCGGACGGCGAAGGAGACGACGACGTCGAACCCGGCTCGGCGAAGAGCGGGAGATCGAGTTGCCGGTTATCGAGCGCCGCGGCGGGCTGCGGCGTAGGAGACTTCTGCATCGGATTCGGCTTCGCGCAAGTACGCCTTCGAGGGCGTGGGCGCGTCAGATTGGTGCGGCGGCGGAACTGCTATCCGCCGCGCGATACGCAGTGGGATCGATGCGACGCATTTCAGCTTCGATCCACTGTTCGACGCGCGTGTTCACTTCATCGGGCGTGAGCCCCGTGGTGTCGATCGGCTTGCCGATTGACACTGTGACTATACCCGCATATTTGAGAAACGAGTTGCGAGGCCACACGCGTCCGGCGTTGTGCGCGATCGGCACGACGGGCGCGCCGGTGGCGATCGCGAAGCGCGCGCCGCCGGTCTTGTACTTGCCCTGCTTGCCAGTCGGCGTGCGCGTGCCTTCCGGAAACATGATGACCCATGCGCCTTCCGCCATGCGCGCCTTGCCTTGCCTGATGACCGACTCGAACGCGTATTTGCCTTCCTTGCGGTCGATGTGAACCATCTTCAGGAGACCCAGCGCCCAGCCGAAAAACGGCACGTACAGCAGCTCGCGCTTGAACACATAGCACAGCGGCCGCGGCATCAATGCGGGAAACGCGAGCGTCTCCCATGCCGATTGATGCTTCGACAGCAGCACGGCCGGACCGTTGGGCAGGTTCTCCATGCCTTCGAGCGTGTAGCGGATGCCGGTCAGCCAGCGAGCGACGATGACCGTGACACGGCACCAGCCCGCCGCCATCCAGTAGCGCTTGTCGGCGCGCATGAACGGAAACGCGATGAAGCACGCGGTCGCGTAGGGCACCGTGAATACGACGAAGTAGATCAGCAGCAGCAAGGAACGAATGAAGCGCATCGGCGTGGTCTGTGAGGGTTGGGGACGCGCGACGTGCGCGTCACTCTTGAGCGTCGGCGAGGAAGTCGAGCACGAACGCGCGCAGATCGTCGTGGACCGTGGTGCCTTCCGGCAGTCCGCCGGCCGCGAGTGTTTTGCGGCCCTTGCCCGTCAGCACCAGATGAACCGGATGGCCGAGCGACGCGCCCGCTTGCAGATCGCGCATCGCGTCGCCGACTACCGGCGTGTTCTCGGGGGCGACCTCGAAACGCTCGTTGATCATCTTCAGCATGCCGGCTTTCGGCTTGCGGCATTCGCAGTGATCTTCCGCCGTGTGCGGGCAGAAGAACACAGCGTCGATACGCCCGCCGACCGAAGCCGCCATGCGATGCATCTTCAGATGCATCGCGTTGAGCGCGTTCATGTCGAACAGACCCCGGCCGATGCCCGACTGGTTCGTCGCGATCGCCACGCGATAGCCCGCCTGGCTCAGACGCGCGATCGCTTCGA
Source organism: Paraburkholderia sp. RCC_158 (assembly GCF_041355255.1). Lineage (NCBI taxonomy): Bacteria > Pseudomonadati > Pseudomonadota > Betaproteobacteria > Burkholderiales > Burkholderiaceae > Paraburkholderia > Paraburkholderia sp. RCC_158. The sequence goes on along the minus strand of NZ_JBFUPM010000026.1, from coordinate 7,483 downwards.
GCGAGCCCGGCAGCGCGACCCACTCGTCCGGCGACTTGATGAACGCGTCCGAATCGACGTTGATCACGCCGTCGCGGTCGAGGATGACTACTTTCTTGGTCGGCATGGCGTGCGGCTCAGGCGGCGAGCCGGGAAATGTCCGCGACGCAATTCATCTGCTGATGCAGCGCGCCGAGCAGGGCCAGGCGGTTTGCACGCAGCGACGGATCTTCCGCGTTGACCATCACGTCGTTAAAGAAAGTGTCGACCGGTTCGCGCAGTGCGGCGAGCGCGGTCAGCGCGCCCGTGTAGTCGCGTGCGGCGAGTTGCGACTGCACACGCGGCGCGACTTGTTCGAGCTGCGCATGCAGCGCTTTTTCCGCCGCTTCAACTAACAACGCCGGCTGCACGCCGCCGCTGACCGTCGCGCCTTCCGACTTCTTCAGAATGTTCGAGATGCGCTTGTTGGCTGCCGCGAGCGATGCCGCTTCGGGCAACGCCGCGAATTCGCGCACGGCATCGAGACGCGCGACGATGTCGTCGAGGCGCGTCGGATTGAGCGCGAGCACCGCGTCGATTTCGCCCGGCGCGTGGCCGCGTTCGCGCAGCAAACCGCGCAGGCGATCCATGCTGAAGTCGTAAATGGCTTGCGTCGAATCGGCGACGTTCGGCACGGCGGCGAACTGCGCGTAAGCCGTGCGCAGCAGTTCGACGAAGTCCACGGCCAGTTGCTTTTCGACCAGGATGCGCAGCACGCCGAGCGCATGACGGCGCAGCGCGAACGGGTCTTTTTCGCCGGTGGGTTGCAGGCCGATGCCCCAGATGCCGACGAGCGTTTCGAGCTTGTCGGCGAGCGCGACGACCGTACCGGTCGCTGTGCTCGGCAACGCGTCGCCCGAAAAACGCGGCTGATAGTGTTCCGAGCACGCGAGCGCCACTTCTTCCGGCTCGCCGTCGTGGCGCGCGTAGTACGTGCCCATCGTGCCTTGCAGCTCGGGGAATTCGCCGACCATGTCGGTGATCAAGTCCGCCTTCGCGAGACGCGCGGCACGTTTGGCGAGCGCGACGTCGGCGCCGATCAACGCGGCGATCGCGCCGGCCAGCGCTTCGACACGCTCCACGCGTTGCAGCGCCGAGCCGAGCTTGTTGTGATACACGACGTTCGCGAGCAGCGGCACGCGATCGGCGAGCGGCTTCTTCTTGTCCTGCTCGAAGAAGAACTTCGCGTCGGCAAGACGCGGACGCACCACACGTTCATTGCCTTCGATAATGTCGCCCGGCGTGGCCGTTTCAATGTTCGACACGATCAGGAAGCGCGAGCGCAGCTTGCCGTTCGCATCGGTCAGCGCGAAGTATTTCTGATTCGTCTGCATCGTGAGGATCAGACATTCCTGCGGCACTTGCAGGAACTCGTCCTCGAAACGGCATGCGTAGACCACCGGCCATTCGACCAGCGACGTCACTTCATCGAGCAGCGATTCGGGCATCACGACCTGGTCGCCGTCAGCGTGCGCGAGCAGATGCGTGCGGATCGTTTCCTTGCGATCAGCGAAGTTCGGGACCACGCGGCCTTTGTGCATCAGCGTGTCCGCGTAGGAATCGGCGTGCTGGATCTGCACGAAACCTTCCGACAGGAAGCGATGGCCGAGCGTGGTGTCGTCGGCGTCGATGCCGAGCGCACTGACCGGCACCACCTGGTCGCCATGCAGCGCGGTGAGCCGATGCGCCGGACGCACGAACTGCACATTCGAGCCGTCGGGACGCTGATACGTCATCACCTTCGGAATGGGCAGCTTGCTGAGCGTTTCGTCGAGCGCGGCTTGCAAGCCTTCCGCGAGCGTCGCGCCCGGCGCGGCATAGCGCAGAAAGAAGGCTTCGGCCTTGCCGTCTTGCGCGCGTTCGAGGTCGCTGATGGAAAAATCGGGGAAGCCGAGCGCGGCCAGTTTCTTCGCGAGCGGCGCGGTGGGCTGGCCGTCTTTATCGAGCGCGACGGAAACCGGCAGCACTTTTTCGCGAACGTGTTTTTCCGGCGCGACCGTGCGCACGTTTTTTACCGTGACCGCGAGGCGTCGCGGCGTCGCGTAACGTTCGAACGACAGTTGGCCTTCGATCAGATCGCGCCCGGCGAGGCGTTCCGCGATGCCTTCGGCAAAAGCGTCGCCGAGACGGGCGAGCGCCTTGGGCGGCAGTTCCTCGGTCAGCAGTTCGACCAGCAGGGTAGCTTGATGGGATTGAGTCATTTCTTGATGTTCTCGTCAGTCCTGGTCGATCTTGCGTTCGACTTTCAGCGGCGGCGCCCACGCCGGCATGGCGGCGTCCTGCTCGTCGGTCGTGAGGCCGGGCACGCCGTGCACCGGATTGCCGAGCATCGGGAAGCCGAGCTTCTCGCGCGAATCGTAATAAGCCTGCGCGACAAGACGCGACAGCGCGCGAATCCGGCCGATGTAGGCCGCGCGCTCCGTCACGGAAATCGCGCCGCGCGCGTCGAGCAGGTTGAACGTGTGGCCGGCCTTCAGCACGAGTTCATAGGCGGGCAATGCGATCTGCGCTTCGATCATGCGCTTCGCTTCCGCTTCGTAGCTGTTGAAGAACGTGAACAGCAGATCGACGTTCGCGTGCTCGAAGTTGTACGTGGACTGTTCGACTTCGTTCTGGTGGTACACGTCGCCGTAGGTGAGGCGCCGCGTTTCCGGGCCGTTCGGGCCTTGCTCTTCCCACTCGGTCCAGATGAGGTCGTAGACGTTCTCGACCTTTTGCAGATACATCGCGAGACGCTCGAGGCCGTAGGTGATTTCGCCGAGCACCGGCTTGCAATCCAGACCGCCGACCTGCTGGAAGTACGTGAATTGCGTCACTTCCATGCCGTTTAGCCACACTTCCCAGCCGAGGCCCCAGGCGCCGAGCGTGGGGTTTTCCCAGTCGTCTTCGACAAAGCGCACGTCGTTCTGCTTCAGATCGAAGCCGAGCGCTTCGAGCGAGCCGAGATACAGATCGAGGATATTTTCCGGCGCCGGCTTCAGCACGACCTGGTATTGGTAGTAATGCTGCAGACGGTTCGGATTCTCGCCATAGCGGCCGTCTTTCGGGCGGCGCGACGGCTGCACGTACGCGGCGCGCCACGGCTCAGGGCCGATCGCGCGCAGGAAGGTGTGGACGTGCGAGGTGCCCGCGCCGACTTCCATGTCGATCGGCTGGAGCAACGCGCAACCCTGCTTATCCCAATAGGACTGCAGTGTCAGGATGATTTGCTGAAACGTGAGCATGAAGTGCCTTTCGGGCATGGGGCCGCGCCGCGGGCGCGTGAGCGCGCGGGGCGGCCGTGGAGCGAAGTGCTAAACCGGAGATTTTAACGGAAAGGCGGGGGGGTGTCCGTTTTGGGAGGGGGAGCGACTCTCGTCAGCGGAGGCCTTCACGCCACCGCCAACTCCACCTTCGGCGAAAACGAATCGCTTTGCGCAACCGGCCACCATTTCTCATACAACGAGTAACGATAATTCCCGTTGAGAAGATCGTTCGGCTCGAGATACTTCAGCAGCTCGGACATCAACTGCACCTCATGCGACGACACACGTCGCACGATGTGATGCGCGCGCAGTTCCGCAGGATGCTTCAAGCCTGCAGCCTGAACGATCTCCTTCAGCGCATGCAGCGTGTTGTGATGGAAGCTGAAGACGCGGTCGGCCTTGTCCGGCACGACGAGCGCGCGCTGGCGCACCGGGTCTTGCGTCGCGACGCCGGTCGGGCAGCGTCCGGTGTGGCACGTCTGCGCCTGAATGCAGCCGACCGCGAACATGAAGCCGCGCGCCGCGTTGACCCAGTCCGCGCCGATTGCAAGCGTCTTCGTGATGTCGAACGCGGTGATCATCTTGCCGCTCGCGCCGATGCGAATCCGCTGCCGCAAGCCGATGCCGACCAGCGTGTTGTGCACGAGCAGCAAGCCTTCCTGCAACGGCACGCCGACGTGATCGGTGAACTCGAGCGGCGCTGCGCCGGTGCCGCCCTCGGCGCCGTCCACGACGATGAAGTCCGGCAGAATGCCCGTCTCGAGCATCGCCTTCGCAATGCCGAAAAATTCCCACGGATGGCCGATGCACAGCTTGAAGCCGGTCGGCTTGCCGCCCGACAGTGTGCGCAGCCGGTCGACGAATTCGAGCAGCCCACGCGGCGTCGAAAACTCCGAATGCGTGGCCGGCGAAATGCAATCGCGGCCCATCGGCACGCCGCGCGTTTCTGCGATCTCCGGCGTGATCTTCGCGGCGGGCAGCACGCCGCCGTGACCGGGCTTCGCACCTTGCGACAGCTTCACCTCGATCATTTTCACCTGCGGCTCGGCGGCCTGCTTCGCGAATTTGTCGGCGCTGAATGTGCCGTCGTCGTTTCGGCAGCCGAAGTAACCCGACGCGATTTCCCAGATGATGTCGCCGCCATGCTCGCGGTGATACTTCGACATCGAGCCTTCGCCGGTGTCGTGCGCGAAGTTGCCTTTCTTCGCTCCCAGGTTCAGCGCCATGATCGCGTTCGCGGACAGCGAGCCGAAGCTCATCGCCGAGACGTTGAAGATCGACATCGAATAAGGCTGTGCGCGATCGGCGCCGACCACGATGCGAAAGTCGTGGCTATCGAGCGTGGTTGGCGCGAGCGAATGGCTGATCCATTCGTGCGCGACGGCCTTCACGTCGAGTTCGGTGCCGTAGGGCCGGCTGTCGACGTCGTTCTTCGCGCGCTGATAGACGATGCTGCGTTGAGCGCGCGAGAACGGCTTTTCGTCGGTATCGTTTTCGACGAAATACTGGCGGATTTCCGGCCGGATGAACTCGAACAGAAAACGGAAATGGCCCCACAGCGGATAGTTGCGCAGAATCGCGTGGCGCTGTTGCGTCAGATCGAAGATGCCGAGCGCGACGAGCGCGAGCGGCACGACGATCCACAACCACGAAACGTGTTGCGTCGCGGCGAGCGCCGTGGACAAACCGAGGAGCGCGATGGCGCTCCACATGGCCAGATAACGTCGAGAAAACATGAGGACTCCGGTGCAGTGAATCGTCACGGAGGGATTGCCGGGCCCGGAGCACAGGCAGATCCACCGTGGGAAAAACGAGCGACTGCCTGTCGGGAAGACGTGAGCGGGTCGTTGGTGAGGTTTAAACGTCGTGCAAAGGCTTGCTGAGTTGAAGTCGGCGAGCGAAACGCAGCAAGCTAGCGCGCGCTCAGCAGTGCCGCCTTTTGCGGCTCGCGCACGGCCGGCTGCCCGGTCGCCGCGTGTTCGATGATGCCGCCGCCGAGGCACACGTCGCCATCGTAAAGCACGGCCGATTGCCCCGGTGTGACAGCCCATTGCGCATCGTCGAAGGTGAGTTCGAACAGACCTTCGCGCTGATTCGCGCGGCTGAACGTGCAGCGCGCGTCCGCTTGCCGGTAGCGGGTCTTCGCGCCGCACGCGAAGCCTTCCGCCGGCGGCTCGCCCGCGACCCAGCTCGTGTTGCCCGCGCTCAGCGTATGGCTCAGCAGCCACGGATGATCGTGCCCTTGCGCGACATACAGCGTGTTCGAAGGAATGTCCTTGCCCGCGACGAACCACGGCTCGCCGCTGCCGTCCTTGCTGCCGCCGAGGCCGATGCCCTTGCGCTGCCCGAACGTATAGAAGGCGAGGCCGATGTGCTCGCCGACCACTTTGCCGTCGGTGGTTTTCATCGGGCCGGGTTTGGTCGGCAGATAGCGGTTCAGAAAATCGCGAAACGGCCGCTCGCCGATAAAGCAGATGCCCGTCGAATCCTTCTTCTTCGCATTGGGCAGCGCGATCTGTTCGGCGATTTCGCGCACTTTCGTTTTCGGAATTTCGCCGAGCGGAAACAGCGTTTTCGACAACTGCGCCTGATTCAGCCGATGCAGAAAGTACGATTGATCCTTCGTATGGTCGAACGCTTTCAGCAGCTCGAAGCGGCCATTGTTTTCGCGCACGCGCGCATAGTGGCCGGTCGCGATGGTTTCAGCGCCGAGCGACATCGCGTGATCGAGAAACGCCTTGAACTTGATTTCGGCGTTGCACAGCACGTCCGGATTCGGCGTGCGGCCCGCCGAATATTCGCGCAGGAATTCGGCGAACACGCGGTCCTTGTATTCGGCCGCGAAGTTGACCGCTTCGACGTCGATGCCGATCAGGTCCGCCACCGACACCACGTCGATCCAGTCCTGGCGCGTCGAGCAGTATTCGCTGTCGTCGTCGTCTTCCCAGTTCTTCATGAAGAGGCCGACCACGTCGTAGCCCTGTTCCTTCAGCAGCCACGCGGTGACCGACGAATCGACGCCGCCCGACATGCCTACTACGACTTTCTGCTTGCTCATAAGATGCTCACTGGGTACTGCGTGACTTCATGGATCGTGGAAGTGACCGCTCGCGGCTGCATGCGGACGGCTACCTCTTTGGCCCGACCGAATGCGTATGCACGAAATCGAGCGGGAAACGCCGGCCTGCCAGGTAATCGTCGATACATTGCATGACGAGCGGCGTGCGGTGCCTTTCGGGGCAGGCGCGCAGTTCGTCGGCACTCATCCACAAGGTTCGAACGATGTCGGGATCGAGCGCGCGTTCTGCTTCCGGTTCGCCGCCGTCGCCGCAATACGTGAAGCGCAAATAGGTGACGCCACCGTTGTCCGGCCGTTCGAAATGCGTCATGTACATGCCGACCAGCGCCTCGGGCGTGAACGGATGCGCGGTTTCCTCGAGCGTTTCGCGGATCACCGCTTCCAGCAGCGTTTCGCCGGCTTCCAGATGGCCGGCCGGCTGGTTCAGGCGCAGCCCGGCGGCCGTGTGTTCCTCGACCACGAGAAAGCGCCCGTCACGCTCGACGATGGCCGCGACGGTCACATGCGGCAGCCAGGTTTCCGGTTTCATGGGTGCGCATTTTACCGTTTATGGCCGCTCACTGCCGGGATGCGGGCGGGACGCGGCCGGGTCGTTGCCGGTTCATTGCGGCGGCCGGCGGTGACCGGTGACATGCGGCCGGCTGCGGCGACTTGCCGCATGCGACTGCCGCCGCCCACACGCCTCGGAGCCCCGTATCCGCGCGCACCCCCGGATTGTCCCCGATTTCTGCCGCCCCCCATGTTTCGGGTAAAGTGAGGCGTTAGCCGTTGCACTTGCAAGCCGGCGTGCCTCGTCGGCCGATCTGTCGTCAAACAGTAAGTCGAGGAGGAACACGATGCACATCGGAGTGCCAGCCGAGACGCGCGCGCACGAAACCCGCGTCGCCGCGACGCCCGAGACCGTCAAGAAGTACGTGGCGCAGGGCCATCGGGTCACCATCCAGAGCGGCGCCGGGGCCGGCGCGAGCTTTCCCGACGACGCTCTCGCGGCAGCCGGCGCGGAAATCGTCGATGCGGCCACCGCTTTTGGCGCCGACCTCGTCCTCAAAGTCCAGTCTCCCACCGAAGCCGAACTGCCGCTGCTCAAACGCGGCGCGACGCTGGTCGGCATGCTCGATCCGTTCAATGCGGAGAATGCGCA
>NZ_JBFUPM010000025.1:86029-92130 GCF_041355255.1 Paraburkholderia sp. RCC_158 | reverse complement strand
AACCGGTTCAGCAGAAACTCGCCGCCTGAAGTCGAACGCGCTCAAGCTGCCCATACACCACTCTTGACGATAGCTCCGAAAAACCGCGCCGAGCCGCCTATCTTCTAGTTTATTACACCGGGTTCAGCTAGTGGCGCGAGGGTATTGGGGCCCCAAAAATTAAAGTTCCTTTGCGGATTGCCGAAATCCTCTTTGAGGCGGGCAGCAATGAACGAGTGCTTTCCGCCGATGCCAACGTGGCGTATGGGCTCACGGCCTATTTAGGAGATTTTCCATGCTCGGAATCAATAGCAATATCAACTCGCTGGTTGCCCAGCAGAACCTCAGCGGCTCGCAAAGCGCTCTTTCGCAAGCCATTACCCGCCTGTCGTCCGGCAAGCGGATTAACAGCGCGGCGGACGACGCGGCAGGTCTGGCGATCTCGACCGGCATGCAAACGCAAATCAACGGCCTCAACCAAGGCGTCTCGAACGCAAATGACGGCGTTTCGATGATCCAGACCGCAACGAGCGGTCTCGCGCAGATCACGTCGAGCCTGCAGCGCATTCGTACCTTGGCGGTGCAGGCATCGAACGGCGGTTTGACGGCGGACAACCAAGCTGCATTGCAACAGGAAGTCCAACAACAGATCGCAGAAGTGAACCGTATTGCGTCGCAGACGACATACAACGGCAAGAGTGTATTAGACGGCTCCGCAGGAACCGTCAACTTCCAAGTTGGCGCAAACGTGGGCCAATCGATCAGCCTGAACCTGTCGCAGAATGTGTCGGCGGCGTCAATGGGCGGCGGATACGTGCAAAAGGGCGCTACACTTGGCACGATCACCGGTCTTAACCTCGATGCGACCACGGGTGCGGCGCCGACCAGCGTGGCAGCAGGTCAGAAAGACGGTGTCATCACGTCGATCAATATTCAGTCTGACGGCGCTGGCGGCTTTACCTACACCGATCAGAACAACAAAGCTCTGACGAGCGCTGCATCTAGCGCGCTGTTTTCGACTACCCAAGTGAGCGGCGTTACGACGCTGTCCTTGGCTACCTCGACCGATTTGAGCTCTCCGTCCAAAGCCATCACCGATATCAGCTCGGCCAATGCTACCGGCCTCGCTGCAGGCACCGTACTCGGTACTGTGTCTAATATCTCGGTCGATGCGGGTAGCGGTAAAGACGTCACGGCAGGGACGGCCGGTGCCGTGACTGGTGTGACCGTGAAGTCGGACGGCAGCGGTGGCTTCCAGTTCTTCGATCAGAATGGTGGTCAGCTGTCGGCTGGTGCTACGGCTGGTCTGTTCGCCGTGAGCGGTACTGCCGGCAGCCAGATGACTCTGGCAGCAGGGACGGTCAATTCAGCTCCCGCGTCTACACTGTCGACGGCAATCAAGACGCTCAACTTGACTAACGCACCGACGTCGGTGGCAAATATCGACATTAGCTCGAAGACCGGCGCGAATATCGCGATTGAATCGATCGACAATGCGTTGACCACGGTGAATAACATCCAGGCAACGCTAGGCGCAGCGCAAAACCGCTTTACCGCTATTGCCACGACTCAGCAGGCGCAGTCGACGGATCTGGCGCAAGCGCAGTCGAACATCACGGACGCCAACTTCGCGCAGGAAACCGCAAACCTCAGCAAGGCGCAGGTTCTGCAGCAAGCCGGTATCTCGGTATTGTCGCAAGCGAACTCGCTGCCGCAGCAAGTCCTTAAGCTTCTCCAGTAAAGCTGGACTGCTAAATGGCATAGGTATCGTGCACGGCGCCTATGCCATCAATTGTTTTACACGGGAGGCACTGCCTCCCGTAATACATTGCGATAACTGACCAGGTTTTACTGACTTTACCGACGCACGGAGCTGCTTCATGTCAACTGTCTCGACGGCATCATCCACGACCGCCACCGCCACAACCACGAGCACCAATGCCGCGCTTCAACAGGCCGCACAGTCGATCATCAGCGGTTCCACGGGCAATTCGTCGATGGATGTATCATCGCTGGTCACAGCCCTCGTTAATTCGAAGACGGCTGGGCAACTGGCGGCGTTGACCGCGCAAACGACCAGCGATAACACGAAGATATCCGCGATCGGCACATTGAAGTCGGGGCTGTCAGCATTGCAAGCCACCTTGGCGAGTCTCGCGAACGGGACAGCACTGTCGTCATTTGCTGCGACGGCAACCGGTTCGGGGCTAACGGCCACTGCCGGCGTCGGGGCGGTAGCAGGCAGCTACACAGTTTCAGTGTCGCAAGTCGCGCAAGCACAAACAATTTCTTCCGGCGCTTTCAGCGCTACCGCTGCTGTCGGAACTGGCACTTTGAACGTTTCTGTTGGCGGTAAGTCGATGAGCGTCAATATCGATTCGACAAACAATACGCTGAGCGGCATTGCTTCTGCCATAAACTCGGCGACGGGCAATCCCGGTGTCTCCGCGACAGTTGTGACAGGTACGGACGGCGCGCACTTGGTGTTGCGCTCTACTTCAACGGGTGCCGCGAATACGATTAGCGTTTCCTCAAACAGCGCTGGGCTGTCAAGCCTAGGGGTGACGTCTTCGCCGTCGCTCACCTCCGCCGTCTTTGGCAGCGCGCAGCAACTTGGTGCTGGCACGCTGAACATCGCACTCGGCGGTAACTCGATGAGTATTAACATTACCGCGCCGAACAGCACGTTGAGCGATGTAGCGTCGGCGATCAACAGTCAAAATGGCGGCGTCACTGCAAAGGTGGTAACCACATCCAACGGATCGCAGCTAGTACTGAGCTCAACCAACGGCAGCACCAGCGCAATCAGCGTTACAACGAGCAACGTCACGAACGATGCCGGGTTGTCGAGCCTTGGTGCCATGGCCACCACTTCGTCGATTAACTCGACCGGCGCTGGTGCGTGGACACAAGCGCAATCCGCCCAAGACGCTCTCTTCACGGTCGACGGCACCCCTGTTAGCAGCTCCAGCAATTCATCGTCGACTGCAATCGCTGGCGTCACCTTGAACCTGACCGCCGCGGCGCTGGGAACAACCACTTCTGGCGTGACAACTGGCAACTCACAGACGTTGACGATTGCATCTGATACGACTTCGCAAGCCACTGCGATCAACAACTTTGTGAGTGTCTACAACACGCTGGTCACGACGATGGGTGCACTGACGTCGTTCGATGGCACCCAGGCGCAGGGCTCCCAGGCTGGGCCTCTGCTGGGTGATTCGATGGCCAATACGATTAAGAACACACTTGGTAGCATCATCAGCGGTGGTGTGAAAAACGGCAATTCAGCGCTTTCTCTCGGCTCGATCGGGATCACGCTGAATGCCGACGGCACGCTGACCACTGACAGTGTTACGCTGACCAGCGCCTTGAACAATTCTTCGTCGACCGTCGCTGCTCTTTTCAACTCGACGACTGGTATTGCTGCAAAGCTGAACAACAGCATCGGCAGCTTCACTGCGACGGGTGGCATCATGGATACCGAAACCACGGCGATCAACGCTGATCTGGCAAGTATCAAGACGCAGCAGACTGCGCTGAGCAACTACACCGCTCAATTGACAAGCCAGTATCAGGGGCAATTCACCGCCCTCAATACCTTGATGGCGACGATGAACAATAATTCGCAATATCTGACGCAGTTGTTCGGCGGCTCAAATAGCGCGGGCGCAATGGCCACCAACAAGGGTTGATCATGCAAGAAGAACGCCAAATTACGTCTTCAGAACTGGCGCAGAAGGTCCATTCTTTGTCGCGATCGATTCAACAGGCCGCGTTGCTGGCCGACTGGATCGAGGCTGCCCGGCTCGTAGAAGACCGTGCGCCATTGCTGACGCGATTGACGGGAGATCAGGGCGACGAGACACTCCGTATCGCGCGCTGTATTCAGGTCATTGACGAATCCGTGCTCGCGATGGCGGCAAGCAGCAAAGAAGAGTTGGAGGCGGAGTACTGTGCGGCGATGAAGCGCACGAGTGTGACAAAGCATTACCACAGTATCGCGCTGCTTTGACCACGTTGCGCGGACTTTTCACAAAAACACCAACACACACAACAATGCAGCAGCAACTCGAGCCGAACGCCTGAATCGTTCAGCTTGTGCCCGCTACGTGCGGGCTTCTTTATTTGTTCTGGCAGAACGCCGCCGAATTAGAGGCATTTCACGGCACTGCTCAACGCTTTGATGGCCGCGACGCACTAATACACTCGTTATTGGCCTCGCCTGTAGCAGCGTCCATCGAAAGGCCTGCCAAGCCGCATTTGTTGTCGTCCGCTGTGGCGGCGGGGTTGCAGGGGTCCCTGGGGAAATTCGCCACCCGCACCGTGGTTTCAACACTATTCTGTCTTTGCTGCGACGAACTATGAGACATGCACTGAAGCATACAGCTAACAAAAAAAGCCCCTATCAGTCGGCCGTTGCTCTTTATTCCAGTGCTCGATTTGCGGCGGCGTTGGCCACGCTCAAGCCAATGCTGCAACCTTCCCTAAACACACCACGAACCGATCGAGCGGCGGCGTACAACTTGGCCGCAGCCTGCTCGCTTAGTCTGAACCAAGCGGCGGATGCGGAGACATACTGGCGACGTGCCATTGAAGAGAAGCCTGGTTATGCGGAGGCCTATAACAATTTAGGCGTGCTGCTGAAACAACTTGGACGCTTGCCGGAAGCAGAAGCAGCTTGCCGGCAAGCAATTGGCATCAACCCCGACTATGCCGAGGCTCACAATAGCCTTGGTTCACTGCTTTACGATTTGAACCGCTTCGACGAAGCGGAAGAGGCCTGTCGTAACGCCTTGGCGCTAAAGTCAGATCACGTCGAAGCTCAATACAATCTAGGCGTCGTCTTGTACGGTCAAGGCCGCCTAATTGAAGCAGAGGTCGCCTTCAACAAGACATTGGGAACTTGCCCGCATCATGCGGCGGCATGGAACAACCTTGGCAATGTGCTTTACAACCTAGAGCGGCACCAAAATGCAGAAGCCGCTTACAGAAAGGCACTAGCAATCACACCAGACTTCGCTCAAGCCCACTACAGCTTAAGCGTCCTGCTCAAAGAACTCGACCGTCTTCCCGAAGCTGAGATTGCTTGCCGACATGCGTTAGCCTTACGCCCTGACTATCCCGAGGCTCATCATCATCTCGGGACACTGTGCTATGCCTCGAAGCGGCTTGCGGAAGCCGAGGAGGCTTATCGCCGCGCCTTGATTCTTAAGCCGGGAAATGCCGATTGCTATTATAACTTAGGCGTTGCGCTGCATGGTTTGAAGCGCATGGGGGAAGCCGAAGCTTCTTACAGAAGGGCGTTAGAGATTGACGCAAGGCACGCTCACGCGCTTAACAATCTCGGCATGCTGATGATCGAACTCAACCAGCTTTCGGAAGCGGAGGCTTGTTATCGGGAAGCGCTGCGCATCCATCCTGAATTTGCCGAAACTTGCAACAATTTAGGTGTGCTCCTGAAGGAGCTTGAGCGCCTGCCCGAAGCTGAGGCGGCGTGCCGGCAGGCACTGGAAATCCGCCCCAATTATGTTGAGGCGCTCAACAACCTCGGTATCATCCTCCAAGATCTTAAGAGATTTCAGGAAAGCGAGGAGACTTATCGGCAAGCGCTAGCCATCAACGCGGGCTACGCTGATGCCTGGTACAACCTCGGTATCTTGCTCAACGAAGTCGAACGACTGCCAGAGTCTGAGGCAGCTTTCCGGAAATCGCTTCTGATTGAGCCCAGCTTGACCAAAGCACATAACAACCTGGGCATCGTGCTCCAGCGGTTGGATCGCTTGAATGAAGCCGTGGATATTTATGAGCAGGCCATCGGGCAAAACCCGGACTACCGTCAGGCTCACAACAATTTAGGCGTTGTTCTTAAAGAGCTTGACCGGCTGCCGGAGGCGGAGGCGCATTACCGTCAGGCGCTCGCGATAAGCAACGACTATGCAGACGCCCGTTATAACCTCGCCTCGCTCATGCTTGGTACGGGACAATTGACGAAAGGGTGGCCGCTTTACGAGGCACGCTACGACGAAGGAATGGGCGTCCGTAGTTCGTTCGCGCCTGGTGTGAGCTGTCCGCAATGGCGCGGTGAGCCACTAACTGGTAAGTCTCTCCTTGTGTGGTTC
>NZ_JBFUPM010000025.1:0-85932 GCF_041355255.1 Paraburkholderia sp. RCC_158 | reverse complement strand
GCTCACTGCCGTCCCTTGCCGCACTCGCGCCGCTATGGAGCGTGCCGGGTCTCTCCTTTGTAAGCCTTCAAAAAGGCCAGGGCGAGGATGAGGCCTTGGCTCCAGGTGCGCAACAACCTCTGCTGCATGTAGGCTCTGACATTCAGGACTTCGCTGACAGTGCCGCGATCATTGCACAACTCGACCTGGTAATCTGCGTGGATACAGCCATCGCCCACCTGGCAGGCGCGCTCGGCAAGCCCTGCTGGGTTCTACTGCCTAAGATCGGCACGGACTGGCGGTGGCTTCGCGAGCGTAGCGATTCGCCTTGGTACCCACGAACGGCGCGATTGTTCCGCCAGACCATCGCTGGTGACTGGAAAGACACGATCGAGCAGCTGCGGCAAGCTTGCAAGCAAGAATTATTTCCCTCGCTGGCTCCGCGGACTACCTGACGACAATTCCTTGCGCCTGACGCACATTGTTTTGTCAGGCTTCCAGACACAGCCTTAGTCGATATCCGAGCACTCTATCTACATGAGATGGGACGAGGCGCGGTCGACATGGAGTTTGCACATTCTTACTTGCGAACCCATTGATTGCGTCGTTGTGCTTTTTCTTGTGCGACGTGATGACAATGAGCTTCCGGAAGAAGTGTCTTGGTGCGGCGCAAATCCGCACGCCGGAAAGGTACCCCTAATCGCTGGGAATGTTAGCCTCGGTCTCCGTCAGCGAATTAGAGGCATTTCTTGCCGCTACTTGACGATTCAATGGCACACCCCAGCACGTAAACTCAGTGTGTTGATTCCGTGTCTGCCCGCGTTGAGCGCTTGCCTACTGCGGCCCACGCCATAACTCTATCTCACGCAGCAGTGGACCATGAACATCGTCATTCTCAATTGGCCAGATGGGGAAAACAACCCTTTTGGTTACTTTAACTCATGCCTAAAAGCCTGTTTCGAGCAGCTGGGGCGTCCAACACGCATTATTGATCTTGGCGACGGGTTTGGCCAAGAACTGTTGGACGCGCACTCGCAGGGCATCGACTTTGTGCTCACGTGGCAAGGCCTTGGAATTGGCGCGACCCAACACGCGGACAAGCAGTCGTCGACCATCTGGGACGATTTGAAGATCCCGCTGTTGTGCTTGCACGGCGATCACCCCGCCCATGCGCCGGGCAACCACAAGGCAATGTCACCATGGGTGCAGCACATCTATGGGGCTGCATCGTTTGCTTCCTTCGCTAATCGACACATCCCACGAAAGCATCCCGCCACCTACGTCCCGCTTCCAACAATCTTTCCCGATACAGTTAAGGGAGACTTCGAGGGAGACTTTTTCGTTTTTCCGAAAAACATTAATGACAACGTGGCAACCTTTGATGCGTGGAGCCGGGCTTCGCAGAGAGACACGGCCCTGTTCCTGCTCGAAGCCGCGGACGCGATCATAAGCGAATTCGGCCGCGGAAATCGCCAGAACCACCACGACATCATTGATTCGATGTTGACCCCGCAAGTCCTGCAGACATTGCAGACTGAACTTATGTCGGGTACGGAACTGCTGGTCCGCATGCATGTTCATTCGATGCTCGACAAGGTACATCGTAACGCTATTGCCGAGCACACTGTTCTCCAACTGCGCGATGTCCCCATAAAGATTTATGGCCGAGGATGGGATCGTTTCAAGACATGCAGGAGTCCAAAACACGAATTTCTTGCGTTCGGGGCGCTTTCGGACAACGCTTTCCAGTATGCGTCGAATTATGGAGTCCTCGACGCTGCTCCCACCAACGACGGCCTTCACGATAGAACAACTCGAGCGATGGCTAATCAATCGTCCTTCCTGATCGGGTCGAACTGGCCACATGCGTCGCTCCTTGGCAAAGACTTCGGCGAACTCTTCTTCGACGGGACGCCCCACGACGTCGCCGATAAAGCTAGACAAGTAATGGAGGCGCCAAAAGCACACCGTGAGCGTTGCAGAGAATTCGCGCTTTATTACCGGGCAAACTTTTCGCTCTTTGGCTTTCTGAAGCACCTTGAGTCAATCTCGAACTCCATTCGCTCCCGATAATTGAGTCGCCATGCCACCCTTTGTGTCGATCGACTATATAGGCAACTGAACCATGTCCTCCTTTGACGGGCTCGGCTACGAAGAATTTCGTCGCATGGCCGGCGACACATCACTCAACCAGCATGAAAAAATTGGCTTTCCTAGTTGGTATCGGGACGGATATGAAAAAGCGATCTTCCGGGATATTACTGGGAAGCTGACTAATATCAATGGACGCGACAAGACGATATTGGATATTGGTCCGGGCTGCGCTGGCCTCCCGCGCCTGTTGATCGATCACAGTGTGGCGTGCGGGCATTCACTTGTATTGTTGGATTCACCAGAAATGCTCTCGCATTTGCCACATCACAAAGGTGTGACGAAGATCGCTGGTTTTTATCCTAACTGCGAACAAGCGCTCGATGGTTGGAAGGGAAAGTTTGACGCGATATTGTGTTACAGCGTTTTCCAATATATTTTTGTAGAGGCCAACTTTTGGAAGTTTCTCGATTATTCCATTGAGTTGCTCGCAAGTGGCGGCCAGATGTTGATCGGCGATATCCCTAACATATCGAAGCGTAAGCGATTTTTTTCAAGCAGCGCAGGAATCCAGTTTCACCAGTCATTCACCAATTCTACCGATGTGCCAAAAGTGGATTTTCGGTCCGTCGAGACGCACTGCATCGATGATGCTGTCATCTTGGGTGTAATCATGAGGGCTCGTGCTCAAGGCTGCGATGCTTACTGGTTACCGCAATCACCGTCGCTTCCCATGGCAAATCGCCGCGAGGATGTGCTAATCGTCAAAACGTGAAGAAGGTGACCATGGAAAAGAAAAAACTTGTAATCGTCGGCGACTCTGCATTTGCGGAGATAGCGCGAGAATATTTCGATTTGGACTCGGGTTATGAGGTTGTGGCACATGCTGTGGAGCAGTGTTACTTGCAGCGTCCAGATGTTAACGGCTTGCCTGTGGTCCCATTCGAAAACCTTGAAAACATTTATTCACCCGCAGACCATAGTGTCTACGTCGCTGTAACTTATACTCAGTTAAATAGGCTGCGTGCGAGACTAGCGCGAGCGGCCAAAGAAAAAGGTTATGCGCTGGCATCCTATGTCAGTTCTCGGGCCTTCGTGTGGCGCAATGCCATTCTAGGCGAACATGTATTTATTTTCGAGGACAATACGATACAACCGTTTGTCTCGATTGGCAATAATGTCGTGCTTTGGAGTGGAAACCATATCGGCCACCACAGTGTCATTCGGGACAACGTCTTTGTTTCATCTCAAGTTGTTATTTCCGGTTTTTGTGATGTGGGTGCCAATAGCTTTCTTGGTGTAAATGCGACGCTTGCGAATAACGTCACGCTCGGTCTTGACAATTGGCTCGGTCCTAATACTGCGGTCATGAAAAATACTGATGCGGGAAAGCTTTTCAAAACCGAGCATGCTACCGCGGCAGAAGTTTCCACCAACCGCTTTTTTAGGGTGCCCGCATGAGGTGGCTCAAACATGGAGTCATATGGAAGCCGGCCGGCAGCGAATGGTGGGCGCGCAGCCATGCAACAAGCCCTACCCCAATTTGGATCGACAAGAAAACTCTTCGTGTGTACATCCAGTGCCGGGATGAGCACAACGTAGGCCGCGTGGGCTATGTCGACTTGGATCCGACCGATCCGCGAAGGGTGATTCGGCGATGCGAAGAGCCGGTTCTCGATATTGGCGAGCCAGGCACCTTTGACGACAACGGCGTCTTTCAGACGGCAGTTCTTCGCGCCCCGGATGGACGGTTATTTATGTACTACGTTGGTTTTGAATTGTGCCAGCGGGTTCGTTATCGTCTCCTCACCGGCCTTGCGATTAGTAACGATAACGGCGAGACGTTTGTGCGGGCACAGACCACGCCAGTTCTTGAGCGTGGTCCGGGCGAAGAACACTTCCGCTGCGCTCCATGGGTCGTAACGGATGGTCGACGCTTCCGCATGTGGTACGTCGCGGGCGGTTCGTGGGAAAAGATCGATGACAAACGGATGCCCGTTTATGACCTCCGTTATGTGGAATCGGACGACGGAGTTAACTGGCCCTCTGTCGGACATGTCGTACTGCCCGTAAACCTTGTTGAAGAGCATGGATTTGGACGCCCCGTGATAAGACAGACGGCAGATGGCTATCAGATGATTTATTCGATTCGCCGCCGTAGTCCGGCCCGTTACCGAATGGGTTACGCGATATCGCGCGACGGATTGCAGTGGCAACGCCGCGACCAACTGCTCGGAGTCGACGTGTCAGATGACGGATGGGATAGCGACTCGGTGGAGTTTGGGGTGGACATCCAAGCGGCAGGTAAAAAATGGTTACTTTATAACGGTAACGATTTTGGTGGCACGGGTCTTGGCATCGCAGAACTGGTAGGTATGTAATGAAAGCACGCTTTTTTTCGCCTGATGACGCTATGTGCTGGGACGATTTCTGCGATCGCTCACCCGCAGCAACCTTCCTCCATTCCCGTCAGTTTCTGTCATATCACGGTGACAAGTTCTTGGACCAGTCTATCGTCCTCGAGGACGGTGGTTCTTGGCTTGGTGTTGTTCCTGCAGCACGACATCCCACCGAACACCACATCGTGCTTTCACATCCAGGTATCACTTACGGCGGGGTGCTGCACAACGGGCGGTTGTACGGAAGCGGAATGCTGCTAGCTTTCGAGGCGGCAGCGGCGCTTTGGCGTACAGTCGGTCTTAAACGTTTGCAATATAAGCCCGTGCCGCATATCTACCAGTCGGCCCCGGCTCAAGATGACCTTTATGCGTTGTTTCGTAAAGGCGCGGTCCGGTACCGCTGCGATTTGTCAAGCTGCATTGACCTCCGTCATCGCCTTCCAGTGGCCAAACGGCGCCTACGCGCGCAAAAAAAAGCTGAGCAAGCTGATGTTAGCGTAACCGCTGGCCATGAGCATCTCAATGCCGTGTGGCGCGTCCTCGAAGAAAATCTGCTTCGCAAGCATGGCACCAAACCTGTCCACACCGTTGATGATATGAGAGCGCTAGTTGCGCGCTTTCCGGACAAAATCCATGTAATCGCCGCGACTATCGCCGGCAAAGTGGAGTCGGGAATCGTCATCTTTCTATCGAACGCTGTTGCACATGCACAGTACATAGCTTCAAGCGAGCAAGGGTATAAGGTCAATGCACTAGATCTAATTTTCGAGGTAGCCATCGAGCGATATCGTTCGGCGGGCAAGCGATATTTCGATTTCGGAGTTAGTACAGAGGACCAGGGATACAAGCTAAACGACGGCTTGAACCGATTTAAAAACGAATTTGGTGCCGGCGGCGTGGCATACGAATTTTACGAATGGAACTTCGCAGGGGATGACAATGCCGTTGAATGATTGCCGGACGATCGAATTGCCAAAAATTGCCGACCCACGTGGCAATCTGACATTTGTAGAAGGCGGCAATCATATTCCATTCGAGATTCGTCGCGTGTATTACCTTTATGACGTCCCGGGGGGATCTGACCGGGGAGCGCATGCGCACAAAAAATTGCACCAATTTGTAATAGCGATGTCCGGAAGCTTCGACATTGTGCTTGACGATGGTAATCGCCAACGAAGGTTTCATCTGAACCGTTCCTACAACGGACTTTACATCTGCCCGATGATGTGGCGCACGCTCGACAATTTTTCCTCGGGCGGTGTATGCATGGTACTCGCATCGGAGACCTACGAGGCAACAGACTATATTCGAGACTATGGTGAATTCCTAAGACTGACGCATAGCAACGAGAACGTCACAGTTTAGTTTAGGCAAACAGGCCCCTAAATATCATGAAGATCGATTTTTTGAATCTCAAGCGAGCTAACGAGCCACACGAAGAAGCTATTCGGCAGGCGGTGAGTCGCGTCGTTGCTTCAGGATGGTATGTTTTGGGCGAAGAAACGGCGGCTTTTGAAAGCGAATTTGCCAGTTTTTGTGGTGTTTCCGATTGCGTTGGCGTCGCGAACGGGCTGGATGCGCTATATCTGATTTTGCGAGCTTATGGGATTAGCAGGGGGGATGAAGTAATTGTCCCCTCGAACACCTTTATCGCCACTTGGCTTGCCGTAAGTCAGACCGGCGCGCATGTGGTGCCCGTCGAACCAGACGAGCAGACGTTCAACATAGATCCTGAGCGTATCGAGGCCGCTATAACACCCCGCACGCGTGCGATCATACCCGTCCATTTGTACGGCCAGCCGGCGGACATGGACCGGATCAACGACATAGCACGCAAGCATGGGCTGCGTGTAATCGAAGATGCGGCTCAGGCGCACGGCGCGTACTACAAGGGGCGGCGCACCGGCAATTTAGGCGACGCGGCAGCCTTCAGTTTTTACCCCGGCAAGAATCTCGGTGCGCTAGGCGATGGTGGCGCTGTGACCACAAATGATCGGCAACTGGCTGCGACTATTCGTAAGTTACGTAACTATGGCTCAAGCGTAAAATATCAGCATGAGTTAGCCGGGTTAAATTCGCGATTGGACGAAGTGCAAGCGGCAATTTTGCGCACAAAACTCCCTCATCTCGATGCCGAAAACGCTCAGCGGGCGGTGGTCGCGTCCGCTTATATTGATGCTTTAGCTCCTTCTCAAGTGAAACTGCCTGATGTCGCGGCCGGGAGCAACTCCGTATGGCATCTCTTCGTAGTCAGAACGCCCGATCGAAATGCGCTGCAGTCATACCTGACCTCGATGGGAGTGGGTACTTCGGTGCATTACCCAACGGCGAGCCATCACCAGCCGGCATATGCAGACCAGCAATGGCCGGAACTCCCAATTGCTGATTCACTGCAGTCGCAGGTATTAAGTTTGCCGATGGCGCCGTATCTAACTGCTAATGAAATAAAGATTGTGGTGGGAGCGGTGCTTGAGTACCTTCAGTAATGACTTCGGGCCTTCTCATGACCACGTCGAGTAAGACGACTACATCCGCGCAGGCTCCATCGATTACTGTGCAACGGCGTTTCACGAAATGATGGTCATTAAAATGTCCGAATCGGTGTGCTCCGTGGCTACTCAGTGCACGGCGCGGATCTGCACCTCAAGTTGAAGTCACGAAGGTCGACAACCCAAATGAAAATGGGGAATTGCAGCATGACTAACCCGCATTTCGATGCCTACGGCGTGTCCGAGCGTTTTCATCAAGCCGATACGATTGACGAGGCAATTGCCGAGTTGCGGATCAACGGCTACACGACACTCGCCAGCGGTTTCAGCACGGATTTTATCGATTCACTCAAAGCCGGTCTCGACCGGACCTATGCGAAACAGGTTGCTGAAATCGGTGCTGAATCCGACCTGTTAAGCATCAATGATGCGGACATCGCTCGGTGCATGCTGTCGTACGAAGCGGACTACCTAAAGGTGGCGACCGCTGCCCCATTGATGGAACTTACCAGACGTTTCCTGGGGTCCGAATTCGTGCTCATTATGCAAAACGGCATCATTAATCGGCCGGATCGAAAGAACTACCAAGCGAAGTGGCATCGGGATCTCAACTATCAGCATTGGACCAGTTCAAAGCCGATGGCGATGAATGCACTTCTGTGTATCGACGAATTTACTTGCGAGAATGGTGCAACTTTCGTTCTTCCCGGAACGCATCACGTCGCGCCTTTTCCGACCGATGCCTTCGCGCGGAAGTTCGAAAAGCAGTTAGCCGTGCCGGCTGGTGCGTTCCTGGTCTTAGACGCAATGGTCTTTCATCGGGCCGGTATCAATCAGTCATCTCACGTTCGCCGGGCCGTGAATCACGTCATCGGACTACCGTTCATGGCGCAGCAGATCGACATCCCAAGCGCAATGTCTCGCAACGGCGCGGCGGTTCCCGACGATCCGGCGATCCGGCAGTACCTCAATTTTCGCTGGGCACCCGCGGCAGATGCGATGGAGTGGCGCCGGCGGCGGATCCTTCGTTGAAGCCTAATTTCTTGGAGTGCGGCAATGCTGACTGGACTATACGGAGCAGGATTTCTTGGGCGCAAAATCGGGCGGGCAATTGACACCCCGTTCGTGTTTGTGGACGACACGCCTTCAAAAGTCGGAACTGTCATCGATGAACACGACGTAACTAACTTGGAGCAGTTCTCCCGGAACGGGCCCTCTCACAGTCTGGTGTTGTACGTGTGCATCTTCCAGCCGGGCTTCTCGTACCTGAGGAAGCGCGATCAGATTCGCGCGACATACCCCGGACTGGACGTCCGTCCATTTACTGAGCTGTTCCATTCGTCGGCATCCGGAGTACTGCCCTACCTCTTCTTTGAATCGCCAACCGACCTCTCCGAAAAGCTGGGTCTGTACGAGAAAATCAGCCGGCTTTTGAATGACGATCTATCCAGGAGCACGCTGTCTGGACACCTTGCATTCCGGCTAACGGGGCAGTTTGAGAAGATTGTCTCGACGCCACGTCGCGATCTTTCGTTCCTTTGCGACGTTCTCTCGCCCCTTGTAACCTACGTCGATGCGGGCGCGTTCGACGGTGATACGGCCGAGGATTTTGTGGCCATGACAAAGGGCCGATTTGGTCACCTATGTCTCGTCGAACCGGACCCGAACAATCTCTCTCGAGCCGAAAAGCGCTTCGCTGACCTTTGCAGACCCGGTCGCATAACCTTCCGGCAAGAGGCCGTATCCGACGTGCGCGGTCTGATGGGCTTCAACGCCTTGGGTTCAGTCGGATCGTCCCTCGACCCCGACGCTGACAACAAGGTGAAAACGTCGTTGCTTTCCGATTTCGATAGCGAGGGCCAGCTTTACATCAAGCTCGATATCGAAGGCGCGGAAATCCCCGCAATTCGCGCGTCGATCGATTTCATTACGTCCCGCCGTCCCATACTCGCCATCAGTGTCTACCATCGACCGGACGACCTTCTGAACGCCATAAAACTTCTAGAGGGCATTGAGGGCTACGCGTTTTACATTCGGTGCCACGGACCTGCGGGGGAGGATCTGATGCTTTATGCAATTCCAAACTAGGGAAGGTCTGCAAAAGTCCTGGCGTTGACGTCTGGGTGGACTATCTTGGGAGAAGGCCGGTGTAAGGAGTTCCGCGATGACACAGCTTGGTCTTGGACTGGATCTTTCAACGAAACGCACGCGCAAGCGGGAATTTCTCGATGAGATGAGGCGTGTTGTGCCATGGTCGAGATTGATTGCGTTGATCGAACCGCACGATCCGAGAGGGTGCTCAGAAGTACCTGAATGATGCGTGCGTTCTTGTTGGCAAGCGCAACGCATGCCCTGTTATAGCCTCGACGCGCAATCAGCTCCTGCAGCCAGCGGCTTCGGGCATCGAGCTTGCCGGACACGCGGATCAGGACAGATCTCGCTCCGTGAATTAACAGCGTCCGTAGATACTTGTCTCCTCTTTTACTGATGCCGTAGAGTTGCGACTTCCCACCAGACGAGTGCTGCCTGGGCACTAGGCCAAGCCACGCCGCGAGATGACGGCCATTCCTGAAACCATCAGCGCGACCGACAGCAGCGACAATTGCCGTCGCTGTAATTGGGCCGACTCCCGGCACGGCGGCGATCTTCTGACACAGAGCCGAACGGTTCATGAACGAGCGAATCCAGCCTTCTGCCACGGCTATTTCCTCTTCCAGAGCGCGCAAATGCTGGACAAGCGCCATGATCAGGGACTGGCAGAAGCTGGTGAGCTCCCCTTCAGTCCGTACGAGAATCTCAGGTATCGCTTTCCTGAAGGCTGCCGGAGACTGGGCTATCACGATGCCGCGCTAGCCCAGAAGACCTCTTGCCTGGTTGATAATCGCCGTTCGTTGCTGGACAAGAAGTTCGCGCACGCGATGCGCTGCCTGCATGTCCTGTTGTTCAACCGACTTCACGGCGACGAAGTTCATGGACGGCCGGGATGCCGCCTCGACGATAGCTTTAGCGTCGTTGCGATCATTCTTGTTCGTTTTAACGAAGGGCGTAACGTAGTGGGGGCTGATAAGGCGCACCTCGATGCCTGCTTCCTGGAACCGCCGCGCCCAGTGATGGGCAGAGCCACAAGCTTTCATCGCGATCGTCCGAGGACGCAAGGCCAGCACTGTTTCGATCAGGGCCGTTCGTGAAACCTTATTGCGATACACCGCCCGGCCGTGCATGTCCGCGCCGTGGAGCTGAAAGACACGCTTTGCGAGGTCGATGCCGAGAAGATCAATTTCCACGATGTACCTCCACACTGGTTGGCAAGAACGAGACGCCCAGTTTCCTCCGGAAGGTGCGTCGGGTCCATCTCAGTAGCAGTGGTTTGGTCTGTCAGACCCGGCGATGGAAGAGGCGCTTTATGACGTGCCGCTGTATCGTGAGTTCGCGGGGCTGGACGGGGTATGACGCGTTTGCCTGACGGGAGCACGATTCTCCGGTTCCGTCACCTTCTCGAAACACACGGCGTGGCACAGCGCCGGCATTTGCATGGAAACCTGGCTGCGCCGGTCAATATCAGCCCGTTGGATGTATTCCCATCCGGTCCGCTCATTCCACATGTGCGGGGGCATCCAGTATCATGCTTCACTTGTCAGTAAGGACGGACAGCGATGCAACAGTTTTTCTTGACGCGGGTGCGCACTGTCGCCTATCTGCTCGCGGTGCGTCGCGCGATGCCAAGTGAGATTGACGAGCTGCGGGTTGGCGAGGCCGACGTGAGGCTACAGGCGCTGGATACGCTAGACCGTCTACTACTCGATGTCCGGGCGGGCCGGATTAGCGAATTCCGACTGGACGAGCCCCGGACAGTTGAGGTGGTGGTCACGGATTGACCAACTCCACGCCTAACTGAGGTCAGGCTGGCAGGCGCGCCAGTGGCTTTCGCGAAGGTCGCTCGCGGAAATGGTACCGGCGGCAATCAGACCGCTCCTGAAATACCGAGATACGTCTAACGAGCGCCAAAGAAGTTCATCGGGTACCGCGTCGCTGAAACCGTCCGTTCCCGTTCCGCAAATCCCGGGACGAGGATTCCAAGTTTGTAGGCAAGCACTCGGTCAATACCGTCGCTCTCTCGATTGACGCGCGATGATTGTCATCAGGGACAAGCAAGCGGCTCATAGAGGATCGAAGAATAGCCAGTCCCGAATGCAATACGCCTGCCCTCCAGGCCACGTGATCACCAGTCGCCGGCAATGCCGACAACGCGATAAAATTCGAGATCCGCTTGCTAGCAAAGCAGACAAAGAGACGCCATGCGCGCACCGTTTTATCGGCCAGCGGACCATGCGTTCGGGATGTTGCATCTGTGATACGAAGTGTACGGCACGGTGGACTTCAACAAGGTCAATGGAGCGGCGGGCGTGGAGTTGCCAGGCCGCAATAACCAGACGGGCATTGCTGTTGGTCTGCGAAACTTCTTTTGACCGGTGATGGGTAGATGGCAAGTGCGATAGTCTGACCTGTCAGGTAAACCGACAGTGTAAGGAACGTCAGATACGCTTCGCCGCTTTGGCGAAAGCTTCTCCCAGCTTGTCGAAGTGCTTCAGCGCAGCCTGTGTGAGTTCGATCTGCTTGCGACGAGCGTCCTCCGTATCGGTGAGCTGCAACCAGCCCTTTTCTCGCATCGATGTGATTCGGGCGTGCAATGTGGCAGGCGACCCCAACTCGCTTTGCGCCATCATGTCCCGTACTGACAGCCGGTTCATGGTCTGCGTTGCGCGAGCTACAAACTCAAGTATTCGCTCTTCGAGCGGATCGAGCGGGGCAAGCGTAGGCAAACCGCGCAATGCCTCGGTCAGTTGCAGGAATCGCAGGTAGATATCAGCAGGACGTGTCATTGCGTACGCACTGTTGAGGATGGGCTGTTGAAGATAGGTGCTCGCGAGACGACATGCAGGCGCGTTATGCTTCGATCGAAAATAAACATGAAAGGGTAGTCTACTGCAATGTCTAGCTTACGTTTGCATTTCTGGTCGATCACCGGGACGCAGATTGCGTTTTTGGTGTCGCTGTGGATCAACCAGGAGGTCTTCACTCATACGTCTTTCGTTCGAGGCATAAACTGGATTTTCCTGCCGTCCGGTGTTCGGCTTCTCAGTACGTTGCTGGTGGGGTTCGATGGCGCAATCGGCCTGCTGCTTGCCGGTCTGATTACCGATCTTCTTTACTGGTTTCCGCATGACCCGGTGCGCGCGATCGCGGGCGCGTTCATCGGATCTCTGGCACCGTATCTGGTCTACCGGTTTGCGCTTGAGTATTACGATCTGCGTGCATCACTGACTAACCTCACCCCGAAGCGGCTTCTTGTTCTTGCTGTAGCCTATTCGATAGCAAACCCCCTGTTCCATCACTTGTGGTTTGCGTTGACGGGTACGACGAAAAGCTCGTTCGAAAGCTTCTTTAGCATGTTTGTCGGCGACCTGACTGGCGCGTTAATCGTGTTGTATACAATGAAGAGTATTCTGGCTTTCCTGTCGGTACAACCGGGTCAAGCTCGCACGGATGGCGTGTTCAGGGTTCGGGTGGCGCTAGACAGCGCCTACAACAATCAACTGCGGTAGTGCGGGATGTCTTTGAGCGGATATCCAAATCTTTCGTCCTGTGATTAAGTATGGTTACGAAGTGTCACGCGGGTCCGAGCACCGGACTTGTCGGTTTAACGACATTGGCCACTCCACCAAGCGACAGATCATGCATTTCCAGACGGAAGCGCTGTCCCTCTGACAGCGCACCGCTGCCAAAATACGGATCGAGCATGGGGGGCAACGCGGAAATATTCGCGCCGTTGGACGCGAATAAGCACTTGAGGTAGTTCCACTTCGAACGCGGCGATACCGTCGCGCGAGATTTCGTGTGGCTTACCAGTTGTGAAATTCACTTTCACACCATCTGGCAATGCACTAAAGCGTAGCTTGCTGGCTGCCAGGACGGCGTGGTTCCCAGTCTTCGACGCTCCATAATCGAAGGTGAACGTTTTCGATTTTGCGTCGATGTCTAGCACACGCGTGATGATCTGACCGTTGCCGTAGTCTGCTGTCAGGAAGTCTTGTCTGGTCGCAAGAAGGCGCAGGAAAGTTCCAATTTCTAGTGGATTGCGTAAGCCAAAACCGGTATCGTTTGCGCTCTCCCCGTTGTCTACCTTGGCGGATGGCAGTAGATAATTTCTTTCTGAGACTCTCGTACTGGGAGCAGAAAAGAGATGATGTAGTTTGCGCAGCACGATAGAAAACTAATAACGAATTTTAGGCATCCCCGCGCTACGCGCAATTCAAGGACATGCGGATGATCGGCTAAAGCTTCACAGTTGCACTTCGCACGGTCATTGGGCGCGGTCAAAATATATGCGGCACCGCTCAAGAATGAACCGAGCAGAGTCGCTCATAGAAATTTATCCAATCTACCGCAAGCAGTGGAATCGTTTTATCGCTGCGGGCGCGGTATGAAAAGAATCGCATCCATCCATCAAGAAAAACACCCTGTCCAGGTCGAAGCACGCAGGGCGGTCTTGAAACACGAGGCAATTGTACCCCTACCATTTGTCTGGCGAGTTCATCGAGCGACGAGGTCATGGGGGTGGCGTGCCGATTTGCGCTTTCTGGTTGCATCGAAAGATAACGTCGAACGGCGTCTTCTACGAGACCTGTGGAGAGTTCGACAAAAGAGGCCCCAACATCATCCAGAATTGTCGATGCAATAGCTTGCTTCGCCGCGTCTGCGGTCGTGCGTTGGAGAGCAACCAGCTTGGCATGTAACGGCAGTTTGTGAAACGTTGTTTCGCCTCCTCGCAGCTCCTCTTGGAAGATCGGATAGCACCCGAGCCACGAGGGGGAAACGTAGCCGACCGATCGAGATTCCTCGATCATTCCATGGACCGGGACGGCGCGTGCGTGTTGCTGCAGTTCTCTCAGGTTCATCGTTATGAAAATAATAACGTTCAGACTGCGGGTGGGCAAGTGATGCCGCGCAAAGTGACGGCTGCAACTGGGTTAGCGGTCATCCCAGCGAAAACTTTAGGGGCTTACAGCAACTGCGAGAAAAGGCATCGCCCTACCGCCGTATCCGACCGTGCAAATCGGCATTTCATATCACTTTTGACTTCCCCGCAGCCTTGCGACGCGCGCTGCAAAGCAGGCGAAGGGAATGGTCATAAGCCGATCATGGACTCGATGCTAACAGCCCCCAGGCTAGAACAGCGGAGCCACCGCATATGCTGCTGCGACGGTCTTCGCTTTCGTCACCTTCGCAGCATTAGTTATGCCGATGGCGCCTCGACCTCATTTCTCTGCGCCAAATTCATCCCGCGGTATCAGCCCGGCACTGGAGTATGCGGGCGACATGGCGGCTTTGGGGTCCCATTATCACCTGTCCAGGGCCGTCATCACACACGCCGACAGCCGGTCGAAATACCGCCAGGCAGCCTCAGTAAGCTCGATCTGTTTGCGCCTGGAATCATCAGTGCCCGCGAGCCGGACCCAGCCTTTTCTCCGCATCGATTTCAGGCGACCGTGAAGCGTCGCGGGCGAACCGAGTTTGCTCTGCGCCATCAGGTCCCGGACTGATAGCCACTCGTTGTCCTGTGCGGTGCAGGCTACCAGCGTCAGAATGCGTTCTTCGAGCGGGCCAAGCGGTAGCAGGGACGATCCCTCACCAGGCAAGGCCCCGGTCAGTTGCAGGAAGCGCAGGTAAGTGTCAGCTGGGCGCGTCATAGGTGAAACCTGAGCCTTGCAAGTGGGCTGCCCGGGCAACGACGCGAACACGGTCTCGTCATAGCGGTCAGAATCCGCTTCCTCGCGAAGATAGACATTGCTGTCTTTTGCGTCGTCCCGCCCCGCGAGCATCTTTACGTCCATTGCCAGCACCGCCGCGCTCAGGTCACGGATGATCTGGCGTGCCTGCTCCGATGTCAGTCGAAAGCCGTGTTCGCCTGCGGCAATCGACATCTCCGATGCCCTCTCCACCGACAGGCGCATCGCGACATGCTGGCTCGTGGCGTCAATCTGCCAGTCCTTTATCGCCGCTAACGAAGGAGAATCCGTGTTCTCCGCGCCTTCCATAGGGTTCATTTGGCCCGACATTTCTGTTCGATGGGTGCTTTTGCCCGTGCACCCTGCTGTCGTCCCTAAGACAGTGCCCAAACCCGTTCCGCGTCAAGCTTCTTTAGCCAGATTTTGCACGATGTGGACATAACTCCACATCGTCCAGCGGGATCGGGCAAGCCTTCTGAACACCACCAATATGAGGGCAAGCCAACGCTGTGCTTCCAGGCGGCGCTACGCGTCGACCGGGAGTCCGAAATCGGGCCCGCCGGCTCGGCAGCTCAGCCTTTGCGCCGTCACGCCTTCGGCACGCGGCCGTAGGTGTCTTCGAAACGGACGATATCGTCTTCGCCGAGATACGCGCCCGACTGCACTTCGATCAACTCCAGCGGAATCTTGCCCGGGTTCAACAGTCGGTGCGTAATGCCGAGCGGAATATACGTCGACTGATTCTCAGTCAGGATGATTTCCTTGTCGCCGTTCGTGACGAGCGCGGTGCCCTTGACGACGATCCAGTGTTCAGCGCGATGGTGATGCATTTGCAAGCTCAGCTGCGCGCCGGGGCTGACGACGATGCGCTTGACCTGAAAGCGGTCGCCGCTGTCGATGCCTTCATAGGAGCCCCACGGCCGGACCACGCGGCGATGCGTGACCGACTCGTGACGTCCCAGCGTATTCAACTGCGCGACGATCTTCTTGACGTCCTGCGCCTGGTCGCGATGCGCGACGAGCACCGCATCAGCGGTCTCAACGATTACTACGTTATCCAGACCAATCGCCGCCACCAGACGATGCTCGGCGCGAATGTACGAATTGGTCACCGCATCGGTGAGCACGTCGCCGATCTGCGCGTTGCCTTGCGCGTCACACTCGGCGATCTCGGCGAGCGCGGTCCAGGAACCAATGTCGTTCCAACCGAGATTCGCCACGGCGACCACGGCGGCACGCTTAGTTTTCTCCATGACGGCATGGTCGACCGAAATGTTCGGGCTGGCGGCGAAGGCTTGCTCGTCCAGACGCACGAAGTCGTTGTCGTGCTGCGCGGCCTTCAGCGAAAGCTCCGCCTGCAGCGCGATTTCCGGCTCGTAGCGGCGCAGTTCCTCCATATACGTGGACGCCTTCAGCATGAACATGCCGCTGTTCCAGTAGTAGCCGCCTTCCACGATGAAACGGCAGGCGGTCGCGGCATCCGGTTTCTCGACGAACGAGTCGACGGCGAAGGTCGATGCGCCGTCGACGAGCGCCGCGCCCGCACGGATATAGCCGTAGCCGGTGTGCGGCTCCGTCGGCGTGATGCCGAAGGTAACCAGGTAACCGTCCTTCGCGATATGCGCGGCATCCCCGGCCGCCTTGACGAAGGCCGGTTCGTCCGCGATCACGTGATCAGACGGCAGAACGAGCAGCAACGACTCCGGAGAATCGCGCAACGCAAGCAGCGCCGACACGGCGATCGCGGCCGCCGTGTTGCGGCTGACCGGTTCGAGCACGATCGCCGACGACTCGACGTCGACCTGGCGCAACTGTTCGGCGACCAGAAAGCGTTGCTCGTTGTTCGTCACGACGATCGGCGCAGCGATGTCGGCGACGCCTCGTAGCCGCAGGGCGGTCTGCTGAACCAGCGTGTTTTCCCCAGTTAGCTTCAGGTATTGCTTAGGATATCCGCCGCGCGACATCGGCCACAGCCGGGTGCCGCTGCCGCCGCAAAGAATCACTGGATGAATCTGCATGGTCATATTTCCTTTCTACATGTTTTTATGTGGTCAATACATCGTTCCGTCAGCGCTGCGTGCGCCGGGCGGATCCTCTCAACCCGTCAGGCACCGCAACCGCCATGCTCACGGATATTTAGGCTCGCCAGGCGGCGTTCCTGAACGGCCCGCTCAAGTCCTTCCTGCAAACTGCATCCGCACCGATTCGAGTTCGCGGGGCAAACGCCGCGCGGGCGGGCCGCGGCGCGGCAATTCGACAAAACCCAAGCGTCGATACAGATCGTAGGCGCGGGTATTGCTGACCAGCACATCGAGGACGATCTGCTGCCCGCCTTCGTCGTGCATCAAGCGGGTATTCAATGCATTCATGAACAGCGCGCTGAATACGCCCGTGCCGCGCCTCAGTTCATGCGTCGCGCAATGGGCGATCAGAGTCTGCGACGATTTCGGCGCGGGCAATTCGCTCTCCAGCACCAGTCCGCGCGACAGCATGCGAACGGTGCGTCGCACGCCGAAAAACAGCAGCAACATCAGTGCGACATGTGGATCGTCGAGCCACGTTTGACGGCCGTCGTGCACCGCCAGCACTCCCACCACCCGATCGTCGTCGGTCACGGCCACGCGATGACGCCGGTACGAGAAGCGGCCGCGTTTAGTCGTGAACGCGAATTCCAGAAATTCGATGCATGTGCAGGGGAGTTCACCGAGAAAAAAACCGAACTCCCGCACGCCCGAGGCGAAGATCAGCGGCGCGCATGCTTCGGCGTCTTCCGGCCGCGAAGGGCGAAAGCGTAAGGTGCCCGGCTCGCTGTGACGATGGCGCCCCTCGGTGCGCTCTGCTTGAACGGCGTACATGGCAGCCTGTCCTCGTTAACGGGGCAGGCGCCTGAGCGCCGCGATGGTCCGGCTGATCTGCTCGGGCTCGTGTGTCGAACAGATGAAGAACCGCAGACGTGCCGCCTTCTCCTCGACGGCCGGATAGAAGATCGGCTGCACGTTGATCCCGTCCGCGAACATCGCGTTGGCCCATTGTGCCGCCTTCAAGGTGCTGCCGGTAATGATCGGTACGACCGCATAGCCCGCGCTTTTGCCAGTATCGAGACCCGCGGCGCGCGCTTCGTCGAGAAACTGTTTGCCGCGCGCGCGCAGCAGCGCGACTCGTTCGGGCTCGGCGATCAGGCGCTCGAGCGCGGCGAGCGACGCCGCCGCGAGCGAGGGCGCGAGACCCACGCTATACAGGAAGCCGGGCGCGAGATGCCGCAGAATATCGACCAGCGCCTGCGAGCCGGCGATAAAACCGCCGCACCCCGCCAGCGTCTTGCTCAGCGTGCCCATCCAGATGTCGACGTCCGCGCTCGCCACCTCGCAATGCTCGCGCACGCCCTTGCCGCGTGCGCCAAGCACGCCCAGCGAGTGCGCCTCGTCGACCATCAGGAAGGCGGCATGGCGATGTTTGATCGCGACGAACTGCGCGAGATCGGGGATATCCCCGTCCATGCTGTACAACCCTTCAATAGCGATCAGCACGCGCCGGTAGTCGCGCCGCACGCGCGCGAGCAGCGCGTCGAGGGCCTGCCAGTCATTGTGCGGAAAGCTCAGTCGCTTCGCGCCGCTCAACTGCGCGCCCTGCACGATGCTGTTGTGCGCAAGCGAGTCGTGCACAATCAGGTCGCCCTGCCCGAACAGCGAGCCGATCACGGTCACGTTGGTGGCGTGGCCGCTCACGAACACGACACAATCGTCCGCCTCATAAAACGACGCGAGCGCCGTTTCCAGTTCGCGCTGCACCGGCCGTTCGCCGGCAACCATCCGGCTCGCCGATGCCGACGTGCCGTAACGGTCGATCGCTTCTTTCGCGCGCCCGGACACCAGCGGATTGCCGGCGAGCCCCAGGTAGTTGTAGTTCGCGTAGTTCAGATATTCGGCCCCGCCGATCCGCGTGGTTGCGCCTGCCATGCCTTCGTGCACGCGAAAGAACGGCGACTGCACCTGCAGCTTCTCACTCATCTGCCGCAGGATTTCGACCTGCTGATAACCAGGCATTGTCTCGAAGCTGCACAGCGCGGCGCGAGAGGCGTCCTGCGCCGCGCGCGTGCCGCTGACGGCGAGCGGTGCGCCGGGCGTCTTCACTTCTTCGGAGACGCGCTCCAGTTGCCGCATCAACGCCTTGGCGGCGAGTTGCTGGCGGATGTGATTGCCCAATCCCATAGTCTTCCGATAACCCCGTGACGTGCCTGTCTGATAGTGATGGTCAGGCAGTGAATTCAGCCCATTCCCACGCATCGCGCGTGGCGAGCAGCTCGGCAACCAGCCGGTAGTTCATTTCGTGACTCGGCCGCAACGCGCACACGCGTCCGATCAGCGGCGAGCCGGCCATCGCCATGTCGCCAACCAGATCGAGCACGCGGTGCCGCACGAACTCGTCAGGCACGCGCATGCCGCCCACCACGCGATTGCCGACAATCGCCGCGGTGCACGACAGCCGCGCACCGCGCAGAATTGGCATGCCACGCACGTAGCCAGCGAGAATCGCGGGGATCGCCCACTTGACGCGTCCGTATGAACGCGACGGCGCGATCGCGTCGGCGAAACTCGCGGGCGTCAGCACGCCGTCCCAGCGCAACACGCCGAATCCCTTCAGATCGTTGCGCACGGTCATTTCGTAAACGCGGGACGGTTCGATCGAGATGCTGCGCTCGTCGCGCGTGCCCTCGCCGTCGGCGATCTTGACCGGACGCAGCACGCGAATGAAGCGCTTGGCGTCCGGCAACTCCACACGCCCGCAAGCGCGGATCGCGTCGATCCACGGCCGCGCGCTGCCGTCGAGAATCGGCACTTCTTCGGCATCCAGCTCGACAGTCGCGCGATCGATTTCGCAAGTCAGCAACGACGCTAGCAGATGCTCGATCGTGCGCACACGCACCCCGCCGGAGGCCTCGAGCATCGTGCAGAGCGGCTGACCCCGGCGCAACGCCGGGCTCACCGGCAGTTCGGCCAGCACGCGACCGTCCTGGATGCGCCGGAACACGATGCCGCGCGCACTGCCCGCGTTGCCCGGCAGAATGCTCACATTCACGCGTCGGCCGGTATGCAGACCGTGACCGCTCAACGCCAACGGCCGTCCGAGCGTGCCTTCACGGTGGCTCCAACCGGCGGGCGGGCGCATCACACGAGCTCCGCCGCCGCGTTTGGCGCAGACGCGGGCGCTGCCTCATGCGTCTGTCCCGACAACGCATCGGCGACATCGGCGAGCGCATGCGCGCCGACATCGAGCGCATGTTGCGCGGCGACCGCAGCCACTTGCGCCGCGACGCCATTTGGCTCCGCCGCGTCGTCCTGTGTCTGGATCGATTCGACGATCCGCTGCGCCAGCGAACGCACCGTCGCGCCTTCAGCCATCGTCATGATCGACAGCTTGACCTGGAAGCTCTCTTCGACGGCCATGCCGAGCTCCATGCCCATCAGCGAATCCATGCCCATGTCGAGAATTGAGCGACCGGTTTCGATTTTTTCCGGCGACATGTGCAGGATGCGCGCGATCTGCGCCTGCACGGTCTCCTGGACGAGACGCAGCGCCTCCGCGAACGGCAGGCTCAAGATCTGGTCACGCGTCTGCGCACCGCCCTGCCGGGCCGGTTCGTGATTGCCGCGCGCATGCAGTTCGGTGTAGCGGCGCGCACGGGCGGCCGGCATGCCGAGCGAGAGCGCCTGCCAATCGAGCCGCACCACCGCCTCGCCCGCGTTCATATTGAGGAGCGCACGTTCGAGCGCGGCCAGCGCTTCGGCCGATGAGATCGACAGGCCGCCGATGCGCGCCTGCAGCGCTTCACGCGTCCCAGCGTTGCGCGCGAGAAAACCGACATCGTCCAGCGGCCCCCACGCCATGTAGGTGCCCGGCAAACCGGCAGCGCGGCGCTGCGCAATCAACGCTTCGAGGAAGCTGTTGGCCGCCACATAGCTCGACTGCCCCGGATTGCCGAGGAAGGTCGTCGCCGACGAATACACCACGAAGAAGTCCAGCCGCGCATCACGGGTGGCGCGATGCAGATTCCACGCGCCGGCCAGTTTCGGCGCGAGCACCGCGGCGAAACGCTCGTCGTCGAGATTGCGCACGAGGCCATCGTCAATCACCATCGCCGAATGGAGCACACCCTTGAGTGGCGTGCCACGCGCGGCGATATCGGAGAGCAATGCGTCGAGCGCGGCTGCATCGGTGACGTCGCAGGCTGCCGCGTGCACCTGTGTGCCGTTTTCTTCGCGCCAATGCGCAGCCTCTGCGGCGAACTCCGGTGCAAGCACGCCTGAACGGCTTGCCAGCGTCAGATTTCGAGCTCCGCGCGACATCATCCAGCGCGCAGTGGCAAAACCGAGCCCGCCAGTCCCGCCGATGATCAGATACGCCGCTGCCGGATCGAGTTGCAGCGTTTCAGCGCCGGCGCTCGCACGCGACGGACTTGGCGTGCCTGCCGGATACGTCACGAGGATCTTGCCGATCTGACGCGCCTGCTGCATGTGACGGAATGCTTCCTCGACCCGTTCGGCCGGGAAAGCGCGATACGGCAACGGATGCAGCACGCCGTCCGCGAATAGCTGCATGACCTCCTGGAACAGGCGCGCGGTCAGATCCGGCAATGCGCTCATCAACTGGTCGGCGTCGATGCCGAAATAGCTGATGTTGTTGCGGAACGGCCGCAAGCCGATGCGGCTGTTCTCGTAAAAGTCACGCTTGCCGAGCTCGAGGAAACGGCCGAACGGCCGCAGCGTGTCGATGC
The DNA here is from genome assembly GCF_041355255.1 of Paraburkholderia sp. RCC_158. Taxonomy (NCBI): domain Bacteria; kingdom Pseudomonadati; phylum Pseudomonadota; class Betaproteobacteria; order Burkholderiales; family Burkholderiaceae; genus Paraburkholderia; species Paraburkholderia sp. RCC_158. Next base: position 64,415 of record NZ_JBFUPM010000025.1, on the reverse strand, counting down.
TGCGCACCATCGCTTCGCCGGCCAGCGAATTGAGCACGATATCGACGCCCGCACCCTGCGTGCGTTCCCGGATTTCGTCGGCGAACGCAAGGCTGCGCGAATCGAACACGTGATCGGCGCCGAGCAAACGAACGAATTCACGCTTCTCGCGGCTGCCCGCCGTTGCAAACACCTCCGCACCCAAGTGACGCGCAAGCTGGATCGCCGCGATCCCCACTCCGCCCGCCGCGCCATGCACGAGCACGCGCTCGCCGCGGCGCAGTCGCGCCAACTCGCACAGTGCATAGTACGCCGTGAAGAACGTGGTCGGCACCGTGGCTGCCTCTTCGAACGTGAGACGTTCGGGCTTGTGGGCGATGGCCTCGGCCTTCGTGCGCACAAGGCTCGCGAAGGACGCTGGTGCGAAACCGAGTACCGCATCGCCCGGCGCGAAACGCCGCACGTCCCGGCCGACGCGCGCGACGCGCCCCGACAGTTCCATGCCGATCGTCGCGCCGGCAAACCCGTTTTCGACCGCTTCGTCGGACAGGAGGCCCATCGCATACATCACGTCACGGAAATTCAGGCCAGTTGCGACGGGTTCGATTTCAACTTCATTGGCCGAGAGTTCGCGTTGCGGCAGCGCGAACCATTCAAGGTTGCGCAACGAGCCGGGCGATGCAAAACCGAGCACCGCCGCTTCGTTCCGTGGACATACCGGCGTAGCCGATTCGCTGCGCAATGCCGCGCTCGCCGCAGGCAGCATGCGCAGTACGTAGCGGCCTTGTGAGGTGAGCAACACTTCTTCCTCGCCGTCGGACGCGAGCAGCTCGCGCGCCAATTCGGCATCTGCATCGCGGCAGGCCGGCGATACGTCGATCAAACGACACGACAGCTCCGGATGCTCGTTGGCCAGCACCCGGCCAAGCCCCCACATCGCGGCTTGCTCGGGACGCAGCGCTACGGCATCTGCGAACGGTGTGACGACTGGCGCACCACCCCGCGTGACGATCCACAATTGCGGCTGCATGACTTCTGCCACCGCCACAAGATCGCGCACGAGTTGCGCGAGTGCAAGCGAGGTCTGCTGCTGGGAGTGCATTACGTCCGCGCCATCCGCATCGGCGGACAGGGTTTGATCCGGCGCGATGAATACCACGTGATGCGGGCGCCCCGCCGGCGCGGCCAGTTTGCTCATGTCATGGCGCAACACCTTCAGCGTGCTGCTCGACGTCGTGTGGCCGGCTGCCTGCAAGGCAGCAGCCAGGGTGTCGTCGGCCCCGGTTTCCGCTGCGTACAGCAAGGACCAATGCGCAGGCGGCGGCGTCTGCGCTCCAGTCTCGTTGCCAGCAGAAGCGCCCGTAAGCGGCTCGCGAGCAACAATCAGCGTTGGTGCGCCTTCGAGATCCAGACCCTGCTCCGTATGCCGTGTGACCTGATCGAAACCCGCTTCTTCAAGGTGTTTCGCCAACGCTACCGGCGACAGCCATGCCGCACGGCGCGCGTTGGCATGCGCGGCATCCGCGTCGAGATCGAACACGATATCGGCGAAGCGGCTATTACGAGGCTCCGCGATCACGACCAGCGCGCCTGGCGCAAGCCAGCCGCGCAGCGCGGCGAGCAGCGCACGCGGCTCAGTCTGCGCGGCCAGAACATGGCTTGCCACGACAATGTCGTAACGCTCGCCGGCCTCGATGCCGGACAGGCGCGGTGCATCACCGAACTCGATGTTCGCGATCCGGACGGACGGATGCTCGCTCGCGTCAAAGCCGCTCAGCTGCTCATGCGTGCCTGCAATCGTATAGTCGCAGCGTGGCACCGGCATGTGCATCGCGAGTGGCTGCAACACGTCGCTCGAAGGCGAATCGAGTTCGAGCACGCGCAACCGGCGCGGTTCGCTCCACCTTTCGATGGCGCGATGCAGACAAGCGCCGGTCAGCGCATTGACGTGCGCCCATGTCGGCGACGCTTCGAAGAAATGCTCGACCAAGCTGCTGCGCGACGGCGGCAGGATCTGCGCGCCGCTCACCTCGCCGCGCAAAACAGCCGGCAGCGCCGCGCCGCAATGCGCGAGCAAGGTCAGTTCGGCCACGTGCGCGGGCGACTGCGCGAGCAGGTCGCGCCAAAGTTCGTCGATGCCCGGCAGGTTTGCGCAAGCCACGGCGTCGCGCACCAAACGCGTTCCGTCACGCTGCGCCAAACCGTCTTCAACGACGATCTGCACGAGACGCGTCAGCAGTGCCGGATGCGCACAGTCCGGCAGCGACGGTTCGGCAAATGCGTTTATCGCATCGAGTGCGTTCAATGCGTAGCCACTGGCGAGCACGTCGAGCAGCGGCAGCATTTCAGTCAGATGCGCCTGTCTGCGCGGCTGATCTTCCTGCGCAGCCAACGCCGCGGCGGCATTTTCCAGCAACGCGGCCGGCTTGGGCAACATGCGTGCGTCCAGGTCGGCCGCAAGGGGCTTAGCCTCGGCGATATAGGCGTAACGTGCAGGCGCATGATGCCGGCGCCCCATCAGATCGACGCGACGGAAGCGGCATGCGCCGAGCCGTGCGACGATCGCGCCGTGCGCGTCGGCGAACTCGAACGATGCCACGACCGAATGCGGACTGCGTCGTTCGATCCGGGCGAGAACGTAGCGGATCGCATCGCCACGCAGATAGTCAATGCGTCCGATTTGCACCGGCACATACGCTGCGTGCTCGGTCTCAGCCGGACGCGCCGATGCGATCAGGGCGAACAGCGGGTGGAACCCGCTGTCCATCAAGGCCGGATGGAGCACATAGGCGCTCAGTTCCGTTTTGTTTTGTGCGAGTACGGCGGGGATATCCAATTCCGCTAGCGCCATGTCGGTGTTAGCGTCGACGTGCACCGCGCGCACCCATTGGAATGCCGGACCGTAACTCAAGCCGATCGCGGCGGTGCTCGCATACAACGTTGCGCCGGCCAAAGGCGGTTGCGCGAACAGATCGGTGAGCGTGGTGGCTGGCAGTCCGCTGGGAGCGCCTTCCGTACTCAGCGCGCAGCCACTCGCCAGCAGGCGGCCGGTGACGTTCAGCGACCACGCTTCGTCGGACATGCGATCGCGCGTCTCGATCGTGAAGCTTGCGGTGTGCACATCAACAGTGAAGCGGAACAGTTTCGAATGCTGCGGCTGGAACACCACCGGCAGACGAATCTCGACGTTCTCGACGGCGCAGCTATCAGTGCCGAAATGCACACGTGCAGCCGCAAGCGCCATCTCGACGTAGCCCGCGCCCGGGAATGCCACTCCGCCATCGACCACGTGGTCGGCGAGCATCGGAAGGCCGGCCGGATCCAGCTGGTTTTCCCACGCGAGCGCGTGTTCGCGCAGACGGTAACCGAGCAACGGATGTTCGCGGCGGCGATTCACCAGGTTGTAGGCTTCCGCGGTCGGGCCAAGCCAATAGCGTTCGTGCTGCCACGGATAGGACGGCAGTGCCACGCGTGCGCCCATCGGCGCAAAGCGTTCGACGTCGACACGCGCGCCATTTGCGAGCATCGCGTAGATCGCGTGGTGCAGCATCTGCGCGCTGTCGTTGTTACGCTTGAGCGTCGGCAGCGAGCGGCCGATGATGCGGGCGTCGTCGAGCGTCTGCGTCACATAGGTGCGCAGAATCGAATGCGGGCCGACCTCCAGGAACAGGCGCACGCCCGTCTGGGCGACATGAGCGACAGCATCGCCGAACCGCACCGGCTCGCGGATATTGCGCCACCAGTAGCGCGCGTCGAGTTCGGTGCCGGCAAGTCCGGCGCCAGTGACCGTCGAGAAGAAGCTGCGCGCTGCGGCGTTCGGGACGAGATGGGCGAGCCCATGAAGCACGGTCGGCTCGATCGGATCCATCTGACGACTGTGGAACGCGTAGTCGAGTTCCAGCATCTGGAAGAAACGGCCGCTTTCCTTCACCGCTGCTTCGAGAATCTGCAACGCTGGAAGCGGGCCGGCCAGCGTGACCGCCTGTGGACTGTTCGCGCCCGCAATTTCCACCGCGCCGTCCACGCCGACTTGCGCCATCAGCGCGCGCATCGCGGCTTCGCCGAGACCGGCGGCGGCCATCCTGCCCATGCCGCGCGTGCTTGCCTGAGCTCGGCTGCGGATCTTGATCACGTGTACGGCCTGCTTCAGCGTCAACGCGCCAGCAGCCCATGCCGCGGCGACCTCGCCGACGCTGTGGCCGAGGCACACGTCATAGCCGATGCCGCGTGCCTCAATGACCCGAACCACGCCGACCTGAAGCGCGAACAGCAATGGCTGCGCATGCTCGGTAGATTCCAGCCGTTCAGCGCTCACCCCGTCGCGCAACATCTCGACCAGCGACGGACTGCCGTCCGCGCGCCACAGCGCGTCGAGTTCGTCGAGCGCTGCACGGAATACCGGCTCCTGCTCGAGCAATTGCTTGCCCATGCCCGCCCACTGCGAGCCGTTACCAGAGAAAACGAGTGCGAGACGCGTGTCGTCGCCGGGCGCCTCGCCTTGCACGAGCGCCGGCTCCGTTTGCTCCGGTGTCGGCGCGGCAAGCGCGGCGAGTGTCGCGCGCGCTTCGGATTCCGTCGAAGGCGTGACGATCGCGCGGTGCTTCAGCCACTGGCGACGATGCGCTGCGTTCGATGCGAGCGTGGCCCACGGCGTGCCATTATCGAGCATCGACAGATAGCGCGCGGCGAGCGCCGGCAAAGCGGCCTGCGTGCGGGTCGACAGGATCAGCGGCGGGAGCGTCGTGTCAACTGATTCGACGTGTTCTTCTGCCATTGCCTGCGCCGGCGCTTCGCGCAATACGATATGCGCGTTCGTGCCGCCGAAACCGAACGAATTGACGCCGATCACCAACGGTTCCGCGCCGCTGTCGAGCGGCGTCAGACGGTCCACCACGCGCAACCGGCCGCCGACGAAATTGATCGCCGGATTGGGCGTTTCGAAATGCAGCGTCTTCGGCACAGCACGATGCTTCAGGCACAGAATCGCTTTCAGGAGGCCGGCCATACCGGAGGCGGTTTCGAGGTGGCCCACGTTCGTTTTCACTGAGCCGATCAACAGTGGCCGGTCAACAGGCCGGCCCGCCGATGCGACTTCCATCAACGCACGCGCTTCAATCGGATCGCCGACCGCCGTGCCCGTTCCGTGCGCTTCGACATACACCAACGAGCGCGGATCGACACCTGCGCGTTCGTAGACCGTGCGCAGCAATGCCGCTTGCGTGGCCGCGCCCGGCACACTGATACCGCCTTGTGAGTAGCCGTCCGAGTTGACGCCCGAGCCGGCGATCACCGCGTGGATCGTGTCACCGTCGGCCAGCGCTCGCTCGAGCGTTTTAAGCATCACCAGCGCACCGCCTTCCGAGCGGACGTAGCCGTCGCCGCTGGCGTCGAACGCGCGGCAGCGTCCGCGTGGCGAGAGCATCGACGCTTTCGAGAACGTCACGAAGCCAAATGGATGCAGCAACAGATTGACGCCGCCTGCGAGCGCCATCTCGGCATCGCCGGATTGCAGCGCCTGACACGCCTGATGCAAAGCGACCAGCGACGACGAGCACGCGGTATCCACCGAAACGCTCGGCCCCCGCAGGTCGAACAGATACGACAGACGGTTCGATGCGATGCTGAGCGTGTTGCCGGTCGCTGAGTACGGATCGACCGTGTTCAGGTCGTCGACGAAACGGTTGCCGTAATCCGGACTCGCCACGCCCACATAGACCGCGCAATTACTGCCTTGCATGTCGCGCGGACGCACGCCCGCATCTTCGAAGGTTTCCCATGCGAGTTCAAGCAGCAGGCGCTGCTGCGGATCCATCTGCTGTGCTTCGCGTGGCGAAATACCGAAGAACGCTGCATCGAAACCGGCGACATCGTCCAGAACACCGGCCGAGAATGTGTAGCTCTTGCCTGCTTCCCGTTTGGACGGGTGCTGGTAAAATTCCGTGCCGAAACGGTCGGCCGGGATTTGCGTCACCGCATCTTTTTCGTCGCGCAGCAGCGCCCAGAAATCTTCGGGGCCCTGGACATGGCCGGGGAAGCGACAGGCCATCCCCACAATAGCTATCTGTTTGGTCATCGTTATGTTGTTGCGTGCAGCGTGCGCGCCGGCGTTTCGCTCGGCACGGTCTGTTCAAGTGTTCGAACGAGCGCGAGCCCCAGTTGTTCGGCACTGAGGTCTTTGCGCATAGCAGGCGCGTCGCCGTAATTGCGCCAGATTATGTAATCACTGCGCGCCGGTTCGTAATCGAGTTCGACAAACACGTGCTGCAATGCAGGAACGTGATCGCCGTAAAAACACAGCACTGTGTCGCGATGCCGCGCGCGCAGCGCGGCGAGCAGCCGGTCCAGCATTGCGTCGGCGTTGGCGAGGTGACGCAGATAGGCAGTGAGGTCGCGCCAGCGCGCGTCATCGCCAAGCGCGTGGAACGCAGCGGCCTCGCCTGCTTTGACGGATTCCAGATGTAAGGGGCCGTGATTTTCCATCGTCATCGAGAAGATGAACGCGGGTTGGTTGCGCGGCTCGTCCAGCGCGGCGATGATCGAGTCCGCAACGGCGAGATCGGACACATATGGGCCCGCGCGCGGCGCGTCGGCGAACGCAGCGATATCGATGAAGCGGTCGATTTGCAGATGTTTGAAGGCGCGCTTTCGGCCGAAGAAATCCGCGTAATACGGGTGGATCGCCAACGTTTGGTAGCCGCCGTCTTTGAACCACGATGCCAGCGAAGCGCACGCGCGCCGCATGAATGCGTACGGATAGAAGCGCGCGTAGCCAAGCTGGTTTTGAGCGACGCCGGTCAGCACGGCGAACTCAGTGCGCATCGTATTGGCGCCCCACGCAGGGACCGTCAGATCGCCGTACTGGACCGACTCGCGGCGCGCATTGTCGAAGTGCTTCAGGATCGAACGATCTATTGACGCGGCCAGACGCCGCGCGTCAAAAAACGACTCGCTCTGGATCAGGATCACATCAGGCGCGGTTTGCGGCGCGCCGCTCGTGAACGGACCGGCCGCCAAGGCATTGTGTAATTGACCCGCAGTGGCCGGCTTCATGCCGTTCAGTAGGTACGCGACGAAGACGGCGAAGAAACCATGACGCTTCTGATCGTCGACGGGGTTCAGCGTGAGCGGCAAGCGGGCGGCGAATATATATGCGGCGGCGAGGCAGGCGCCGGCAGCGATCACGAACTCCCCAACAGGTTTTTGAGCAAGGGGCTTGTCCGCGATGAAACCGCCGATCACTACCGCGATGCCAATGACAATCCCAACCACCGTGCCGATGCTGAGAAACGGCAAGTAGAGCCGCGGATGCGCGAAAAGCTGGCTAAAAAGACTCAGATCGGTGAAAACCAACGGCTCTTGCAGCGATGCGTGCTTAGCGTTGCTCACGCCGGCCAGCAGCGCCACCAGCGCGATCGTGACAAAGGTGGAAAAGCTGACGCGCCCCGTGAGCAGCAGCACGCACAAACAGATGAACACGATAGCGGCGATGTGCAATGCCAAGGCGAGCGGCGAGCGGCGTAACCACGCGCGCGGCAGCGCGAGCGCTTCAGGCAGAAGCGCGAGGGCGGCAGCGGCCACAAAGTTCAGCGCCAGCGTCGCTTCCAATCAGCGCTCCTCGCGCGGCAGGTAAGACAGGCCGTCGAGAACCGCATCGGCCATTACCGCAGGCAACAGAGGTAGAAGGCGCATGCCGAAAGCAAGTAAGCTGGGGAAAGCGATTTCCGCGCGACCGGCTTTCAGCTTGCGCTGGATATACTGCGCGGCTCGGTCCGCCGACCAGAGGAACGGTTTGTCGCCGGGGAAGACGTCGCTCATTGCCGTTTTTACGAAACCCGGCAAGACTATCGACATGCGGATGCCGTCGCGCGACAGGATCGGGCGGACTGAGTCGCCGTAGGCTTTGATGGCCGCCTTACTCGCGCAGTACGCCGGTGAGATTGCCATGCCGCGCAATGCGGCGAGCGAACTGATGAGCGCTATCTGGCCGTTTTTACGTGGGCGCATGCGGCTGATGACGGGAAGGACCGCGTGCAACGCGCCGTAGAAGTTGGTGTCGAAAATGGCGACTGTGCGCTCCAGTTCTTCCCAGTCTTGCGCAGAAGCGAGCGTGCTGGCGACGCCGGCGTTGGCAATTAGAAGATCAATTGAATGCGTGTCGTCGAACTGATGCAGCCAGGCTTGCGTGGCGACAGCATCGCGGAGATCGATCTGGCCAATTTCTACCTTTGCGCCTTTCGCGCGGCAGGCTTGTGCTGATGCTTCGAGTCTTTCCTTGTCGCGGCCAATAAGACCGAGCACTACGCCGGGCGCTGCGTATGACAGCGCAAGCGAGCGACCAAGCCCCGCGCTCGCGCCGGTGATCACGATATGGCGCGTAGTGGCTTTAGGCATAGGCTGCCGCCTCGAGGCGCTGCACTGCGCCAGCTGTCGCCATGGCAATGCCCGTGCGCGTGTAGAAGTCGCCATTGATCTGCGTATGGTGGACGACGTAGTCGAGGAAGGCCTTGTAGAGATGCATGTCCGGCCGCTCGCCGTGCCGCCAGAAATCGTCGAGCGAGCCTTGCCACGTCAACCCCGGCATGCTGTAGATCGCCGTGCCGAGCGCGATCAGCGGACGACGGTGATGCAGCGCCGACAAACCGACCGTACTGTTGACCACCACTGCACCGCCCGCGTGATCGAGGAGCGTCGGGAGGTGACCCGCGTCGATGAAACGCAGACGCTCAGCAATGCCGAGTTCGCGCGCCAGTTGCTCCGCGTGACGACGATAGTCGATCAGGCCGGTGTCTAGGGGATGGTTTTTGATGACGAGCCAGGTCGCGGCAGGCGCATGGCGTGCGAATGAAGTCAGCACCTTTGCGATCGCGTCACGTACGCTGTCGAACGGCGAATGGACGACGATCTGCGCATCCGAATTCAACTGCAGCGGAAAGATGTAATACGCATGACCTGCATCGAGCAGATCGCGAGTGACCTTGTCGGCATCGCAATGGTGCTGACGCTGACGCAATGCACGGGCAGCGAGGCCTGAGTATTCGAAGAAGCCGTTTCTCGGGCGATGGCTGCGGTAATGCGGAAAGCGAGAGGCGAAAAGCGTGTTGGCGCTGCGATAGCGGATGTCGTGAAACGCGCGTTCGTAGAGGTTATAGCCGGTGGGCTGCCCTGCTGGGCTTGCCGGCGTAAAACGGCGATGATGGATATACCAGCCGGGGTCCCGCGGTAATTGCGAGCGTCCATTTACGCCGTGCTTTTCCAGCGTAAGCCAATGCGGGCGGACGTAACCTTCTTCGAAAACGTGGACGCGCAAGCCATTAGCTTCCGCAACTGGATGCATATGACGGTGAATTTCGCGGCAGTCGCCGAACATTATTACGTCGGTAAAACCGCCAGCTTTCACTCGATTGACATACCAATCCGTTAATTCGCTTGACTTATTCCGGAAATTCCACGAATCGCCACTACCCGCGTAGGCCAGATCGCCACCGCAGTAATTAACTCGACGTACAGCATGGCCGCGCTCGCGCAGTGCGATGGCAAGGCGGCTAAAGAACGGTGAAGCCGTACCTTGCAAGGCGAGAAAGGAGCGGTGCATGTAAGAACGTCGTATAGCGGCCAGAGGTTCGCCGACGGGACACGCACAGATGCTTCCCTTCCCCGCTGACCTCGATATCGTTTGAATAGCTGTTGCTGGTCCTTCGCAAGGGTCGAAGAATACAACATTACGAGCGCAAAGAATAAAAACTGTTAGAAAAATTATGAAATGTTGCGAAAGCTCTCAGTGCTGGATGGCGCTATACATATCGGGGGGCTATAATCGGCCGCCGCCATACTCTGCTTGACCGCCCTCTTGCGTGATTTCCGCAAGGGGAATGCAGCGCCCAGTTGCCGCATTCCTTACAGGTAAAGCGATAGCGTAAGAACTCGTATCGGCACACGTACAACTTTTGCGTCGACCCTTGGCCACCAGATTCTGCGGGCATTTCCGCACTTTCCTTTGACGCACGTGGAGCATCAAGGGAATCGAAAGAATTATTCAGTTTGGATAAGACGTTGGAAACTGTATCTAGCAACAACGCGGCACTGCCGCCGTCGGGGAACAAGAATGGTCTGGTCGAGCGTCTCAAGGGAGTCAATCGGCTCTTTGCGTTGACTGTCGTGGTGCCGACCGCGATTGCCGTGGCGTATTTCGGGCTGATTGCGTCGGATGTGTATGTTTCTGAGTCACGCTTCGTGGTGCGCAGTGCGCAACGGCAGAGCCAGACCAGCGTGGTGGGTGCGATACTCCAGGGCACCGGGCTCTCGCGCGCGCAAGACGATACATATCCCGTGATCGATTACATTCAGTCGCGGGATGCGCTCAAGGAATTGAACCAGGACGACTATATTGCCGAAGCGTACGGCAATCATGGCGATTTCTTGAGCCATTTTTCACGGAGTTTCGACAACAGTTTAGAAGCGCTCTGGAAGTACTACAACAAGCACATTGTCTCCGTCGCGCTCGACCCGACATCCGGCATCACCACGTTGCAGGTCCGTGCATACACGGCGCGCGATTCAGAGCGCATCAATGCGCAACTGCTCGCCATCAGCGAACAGCTCATCAATCGCATGAACCAGCGCGCCGCGAGCGACACGGTGCAGTTCGCGCAGCACGAGGTCGACCTCGCCGCCGAGAAAGCCAAGGACGCCGCTGCAGCGCTCGCCGGATATCGGAATCTCTATACGGTGTTCGATCCCGAACGACAGTCGGCGCTTCAACTGCAGCAGGTCACTGGCCTACAAACGCAGATGTTCGCGGCGCAAAATCAGTTGATGCAACTGCTCTCGATTTCGCCGGAAAACCCGCAAGTTCCCGTGCTCAGGAACAACATCGAGACGCTGCAGAAGCAGATCCAAGCCGCCACCGGCGATGTTGCAGGGAGTAAGGGTTCGCTGTCGCAGAAGGCCGCGGCGTATGCGCGTCTGCAACTAGATGCACAATTCGCCGACAAGCAGCTGGGTTCCGCCATGGCGGCCCTCGAAAGCGCGCGCGGCGAAGCGGAGCGCAAGCAGCTATACCTCGAGCGCCTCGTTCAGCCCAATACGCCCGACATCGCGATTGAGCCGAAGCGTCTGCGCGCCATCGCCACCACGTTCGTCATCGGACTTGTTGCGTGGGCTTCGCTGAGCTTGCTGATCGCGAGCGTTCGAGAGCACAGGGACTGACGCATGTTGACGAGTGAGACGCCGCTCGCGCGAGCCGTCAGGATTCAGGTTCGCGTGGTGTTCGCGCTTATCATGCGTGAGATCATTACGCGTTACGGGCGACACAATATTGGCTTTGCATGGCTGTTCGGGGAGCCGCTGCTGTTCACGGCTGGCATCGCGACGCTCTGGAACCTCCTGAACGAGGGAGGTCACGGGCACGATCTCAACGTCACGGCGTTCGCCGTCACGAGCTATTCGACGGTCCTTCTGTGGCGCAACACAATCGGCCGCTGCACGCTCGCCGTTGAGCCCAACGCCGCGCTGCTGTTTCACCGGAACGTGCGAATTATCGATCTCTTCTACGCACGCATCGCGCTGGAAGTGATCGGCACGACGTTTTCGATGCTCGTGATCATCAGCACCTGCGTTCTGCTCGGCCTGATCGATCCGCCCGCCGATGTGCTCGATATGGCCGCGGGCTGGATGCTCCTGACATGGTATTCGGCGTCGCTCGGCCTGCTGATCGGCGCACTCACCGAATACAGCGAACTGGTCGAGCGACTCTGGCATCCAATTTCCTATTTCCAGCTTCCCGTGTCAGGAGCATTCGTCATGGCGAGCTGGCTGCCGGAAAATCTGCGCGACATCATGCTGCTGTTTCCCGCGCCCAATTGCGTCGAACTCTTCCGTCACGGCTACTTCGGCCAACATGTGCAGACATACTACGACGTGCCGTACACGATGATAGTCTGCGCGGTCCTGAGCTGGCTTGCGCTCGCCGCCGTGCGGGACGTTTCCATTCGGGTGAGGCGCTAATGCTGAGTCTGCGGGACGTCTCCAAGCGCTATCACACCCGCAACGGCAAGCGGATCATCCTCGACAACGTCAATCTGACCCTCGGACGATCCGAACGGGTCGGCATACTCGGCCGCAACGGCGCAGGCAAATCCACGCTGATCCGTCTAATGAGCGGCTCAGAGCAGCCGACTTCCGGCACGCTGACGCGTGGCATGAGCGTCTCGTGGCCACTCGCGTTTTCTGGCGGTTTCCAGGGCAGCCTCACGGGACTCGACAACCTGCGCTTCGCGTGCCGCATCTACGGCGCGTCTTACACCAAGGCCGTGCCATTCGTCGAAGACTTCACGGAACTCGGAACGTATTTACGCGAGCCAGTGAAGGCGTATTCCAGCGGCATGCTGGCGCGGCTCGCATTCGCCGTATCGATGGCGATCGACTTCGACTGCTTTTTGATCGATGAGGTCATCGCGGTCGGCGACGCACGCTTTCGCGCCAAATGCCACGAAGAGCTTTTCGTCAAACGCCGCGATCGCGCGATGATCATGGTCTCGCACGATCCGCACAACATCCGCGAGCATTGCACCCGGGCGTGCGTCCTCGAAAAAGGTGTGCTTCGCGAATTCCTCGATGTGGAATCAGCATTCGACTTCTATCACGCCATCACTGGCCAGACGGAGCGTTGAATTTGAGCGACCCCACAGGCTGTGCGATCGATCGTCTCGACACGCGATCTTGATTGCACCAACAAACAAAAAAATCGAATTAGCAGCATGAATCGCGGCCGCGGCCGGATCCGCTGACGCAACAAGTTCCAAGGACCACAGCATGAGTCAAACAGAGGCCACCAGGCATTTCGCGGCGGAGTGCGCCGCAGGCAACGACGAAGCAGCATTGAAAGCGCTCGTCAACGATTTGATCGAGGATGCGCGTGCGCGCGGCGATGCCGGCAACATCATCGATATCTGCAAGGAATATTTGAAGAACGGCAGCTGCCGCATCGCGCGTCTCATTCTCGACATCGCCAAAGACTCGTTCATGAATGATGCGATCGTTTATGAGCTGCTCGCGCGCGCCAATCATTTCTGCGGCGAACACGCCGGCGAGGCCCGAGCATGGCAGCGCGCCGCGGAATTAACCCAGCGCATCGAATTCAAGGTGTGCGAAGGCCTCGCATGGCTCCATGCGGGCGATCACGCTCGTGCGCGTAACATTCTCGAGAGCATTCGCGACAACGAACGCTTCGACATCGCTGCGGGTATCGCGGAATGCGCTTTCCGCCAGCACGATCTGCGAGCCGCCTACAGGCACTGGACGCACGCGGCATCGCTCGATCCGGACAACACTAACGCGGCGCTGCAGCGCGCGAATATCCTCATCGAACTAGGCGATACGCGCACCGCTAGCGAGATTCTCAGCGTTGCCCGCGAGCGCTGGCCGGCGTCGGCGTTGGTGGCTGAAACCCGCGCTCGCCTGCTCAAGACGCTCAGCGACTATCCAGAGGCGCTGGAAGAGATCCAGCGCGCAATCAGCCTGGACAGGCAAATGGAAAGTGTAGCGCTGACGCACGCGGGCATTCTCATCGCGCTAAAGCGTCCGGACGATGCCTGCCGCGTGTTGCGTGACGCGCTCGCCCGGCGTCCACACGATGTCAACACGCTTGCGACACTCGCCGAATGCGAAGAAGCCGCAGGCCGGCTCTCGATCGCGCTCGCGACGTGGCGCGGACTCGTGCACTTCCAGCCCAATTTTGTGCGCGGGCATATCGCCATTGCGCGGCTCGAGAATCGTGACAAGTCACCGCAAGCGTTGCGTGAAGCCTTGTTTGCGGTCGCCGAAGTATATCCGCACGAGCCGGAACCGCTGGTCGCGGTCGCCGACCTCGCGCTCGCCGCACGCCAAAAGCAGGAAGCGGAAAGCTTCTGGACGCGCGTCCTCAGGCTGGCACCGGGCCGCAAGCAATACTGGATCCGCTGCGCGGCTGCGCTGCGTGAGTTCGGCGAGCGTCAGAAAGCTGAAGATATCGTATGGCAGGCGCTCGATCACTTCCCGGATGACCGCGAGCTGCTCGAGGACGCGCTGAGTCTCAGCACCGGTCTGGAAAACCAGGCGAAGGCCGTCGCCGCCGGCACACGTCTGACCGCGCTGCTGCGCGCCGGAATCGCGCCCGACAACGTCCCGCCGCCCGACATGCGCACGCCGGTCTTCGCGGCTTATACAAGCCTCGTCTGGCTACATTTCAACGTCAGTGACTTCGAGAACGTGCGCAGCGTCAGCGCGGCGATGTCCGAGCTCTGGCCGAACAGCGCCTTCCATCTCGAAATCCACGCAATGATGGCGCTGCGCGAGCGCAACTGGACACAGGCGCTCGACTTTGCGCGAACCTACTCGTTCCTATTTCCGAACTACCCGCGCGGCATTGAGCTTGAATACGAAGCGCTGCTCGGCGCCGGACAATACGCCGCGGCCGCCGATGCCCTCGCGCGCGACGATCTCGCCGCACGCTTCCCGGAATGCGCCACGCGCTTCTCCGCGTGGCGCAACGCAGCGCGCAACATGGTCGCCCCGGCGCCGGCCACCGAGACGCGACTCGTGCTCGACGTGACCAGTCTCGCGACCGTCGTGGCTGCTTCGGCATCTCCGGGCGGCATTGAACGCACGATCGTCGAAGTCGCGCTTGAGCTATATGAAAACTGGTGCGGCAATCTCACGCTCGTCAACTGGAAAGGCGTACCGGTGGAAGTGAAGCCAGCCGATTTCGAATCGGCCATCTTCCCGACGAGCTTCGGCGACAAGGACGCCACCCGCCTCAACCCATTCGTGCGACGCGAACTCACGCCTGGGGAGCGCGTCTTCAAGCCGGGGCCGCAGGACGTCGTCGTTATTCTCGGTTCGGCTTGGCATTACGATGCGAACAACGCGATCCTCAAGGCATACAAGCAAGCCGGCTCGCGCGTGGCGGTGTACATCCACGATCTGCTGCAACTCTATTACCCCGCGCTCGTGAGCGAGAAGTGGGCGACCATTTTCAAGAAATGGATTGGCACGGCACTGGATCATTCCGACCTGGTGATGGTCAACTCGCTTCATTCGGGCAAGGAAATCACGCAGTTCTGCGGCGAGACCGGACGCGCGGCCATCGAATCCATCAAGGTCGAGCTCGGCGATGACTACCGCTGCCTGCCGCGCAAGCATCGTGTCGCGGAAAGCACCGTCTCGTCGATCCTTCGTCTGTCGAAGGGCGCGGGCTATGCGTTGTTCGTCTCCGCTATCGGCAAGCGCAAAAATCACGGCTTCTTGGTGCGCGCCTGGGATCGCCTGCGCAAGACCATCGGCAAAGACTGCCCGACGCTCGTGCTAGTCGGTGCAGCCGGTGACGGCATGGCAGCTCTGGAAGCCGAACTTAAGGCCACGAATCACGCCGGCGGCAAGGTCATGGTTTTGCACAACGTCGACGACGCGAGCCTCGATCAGCTTTACCGTAATTGCCTGTTCACCGTGTTCCCGAGTCTTTGTGAAGGATGGGGTCTGCCGATCGCAGAAGCCCTGTCGCATGGCAAAGTGTGTCTTGCATCCAGCGAGACGTCGATGCCCGAAGTCGGCGGCGACTCGGCCGATTACTTCTCGCCCACCGACGAAGACGCGTTCGTACGCATTGCCCGCAGCTATATCTGCGATGCCGAAAAGCGCGCGCAGCGTGAAACGCAGATCAGGAGCCGCTATCACCAGCGCGCCTGGCGCGACACCACGGCGAACATCGTCTCGCTGATCGAGAACCGCTTGCTCAGCGGCCACGGCAGCCTCATGACGCGTGTCGAGCGCGACACCACGGCGCAGGGTGTCATTCAAGTATGCGCCAGCTACGGGCGCCAGTGCGGCATCGCAAGCTATACGACGCACGTTGCCGCCGCCATGCGCGAGCAAGGGCGCGACACGGTCATCGTTCGTGGTATCGACGAATGTGAGCCTTATCTCGCGACGGGTCGTTACCGGTACGTTTTGATCCAGCATGAGTACGGTCTCTACGACAACTTCAATCCCAATCTCGCGGGTCCGGACTCTACAGGCGATCTGGTCGAACGACTGGAAGACTACGCGGAACGCTTCCCGGGCGTGCGCTCGGCGGTCGTCATGCACACCATCGACATGAACAAGCCGGAACTGCGCGACCGCAGCCTCGTTCTGTTCAACTCGAACGTGAGCGTGATCACGCTGAGCAGCGCGGCAGCGCGCCATACGAAGGCCATGTTCGTCGAGCACGGCATTCACTGGGACGTCCGTCAGAAAGCGCCGGCCGCGCAGGGGCAAACGCGCACCGACGGCATCGGCGCGCTGACGGTCTCGTCGTTCGGCTTCCTGTCGCCGCACAAGCGCATCGACCGCATTCTGCAGGCGTGCGCTGATACGGGTTCCAGCCTTGTCGCCAACTTCGCGTGCGAGTCGGAAGAGCTGATCCGGCGTGCACGCGCGCTAGTCGAGGACATTGGCGTGACGGGCAAGGTCACCTTCGATTTCCAGACTGATGCCGAAATTTTTGAGACGCTACGTGCGGGCGATGTCATCTACTTCCCGCAAGGTGCGATCTCCTACTGGGCGACCACGGGTTCCGCGCGCGTGGCAATGACGGCCGAGCGCCCTGTAGTGACTTCGCCAGAAGACCAATTCGAGGACATGGCGGACGGCGTCGTCTTCGCAACCGATGCCGGCCTACCCGATCTGCTGCGCCGCCTCGCCAATCCGGCGTACTACGCGCAGGTTGCCGAGCGCCTCGCTGCCTTCCGTGACAACAACACCATCTCCAACGTCTATCGCGATGCGCTCGCGCGGCTCGACCAATCGTCGAGCCGCACCACGCCGGCGGGTTCTGCGATCGCGGTGCACGATCTGCTTGACATGCCCGCGCGCGCCGCATGCACGGCAATGTACTCGGCAGCGTTCGGGCGCCAGCCCGCGCCGGACGAGCTGGCCGACTTCGAAAGCGCAGCCGCCGGCGACAAGCGCCAGATCGTAACGAAGATCGCCGCGATCGCCGCGAGCGGCCTCGCGCAAGGTCACTCAATCGATCTGGATATGACGCGCTTCGATGCGGATCCGGTTCCCACCGTGCTCGACGAAATCGATGGCGATCGTGTGGTCAGCGCCGTGCATCTCCTTCTGCTGGATCAGGACGCGTTCGTTCGCGAAGCGATGCTCGCGCTCGCCAAACGCGCGCCCTCAGACAGCGAAGCCACCGCATTCCAGCGCGTACTCGATGCCGCATCGCAAGGCGATGTCGCCACACGCATGAACGTGCTGCGGAACATCGTCTCGTTGGCCAACGAGACGCGCGTTTTCCGCAGCGCGGCAGGTGATCTTCGCGTGCATCTGTATCTGCGCCCGGCCGTGCCGGGAGCGGTTCAGCATGCGCGTCGCGTTTATCGACTCTCGATGCTCTGCGCGTTCGATGCTCACTACCTCGCGCTTTCGGTCTATCGCGCGCTGCTCAAACGCGAACCGACCCTCCACGAGCATCTCGAACTGGCCGCGCTCAATCGTACCGCCGCACTCGAACGGGCGCGCGAAATCGCGCGCGGCGCGGCGGGCATTCGCCTGATCGACGACGTGTCGAATGCGCAAGCGTGGGCACTGCGCATCGACGCAATTACCGCACAGACGCGCAGTATCGGCGACGAGAACGCGAGTGAACTGACCGGTGACAACTTGGCGCTGCTCCAGGCGCGCCGTCTGTCGCGCGCGTTCCCCCACTTTATGCTTCCCGCCTAAGCTGGTGCATCGCGCGTCAGCACGCACCGCCGCAACGGCTGCCGCGGTGCGCGCCACCTCACCTGACCGAAACATACAGAAACGCCTTGAAGTCCATGAAGCTTATCCTGCACATCGGCACGGAAAAGACTGGTAGCTCATCCATCCAGCTCACACTGGCGAATCAGCGCGAGCTCTTGGCCGAACGAGGACTCTGGTATCCGGCGAGTCTGGGTCCCGATGCGCACAGGAAGATGTCGCTTTACGGACGCGATTACCAGAACGCCGTCAAAGACGACCGGTTGCTGCGTTATGGTGGGACTTCGCCCGAGGACTTCGCGGCGCTGGAAGCGACCATCGAAGGGGAACTGGAAAAAGAAGTCGCGCTCGCACGCCTCAGGAATTGCAGCCACTTCATGATGAGCTGCGAGTATTTCAGTAGTCTGTATGCGAATGAGCGAGAGACGACCAAGCTAGCGCAACTTTGTCGCCGTTTCTTCGATGACATCGCGGTGTTGTGCTTTATCCGCCCACAAGTCGACGTTCTGATTTCACGACTCTCGACGCTCGCATGCGACGGTATCGTCATCACGGAATCAACCATCACGGATCTCGCGCGGGAAAAGCAGTATTTCGATTTCGACGCCATGCTGGAACGATGGGCTGCCGCCTTCGGACGTGAATCGATCGTTCCGGTTTCATACAAGCGGCAAAAGGATGTACTCGCCTATCTCCGTCAAGAAACCGGCATCGATATTCCAGCGGTAGGGCTCGAACGCGTCAATCAATCTATCGACGTCGAAGCCATCGGGGTACTCAATGCGGCGCGCGTCGACGGTCCCACGCTCGTCTCCGTCGGGAGATATCTGAAGGATTTCGGCGCACGCAGCAAGTTGACACTTTCACCAGAACATCACGCATCCGTCCAAAGCATCTTCGATGCGAGTAACGATGCTCTTCTGCGCAAATGGCCATCGCTCACGGCGGACGATCTGGCGGTCAGTTCTCCGCAAACGGGCGGGAGCAACTCGCATCTGCTGGAATCAGCAGCGCCGTTCGCCGAACAGCTCAAGTATGTATTTCAGAGGTTTCAGACCGATACGGGCGGCACACAAACGAGCTATCGCTATATCCGCTCGAAGGACGTAACGCTCGCAGTGCCGACCGAACACTTCGCCGAACGATATCTGCAGGGCGGCGGTCTGTTCCGGCCTCTTGTGGTTCCGTTCTTCGAAGATCTAGTCAAGGAAGGTCAGACCGTCATCGATGTCGGCGCAAATGTTGGATTTTTCAGTCTCGTCGCGGCACAACGCGTCGGCAGCACGGGCAAGGTGGTCAGTATCGATCCGAGCGCGAGGGCCATTGCGGGTCTGTTACGCGCGACGCAAGTCAACGGCGTGCGAAACGTGACGACTGTGATCGCCGCGGCCTACGACACATGCTGTACGTTGATGATCGCGCATAACCAGGCATCGACGAATTGCGTGGTGCGACGCCTGCCAGAAGGTGGGTTCGACACAATCGCGCCGGAAAGGCTGGTAAGCGCAATCACCATCGATCAGACCGTTCACGATCTCAAACGTTGCGATGTCATCCGCATCGCCGTCGGTGGCAATGAGTTACCGGCGTTGCGCGGCGCCACGAACGTACTCAAACAATTCAGGCCAACAGTCATTTCCGAATATTCGCCGGATTATCAATCCGATGTTCATGGCAACAGCGCGCTCGAATTTTGGGAGTTGTTCGCTGATCTCGGATATCGATGCAGCGTCATCGTTGCGGACGGAAAGGTCGATGCCATTCCGAACATCAACAGTCTGTTGGAGCGCTATGCGCGCGCCAGGCAAGCTTGCGAGGGCGCGACGCACCTCGACCTTTGCTTTGAACATCCCAAACCTTAAAATGGTATCGAAAATACTCACTGATTCTCGATGATCCTTTTCAGAAGTTCGAGAAACGGTTGAGACCCGGCGGCGGAAATTGCTGTGGGATGACCGAGAACAGCAGCGGCCGTTCGTCGTGCAGAGGAAAGACTTCCTTGAGCAGTTCGATGTGTTGCTTGTCGTCCGCTTCGTCGCCGTCGAAAAAAATACCGCCGGAACGGGAACCGGCGCACGCCAGAGATGCGAGTAGCCCTTTTTTTGACGCGTATCCAGCCATCGCCGATCGAAGGGCACGTCGGCGGATCTTTGACCAACGACCGATCGTAGGCGTCCGTCGTCGTAGTTCAGCGTAAGAACGAGGTGCGCGCCTCTCGCCTCCTCTAGCCGCAAGGCGGGATCGCAACCCGACGTCGGGTCTTTTCGGAAGGGTGTCATAACACGACTTGTTTCGTCGATATCATATGATGCGGCCGTACATCTGCAGCAGTCTCGTTTTATAGGCATCGGCACTGAACACCTTCGCGCGCTCGACGCCCGCGAGTGCCAGATGCTTACGAAGCTGTTCGTCCTGGTCGAGAATACGCAAGCCCCGCGCAATGTCGCCCACGTCATAGGGATCGACGCACACGCTCGCATCGCCGGCGATTTCGGGGAGCGAGCCGCCACTGGAACACAAAGTCGGAGTTCCAAGTTGCATCGCTTCAAGAATTGGCAAGCCGAACCCCTCGTAGAGCGAAGGAAAAACCACGGCTTTGGCGGCACGAATGAGGCTGATCAAAAACGGCCGGGACGTGTAGTCGAAAAGGCGAATACGTCGACGCAGTTCTGGCCGCTGCTTGAGCATGGCATTCACCAGCTTCATTTCTTCATCGGCTTTCCACGCCAGCGAACCGACGACGACGAGACAGGAATCGACATGCGAGGAAAGGAAAGCCTCAATCAGCCGGCCAACGTTTTTCTTTGGCTCGATCGCACCGAAAAACAGAAAATAATCGCGGGGTTCGAGTCCGAAGACGCCTTTGACTTCCGCCTCCGCCTCGGTCTGCGTTTTCTGCGCGCCCCAGCTGATTGCATCGACGGCCTGATAAGTATTCGTTACATCGTCCGGCGGCACATCGAACAGGTCTACAATATCGTCTTTCGAACGCTCGGAGACCGTACAGATATGATCGCCGTTTCCAATGCAACCCTTAATCAGGCGATAGTAATACCGCTTGTTGTCTAGCGTCGTATAAGGAAGACGAAGTGGAACCAGATCGTGAATGGTGTAGATATTCGGGACATTCGCGACCTTCACCGGCAAGGGATATGTCCAGTGCATCACATCAATTTTGCCGGGGAATCGCACTTCTAGGAATTTGCCGTGTCGCCTAAAGTGTCTTCGCGCGATATCGAAGAGGCTGCGAACGTTCAGGATTGCAGCGTTCGTCGGAAGCCTATCTGCAAAGCGGCGTGTTTCGACGCTCCCGCTAGGCAGTATTTCTGCAGCCCTGTATCCGAACGGCGAAGCGACGATTTCCTTGGCCCAATTGCGCACGACACTTAATTTACTCTGCCCGAAACCGGCGCCGCCGAGAGAGTCGAAGAACTGCACTTCGCGCAATAGCGGCGCAGTTTTCGATGAAACAGGCGTTCCGTATAACGTCGATACGTCCCAGCCCATTTCCGCCAAGTTGTTTGCAAGATTTCTTGCGTAAGTTGCGACCCCGGTGCCGCGCTGCAGCGCGAGGTTATGCCCATCGATTGCGACTACGCGCTTCATCTGCGTCTCTACGTAAGGGCCGGGCCGCGCGCGCGTTCGGATACTGCCTGAATCGAGCGCACGCGGTGGCCATTGAGAATCACCGGAATGTTTGGACTCCCGTCACCACCGGATAGGCGACCGAGAAGAACAGATTCAAGACTTTCTGCAGTTCTGTGACCGGCGCGTTCGATACATAAAGTAAATCCTTGTTGTCGATCACAAAGCTTTGAGCGACGAACATAGAAGCCGGATTGCGGAGATCGACCCGATAGATGACGGGCACGCGGCCGTCGGGCGTCAGATAGAC
The DNA here is from genome assembly GCF_041355255.1 of Paraburkholderia sp. RCC_158. NCBI lineage: Bacteria > Pseudomonadati > Pseudomonadota > Betaproteobacteria > Burkholderiales > Burkholderiaceae > Paraburkholderia > Paraburkholderia sp. RCC_158. The sequence continues at coordinate 42,778 of NZ_JBFUPM010000025.1, read as the reverse complement.
CGGGTTGTTGGGCCATTGAAATGCATCAGGCTTTTCCAGCCGGAAAATGAATACGCCGCGCGCATCCGAGCGCGAGTCCTGAAGTCCGCCGGCGCGCGCGATTGCCTGTGCCAGCGTGATGCCTTGCGCCTCGAAATTGACTTCGTCGTTCTTTCCCGTGGCGCCGAGGGCCGTAAAGCTATAAGGCTGATACACCGCCGTCACAACGTCGCCCGCGTGGAGCGGCACATTTTGGCGCGGATCGCGAATCACAGTGCCCAATGGCAAGGACACGAACTTCTCTCCGCGCGTTACTTGGATGGTGACCTTGTCGATGGGGTCGCGGACGCCGCCGGCGCCGGCGACAGCATCGAGCACACGTTCGCCGCGCGCCGTCAGCGGCATTCGATTGCTGGTCGTTACGTCGCCCACAACCGTGACGTAAGAGGTCACATTAGTAGACAGTTTGACTAGCACCTGCGGATTGTGCGCCATGTTCTTCAGGCGTCGTGCGATCTCGACCTGCAATTCGGTTGGGGTGCGCCCCGCGGCTCTGACGGCGCCGATGAAAGGCACCGTGATGGCACCCGCGCCATCGATGGTCTGGTCAGGAAGCGTGGTGACGTGTGAACTGCCGGGGCCGTTCTTAACGTCGGTTGGCGTACCGCCGAACAAGGTTGCGGGAGGCGCTTCCCATATCGACACTTCGACGGTATCCCCAACGCCGAGTTGCTGATTGAAGCTCAACTGATTGCCCAGCGACGCAGAAAAATCGCCGCGCCGGCGCTCCGCGACAAGCTTGCGTGCCACGTCGTCGGTCAGATCTACGATCTGGATGCCGTTGGTATCGAAGGACTTCGACGCGCGATTTATTTGCGTGCTGCTTGGGCCGGATGTCGGAATCGCGGAGCATCCTGCAAGGAAGCATCCTCCAGCCATCAAGGCAATGCCGAAAAAATTAGAACATGAGCGCGACATCTTTTCTTGGAAAATAACCTGGGCGGCAGGGATTGTCGCACGCTAAAGGTTAAAATCATACACAGAGGCCTTAAAAACTGCGCGCTGTTCATTCCCTTAGCGCGGCCTGTAACCGCACCGCTAAAAAAATCGAACCAAGCCAGTCGTGTCAACCATTTATCTAGACGTCAGCCGCTCATTGTCGCGCCTTTACCACGGCTTAAAGCCGACAGGAGTGGACCGTGTAAGTCTGGCTTATGTCGCCCGATACCGGGCACAAGCGCGCGCGGTACTTAGCGAAGCCGGATGGCTTGGCGTCCTCAGCGAAAAAGACTCGCAGCGTGCTTTTGACTTACTCTTGTCGGTCACGCGTGAGCGCAATACGATTCGCCGACTAATCGCGCGCGCATGCATCGGTCAAATGTTCGGCGGTAAGCGTTGCGGGCCAGGTGTGCTGTTGCATCTCAGTCATAACGGCATGGAACATGGCCGCTATTACCAAGCATTGTCCAGGCGCGAGATTCGTACAGTATTCATGGTGCATGATCTCATTCCGCTTACACATGCGGAATATTGCCGGACGGGAATCGACGTCAAGCATCGCTCGCGCATTCACACGGCACTCAGGCAAGCGCACGGACTGATTGCAAACTCCCAGGATACGCTGGACGAGCTCGCAGCCGAAGCACGCTCCGCGCGCCTGTTTTTGCCGCCGACTGTGGTTGCTCATCTAGCTCCCGGCATCTCGGAGGCGTCGCTGACCGCCCGGCCGTTCAATGCAAATTACTTCGTCATTCTTGGCACGATCGAGCCTCGCAAGAACCACTGGTTCATCCTTCACGTTTGGAGGAGAGTCGTCGAAAGCCTTGGTGATGCCGCTCCGAAGCTCGTGATCATCGGGCGCCGCGGGTGGGAATGCGAAAACGCGGTGGACATGCTCGAACGTTGCGCGGCGCTGCGCGGAGTGATCATCGAAGAGCCCGAATGCGACGACGACCGCTTGCGCGCATGGCTTCAGCATTCGCAGGCGCTGCTGTTTCCGTCGTTTGCCGAAGGATTCGGCATGCCGCTGGTCGAAGCGCTCGCAATGGGCGTGCCGGTCATCGCGAGCAACCTCGGGGTGTTTCACGAGATCGCCGGCGAAGTTCCGCATTTCCTTGATCCGCTTGATGGACCGGGATGGAAAGCCGCCATCGAATCGTACGCGCGGTCCGACAGCGACGCACGTCGCGCGCAACTCGCGCGAATCGATCAATTCCGGGTGCCGACGTGGCCAGATCATTTCGACAAGATCGATGGCTTCCTCGAAGAGCTAACTAGATGAAACTGCGCGCCGCACCTCAGCTCCCCGCGGCCATTTCGCGGCCGAGGCTTGCGCGTTGCGATGACGCGCTCGATGTCCGGCTCGACTCCCGCATCGGTCGCATCGTATGGCGGCTCGTGCGACCTATGCAGATGCAGATGCATATTACGTGGCCGGGCGTCATCATGCCGCGCGCGGATATCCGCGCGCCTGCGTTGTCTTGGTTCACGCTGCGTGGCGCGCAGAACGCACCGTGGCAGCTTTACGCAGCCATCGACGATATCCTGACGAAGGACGCGAGCGCGGGATTCTCTGCCGACGTCGCGAAACTCATGCATCGCGTGCGCGCTCTTTACGCGCTCGATTCTGAACTCGTGCTGCCGATCTGTGATCCGGCGATACTCGCGCACCCCGCGTCCTCCCACGTCGTTCTCATCGATGAACGCGAGAGCGCGATCGATACGGACTGGACATCTCGCCAGCGTCGGGCCGCGTTTGGCAGAATGGTCGAAGCGGCGCAAGCGGCGCATCCCGGCGCCACATTTTGGCTTGGACGTTCTGCTTCGTGCGGTAACGGCGCGTGGCTGTCATCTGCTCGATCGTTACCGCCGGGCACGCGTCGACTGAGCCCGCGTCACTCCCTTTGTGCGGCGCTGGAAAAGGCCGACCACGTTTACACGGTATCGGCGCATGAAGCGGCGCATTCGGTACTCGGAGGACAAACGGTCCATGTGTTCGGCGCGCCGTATTTCGCAGGCTGGGGCCTCACGGACGATCATCATCCGGTACCGACGCGCCGCTCCCGTCCTCGCGCATCGGCGTTGTTCGATGCCGTGTTCCTTCGACTGTCGCAATACGTGGATCCGTCGACGCACGAAAGCGGCACGCTCACTTCGCTGCTTGATAGCGTCGAATTGCAGCGGAATACGTCGCTCCGCTTCGAAGCGCTCGGCAATGTTGCAGGCATGCGCTTCCGATGGTGGAAGCGACCGTTCGCGACGCCTTTTCTCCGCGCCGGCGCCGGTCGTCTGAGATGGGTAGACAGCGCCGAAGAATTGAGCGATGACGAATGCGTGGCGGTATGGGGCGCACGGCCCGCGAGCGATATCGGGCCAGCGACGAGAATCGTGCGCATGGAAGACGGTTTCATCCATTCGACCGGCCTTGGTTCCGACATGGTTGCACCGTGCAGCCAGGTCATCGACACGCAGCACTTGTATTTCGACGCGACCGGCTTGAGCGATCTCACTGTGCTGCTCAACGAAGCGGACTTCGACGATGAAGAATTAATGCGCGCCTCGAAGCTTCGGCAGATGATCTGCACCGCCGGCCTTACGAAATACAACCTAGGCCGAAAGAAGCCGACCTGGCGTGCACAGCAGGGTAAAACGGTCATTCTCGTGCCCGGGCAAGTGGCCGACGACGCTTCCATCCGACTCGGCACCGGCGCCATCTCCACGTCGACTGCCCTCCTGCGAGAAGTTCGCGCGCGCCGACCAGATGCGTTCATCGTGTATAAGCCGCATCCAGACGTTCTTTCGGGCAACCGGCGAGGCCTGATCGATGCAAACCGCCTCGCCGATGTCGTCGACACGGAGGCGGATCTGATCTCGCTCATCGACGTGTCAGACGAAGTACACACCTTGTCCTCGCTGTCCGGCTTCGATGCACTGCTGCGTGGAAAGATCGTGCACGCCTACGGAATCCCCTTCTATGCGGGATGGGGCCTCACGCACGATGTGCCGGGTCCGGTTCCGCATCGGCAACGAAGGCTGTCTCTGGACACGCTCGTATCCGCCGCATTGATTCGCTATCCTGTCTACTTCGACTGGACGCTGAAGATGTTCACTACTCCTGAAGCGGTCGTCAGGCAATTGACACCGCCCTCCCGGCGACCGCTCGCGCCTGTACGCAGCCGCTCGCGACCGGCCATTAAGATTGTTCGATGGATTCGCAACGCCTTGCATCATCTACATTGGCGAATAGGTCAGAAAAATAAACGGACGGAGACCGCAACGCTTCGCGCAAATGGCAAGCATCCAACAAACAAAATTTTTAAACGCTAGGGATCAAAGCATGAATGTCTTTCCGGTTATCTTGTGCGGTGGCAGCGGAACGCGACTCTGGCCAATGTCGCGTGGCGGCTATCCAAAACAAGATCTGAAGCTGACGAGCGACACGTCTCTCGTGCAGCAGACCGCCCTGGCTTGCGCAATATCCCAGGCGGTGCAGCGCCCATCGTGGTCACGAACAATGATCAGCGCTTCATGGTAGCCGAGCAGATGCAGCAGGTGAATGTCCAACCGTCCGCCATCGTTCTCGAACCGGTGGGACGCAATACCGCGCCGGCCATCGCCGTCGCGGCGCATCTCGCGTTGCAACAGAATCCGGACGCGTTGCTGCTCGTCCTACCCTCGGACCATGTTATCGCCAATCAAAAGGATTTCGCCGAAGCTGTGGACGTCGCCGCTCAGGCGGCCCGTAATCGTTACTTGGTGACCTTCGGCATCCGGCCCACGATGCCTCACACCGGCTATGGTTATATTCGAAGCGGCAAGCAGCTGACGAATGAGAAGGAATCCTATCTTGTCGATTCATTCGTCGAGAAGCCCGACGCACAAACCGCCGAACAATTCGTGCAAGCCGGCAATCACTACTGGAACAGCGGCATGTTCATGCTGCCCGCCACGACCTATCTTGAAGAGCTCGCGCATTATGAGCCCGAGATCGCAGAGCAGGCAAGACTGTCATTAATGGAAGCAAAACGCGACAGCGATTTCCTGCGTCTGGACAGCGCCGCTTTCGCCGCGAGTCCCAACGTCTCGATCGACTACGCCGTCATGGAACGCACGGATCGCGCTGCGGTCGTCGTTGCCGACAATCTCGGCTGGAACGACATCGGCTCCTGGAGCGCACTCGCAGAACTCGGGGAAGGCTATGTCGACGGAAACGTTACTCTCGGCGATGTCATGATCGACTCGGTCAAGGATTCCTATATCCGCTCCGAGCATCGCATGATTGCGGCGATTGGCGTAGAGAACGTCGTGATCGTTGAAACCGCCGATGCCGTTCTGGTCGCTCATCGCGATAAGGTTCAAGACGTCAAGAAGATCGTCGAGCGGCTCAATGCGTCGGGTCGTCAAGAGTCTGTCACACATCGACGCGTGCAACGTCCGTGGGGCTCGTATGAAGGCATCGACACAGGCCAGCGCTTCCAAGTCAAGCGCATCGTTGTTAGTCCGGGCGCACAACTCAGCTTGCAGATGCATCATCATCGCGCGGAACACTGGATCGTCGTGCGCGGCACCGCGCTTGTCACAAATGGCGATGAGCAGATTCTGCTCACTGAGAATCGATCCATTTATATCCCGGTGGGCGTCACGCATCGGCTTCTAAATCCGGGCAAGATCCCACTCGAACTCATCGAGGTTCAGTCAGGCGCTTATCTCGGTGAGGACGATATTGTGCGCTTCGAAGACACCTACGGTCGGGGGTCGAGCGCCTGACGTTATGCCGCTACCGGGGCGCGCTTGACCACCGCCTAGCAAACGCGAAGCGTGCCCCCGTTGGAGCAAACGAATTGGCGGATTGAACGAACAACGGACAAGAAATTGTCAAGCCACATTAATGTCGTCAATTCGCCACTTCTAATTCGAATAGCTGTCAAAGTGTTTTCACCGAGTTACTATTACGTAAGCTCGATATCACGATTAAACGTCAGGTAATTGGTCCGTAAGGTATTGCAGAAACCCTTTCGAATTCGAAAAAATGTTACGAGAACAACAAAAATACGTGGTGCCAGCGGTTACGGTAGTCACTCGGACGGACCGCTCGCGCCTCAAGCAGCAACGCCCTTTCGTCGTCTGGCTGACGGGCGTCTCAGGCGCAGGCAAGTCCACACTTGCGAATCTGCTCGAGCAAACGCTGCACTCCAGAGGCATGCATACATATGTACTTGACGGCGACAATCTGCGTCGAGGTCTGAACAAGGATCTGGGTTTCTCAGTCGATGACCGTCACGAAAACATCCGCCGCGTTTCCGAAGTTGCCAAATTGATGGTCGATGCCGGCATCATCGCGATAGCGGCGACCATCTCGCCTTTTCGCGCGGACCGACTGGCGGCCCGCTCGCTTTTCAATGACGGCGAGTTCATTGAAGTGTTCGTCGACGTTCCGCTTACGGTAACTGAAGCGCGCGATCCCAAGGGACTCTACGCACTGGCCCGGCAAGGCGCGATTCGACAATTCACCGGCATCGAATCGTCTTATGAAGCGCCGGCGCGACCCGAAGTGCATGTTCAGACGGCCATTACGACGCCCGCCCAATGCCTGATGCAGATCCTCGCAGCGCTTCCGCTCAATGGCGCGTTGTGCGATGCTCATTGTTAAGAGAAGCAGACGCCTAAGCGATTTTTGCGCGGTCCGCTGCAATAGGACGGCCTGTCTCGGTAGATGCGTCCCTCCTAGCGGGCCAAGCGCGATGTCCGGTACTTTTGTTTTGATGGACGAGACCGATACGGTGGTATTCGCAGGAACATCGGTAATTTCCCGTTGCTTTACACTCGTGCGCGCATGAGCAGCCGATAGTCTCGCTACTGCCAGGAAAGCAGAGTGCTGATGACGACTCTTCTCACCGAGTTGCCCTGCAAGTATCGCACTTCAGGACCCTCGGCAGTCCGGACCATGCTTCGAAGGTCCCCACGTGGCCACCAAAAAGCTGTCCCCGCGGGCATCGAGTAAGAAGCGCAGCTGGGCTGGGCGCGATCACGGATTCGCGGATGGCCGAATAAGGCCCCGTCGACCTCACCCACTTAGCGCAAACGCAGACAGACTTCAGGAGTCGGTCGCGGCCTCAACGCCACAAGCGAGTCGTGTACTCCGCCGCCGGGCATCAACTTGACGCTTGGAAGAATTTTCAGCTACGGAGCTGGCGACAGAAATCGTCGATCGGGAATGGCCAATGATTAAACGGCCGGTGAGTTCCGCAGTAGAGTCGAGCCGCTAATAGACGAAGGATTCATGAACGTGGGTATTAACGACCACGTATTGCGTGGTTGCAGAATCAAGACCGTGGGGACCTGCACCCGTAACCGAGGGAGCGGAAAAGCCGGTACTTACAGTTGACGCGATTATGTAGAGGGGCCAGCAATTCATCTGGCCGCCAGAACCGAAAAAGCCGCCCGAAGGCGGCTTTCAATAAGTTGGTGGAAGCGACGCGTCAGGCCGTCTCTATCTCGAGTGCCGATTGCGCGATCGCACGCGCCTGCTTGGCAAATTCAGGATGGCCGCGATACTCAAGCTGTGTGGCGAACACGTCCGCGAAACTCCTGATCCATGTGGGCGCCTTCTCGGTGGTGCGCACTATATGGTTAAAGAGGCCAAGCGCGCGGACTGGATTGCGTGTGTTAGCGTGCAGAATCAGCGTGCGCGCGTAGTGCTGAGAGCGCTCACGCATTATGCGCCGCACGGACTGCAGATCGACGTTCTTGCCGTCAAGAAGCGCGAGCAGAACGGGTTTCAGTTGCCGGCTCTCTTGCAGTGGTGCAATGCTTGGGTGACTGGAAAATGGCAGGCGAAGCTCGTGCAGATTTGCCAGATGAGGGCGCAGCAGATCGACATGCAGCCGGTCCGCGGTGAGCATCGGGTCGTAAAGTATGGTCGTGTGCGCCCCGACAACCCGGTCATGCCAGCGATGCGATATGCCTACCGAGCGCAGAACGTCGTGCCACCGTTTTTCGAATGGGATATCGGCCAGGATTGGCGAGTACTGCGGGCTCACGGCAATCACGTGATCCGCCATAAGGTCGTCGGCGAAATAGAGCGCGGCATATGCACCCATGCTGGAGCCATAGGCGACGCGTCGTTCATAGGATCCAAGCAGGCTACACACCGCGGGCGGCATGGACGGCATGTCCTGATACCACACGTTGCGTTTGGGCTTGAAGCACAGCACGTCATATCCGATTGACGGGAAGAAGTCCTCCGCGAAGCCTTTCGCCTCGAACCCGGTGAAGTCAAACGGCTGGAACGTGATGCAGATGTTGCGCGAATCGATCGAGGTGAGATCCGCGACCGTTTCTTCATTATCGAAAATGCGCGTCTTCTCGCGTACGATCCCGGATGTCGAGACACTGTCGATCTGCACTCTCTCAACCGTCGCGCGCACTTGCGCATCGACATTCATACGAATCTCAATGCCGCTGCGCTCGTGCTCGAGGGTAAAGGGAAGACGCACAGGAACCTCGCGATTAAGGCAAGTTTCGTTCGTTCGTTGCGCGAGCATGAAACCGCCAAGCTCTGCCATGACATCGAAGTCGATCACCGCACCCGCAGGCACGTCGGCACGCGCGGTGATGACAGCCTCATAACTTCCGGCAGGGAGCGTCACATAGGGGCCGTACAGCAGAAACCCGGTACGTCCCGTGGAGTGCACCCGGCCATCCGAACGGCTCCCGACCTGCGTCTTCACTCGCTCATCGGTTGCATAAAGATCAAAAACGGTCTGCCGACTGCCAGAAGAAGAAGGTTCGGCAGACGGCGCACCTTGGGCGGCGTCCATGGCCGGGGTGGAAAACAACGACTTGAGTGCGCGCATCGGGCCCCGTTTCTTGTCTGACTAGGTGGCCTATTTTACCTGTGTGCGTCTTGCAGAGAGCCTACTTATTCACCGATGTAGACGCCTTCAAAATAGCTCGATGTCGTGCCTCGGATCGCGGCGGGTGTGCCACTGCTCGCAGGAATAATTCGCCCAGCACTCGACGTAATCGCCTGATTTCAGATAGAGCGTCGCATCTCTCTGCGAGGCAATGAAGTTCGCGCCCGTGATTTATCAAGAGCTTTAGCAATAGCGCCCTTCACTTGCGGCGCAACACGACAAGGCACTATCACCGACAGGCAGTCACAGGTGCCGCGGTGCTCGCTGATTCTTCCGTCCTTGCCAGCGCGTTCGTCGCTGCAGCCGATTGATTCTGCGCAATCGACGGGGACGGTGTCATGGGTCTTCTTTTGACCTCTCATCATCGGCGTAATAGCGCGCTGCTGCCTCCAGCATGCGTCGCCGCTCGGCCCGCACATAGATCGAGGTGGTCTGCAGGGACGCGTGACCGAGAATTGCTTGTACCACGTCGATCGGCATCTCGCGCGCGACAGCACGCGTACCAAAGGTGTGCCTAAACGCGTGAGCTGAGGTGTTGGCCAACCGCACCAGATCGTCCGCGCTGAAGTCGACCAGCGCGGCGGTCTCTGCGCTCAGCCGCTGCATCGCAATGCGCACGATGCGTCCCAACGCGTCAACCGTGTAGGGCATCGCGTCCACCTTGCCTCTATCGATCACTTCATTTTGGAGGTCGGCATCTTGTGCTTCGTCCGGTTGGGTCCAAGGCGCCTGATGTCGCTCGAGCGCCGCGGACGTGCCAGGAATCCACGTCGGCGCGATCAGGGGTCCGTGCGCCGATGCAGCGTCGAAGTCGACGCCCCGGTCCTGCCAGTGCGCGCGCAGCGCGTCAACGGTCGCGGGGCTGACCGGCACCGTGCGTTGCTTGCGGCGCTTACCAACGATGGTCAACGCCCAGACTGCCCGTGCCGCCCCAGCGGGTTCGGGGGACGAAACAGACAACGATGTTAGCGCCGCCGCCGACGTACCTGCGGCTAAGCTTCCCGTCGGCGTCCGGCCCGTCGATGCATAACTTTGTGATGCACTCCTCGCCGAGGCACGCGAAGTTTGGCGTTTCGCTGTCCGACGATCTTCCGGGTCTTCAGCTCGACGCAGATCTTCCCGACGCGCCAAGGTCGCCTCGGCCCGACGCAGACCGGAATCGCCCATCAGCAAAATCGCCGCTCGCGCCGCGCGCCATTGACGCCCCTCTTCGTTCCCCGAGACGTTCAAATCGACCAACGCAAAGCGAGCACATCGTTCATCGAGTGCCACCCGCACGTGCGTCCACAGCTTTGCCGACAGTGCCCGCTGAACCTGCATGGCCGACTCACGCGTGATGGTGGCTGGTTCATGAACAGCGCTCCAAGGATTGCCCGCCAGATAGCGCACTTCAACCAGCCACGCAAAAGCCGCGCGCAGCACGCGCACGGCGTACGCCTGACTGTCTGCCGACAAGCCTTCCGGCGTGAACGGCCGCCACCGCCCACTGGTGCGCGCGCGCTTCGGTCCGGCGAACTCCGAGGACGGCGCTTTCAAAAAATCCTTGTATGCTTCACAGTCCTCGACGGTCAGCGACGACAATGCTTTTTTACGAACCACCACGCTCCACAGAATCAGTCGCTCAAGCTCGCGCGTGTAGGCACGCAAGGTCGTCGACCGATCGCGATAGCGATGCAGGTAGGCGTGCACCGCTGCCAAATCGTGCTCAGCGCGGATGAACGCAAAACTGCTCGCGCGATTGACGCCACGGTGGGGACCGTTTCCACCGGACAGCGTCGCTGGCAGCGCCAGACTCTCAAACGGGGCAAGCCGCGGTTCGCGGGGATCCCCGCCGACCACGACTAGGTCCGGGCGTTCGACGCTTCCCGTATCCGCCGGAACCAGAGACGCGGTGTCGACATCGGCGGCGACCTTGACGCCAAGCGTCGTTTCGTGTCGTCGCAGCCACGCGACGAGCGCGCGTGCGCGCAACGCACCGATCCGTGGGACGGAGCGCCACCAGCTGCCGCCGCGCGCATTGCAATAGGCGGTCAGCTCCCCAAGGGTGGTGATGCTCTCCCCTTTTAGCCGCTGCGCGATCAGCGGCCGAAACCACAGGTGGACCGGATGCGTCGCAAGTGGCATCGCGGCCGCGAGCGTCGACGCCTTCTCGACCATGCGTAGGGTCATCGCGGTGAGCTTCGCGTTGCCGTGCTGTTTGATGGATGCCTTCAGGTGATCGGCCAGCACCGGTGAGCCATGCAGCAATGCCAGTTGAACCAAGTCATCGCGCATCGTGCGCAAGTAACGCTCCATCACATCGGCACTTGCCGCATGCGGTGAATGCTCGGGATCGTAGTAAAGGCGTGCGATGGTCGCCGCTGGCAGGCGCTGCACGAACGCGCGCAGCGCGGTGAAGTCGGTGCGGGTATAGGTCCGTGGCGGGGGCAGGGTTAGCTGTTGCGGTTGATTGGCCATAGTGAGTGCTCTTGCTTGCAGGTCGACGGACGACCAAGGTAAGTCCGCGGGTCAACCTTGAGGTGAGTCTTTTTGGGAGGCGACGGTGAGTCTATTCAGGAGTCGCGTCTCTTTCACCAACGAACAACCGCTGGTCCCACATGACCGGCTGCGGCGCCGAAATTGTCAGACGCCCGGCATCTGGATGCGCGGGATTCACTACGGCATTGCATTCCGCCCGCGCGACCACGGACGGCACCACGAGCACCGCCGATCGCCCCTCCTCGATCCACCGATCGCCAAAGCGGCGCGCGACCTGCGCATCCGGCGCGTCCCAGCCAGGCGGCAGATCGCCCGCGTCCATGCGCTCAACCAGCAGGTCGTCCGGCACCTGGGTTTCCACCCACACGTGGTGCTTTGGCACCTTCCCGATGCGCGCATGGATCAGCACCTCAAGCATCGCACCGGCAAAATTCAGTGCGCCGTAGATAACCGGCCGGCCGGGACTGTTGAACCGGCCCCCGACCAGCATGGCCCCGGTCCCACTCCAGACGGTGTGCCGGCGATCGGCGATCCGGACAATGCGCATCAGGCAGGCAGTCCGTAGAACAGTTTCCAGAGCAGTTCTTCCACGCGGCGCGCGCCCAGCTCGGTGAATGCCACCTCCAGTGGCGTGCGGCCCTCGAGTAACGGGTGGGCGGTGTTCAGGAACTCGCGGGCATCCCGATCGTCTCCTTCCGGGTCCTCCCACACATAGCGGGCGGTCGCGACAATGCGCGCGAGCCGCTCGGTCTTCTCCGACTCATCGGGACTGAGCCGCTCGCGGCGGCGCTTGAAGGTCGCCTCCGGCACGATGCGCACGAGCAGCGCGCGGCGCTCTTCGGCGCTGCGGGCCGCATGCCCGACTCCCTCCTTCAGCGCAGACTTCGGCAGTCCGTCGCGCACCTGCTCGTCGAGTTCGGCTACGGAGTGCGGCACCTGCGGCAGCCCCATCACCGCGGCAATCTGTTCCGGCGAAACCAAGATCATGACACCCTCTTTCGGTTCATCTGAACAACTATCATAGATCAAATGATACCGTTACAACAGTTTTTCTGCGGCGCAGATGCCGTTGCGGCAATTCGCTCTATTAAATACTCCACTGCTAATAATAATTAGCAGACAAGGTCACTTCGTTTCACGTTGTGTTTGCGTCGTCGGATGACCTCGGTGCCCCTCCTGTCCCATTGGCAATCCGTTATCCCGGCTTGATTCCCTGCCTGCTTGCCCGTGGGCCCTATCTTCTCGTCGGAGTCCACTTTTGTCCTTCCGCCAGCGTCTTGTAGCCGATCGGCTGGATTACCGGCGGCGCACGTTAGGCCCATAAATCTCAAAGCCCGCCTGTCTCTCCCAACGGGAGCTTCAGCGTCACCCGCAGCGCGGATTGCTCATCCCTTCCCTTTCAACGCCACCAAGTCCCGCGCCAACCGTCGGTTCTACTGGTGGCCGTTCTCGCGTTGAGTCCGGACGGCGCGATGAGCTCGCAGAGGTACGGATCGCTTGGTCAACCTGGCGGCAAGTGAATGAAAACGATTCGAGCGCTCCGGCCCCCTTGCGGATCGTATGTGAGCGCCCGCCCGGCAATTACGGGATCCTTCCAGCAGGAACGGGTAAGACGGATCAGGTCGAGGCGCGCTTCGCTGGTATAGCGGATCTGATCACTCGACGAGGCCTTGCCTTTCGTGCTCGCCGCAAGCATGGCTTACAGCTCCGCGCGACACGTCGACCGCGGCACAATAGTCGCCGCGCCGACATCGCGCTGACTGGCGACGCATGACGCGATCGCAACGACGATTCCATCAGCCACGAGAGACTCTCGCTTCGTCTACAACGCTTTTCAGCAGCCTGACGCAAAGCGGGATCACACGAAGCGATTGGAGCCGATGCGGGGGGACGCTGAGCAATCGCATCGCTTCCCGGCTTGCGGAAGAAATAGAGCAGCTGCCCTGAGGCCATCAAGCGCTGCGGCAACTAGGGGAGCCGTGACGGCGAGTCTTGATGTTCAACAACCAGCCGCGACGATGCTGAACACAGCGCGGTCGGTGATACTCCGCAATTTGAGATTAGTCCAGTTACTCCGAAACACACGGCGGCGCCAACGGCGCAATGTTATGCCCCATCCCGAGCCTGGACCATCCGACTTGTAACGCTGCGTTGTAGCGAGTGAGAAGGTGGGGGCAGTAACCACGTAGCGGCCGACGCGCGTCGCAACTACGTTTATACGGGCAGACACGCAGCGTCGGTCGTCCGACAGGATACCCATTCACCCATACCGGTAAGGTCGTCGGCCGACTGGCGATGCAGCTTGGCGTCTTTGCGGCCAACAGCGGCCTTTAGACGCATAACCCAATCGGACACCGTCCGCCAAGAGACCTTTGCCTCAGTCTGCGGCATTCAGTTCACCCGGGTGAACTGTTGCGCCCGTCGACTGGCGGCGACTCCCTAATCGGACTAGTCCGCGCTCCGGTAGGCGCATGACAGTCAATGGCGCCCGCCCAAGGGATTCCAGGCCCGTTCACCGAGGTGAACTTTTCTCGGTCAGGGCTGATAAAAATGTCTGGAGCGCTTTGAGATCATCGGCAGCAAGAGCCAATTTGTCGATGTCGATCAGCGCTCTCGTGCTCGTCTCCGTCCACACGCCAAAAGGGTAGTTCACCCGGGTGAACTCTGGGGGAGGTCGATTAATAAGGGCTTCGAACACGGCTTTTGGGGAAAGCGTCTTTCCTTTTATGGCTTTCGCCGCCTCGAACACCGCCGCCGAATCTGCCTCGATCACCTGTCTCAGTTTCTCCGCCCACTTGGGCTGAATGTCGCTGGGTGAGCCGAACGCATTCAACACGGTCTCAGGAAGTTCGGTGAGCGCGCTGTACCGACTCATCAGGCTTTTCGCCTTGCCGAGAACTGCCGCAATTTCAGACCAGTTTCTGTAGAGCTTGCTGTCTATCCCTCTCTTGTAGTGCATGGCGAGTTCATACGCGGAGAGGTCGCTTCGCTGTTCGTTCTCCCGACTCATCTCCTCAAATAGTTCCTTATCAGACATCTTCTCCTGAACTAGGGAAAGGACTTCCAGCCCCAAGTCGAGACAAGCACGATGACGCCTGTGGCCATAAACAATCTCGTAACCGCCGGAAACAGGCCTTACCTTGATAGGTTGAACGTTTCCGCCAGCGTTCGCGATTTCCTGCCTGAAGGCCTCAAACGACGACCCTTGAAAGGAGCGCTCGATCCGGTTTGCAAACCTTGAGGGTCTGATCAATTGTGGCGACAACTTTCGCGTCGGAAGGGCGCCCTCATGCAACGCCAGTTTCCTGTTCGCTTCACTCAGATCCCGCTCAACCTTCTCCAGCTCTCCTGTGAAGTCTGTCACCTTGTTCATGGCTAGGCGTGGGGTCCTTCGCTCAAGCCGAGGCAACAGTGCTGGTTCAAGCGCTGCTGCGGCGAGACGTGCCGCTTCTTCTTTCTTACTCATTGGCCAACTCCTTTAACCGACCCAGACGCGCCGGATCTGCGCCTCGACTTGATCCACGGCGGCGTCATACGCCACCCGCGCTGTCTGGTATGTCTTGGCGCTACCCGTGTACTTGGTGATGTCATAAACGGTCGAAAACTTTGTCCCTGACGAGCTCGACACCACGGTCTTCGGAATCTCGCCTGTCATCAGCTTGTCGCCGTAAGCCACTTTGACCCATTCTCTGACTACGCTCTCGTTCACATTGTCTTGTCCTTCGGTCATGCACAAAAGGACGTCGATGAACTTCCATGTTTTCTGGGTGCCGGCCTGCTCCGCAATTGACGTTGCCAGACCCGAAAAGAGCGTCCAGAACTGGCTGGAACTGGCGAAATCCATTCCGCGTGGAGGCATCGGCATAATGAGCCCGTCGGCCGCAAAAAAGGCATTCAACGACAGGTACGAAAGAGTCGGGGAGGTGTCGATGAGGATAATGTCGTATTGAGATCTGATGTCTTCGATCCCCCTGTTAAGCACGTCGTAAAACCGGAAATCCGGTTCGCGCTTGGACTGGCGACTTGGAATATGGAACTCCGCGGCGAACGCAACCGGACTACACGCGACGACATCAAGACCATCCCAGTAGGTCTGTTTAATCGCATATCGAAGGGAAGTCTCGTCGCCCGCACAAAGAGGCAAGATCGTGTCCTCTTCCTGGACCTGGGTATCGGGTAGATAACCGCACAGGCTCGTCAATGATCCTTGCGGGTCCAGATCAATGCAGAGTACGCGGTACCCGCGAAGTGAAAGTCCCTGTGCCATGCACATGGTCGTGGTCGTTTTGCTGACCCCGCCTTTACTGTTGCCGGTGGTTACTACCACGGCCCGATCGTCGCCGCTTCTTGTGTGCGATCGTCCAAATGCCTTGGCCCATCGACGAGCCTCCGCCAGCGTGAAGTCCCGTCTTGACCTGTTGATCTCCTTTCCAGCCGGAAGATCGCCCTTTGCAAGCCGCCTCACAAGCGCACTCCGATCAATGCGGCACAGTGCTGCAAGTTGGGTGATGGAGAAAGTAGGGGGCTTCTTGATGTAGTCTGGCGAAAAAATGCTATTGCGAACGCGTTCGACCACGTCAGCGACACGGTTTGCCTGGTCCTCGATGTCCGCGACACTGTACTCAGGGCGTAAAGGATTAATCATGGGCTTCCGATCAGAAATTCTTGTTATATTCAAAAAAAGTAATCGGCACTAGAATACCCGATCCACGATGAGGCAAAGCAATGAGGATGAAAAAATCCGGCTTGTTCTCCTCCGAATTTCTGGAGACGAGCGGTGAGACTGCGCAACCAGCGGCAAAGGAAACGGCACTCGAGATCGTTACCCGGCTCGAGAAGACCCGTGCGGGCAAAGCGATTGAAAGCCCCAAGTCTGGACGAACGCCTTCGAGGGTACAGATTCCTCTGTGGTCGGAAGATCATCGACCGGTACTGCACGACCTAGTCCGTTCGGCACTCTTCACCTGCGGGCAAAGAGATGCACGAATGGATCTGAAGGCAAAACCGATCTATGCGCTCGAACACATCAAGATCACCTACACAGGGGAAGAGCTGCGACAACGCGATTACGATGTGTACCTTCAGATCCTTCACCTGTCTCGCGGCACCACCGTCGACAGTCGACAGGAATGGGTGGAGTTCGAAGCCCGATCTCTTATAAAAATGCTGGGCTGGACGCAAAACTCGCGCAGCCTTTTAGAGCTTCGGGAAACCATCCGACGCCTGACCGCGTGCGCCCTCGAAGTCACTCGCGCACGCACGAAAACCAGCGCGCCTCTCGTCTACGGCGGACCGCTTCTTCTGAAATACGCTGGAGCCCAAGAGGGCGGCTTCGACGAAGTCACATTCTGGAAAGTGCAGATCAACACGGAGGTTGCCGCACAGCTGAGGCCCGGTGACTACACCCGGATCGACTGGCAGGTTAGAACCCAGCTATCGCCGTTGGAAAAATGGTTGCACGCGTTCTACTCGACTAATCAACGCCCCTATCCCATGAAGGTCGAGACGATTCATAAATTATGTGGATCGCGCATGGCTGAAATCAAATTCTTCCGCCGAGCCATGAAAGCAGCGCTAGACCGCCTGATCGAAGTCGGCTTCCTGGCTTCCTGGCACATCGACGACATGGACAAGGTCAAGGTGGTTCGGAGTCAAATGGTCACCGCAGAGGACCGGCGTGGCATTGACAGCACGGGTGATCAGGCTTGACGTGAAGTACCGCCGCACCGCCTAGTCAAATGGTCACTATCAGTCACACCCGGTGACTATTTGACTGACCGAACCCACCTTTGCGGCATTGTTGCCCACAGGCTAACGAGTCAAATACTCACCGTGCCGGCAAAAACCGCCGACTTCTGAGGAGGAGATCTGACGCACGCGCCTCAACGCCCAACTAAGGCGTTAGGAATAGCTATTTATCGGGCTTATCGCGACTTATCCACAGCGCGCCGTCAGATAGTCACCTCCGAAAGTCATATGCTCACTGGTTCCAGTCATATGCTCACCGCTTCCAGTCAAATATGCACCGAAGATAGTCATATGCTCACCGGGCGGGGCGCCAAGTAATTGATTTTTCAAATGAAACATGGCACCGACCCGACTGTTAGAAGGTTTTAAGAAGGTTCTTAGATTTTTTTAGATAAGTCTTTGAAAAATAGAAATCTGTAACAACGATCCCTCGCAGCCGCAGCTGACCTGAGGCTTTGCACATTGGACCGGTCGGCTTGTCGACAGAAAAGCCTGCGACGATAGCAAGCGCGACGTCGTGCCAGCCCGACGCGTTGGCCACCACGAGCAACTGCTGCGGGTTCTGCCCTTCGCGTACCTGACGGACCAGCGACCCGGCCCGGCTGGCAAAGCTGGTGTCGCTGGCGCTGAGCGTCGCGAACAGCCGCGTGAAAGCCGTATGCATCGATGCATGAGCAGTCAGCGCTTTCGATAACTGCAGGAAGCCAGGCGCATCCAGTGACGGTGCGGCGGGGGCCGCGAGGGTCTTCAGCGCATGGCACCGCGACAGATTCGGCGCGCCCGGATCACCTTCCGGACTGATTTTTTCTTTGAGCATTCGAGGCTTGCTGGAGCGGTCTACGGGCAATGTCGCCATGCTCGGCGATGACTGGGTCAATCGGCGAAAAAAGATGAATTCACGGTCGTAATCAATTGCGTCGTCGGCCAAAAATTTGGCGAAGAAAGTAAATTACGAAAAGGTCGATTGCGAAAATTCAACAATCAGGCCGGACGGGTATTGGCGGTCTATTTTTGTTGGCAGTCACCGTCAGCTCCTCGCCGCAGACCTTCTGTCGAAAAATATGCAACAGCGGGAACCGGTTGCCGCGGCAACGTGCGTGCATCGTCCGATGCCTGAAACCGCCGTCATAACGACGCTTCACGGCGGTCAAGCACGCGCTACGGCGGAATTCCGCCAGATTTCGCAACGACATTTTGCGAAAATAATCACGTGCGGATGGAACCGGTTCCAAATATGATCCGTCCGCGGCGGACTGTCGTCGCGGACGCAATTGCGCGTCCACACTGGTGAATCGAGAACATGCCTGAATTCCCCCTTACCTCGCGCCGAGGCTTTCTGCGCTCGGCTATCGCGCTCGTTCCGGCTGGCACGCTGGCCGGTTGCGACGCGCAGCACAACGGGTCGGATCAGTCGGCGTCCGCACCGATCCCGAATGGCGACAATAGCGCCAGCACGTCCCGCGCTGACTACAAGCCGCGCTTCTTCGACGCGAAGGAGTGGGCGTTCGTCCACGCGGCCGTGGACCGTCTGGTTCCCGCCGACAGTGAAGGCCCTGGCGCAATCGAAGCGGGCGTGCCCGAATTCGTCGACCGTCAGATGGACACGCCTTATGCGCACGGCGCGCTCTGGTACATGCAAGGCCCGTTCAGGCAAGGTGCGCCCGAACTCGGCTACCAGTTGAAGCTGGTGCCGCGCGATCTGTACCGGCTCGGCATT
The DNA here is from genome assembly GCF_041355255.1 of Paraburkholderia sp. RCC_158. Lineage (NCBI taxonomy): Bacteria > Pseudomonadati > Pseudomonadota > Betaproteobacteria > Burkholderiales > Burkholderiaceae > Paraburkholderia > Paraburkholderia sp. RCC_158. Next base: position 23,941 of record NZ_JBFUPM010000025.1, on the reverse strand, counting down.
GCTTCGGTGAACGCGTACTGCACGAAAACCTATAAGAAGTCTTTCGACGCACTCGATGCCCTCACCCGCGACACCGTGCTCGGCGCGCTCGAAAAAGGCAGCATCGATCTCGGCGACGTGCCCGCCAACGTGTTCTTTGCGCAACTGCTGCAAAACACGCGCGAAGGATATTTCTGCGACCCGATTCATGGCGGCAATCGCGACATGGGCGGCTGGAGAATGATCGGCTTCCCCGGCGCGCGCGCGGATTTCATGGACTTCGTCAACCAGAACGGTCAGCCGTATCCGTATGGTCCCGTGTCGATTGAAGGAAAACGCGCCTAATGGCTACCAACAGCAAACCGCACGTCGACGCAGTCATCGTGGGCTTCGGCTGGACCGGCGCGATTCTCGCGAAAGAACTGACCGAGGCGGGCCTGAAAGTGGTCGCGCTGGAACGCGGCGAGTATCGCGATACGTATCCGGACGGCGCGTATCCGAACACGATCGACGAACTCACGTACAACGTTCGCAAGAAACTATTCCTCGATCTTTCGAAGACCACCGTGTCGATCCGTCACAACGTGATGGAAACCGCGCTGCCGTATCGCCAATTGGCGGCTTTTCTGCCGGGCGAAGGCGTGGGCGGCGCAGGCTTGCACTGGTCGGGCGTGCATTTCCGCATTACGCCGGAAGAACTGCGTCTGCGCAGTCACTACGAAGAGCGCTATGGCAAAAACTTCATCCCCGAAGGGATGACGATCCAGGACTACGGCGTCAACTATGACGAACTCGAACCGCATTTCGATTTCGCGGAGAAAGTGTTCGGCACCTCAGGTCAGGCGTACAAGGTCAACGGCAAGATCGTCGGCGACGGCAACGTGTTCGAAGCGCCGCGCACCGACAACTTCCCGCTGCCCGCGCAGTTGAATACATATTCCGCCGAGCGTTTCGGCAAGGCCGCGAAAGAACTCGGGCTGCATCCGTACCGTTTGCCTTCGGCGAATACGTCGGGTCCGTACACGAATCCGTATGGCGCGCAGATGGGCCCGTGCAACTTCTGCGGCTTTTGCAGCGGTTACGCGTGCTACATGTATTCGAAGGCCTCGCCGAACGTCAACATTCTGCCCGCGCTGAAGCAGTCGCCACATTTCGAGTTGCGCTCGCACTGTCACGTGCTGCGTGTCGATCTCGACGATTCGAAGAAACTCGCGAAAGGCGTGACCTACGTCGATCCGTCGGGCCAGGAAGTTTTCCAGCCCGCCGATCTCGTGATCGTCGCGGCTTTCCAGTATCACAACGTTCATCTGTTGCTGCTGTCGGGTATCGGCAAGCCGTATGACCCGATCTCCGGTGAAGGCGTGGTCGGCCGCAATTTCGCGTATCAGAACCTGTCGACCATCACCGCGTTCTTCGACAAGGACACGTACACCAATCCGTTCATCGGTGCGGGCGGCAACGGCGTTGCGGTGGACGATTTCAACGCAGACAACTTCGACCACGGTCCGCTCCGTTTTGTCGGCGGCTCGCCGTTGTGGGTGAATCAGGCGGGTACCAAGCCGATCAGCGGCATTGCGACGCCGGCCGGCACGCCGAATTGGGGCAGCACGTGGAAGAAGTCTGTGAAGGATCACTATACGCACACGATTTCGATGGACGCACATGGAACAAACATGTCATATCGCGATGTGTTTCTCGACCTCGATCCGACTTACCGCGATTCGTACGGGCAGCCGCTCCTGCGTATGACGTTCGACTGGAAAGACAACGACATCGCAATGGCGCGGTACGTCACCGGCCAGATGCACAACATCGCGGAGCAGATGGGCCCGAAAGCGATCAACGTCTATACGCGCGAATACGGTGCGCATTTCGATTCGCGCCGCTATCAGACCACCCACCTGGTGGGTGGCGCGGTGATGGGCACGGACCCGAAGACGAGCGTGTTGAACCGCTATCTGCAAAGCTGGGATGTGCACAACGTGTTCGTGATGGGTGCGTCGGCGTTTCCGCAAGGCATCGGCTACAACCCGACGGGTCTCGTTGCCGCTCTCGCCTACTGGTCCGCGCGTGCGATCCGCACGCAGTATCTGAAGAACCCTGGTCCGCTGGTGAGCGTATAAGCATGACGATAACTGTTTCGAAGCGCATGCGCCGCGCCGTGGGGGCCGTGAGTGCTTGCGCAACGTTGTTCGGGCCGCTCACGGTTGACGCGGCACAAACCGCACCATCCGCACAAGCCGCACCCTCCAGCACAAACGACGCCGCGCTCATCGCGCACGGCGAGTACCTCGCGCGCGCCGGCGATTGCATCGCGTGTCACTCGGCGCCGTCGGGCAAACCGTTCGCGGGCGGATTGAAATTCGACACGCCGATCGGCGCGATCTACTCGACCAACATTACGCCGGAGCGCAACACCGGCATCGGCTTGTGGACCTTCGCGCAATTCGATCGCGCGGTACGCGCGGGCGTGCGTCCGAACGGCGACACGCTATATCCGGCGATGCCCTACCCATCGTACGCGCGTCTCAGCGACGACGATATGCACGCGCTGTACGCGTATTTCACGCACGGCGTCGCGCCTGTGGAACAGACCAATCGTCCTGTCGATATCGTCTGGCCGTTGTCGATCCGCTGGCCGCTCGGCATCTGGCGTCATCTGTTCGCGCCCAATCCCCACGCATTCGATGCGGCTCATTACAGCGATCCGGTTCTCGCACGCGGCGCGTATCTGGTTCAAGGCCTCGGCCACTGCGGCGCCTGCCACACGCCGCGAAGCGTGACGATGCAGGAACTCGCGCTGGACGATCTCGACGGACCGAGCTATCTGTCCGGCGGCGCAGCGATCGACGGCTGGGTCCCATCGAGCTTGCGCGGCAATCCGCGCACCGGCGTCGGCGCATGGAGCGAAGCGGACCTCGTGCAATTCCTGAAGACCGGCCGCACCGCGCACGCAGCTGCCTTCGGCGGAATGACGGATGTCGTGCAGCACAGCGCGCAATACATGAGCGACGCGGACGTCATCGCGATGGCGCGCTACATCAAGACGCTGCCGTCCAGCGATCCTGCCGAAAAGCCTTACGTCTACGACGACAGCGCCGCCCGCGCGCTGCGAACCGGCCACGCCAGCGCGAGAGGTGCGGCGGTCTATCGCGACAACTGTGCGTCCTGCCACCGCAGCGACGGACGCGGCTACACAGGCCTGTTCCCGGCACTTGGCGGCAATCCGGTCTTGCAGGGCAACGATGCGACCTCGATCATTCACGTACTGCTGTCGGGCAGCGCGCTGCAGGGCACGAAAACCGCGCCGTCGACTTTCACGATGCCCGCGTTCGGCTGGCGTCTGAACGACGCAGAAGTCGCCGACGTGACCAGCTTCGTGCGGACGAGTTGGGGCAATACCGGCTCGACGGTCACGGCGTCGGATGTCGCGAAGGTTCGCAAGGCAGTTACCGTGACAGCGCCCGAACTGCCTCCGGACGCTGTGCGTCGCCACTGAATCAACATCTGCGCGCAGGCTGACGTCGCACCCGTTTTCAGTGCACGTCGGCCGCATTCTCTGCGCCGCTTAATCCCGCTTGACGTCAACCGCCCTCACTGCCCGAGGCGGGGCTGCGTTCGCGCGGAACGAAGAAAACTCGCCGCCCAAGCGACCTGAGATTGACGCCTTATCAAACACATGACAACGATGAAAAAATATTGGTTTGCCACGCCCCTCCTGCTGTCGTTCGCGGGGATCGCCTCCGCGCAGAGTTCGGTGACGCTCTACGGCATCGTCGATGCAGGCATCAGTTACCGCAGCAACGAACGCATTGGTTCGACCGGGGCGTATAGCGGTCATTCGAACGTCGCCGCCACGAGCGGGAATCTGTCCGGCAGCCGCTGGGGCATCAAGGGCACTGACCAGCTTGGCGCCGGCTGGACCGCGCTGTTCCTGCTCGAAGACGGCTTCGACATCACAAATGGCAAGAGCGGCCAGAACGGCGGCATATTCGGCCGTCAGGCTTACGTTGGGATCGGCAACAGACAATACGGGACCATCACGATGGGACGCCAGTACACGTCGCTCAACGACTTCGTCAGTCCGGTCGCGGCGGTGTCGCTGGTGGGCGGCTACGGTGCGCATCCGGGCGATATCGACGACCTCGACCAGACCGCTCGCGTCAACAATTCGGTCAAGTACACCAGCCCGACCTACGCAGGGTTCACGTTCGGCGCGATGTACGGTTTCGGCGGCCAGCCGGGCAGCCTGAAACAGCAGAACACGTGGAGCGTCGGTGCATCATATGCGAATGGACCAGTTCACGTGGGTGCCGGCTATGAGCGCTCCGACAACAGCAAGAGCGGTGCCGACGATACGACAGCGGGCAAATGGCAAGGCACCGATGACGGTTTGTTCAACTCGTCGATCAACGAAGGTTATGCGAGCGCGCAGTCGCAGCAGATCATCGGTGCAGGAGCCACTTACGATTTCGGACCGGCGATTGTCGGCGTGAACTACAGCAATGTGCAGTACCGTTCGGGCGCGGACTCGCTGTTCAACGGACATGCCACCTTCAATATTGCGGGCGTGTTCGCGCAGTGGACGCTGCGGCCGTCGGTGCGGCTGTTCGCTGGCTACAGCTACACCCGCGGAGGCGAAGTGGATGGCGTGGGCGATCGAGCGCAATATCACACTGTATCGCTCGGTGCGCAGTACAGCCTGTCGACGCGCTCGACGGTGTATCTGATGGGGGGATATCAGCATGCTTCAGGCACGACGCTCGATGCGCTGGGCAATCCTATCGCCGCAACCGCTTCGGTGACGGACAAGGGCAACGGTCACTCGTCGGCGGCGCAATCGCAGGCGATTGTCAGCATCGGAGTGCGGCACAGGTTCTGACGCGCGGTAATAGCTTGCGCTTCTAGATCACCAGTTCATAGCTCACCTTCTGCGAGAACAAGCCGCGGAGTTTCTCAAAGCCCCATCGAGTTGTTCGCGTCCCCGGCAGCAAATCGGTTAACGTGTCAGGCTGAACGAATTGAGAACCGACGATGAGCAAGCTGAAAAGCCTTGACGAACTGTTCGCAGGCCGTCACTTTGACCGCGATGTGATCACATTGTGTGCGTTCGCTGGTAAGTGCGCTACAAGCTTAGCCTGCGCGATCTGGTCGAAATGATGGCAGAACGGGGTATGTCGCTGGCGCACACGACGATCCTGCGCTGGGTGCGGCGCTTTGCACCGGAGTTCGTCAAACGGTGGAACCGCATTAGCAGGCCCACCGGCCACTCATGGCGTGTCGATGAGACTTACCTGAAGATTCGTGGTAAGTGGGTTCACCTTTATCGAGCGGTGGATCGGGTTGGCCTGACGGTTGACTTCATGCTCCGTACGCTTAATGGCAATGCGGCCTCGCACCGCGCCGTGCGAAGTGTCAGATAACTGGCACTTTTCTATCAGTTCGGTCCCGGCAGATGCACCCTCGCTGAATCTTTCGGCAAAAGTGTCAGATAACTGACACTTTTATATCAGTTTCACTGCCGGGCACAGACCGTCATCAGATCCCGAAGCATGTCATGGTTTGCCGGCTGCGCCGAAGATCAGCCGCTCCATCACCTCCCGGATTGTCTCACCGCGATTCCTGAGTCCCCTGAGGGCGTGGAATGCCTCAGGAGATATTCGCACCTTCGGCAGAGCGTCTGCGGATTCAGGGAGACCCTCCAGACGGGTTCCGCCCACCAGCTCAGCTTTGACCTTCCACACGCTGCCTTTCGGCAGACGATGGGCGGCTATGAATTCAGGTTTGCAGCTCATAGGTCGCCCTGAGGTAGTTGTTCCAGACCCAGCGGCCCCGGCCCTCGCCGTGGCCCAGGTCGCGCGAACACAGTGCGAGCGCCTCTTTGGTGCTGTAGCCTGCGCCCAGGTAGTGCTCGTAGTTGTCGCGGCAGAAGGCCCGGCGCAAGGCGTGTCCGGAGTCCCGGCCCGTCAGCCCGAGCGCCGCAAACCGGTCCTGAACCTGCTTCTGGGCCGCGCGATCGGTGGGCGCATCGACTAGGTATTGCCGCCCCGTCATGACTTCCAGCGCGGCCCTGACCGCCTCCAGCGCCCGCGCACGGTAGGGCGCCGGAATGGCCGTATCCCTCACGCGTCCACCCTTGGTGCCATGACGGATCGTGATGAAGCTCTGGCCGCGCGCCAGTGCCGCCTCCCACTGTTTCAGGCTCCGGTGGCTTTCGATCATCTCCTCGCGTCGCAGGCCCAAGTACCGCTCGAGCTGGATCCATGCGCGGGTGTCGGCCTGTGCGCGTTCGAGCGCCAGCTCGAGCACGTTTGCATCGACTACGCGTCCGGTGCCGATACGCGTGCCGGCGGGCACGCCGAGCTGCGCATTCGTCACCCCATCGGCCCACTCGCCGCGTCCGACGCCGCGCAATGCGCGGCGCAGATGACTGACCTCGTTCTGGATCGTGCGCGGCGTGATCCCCGCCTCGATGCGCGCGGCCACGTAGTTCCGGAGCTGCTTTTCCGTGACGGTGGCCGGATCGACCGGCCCGTAGCGCCGCTGCTTCGCATGCGCGGCGAACGCCAAGAAGGTGGTACGCATCTTCTGCCGGGTCAGGGTCGCCGCGCCCTTATGGAGCGACGCCGCCATGAACTTCGCTTCAATCGATCGTGGCCGGTTCGGAGGTGACGTGGACTTGCTCATAGTCATCTTCTGTTGGGATGGTTCGTGGTTGATTCAGTGCTTTTTGCGTCGTGCCGGTGCGCTCCAGCGAGCCGGGTCCTGCTTCCGTTTAGGGAGGGGTGGCCGCCACCTGGAGGTGGGTTTCGCGTGGCCGGGGTACTGCATGCCGATCAGGTCGTTTGTCGTTCGCCGGTTGGCCGGTTCGACGCGCTGACTGGCGCGTAACTATCACGTCGGTAGATGGGCGCCTTGACTGACGCGGGCGACAGGGGTGTTCGAAAGAGCGTCACTGCTCCGCGGGGCGAAGCAGTGACGCTGCAGAATCCATGCGGTGACCTTCGTTGAGCGTTCCCGGCGGGCGGGTCGCGGAAGGCGGTGAAGTCATCGTGCGGGGCTCGCATGCATTCGCTGTCGGCACAGCGAACGGGGAGCGTGCGCGCGATGCGCTAGATGGGCGACTCGTTGGACGCAGAGCTGGAATGGGTGTGCCCGGGTCATGCCCGGATAAAACGGTGATGCACGGGTGAGCCCCGTGATGCAGGGAATGAGTGCGTTTTCGATGGACGGACTACGGGAGCCCGCCGAAGCACTCAGGAAAATTTTGTCGCCCAGGGGGCTGCGCAGGGCGGATCAATCCGATGCGCTTGCCGTAAGCGATGACTGCGGCCGGGATACCCCGGCGTCATAAAGAATCGGACTTGGCTCAAGGCCAGATCGTAGGTCGATGCGTCAGGGACGCGAGAAGCGGAACTACATTAGCACAGGTTTTTCAGTGTGCGAACAGGTCGTGCGGAAAATTTAAAAAGCTATACGAAAACAGGTCGCTTTCGGTTGGAGCACTCTCGAAAGACCCTTGAAAACAGGGCTCTTTCATGATTCAGAGCCGTCAGGCGCCTTGCGTATGCATGGCATATTCACGTCGCGTCGCGATCTCGACGGAAGTAAGGTGAATCACGCCGCGTTGGCGGGACGAACGGGACGTGCTGACGTCCGAAATCTGCATCACTGATGACGTGGTCGCAGTGCGGGCAATGCAGTTCCTGGACAAGCGGTACCGCGGGACGCCGCAGACGGGCGATGCGCTGTTCGCGCTGTTTGCGCGCACCCCGTTCCATCGACCAGTGAATACCCATCACCACCAATGTCACACCCATGACCGGCCAGCTAATGTCCATTGCGATTTTTCCGTAGTGGAATGGAATCAGCATAGCATTGCATACGGGATCTGGAGTCCGTCAGGCGAGGTCAGGCGTTATGTCAAAAACCAGTACAGCCCACTGCCTGCGTGTGGAACAAAAAGGACCTGCATTTGTCAGATCGGGGACCTGATGAGATCCCGACCTGTCGGAGCAGCGCAGATGCCTGATAGGGGCGCTTGAGAAAACGGAAAATAAATCACGTTCAGCCTGCGGTGTCGTTCACGCTGGGCGCGCCCGGGACCTATCCAAGCTGGTCAGATATCGGTCTGCGCAAACCGTCTGCGGTACTCAGTCGGATTCAAGGTCTCGGTGGTCGGTGTCGGAAAGCGCGACGGGGATGAGGTGTATAAGATCTGGGAAAGAATGAAGTACAAAGGGCGCTTCGGCGCCCTTTGTAATTTGTCGAGCCGCGCAGTAGTCGTCAAGCGGGCAGGCAGGCAGCCCCGGCAAACCATCCTTAGCAGATCAAGCTAGCGCTCTAGTATTTCACCAGTTGCAAGGTCAATCGTCCATGAGCCGTTTTCTTCCGCTTCCCGCAGCAGACGGTCGACTTCGATGTAGTCGAGTAGCTCGACTCTTTTCCGGTCGTCTGAGGGAAGACTTTCATAGTAAGCAATCGATGCTGCCAAACGTTCGAAGATAGATAATTTCGGTCGAACGGACGATGTAGCTGTACACCAGATTCGAGGAGAAGACGCACGGCGTCCAGTTTGCCGTACCGGGCGGCCAATGTTAGCGCAGTATCGCCGTCGCTGTTAATAATATTCGCATCGGCGCCGGCCACCAAAAGTGTCCTTACATGTGGCAGAAGCCCTTGAACGGCCGCTATATGAAGAGCGGTACTGCGACGTTGACCGCCTTGCGCATTCACATTCGCGCCCCGGGCAATGAAGAAATCCAACGTGCCGGGCGTCCACAGGCTTTGCAAAATCGGGGGATAGCCCAGCCGTGGATCCCCGTCGATCGGTGCTCCAGCGTCAATCAGCCAACCCAGCAACTGATTCCCACCGGTAAAGATGCTTTTAGTTAAAGCCATCCCGTCCGCAGGAAGCCCTGCGTCACGCCTGACATCGTTATGCGTTTTACACGCCGCGCAAAGGCGGTCTTATTTTATATCGGAAGCGGCCCGATCTGCCCGTTCTGTCCAACTGCGACTGGTAGTCGTACGACGCCCTCATTGACAGATGTATTCATCCTGGACGGCCTCGAGAAGCCCGGTCGAAGCAGCTTTGAAATGGCTGTACTTCCGGTAGGCCTTGCCGTTGACCGTCACCGTCTCGCTCGATTCGCTTTCCTCGGCAGCCCGGTCGCGTGCTTGAACGCTTGCATTGCTTTGCGCACCGGAGCTTGAAAAAGTTGCGGGCGTGGCGCTTTCCTTCGCGACAGTTTTACTGGAGGCGGCGATCGATGCAGTTACCGGGTTGCCGAACCGCGCCTCATCCGAAGCCCATTTCGGCGCGACATAGCCCCATCTGGACGTGGCGGTATCCATGTCGATTTCCCTGGTCGACCATCCCACCACCGTTGGGCCGTCGTTGAGCGGCGACAGTTCGACGGCCACAATCTGCGGTCCCCGGCGCGCGACCAAGAGGCATTTACCACCCTCCGAGACCTTGAGCGGAATCGCACCCTTCCAGGCAAGCAAGGCGAAGGGCAGGGTGTTGGGCGTGACCTGCGAACCCGCCGCGTTGCTCGCGGAGATTGCTAGGGCGGGTGCTGTTATCTGCGCGTTGGCGCCGGCGACTGCGGCGAGCGACAGCATCACAACCGAGAGATGACTCTTCATACGGCGCCTCGACCGGAAAACGAGGGTTGGCCTTTTCGGGGCTATCGACAACAACCAACCTTTGAAATGAAGAGAAGGCATGAGCACATCTCCTTTTCATGGTGCAGGTGCCATTGCACCCAGCGACGCTATTTCGCCAGCGAGACTTTGATGTTGTCGTGCATGACCGACATTGACTTGGCGTCAGCAATCTCATCATGTTCGACCTTCGTCGGAGTCGGCACTGCCTTGACTTTTTCTGCTGCGGGCTGAGCCCTCGGATCCGTCGTGCGCTCGCTGGCCGCGGCGACGACAGGCAGACCAAGTCGGGTGCGGACGAGCGGGTCACGATATTTTTCGTCATCCGAATACTGCGGAGCATCGACTGCGTGGGCAAGGGGCGCGATGGTGCCGGGGCAGAGATGGCCGGTGGCTTCGACAGCCTTGCGATTGGCGTCGCTCTGGCACAACAGCGCCAGCGCGACATCCGTCAGCCCCATCGCGCGGAACTCGCGCGCATCCAGTCGCCGAACGCACGCCTGATCAACCTGCGTCGTACCACCTGTCAGGCCGAAGCCGGTAACCGACACGCCGAAGCTCGTGGAGCCCATACAGGTATCGGAGAGCGTCGTCGTGAGCGCTGGCGCCGCGATGCTCGGTGTCGTTCGCACGGAGTACGAGCTCTGGTTGTAGTCGACTGTCGCCCTCGTATCATACGCGCTCGATCCTGCGCCCGAGGCGGCCTTGCTGGCAGCGTCGGTTGCGCTGCCCCCCGTCGTGCCTGCTCCAGTCGATGCCGTCAGTGCCGGCACCGTGACCGACACGCTGACGTTCGAGGAGCCGCCCGACGCGGTGGCTCGTCCGATGCCACCAACCGACGACGCGTTCGAACTCGTGGTGGCCGAAGAGTTCGAAGAGGTTCCGATGTTGTTCAGGCTGGAGCCGCCGCCCTGGCCGATGCCGACCGAACTTGAACCCGAGATCGAGCCCGACGATGAATTTGCGGTCGTATCGGCATAAGCGGCGTGCGCAACACAAAGCAGAACTGCGCATGCCAGATACAAGGTGGTCCTAGTCATTGTAAGTCTCCCGAAATAAAGTGGAACGCCGCGACAGCAATCAACGACAAGCGATTCCAGAGCACGATTTATAGTTCTTATGGGTGTAAACGAGGCGGGTCCAGTTCGACCAATGATCTCTGCAGACGCCGCCTCTAACGGGTCGGCTAGCGCCAGCCGCGCCCGAGCGAGCTCCATGCGTTGGCCGCCGCACCCGCGCCGGAGAGCCCCGTCGCGGACGATCCGCCGTGGCCATATCCGCCAACCGTCGAGGTGTTGGTATGGCTGGTCGACGCGTTCGTGGCGTTGCCGGTCACGCCGAAACCGCCACCTGCGAGCGCTTGCGCGTTACTGTTTGCCGCGCCGTAGTCGGTTGCCTGGAAGAAGCCGGAGCCCGACACGGCCGCGGAGGTTTGGCCAACCGAACTCGAACTCGAGCTGGAATTCGTTCCTGTCCCAGCCATCGCGACAACGGAACAGAGAGAGAGCAGCGCAGCAGCGGTTATTCTGATTTTCATGATATGTACTCCTTATCAGACTGTGAAAGAGTCATGCTCGTTATCGTGGAGTTCAACAGCATCCCATTCCTGCGAACTGACTCCTGGTGCCCCGAATTCAGGGCTGGCACCTATGCAGCCGGAACGCTTAATGCCATCCGTTGCCGAGCTTGCTCCACGCGTTCGCGGCTGCGTCGGCACCCGACATGCCCCCCGCGGTAGAGCCGCCGAAGCCGAAGCCGCCGACCTGCGATGTGTTGATGTGGCTCGTCGTTGCGTTGGTCGTGTTACCCGTGGAGCCAAAACCTGAGCCTGCGGTGGCCGAAGCGTGGCCGTTTGCAGCACCGGCGTCGGTTGCCGTAAAGTGTCCAAAGCCGATCACGGCGGCAGCGGTCGAGCCGCCCGAGGTCGAGCTTGAGCTCGAATTCGTACCCGTAGCAAAGGCGGCGACGGAAGCCAGCGAGAGGACTGCTGCTGTGATGACATTGCGTTTCATGGTCAGTCTCCAGTTTAAAGGCGCACGGTTATCCAGCTACATGAGCGCCGGCATGTAGCAGGTATGGCAGGAAGCTTTTTTGCCTGACTTCAGCCGTACTGGGTCAGGGGACACAAGACCGATCTTCGTCCCCGTGAGGACAGAGGTCTGCGCGGAATTTCTCGACGAAGTCTTCCGACTTCCGATGAAAAAGTGATCGGCATGTACTGGGCATCGAGGGCTGGAGCGCGACCCTGTCGCGTCGCACCGTGGCCAGATGTGTTGCTGACGGCAGCCACTGCGCCTGACGATGCAACTTGGCCAGTGGCCCTGATGCACGTTTGCTGGTTCTTCATCACTGTCCCCGGCATCGAATAGTCGATGCGCTATCTTTTATCGTTCTGTTTTGAACTACACCCGCTTTTTTTATGACTCTACGGAAGATGAACTGTGAGAACCGTGGGACATCGAACACTTACGAAGACGCTGTGGTCCGGCCATGCTCAAAATGGAATCAACCTATGCGTGAGATCAAGCGGCTCAGTTTTCTCACCTTTAAATAAGCACACTCTTATGGCCTCACCGAAACGCAAATCCCCCGCCCACGCAGACCTTTATGAACGCGTAGATGCCCAAAAGATCATCGAGGCGTATCGCGAGACATTTCCGTGCATCACGCGGCAGCTTGCCCGCTATTGGGGCTTTGGGCGAACACATCCGTGGGGCTAGCCGCAAAACGCTGACGGCCCGATACTCAATTGTGGCCGCCATGTCTGGACCCGAACACGGAGATCGTTTTATTGGACGCGGTCCATGAGCGACGCCCTTGTGTAGAAATCGCTGCACTCTAATGCTACGTGTCCACGTGGACACTTAGAGAATTGGCACCGATGGCAGATAAAAACGATTTGCGAAGCCGTTTGGTGATCGTCGAAAAAGCGCGATGGCCGACGCGAATACGATGACGAAGCGCGTGATGAACTCATCCGTCTGTGTCTGAAGCGAGGCATATCGATTGCCAGAACAGCCATGGAGCACGATATCAACCCGAATCTGCTACGCACCCCTTGATGACGATGTCTCTGGCGCTCCATGTGCGTCTATCGAACGGCGTCGAACTTGAGCTGGGCAGCTCGATCGCGACCATCGACGAACTGACGACCGTAGTTCAGATCCTAGGGAGGTTGCCGTGTTCAGGCTCGACGAAAGGCTGAACGTCTACCTGCACCGTGGCCCTGTCGATTTCCGCTACGGCATGAACAGCCTGTCAATCCTCGTCGAGCAGTCAATGCAATTGAACCCGATGATTCCTCTCTTTACATCTTCGGGAACCGGCGTCGTGACCGAATCAAGATTCTCTTCTAGGATGGTAGCGGTTTCTGGCTGATGATCAAACGATTGGAAACGAGCCACTTCATCAGGCCGGACAACGAGGCCGAGGTCGTAACGATGACAGCCGAGTTGCTGCACGCGCTGCTCGACGGCGATAACATTACTGCGATCCGGCGACATACAAAGCGGGAATATCTCCGCGTTAGCTGAACGTGCCCTTGGCATATTGGTCCAAGCAGTATGCTAATCGAGGTTACGATCACCGCCGACCAATTGAAAGAGTTGCTCGCTGAGCGCGATGCCGCTCGTGCATTACGCGAAGAACAGGACGCGCTACGCGGGGTCTTGCGGCTCGTGACAGCAGAACGCGATCTTGCCGAGTTTTATCGGTCATGGGTCAGTGAAAGATGAGACTTGCGACAGCCAGCACAATGATGGCGATAGAAATGACGATGGCGACAAGCCCACCAATGCGTGAAAACCGGCTTGGCGGTGCACTGGCCTTCTGTCCCGGTATGCTGTACGAGCGCTGACGCAGCTTGTCTGCATTGTCGAGTTGGGCTTCGTTGTACAGATTTTTGTCGTTTTTCATGTGGTCTGTTCCTTGATGGCTTGTTCGATGACTTCGTTGATGACGTCACCGTAGCGCATTTTAGGCGCACGGAAGCATAAGTGGCACACAGGCTCCCTGCGCATGGCCAGAACGGATTATCCATCTCTGATCGTTTAACTGGCGTGCCACATGGACTTCTGCTCGCAGGAGCAGGCCGAACTACGACGGTTGGCTGAGCCTCTACCCTAACTTCGCATCTTCTAGGCAGGCAGCTAGCCTTTCGAAATAATCCAGCGCTCTGCGAGTCGGAACCAGCATCCTGACGCGAAGATCTATGTCGCTTTCGTGCACGGAAACCAGCCCTTGCTTCTTCAGGTTCGTCAGTTTCCGATGCACGGTGGCGGGAGCGCCCGCGACGGACAAGGACATGGTCTCCGTAACCGTCAGTGCCTGCCCCGAATGCCATGATGCAGTGAGCGCTTCCATCGAAGTCTTTCTTACTGTCCCACTTGCCTTGGTAGGTGTAGCGACTTGGATTTGAAACCGGCCGGACTTGAAATGGAGCAGTTTCCCGCTCGAAATATCTGCAACTGACGGCGCGCGCGTGCCCGGATCAATTGCAACCGTGCTTGCATTCAGTGTGCCGTGCTTGCATTCGATCGCCGTTTGCTTGATTAACTGCAACCAGGAACGGACGCTAGATCTGCGGTCGACGCCGCACAGCGCCTTGGAGAGAAAGCGAACGTCAAAACACGCCAATCTGCAAAACGGCGCATATACTCCCAATAGCCTGAGGAATAAGCCAGCCCGACAGGATACGTCCCGTCGTCCGCGACCCATTGTTGGAGTGGCTCGTGAGCGCAAGCGTGGTTATCGACGAGCCGCCCGTAGCGGTCCGGTTTGCCACACGGATTTACGCGCGTGTCTTGCTGGCCGGATTCGCGCTGGCGCCGGCTTACCTCGTTGCCTATCTGTATTTCTTTCAGGACCCGTCGCTCCGATTCGAGAATCACGGGTTCCACGAAATCGCGATTGCGGCGGCAATGCTCGAAGACCTGTTCGTCACCTGGCGTTGTTATCTCTCGTCGGGCGAACCGCTGTTCCGCTGGCTGACCCTCGGGTTCTTCGGTTTCGTGCTGGTCTACGCACCGCATGGCGCCTTTGCCGGGCTTGCCCATCACAATATCTGGCTGTTCCTGCTCTATGGACCTGCGTCGCGCCTGCTGATGTCGGTGCAGCTGCTGGCCGGACTGCTGTCGTATGACCGGCCGCCGGACGATATGGGACAGCGCCTTAACGCGCGCCGCTGGGCGAAATGGGTTGGATTTTTGCTGCTCATCGACGTTGCGATGGCGGTCATCGAGAATTCTCCGCTCGCGGGCAGTCTGGCAGTGCGACTGTCGATGGAGGGCGGTGCGCTCGTCTTCTCGACCCTGAACGTGAGTGCGTTGCTGCTGCGCCGGATCCGTTCGCCGCTGATGGTGATCTTCGGGATATCGGTCACATCGTTCGCGCTGGCTTCGCTCGCCTTCATCATCGCCAGACCGTGGAATGACATGTTGTGGCTCGGGCACTCGATGTTTGCCGCCGGGTTTTTCCTGCTCAGCTACGGCGTCGTTCAGGCCTTTCAGACCACGCGCTCATTTGCGACCATCTATAGTCAGGAAGAACTGGTGGCCCGGCTCGCCGAGGCGATGGCGCGCACCGAAAGAGCGTTGCAGGAACTGCAGCGGGCCAACCAGAAGCTCGAAAATCTGGCCGCGACTGACCCACTGACGGGTGTGGCGAACCGGCGCCAGTTCATCGAACGCGTCGAGACGGAGATTGCGCGGGCAAAACGGGGAGGCGCGCCTTTCTCGCTGCTCGCGCTTGATCTCGATCACTTCAAGGCGATCAACGATTCCTACGGTCATCAGGCCGGTGAGTCTCCGGGCGAAAGGCGCGCGCAGCAAGCCGGGTAGCACGTGGCACCTCGACGAGATGTTCGTCACCCCGCGTGGCGAACCGTATCTGCTGTTGCGTGCGGTTGACGAGCATGGCGCCGAACTCGACATTCTGGTGCAAAAAGCTGCGCGACAAGGCTGCCGCCAAACGCTTCTTCAAGCGTGTGCTGCGTTTGAGCCCGGTGCCGCGGAAGATCGTCACTGATCGCGCAGCTATCCGGCGGCAAAAGCCGAGATCCCGGAGCTTGCGAATGTGAAGCACGTGTTTGTCAAAGCGGCAGCTCGGCTGAACAACCGCGCAGAGAATAGCCACCAACCGACACGCGAACGCGAGCGTCGCATGCGCGGCTTTCGCGACCCTGAACGCACACAAAAATTTCTCTGGTGCTTGGGGCCGATCCGGCAACATTTGGCGCTTAAACGCCACCTACTGCGCGCTTCAATCTATCGCAAACAACTCTCTGCTCAGTTCGTTGCATGGCGAGAATTCGTCGAACTCACTCAAAATCCGTCGGCCGCTTTCTGATAGTCGTCACCTGCCGTCGTCCCGTCCCGCTCTCGGTAACTTGACAATGCCCGGAAGGATCAAGGCAATTAAAGCGCTTCCGCCGGTAGCTAATGACTCTCTACATGCGCCCGAAGGCTGTCGCATTCATGATTAAGTCTTTCCGCAATTGGCCAGCCTCCGATTACAATTCTCACCGCTGGTCAGCAAACACGGCCGGCGTTGATGGACAAAAACTATAACCACGCACAACAAAGGGGGCTGCCGTATTGGGGCAGCACTAGACGCTATGGACGAAGTCAAAAAATTATATGGGGAAGCGGTTCGGGAATTCGAAAGCGGAATTCGTCGCGACGAGATCTGGGGCAGTGCGTTTGTCAACGCTGGGGGAAACCCTCAGCAAGCCTCCGCAATCTATGTCGACCTCCTTGCGGAACATCTATCGCATGCGGGTGCAGAAATAGGCCCAAGGAATCGAAGGCGTACCAAGTGGACCTGGACCGCGCTTGAAATCTTTTTATGGCTCGTGACATCCTTCTCGTGCGCCGGCGCATGCACCGCAATTACACGAATTTTTCTGGAAGGAAGTGGCATCAGTGCTCAAATGGTGGCCGCGTTGTCGCTCGGAGTATTTTGGGTTTCCTTCGCCGTCTGTGCGGTTTTTACCTGGCGACGAACTAATGCCAAACGCTGACAGCACAGTCATTCCTGAACGTTGCTGACCTAATGGCGCATTAGGATACCTTGGCTGTCCGCACCCCCAAGTGAGGAGTATGTATCCGACGCTGACGGATGGCGCGAATACGCCGATCCCGGAATGGCTCCATAACGCCGGTCAGTGACAGCGGGCTACTGAACGCTGCAGGGATGTTTGTCCCGGCGTCCACGCCCAAAGATACCTATTCGACGGGGTGGGATCGAGGAAATGGCCGTTTGCCATCCTTGTGTCGTCCTCCGCTGCTTTTATTTCCGGCATAACAGTGGAAATACAGGCTGGCAGGCCTGGGTGTCGAACTATTGTTGGACAGCCTCATTGCACCGGCCTATCTGCTTGCCTTCGCGCCGCGCCGGCTCCTGCTGAACGCCGTTCGCCAAGGACTTCGTCGCAAGGAGTTCCATGTTGTCTATTAGCCGATTGTCGACATCGTCAGCCGGGAACTGGCCCGGGGTTGAGGCGTTGCTGCGATGGCATCACCCGAAGTGGGGTGCAATAATAAGCCCGGCCTCGTTCATGGAAGAGGCGGAGTCAAGTGACATACTCGTGGAAGTCACAGAGTTCGTAATGAATACGGCTGTCGCCGAGATGAGCCGGAGACTGCCCGCGATTCCGCTGCGAATCTCGGTCAACGTCGCGCCGGCAGACCTCGAGCGGAAGGGCTTCGTCACACAGATAGGAACCTTGGCCGACGGATTGCCGGCGGGTGTGAGTCTCGTCCTGGAACTGACAGAGCGGTTTTTGCTTGGCGAAAGTGCTCGGACGGCAGCCATATTCGACTCCCTGAGGGCAAAAGGAGTCAGGTTTGCTATCGACGGTTTTGGGACACACAACAGCAACCTGGACCTGTTGGGCCGCTTTCGGTTCAGGTTGTGTGGAAACCCGATCAAATTACAATGCGACGCATGACCGCTGACCCCAGCGGCGCGTTCGCTGCCTTTGCGGCCATCACGGCGACGACGAGAAGGTGAACTGATGCTTCGCGGTACGAAAAAGACACCTAGCGCGGTAAAGATCGGGATGCAGGCCGATGCAATGGCCAACACCGTTGCCAGAAGCGCAATACGCAAATGCGCAAGGGGCGAGCCCGTGGAGCCGTCGTTGGTATATTCTGTTGTTGCCGAAGCACGCTGTTTGCCCATCAATGCGAATGTCTGCCTTTCACGTATAACGGCGATATGCAGAACAACTTGACCGCAAAGCAACAATGATTGGTAGAAACGCCGCGTAGGACATCGGTGTAATCCAGTGAGCGTATAACCGCAAAAGCCGACGAGTCGCGGCGAATGTCTGGCGCGAATAAGCGGGTTTGCAGACTTGACTTCCAGGTAAGAACACCGGATCCCGCGGGCGTCGTCTGGGGGGGCGGAGGGTGCGCGTGCGCCTAGTAAGTGACCCGGAATGTAGGGGATTCTTCGGGGCGGCTTTGGCGTCGGTCATAGATCCGCGTGGTGGTGATATTTGCATGACCGAGCCACTCCTGGACCTTGGCGATATCAGCTTCATGCTCCAGGGCGTTGGTCGCTGCTGTGGCTCGCAGACTGTGGACGCTAAACCCTTGCAGTTCGATTCCCGCGGTGGCTGCATAGCTCAAGACGATTTTGTAGACGCCATCGGCGGTCAGCCCTTGACCCACCCCGCGTCGGACGGGCTGGAACAGCGGCGCGTCAGGAGTTTTGCCGTGGCCGGCAGCTTCGAGATAGAGATGGATCCGTTCGGCGCTGCCCGCATGTAGCGGCAGATAACGCAGTTTGTTGCCCTTGCCCTGGATTCGCAGGTGCGGCACCCCGCGCCGCGCATGGATGTCGCTGACTTTCAGCAGACACAGTTCCTCGCGACGCAGCCCATGATAAAGCAGCACCGACAGCAGCGCGCGGTCGCGCTTGCCTTTGAGCGAGGCGGAGCCCGGTGCATCAAGCAATGCACGAGCTTGATGGTCGCCCAGTGCTGGCGTCTTTCCTTCGTTGCTGTCAACCTTCGGGCGCTTCGCACCCTTGACCGGATTGAAACTCACCGCGTTTCTTTCGCAGAGATATTCGAAGAGGGAGGAGAGCGCGGCCAGCTTGCGCCGAATCGTTGCACCTGACAGCGCGCGCTCTTCAAGTACTTTGCGCCAGGCCAGCACGTGCGCGCGGGTGATGATGCGGAAGTCGTCGGGCCTGGTGATGCCGGTAAAGCTCATGAAGTCGAGCAGGTCGATCCGGTAGGCCCGACGCGTGCGCGGATTGTCCAGATTGGCAAACCATTCCGCTTCCGCCGGTACGTCCGCCAGCTGACGGAACTGCGCATCGGACAGGCGTTGGCCCGGTTCAATCCGATTCGGCAGCACGGACATGGTTTTCTCCTGGGAGCTCAGCGCCGTGCGCGCGGACCAGCGCAATCAGTTCACCCGTCGTAATTTCGAAGCGATATTCCCGCTGGGTACCGACTTTCCGCTCATCGGTCTCGATCAGGAGCACGCTTTTACCATCCTCGGTCGCGCTCAACTGCAGCGAGCGGCACAGGCGGCCAGTCTCAGAATCGTGTTGCGTGAGCAGGTTCATTTGTCCGCTCGCGCCATTGACTGCCAGCCGCGTCATGTCATCCCCGAAAAAGCTCACCGTTCGCGAAGGCTACTATTGATAACAGATTTTATCAATAGTACAGATGCCATGGAGGCAATGCTTTTGTTAACAGTAAAGCTGTAATAAATCTGCTAAGCCGCAAACAATCAGTGAAGTAGGCTGGAATTTCGTCGTTTGCTTAATTATGCGATGATCGCGGAAAACTCGAGCATCTGCGATCCCTTGGTCGCCCTAGGATTCCACGGTGCCGAAATGATAAAACTAGGTTCGGGGCCAATACATGCAGCGACTCAATCCGATCGTCGCGTTCTTGGGAACGCTTCCGCAGTTTGCTACTTCCAGGCAGAACCAATATGTGCTTGACCTCAGATCGGGGTGTGTCGTCGATTCATTGTCGTCGACACACAGTTCGGATGTGCATATGTTCACTCTACGTGTACGGTGGCCCTGCGGGGGAGGAGACATAGAACATTTCGTCGAGGCTAACAAGTTCGTCGAATATCACATTCTCAAAGCTCATCAGATGGGTATGGACGCAGATGCGCTTCGGACCAGCGCCGAACGCGCTTTTTCTGACATTGCTGCAAAATGGGCAGCGACAAGGGTAACCGCCGACAAAGTACGTTAGAAGAGCCCTTCGGTCCTAGTTGTGACTAACGTAGCGTTATTCTGGTAACCGGGTCCTGAGTGTCGCGGGTCAGCAGTCGCGTCAGGCGACGCCTCAGATGACCGGGGCGTAATGCGGCTCTTTTTTTAATCTGTACGCCTCGAAATGGCAGAATTCTTAACCGACCCAACCGGTCGGTTGTGTTCGCCTCATGTCTCTCACGGTCTCTCTGGCGAGCTGGAAGGGATTCAAGGGGCGGCCTCAAATCTGAAGTGCAACACCGTTTCGTATAAGGTGTTGCGATGCACGAAAGAACCCAGTACCAGCAACTACAACCTGAAGAGCGCCTGACCATTGCAAGCCTGCATCTGCAGGGTTCGAGTATCCGGGCCATGGCCCGGATACTCGGGCGCTCGCCGGCCACCGTTAGCCGTGAACTGACGCGAAACAGCTCTCCCGCAGGCTACGCATCGGTACCGGCCGAAGCGCTCAGCGCCTCACGCCGCAGCGCGGGGCGCCCCCCCACAAAGCTTTGCCTGCAAAGCGTCTGCTGGCGTATCGTTCTCACCCTGCTTGAGTGGAAATGGTCACCCCAGCAGATATCGGGCACACTGAAACGTATGTATCCGACCGACCCGACCCAGCAGGTTTCGCACGAAACCATCTACACGGCCATCTACGCCCAGCCGCGCGGCGAACTGCGCCGTCAGCTCATTGCCTGCCTGCGCCGTGGTCACAGCACGCGCATGCCGCGTACACGCGGCACAGACCGACGCGGACAGATTCCCGACATGGTCAGTATTCATGTGCGGCCGCCCGAAATCGAGGACCGACTGCTGCCCGGACACTGGGAAGGCGACTTCATCAAGGGCGCGGGCAACCAGTCCTCGGTCGGCGTTCTGGTTGAACGGACCAGCCGCCTGGTGCTGCTCGCAAAGATGGAAGACGCCACCGCAGCTTCGGCGCTGGCAGGCTTCTCCGCCAAACTCAATTCGATTGTCGCGCCACTGCGGCAGAGCTTCACTTATGACCAGGGCAAAGAAATGTCGCGCCACAAGGGAGCTCACGGCCGCAACCGGCGTGAACGTGTACTTTTGCGACCCGCACAGTCCCTGGCAACGCGGCACTTGCGAAAACACCAACGGGCTGCTGCGACAGTATCTGCCCAAAGGCACCGACCTTTCGGTCTACAGTCGAGACGAACTCGACGCCATCGCCGACAGTCTGAATAGCCGGCCTCGTGCAACTCACAACTTCCATTCACCATTCGAGGTCTTCGCCGCGACCCTCGCATCAGCAAGTCAACCTCAAAGTTCTAAACATTAATCCCTCTGTTGCGCTTCACCCTTGAAACCGCCAGGTAAAAGCTGTCCGGGCAGCAGCGGCGAGACAAGCGAGACTGTCATAAACTGCGAAAAAACGATTTCGGTCTCTAAAGTCTATATTTCCCGTGCCGTTAAGACTTCAATGAACACTGAACTTCCATTCATTTCAGAGGGCCTGCTCATTGAGCTAAGTTCCCTCATCACAACGTGGGAAGCGATTCGGAAGGCGAAGGGAAGTGGTTCGATTACGGGCGAAAGTGACGAATTGCGTCAGGAGGTAATGACGCTTCTGGCGGCATTTGACCAGCATTCCCATGCCGGGTCTCGCTGACTTGATCCGAGCACCATAAATTCGTTGTCCCATACGCTTGGCACTGCGGCGGCATCGGCCGCACATGGTCTAGGTGGACGTATACGGTTTGACCTTTCGAACTCGGCGATTCCAAGCGGCCGCTCGAACTCCCAGCGATGCGCGAAGCAACAAAAAGTGCCCACAAGGGGCACCAAGCTATCATTAATCGAAGATCTGAACTTCGCTTTGACGTTTCCGAAAACTTGACCGGCTTCAGAAGCCACAGAAATTTTTTGGAATGCCCGCCAACGCGTCGAGCCGTTCAACTCCACGACGCAGATAGCATGCAACGGCCGTTGCGCCGTACAGCCGCGGATGAACGTTTCGCGCGACGGACCTTTAATGATCGGCTTCGAGAGCCACTTTTTTTCCGGGCTGCAGTCGCGTCGTAATGCCGTCCACCTCATCATCGGCGGTTGCAAACGCATGAATGATACAGTCTGCCGGTCAGCCCGGCATGACAGACGGATATGGTTGAAACGGGGCCTTCTTGGTCGCCACCGCCCACGCGATGCGGGCCAATTTGTTGGCGAGAGCGCAGGCAACGATATTGGCATGTCGTCGCGCCATCAGGGACCGCACCCAGTCCGCTAACCGACCGCTCTCCTTGTTCACTCTCAGGATATAGGACCTTGCGCATAAAACAAGCAAAGTCCGAATCGGCTTGCCTTCCCGTCGACTAACACCTCGCAGGGTTGTTTTGCCGCCAGTACTAATTTGTTGAGGGACAAGCCCGAGCCATGCGGCGAAATCACGGCCACATGCGAACTGCAAGCCGTCGCCCATTTCGCCTATGAGGGCGCTAGCAGTGATTGGTCCGATGCCCGGAACGGTCAGCAACCTTTGCGCCAACTCGTCGGTGGACAACTGGGCGCTCAGTTCTTTTTCGATGCCCATTATCTGATTTCGCAAATATTCAGAATGATCACGCAATCGTAGAAGCAGGGTCATCATCGGCGCTGGCAGATCGTGTTCGGCAAGCACGGCAGCCAAACGTTTTTTGATGTCAGTGCCGCGCGGCATAACAATGCCGAACTCCAGCAAAAATGCATGAATCTGATTGCCGGTGCGTATCCTCTCCTGCATTAACGACTGTCGGGTCCGATGCAAGGCTGATAACGACTGTTGCGACTCACTTTTAGGCGTGACAAAGCGCATCGACGGCCGAGATGCTGCCTCGCAAATCGCTTCTGCATCCATGAAGTCGTTTTTGATACTTTTAACGAAAGGGCGCACGAACCGGGGAGATATGAGTTTTACCTGATGGCCAAGGAGGGCGATCTGGCGCGCCATGAAATGTGCACCGCCACCAGCCTCCATCGCGATGGTGCAGGCAGGCAGACGGGAGCAAAAAGCCAAAACTTGGGACCGGCCGATTTTCTTCCGAAACACCTGCCTCCCCGATGCGTCCTGGCCATGTAAGTGAAACGTATGCTTTCCGAGATCGATTCCAACCAGTGCTAGCTCTTGCATGATGACCTCCGCGGGGTGACCTCACTCCATCCAGAATGTTCGTCTCAGGAACGCTTTCACGCAACGGACTCGCGAGGCATGCGGCGACAGCTTATAGTCAATCCTGACCGGTATCTTGGAAGGTAACCGCGTATGCCTGTTGTAATGCGGCGCTAGCTTCCCCGCAGTAAGTTACAGGCCGCGCCGTGAACGACCCGACGCAGCGCGGTCTTGAAGGGGAACACGCGCGATTCGACTTCTAACGGCTTGCCGAGCTACGCTACTTTGTCGATGAGGTTGTAAGCGGCCTGCAGCCCTATTATGGCGCTCTCCAAATACTTCAAACACTTGACAGGGTCGCCGGTGTCCATGTCGACGTACCAGTTACAGCCGCTTGCGTCTTCCTTCTGCCATTGAGGCGAGGGCAGAGACGCGCCGTTACATTCCGGGGATGTCTCGGCTGCGACGCGAAGAAGTGTCTCAATCTGTTCTCTTGTACGAAGAGTTCGTCCCTTGCCGTCGCCTGGCGATCTAAGGTAGATGTCCCAATCCGCCTTTGCGGCGTCCTCCGTCGAAAAACTGATCGGCGAAAATCCAACCCCGCCTGGGTTCGTGGTCGCGGGATGCGCGACCCAGATGTAGCGGCCGTCCTGCTCAATAATTTTTAATGCTTCCATCGCTTCCCTTTAACCTCGATTTACCTGCCACCAATAATAATCTACCTACGCTCGAAACTTGGCAGCAGACGGACGACTTACATTGGTCGCGCCTCGCTACTGGGCTGGCCTCGGAGCGGAGCATAGAAGCGCGATGTATGTGCACAGAGCAGTGATTTCAGCCAGCACATTGCGCTTCGACGCATCGCGGGTCCGAAAAACCGAGCTAAGCTCGAATCTGGTGTATGGGGGATTTGAGGCGGGAGATTGAAGGCGGTGGAGGTTTCAGCTGAGAATC
>NZ_JBFUPM010000024.1:0-106178 GCF_041355255.1 Paraburkholderia sp. RCC_158 | reverse complement strand
CAAAAGGAGCAACCCTACAACGAGGTGTATCAACTCCTAACTGCGTTGCTGTATCAATTTATAACTGCGCGCGACACGTGGTTACAGAGACGGAGTTCTGAATGGCGGGGGAAGTTCTGCCTGAAGTACTGGCTGTGCGACGTGTTGCCCGGATGCATTGCTAAGCTTGCCCAAAGAAGAGTTCGACCTACATTCGTGAAACGCACACGAGCCCCCACTATGGAGCAGTCAACTTTTGCCCTAGAGGACGTCCGGCGTGGCAGTAAGCGCGTGAGCAAAGTCGTTGACGGACGAACATTCAATGCGCCTTCCTCCGGTAGCCAACGCCGAGCCGGCGAGCGAGCGTGGCGAGCCGCTTGTCCAGTGTCCAGATCTGGGCGCCCGGGGTCATCAAGGTCGAGGCCAGCAGCGTCAGGTCGACGCCGCCACAACCCTGACCATACAGTTGCTCTCTTTCGATGAACTGCATGACCTCGCTCCATGTCGCCTGCTGGACATGCCGCAGCAGGCCGATGTCGTGAAGCGAGCGTGCCCGCGGCGCTGGCAGAGTACCGCAGGCCAGTTCAACGAGCACGAGCGGGTGGGTAAGCGCCTGATCGGTGGTGATCAGATCAACGAGAGTTTCGCTGCGTCGGCGGAAATGGTCTACCCACACAGACGTGTCGATCAGTACGTTGTTCACTCTCTGTCAGCCTTGGGGCGGCGCCGTGGGATGTCCGACATTTCAGGGACGGTTCCGCCGAGCGCGGCAAGGCGTTTAGCAGCCTGGACGCGGACGAAAGTCTGCATCGCCGACCGGAACAGGTCGGCCTTGTCCGTCCCCGGGTCGGCAAGTTCCAAAGCTTCCTGATAGAGCGCGTCGTCGATTGTAACGGTGGTTCGCATAGCATTGCTCCATTTTTGATGCGTTTATGCATCAATCCTAGCATCAATCCACACTTGATCAACCAGATTTGGTCAACCACGTTTCCTGCGGGCGCTCATAGGCCGGTGGCGTCTGTCGGCGCACGTTCGTGCAGCGCGCCGCGCTGGCAAACCGATAAGTCTGCGATGTGCGAGCTTCGAATTCAGGAAGGGGGCGTGCTCTCCGAGGGATACCGGCCCAACCACGGACGGCGCGTTGCTCACCGGTATCGGTGCTGGGCACGACTTCAGAAACGGGCGGCAGGCGGCAAGCTGGACAAGAGAGTGAGCTGGATGAGAAGCGCGACATGATTCAGGACCCGAGAGCGTGCTTGCTAGATACGCTTCACGGAACGATAAATAAGAAAAATCAACGTCAGGAATTATGCCGCTGGTGACTTTCAGCTCGGTATGACTTTGCATAGGGCGCCGGGGGAACCCGTGAGAAAGCCGTTGCGCAATCGATGCACTGAGAAACGCAATTCTGTTCTCCCAAGGAGATTTGCCCGACTCGATCCCATCCATTAAATTCGGAAAAACGCTTTACTGAGAGCAGTGTCGTGCGAATAGGGAGTTAAGGACAACAGACAGAAGGTGGAAACGACGATGAAAATCTGTTTGTCTCTGAAAGAAGTGGCCGAGGCGCTTTCCTTGTCGCCGGCGACTGTACAGAAGCTGGTTCGGGAGAAAAGCTTCCCTGAACCGCGGCTACTATCGGGCCGCAGAGTGGGATGGCTCGAACACGAGGTCCGGGAGTGGGCTGACGCTCGTCCGGTTTCTAACCTTCTGCCGCCGGAGAACACGGGCGCTGGAAAGCGGCAAATTCCCAAAGGCGAGCGGCCCGCTTCGTGAGCCATTCGCATTCTGGCATCGTAGCAGTAGACATCGTCGCGGCTCGGATCGGGACGATACGCAAACGCACCGATGCAAGACAAACCTGGAAAATGTAAGCGTTCCTGACGGCTGGTGGTGCTGAGGCCGACATGGGGCCGGCCAAAGTGCGATGTTGACGTCGAAATTGCAGCCGACCTCTACGAGATTGACCCCGGCGACAAGGGCGTTCAATCGCCATTCATCTGCCCAACCGGCAACACCGGCATGCGATTGTTTTTGATGCAGGGCGAAGCGCCCCGCATCGTGGGATGATGTTATTGCAGACATCCCCACCACTTTGGAATGCCTGCCCCGCACCTCCCAACGATCAGTTAAACCAGGAGCTCTGATGAAGCTTCGCGTCGGATATGAGCTGTCGTTCGAGTGTCCAGGACCGACGCCGATGATGCTGATGTTGAACACGCATTCTTCGCATGCGAAGGATATTCTTGTGGCGGACGTGCTTGTTACCGATCCGCCGGTGCCGATCAGGCAGTATCGCGATGGCTACGGCAACCTGTGCAGCCGGATCGTCGCGCCCGCCGGCCGGATTGGATTGAGCACGACGGCGCTGCTGAACGTGCCGGAGTCGATGGAAACGCGGCCTATCGACGGTCGGCGCGATCCGGTTGAACAGTTGCCCGACGAGACGCTGGTTTTCCTGCTGGGCAGCCGCTACTGCGAAACCGATCTGCTGGTCGATGTTGCGTGGAAAATCTTTGGGCAGTGTCCGCCGGGCCGCGAGACGGTTCTCGCAATCTGCGATTTCGTGCACCGGCATATCCGGTTTGACTACGGACACGCGCGAGCGACCAAAACCGCAGTCGATGTGTACCGCGAACGCACAGGCGTCTGCCGGGACTTTGCGCATCTCGGCGTCACGCTATGCCGTGCGATGAATATTCCGGCGCGCTACTGCACCGGCTATATCAGCGACATTGGCCTGCCGCCGGTAGAGGCGCCGATGGATTTCGCGGGCTGGTTTCAGGCCTACGTGGGAGGTAGCTGGCAGACGTTCGACCCTCGCAACAACGCACCGCGCATTGGGCGCATTCTGATGGCATATGGTCGTGATGCGGCCGATGTGGCCATCAGCAATGCGTTCGGGCCCGCCATGCTGAGACACTTCAAGGTGCATTGTCACCAGGAATAGGCGTGCAACGGCTGACCGCGGAGCCGACGGGCCGACGCCCCTACGGTCTGCCGCAATGACGCGTGCCGTCCGAATCCGAAGGGCGGCTTCGACTTTCTGGTGCTCGGGCCAGAGCCATCTTGCGTGCTCGCCGGCTGCAGGCGGCGGGCCACACCTCACGCTCACGCGGTAGCCATGCCGCCGTACCGGCTGTTGTTATTTCCGCCGGCAAACCCTTCGCCCTCCGGTGCACAACGACGTCGCGCCCATCGCCTCTGGCCCGCTTTTTATGCGTTGCGCCCTCCGGCAAACCCGCGTATAACCATCCCATTGGATGGTGTTCGGATGGAAAAATGAAAAAACAGTCTGCTGTCGTAACGCCGCGCCCGGCAGGCGGCGAGTCGGAAAAAATCACGATCAACCTCGGCCCCGTCGACCTCGGGCAGATCGATCTGCTCGTCGAGGAAGGCTTTTATTCGAACCGGACGGACCTGATCCGGACGGCAATCCGCAACCAGCTCGCGCAGCATGCGGGGGTCGTGCGGGAAACGGTTGCGCGTCGTTCGCTGGTGCTCGGGCTCCAGCGTTTTTCCAGACAAGATCTGGAGGCGATCCAGGCCGCGCACGAGCGTCTGAACATTCAGGTCCTTGGATTGGCCAGTATTGCTGCCGACGTTTCCCCGGAACTCGCGCTGGCGACTATCGAAAGCGTCGTCGTGCTGGGTGCCTTTCACGCTTCGCCTGCCGTCAAGGCGGCGCTCGCCGGCAGAATTCTCTAGCCGCCTGAGGCCGAAGCCAACATCAGAAAGTGGGAAATTAATGAAACTCAATGAAGGCTTTTTGAACTCGATGCACGATGCGATGACCCTGCTGCGTACACGCGGCGTTGCGGAAGCGACAGAAGCGATACAACGCGCGCTGCGAGGCGACATCGGCACACCGAATAACTCGGCACGACGAGAAAACGGCCCAGTGTCCGCGGATTTCGCTCCTGCAAACGTAAGTGAGACTGCGGCGCGTGGCGCACGAGAAGACTGCATTGACGTGGAAGACCGCGGATATTTCGGCACGCATGCGTATGCGAACGCCGCCGGTCGCCGTCAGTATCGGCTGTATGTGCCAGCGGGGGCCGTGGGCGAACCGTTGCCATTACTGGTGATGCTGCACGGATGCACGCAGGACGCCGACGACTTCGCAGCAGGCACACAAATGAATGCGCTTGCCGATCGGCATCGGTTTCTCGTTGCTTATCCGGTGCAACCGCCGCAGGCGAATCCGTCAAAGTGCTGGAACTGGTTCAAACCGGATGATCAGCAGCGCGATCGCGGGGAGCCGTCGTTGATTGCTGGCATCACGCGCGAAATCATCTCCACTCACAGCGTCGATCCCACGCGCGTGTATGTCGCGGGCATGTCTGCGGGGGGCGCAATGGCGGCGATCATGATCGCCGAATACCCCGAACTGTACGCCGCGGCCGGCGTTCATTCCGGTCTTCCGGCAGGGTGCGCGCACGATCTGCCCTCGGCGCTGGCGGCGATGAAAGGGGGCAAACGTCCGCGTGGGGCACGGCACGCGCCAGAAAATGAGCGCTTGTCGCCGAAACGGCCCGTCATCGTCTTTCACGGTGACGCCGATGCCACAGTCAACATCGCGAATGCGACCCGGCTTCTGCACGGCTTCGCTGCACGGCCTGACGACCCTAGCGAAGGGCACCGGACCTACCAGGGCCGGCGCGCCTGCACTGTCTGCCGACTGCATTCCGCCGATAGCATCGACGCAGAACTCTGGACCATTCATGGCGCCGGGCACGCATGGGCGGGTGGAAACGCAGGAGGCAGTTACACCGACCCTGCCGGGCCGGACGCAAGTGCCGAAATGCTTCGCTTCTTTCTTGACCATCCGCGACGCGGGTAAGCCGCGCTACTCGCAATCGGCAGTGCCGCAGCGACATGAAGGAGTCGAGCGCCTGGCTCGCTGACCGGCATCGAATACGCACTCGATGCCTGGCACTCCAATAACAAATTCACCAATCCTTATCGGCGATTCGCATTTCGGAATCGCGCATATTCATAGCTTGATTCGCTGGTTCTGTCTCGAAAGCTGCGCACCTATACTGCTGCGTCGAACCCACGTATACGGCGTGAATTCGTCAACGATGGTGGCGCGGCCTTCCGCCGTGGCCATCTCAAGATGTGTGCGGTAGCAAAAGGAAACCAGTCTATGCAGGCGTCTCAGGACACCATTAAACGCTCGAAACTCGAAAGTGCGCTTGCAGCGTTGCCTGCGCTCGCGCAGGCAATCGGAGAAGATGCGGCCGGGCGCGAACTGCGGCGCGAATTGCCGCTGGACCGCTTCGCGCTATTTCGTGCATCGGGGCTGGGTGTGCTGCGATTTCCAGTCGAGTGGGGCGGCCTTGGCGGATCGCTCGAAGATCTCTTTCATGTCGTGAGTACTTTGGCAGCTCACGAGTCGAACGTCGCGCACGCTCTACGGATTCACTACGATCAGACTGAGCAACTGTTGCTGTCGCCGCGTTCGTCGTTCAACGACACGCAGATCGAACGGGTAAGGCAAGGCGCGATTTTCGGCGGCGCATCGACGGAACTGGGCACATCGCGGCCCGGCGAAATTGTCACGAGGCTCGTGCGCGACGGCGAGCATTTCCGCGTGACCGGCAAGAAGTATTACTCGACCGGTACGGCGTTCGCGGACTATGCGCGTATCAACGTGCAGGATGAGAACGGCGAAAACGTATCGTTCATTGTGCCGGTATCGCGTGAAGGCCTTCAGGTCGTCGACGATTGGGATGGCATGGGACAGCGCATGACGGCGAGCGGCAGTCTTCTGCTCGACAATGTGCAGGTCTTTGCGCACGAGGTCTCCGCACGCGGTTACGGGACTCTCCCAGGTCGGCACGGTGGTGCGTTGCGCCAGTTGCATCTCGTTGCCGTCGCTGCGGGAATTGTGCGCAATATTCTCGCCGACGCGCGACGCTACGTCGTGCAGCATGGCCGTCCGGTGCTTCACAGTCCCGCTCCGTCTTCACGCGAAGATGGCTTCGTGCAGCAGGTGGTGGGCGACATTGCGGCGCACAGCCACTCGATCGACGCGCTCGTGCAGCAGAATGCACGCACGCTCGACCGCTCGGCGAATGCGATCCGCAACGGCGCGGCGAACGCCGAAGAACTGGTGCTAGAAGGCGCGCTTGCAACCGCGAAGACCCAGCTTGTCGTCAGCAAACTCGCGCTGCATACGGCCGAGCGGCTGTTCGAAATCGGTGGTGCGTCGGCGACTGCGCGCTCGCACAACTTCGATCGCCACTGGCGCAATCTACGCACCATATTCAGTCACAATCCGCTGCTTCACAAAGCGCGAGTGATCGGCGACTACGAATTGAACGGCGTGACAACGCATCTCACCGAAGGTCGCGTGTTCTAGCGCGGCCGTGCCTCGTTTTTATCCACTTGCCGTCACGGAGCACCATGAGCCGACGAGACTTGCTGCTATTGCTGGAACCGGGCTTCACCGACCCGAAGTACCCGGGCGAGCGCTTCATCTGTCCGGCGGGCGCGCCCATTGAAGGACTGCTCGCGAGCGATGCGCCGCGCAACGCGCGCCTCGACATTCGCAGGGTGGCGTTTGCGCGTCCGCGCGCTGAAGTGGTCGCAGCGCTCGACGCCGACCACCAGGGGCTGCCTGTGCTGATTTTCGGCGACGAACAACCCGCGCCTGCCGATGCACAGGTGCTGGGCGACAAGCGCTTCGTGACCGATACTCGCCGCATTCTGGACCTGCTCGCAGAACGTCACGGTTTTCCCAAGGTGCATTGAATACAACGGCGTTGAAATGCGGGCGCGGATGACCAGGTGGTCGCCGCGCCCGCCTTGCTTTGTGCGGTCGAAAAAAGGGGAAGCGTTAACGACAGAAGTCGCCGCGCAGATGAGCAAACTCCCGGAGGCGCGCCTGGTTCTATCGTCGGTGCCGTGCTTTGCTTATGCGCAACCGTTGGTTCTTTTGGCGCGGCAGCGGCTTTATCGTGTGCGTTGCTGCATGGCCGGCGATGGAATAGGCCCTCGAACCGGAGGCAGCGCATCGACAAAAAGGATCTGCATCAAATGGCGGGACTTAACCGACGCGAGTTTCTGATCTCGACGGCCGCAACGCTGTCAGCCGGCATGCCTGCATGGGCACTCGCGCAAAGCGGCAACGTCGCGCCGAGAAGGGGCGGCACGTTGAACATGCTGATCAACCCTGAGCCGCCGGTCCTCGTCTCGATCTTTCAGACGACCGGCCCCGCGCTCGTCGCCAGTTCGAAGGTACTCGAAGGCCTGCTGGCTTATGACTTCGATCTGCGACCGAAGCCGCAACTTGCGACTGCGTGGACAGTGAGTCGCGACGGTCTTCAATACAGCTTTACGTTGCGTCAGAACGTGAAATGGCACGACGGTCAGCCCTTTACGTCGGCAGACGTTGCGTTTTCAATCGAGCTGCTCAAGGCGGTGCACCCACGCGGTCGCAGCACCTTCGCCAATGTGACACGCGTCGTCACACCGGATGCCCGCACCGCGATCATCGAATTGTCGAAGCCCGCACCGTTCCTGCTGAAGGCGCTGTCCGCAGGCGAATCTCCCATCGTGCCCAGGCACCTGTATGCAAGCGGCGATCCGTTGACGAACCCGCACAACAGCGCGCCGATCGGCACAGGGCCGTTCCGCTTCAAGTCATGGACACGCGGCGCCAGCATCGTCTATGAACGCAATCCGGACTACTGGGACGCCGGCAAGCCGTATATCGACGCACTGGTGTTCAAGGTGATTCCGGACGCGGCGGCGCGCTCGGCGGCTTTCGAAACCGGCGCACTCGACCTGGGCGGCGAAAACCCCGTGCCGTTGACCGATCTGCCTCGCCTCTCGCAATTGCCGCAACTCGTCACCGAGACGCGCGGCTACCGGTTTCTCGAGCCATTGTCGGAGATCGACTTCAATCTCGATCATCCCATCCTCAGGGACCTCAAAGTTCGCCAGGCCATTGCCCATGCGATCAATCCGCAGGTCGTGCAGCGCACGATCGCGTATGGCTACGCGGACATCTCGCCGACGCCGATCACACCGGGATCGCCTTATCACGACGCAAAGCTCTCGCCCTATGCGTTCGACATTGCGAAGGCGGAGCAACTGCTCGACGCGGCGGGCTATCCGCGCAAGGACGGCGTGCGCTTCCGGCTGACGCACGACTTCCTGCCTTATGGCGATATGTATCGCCGTCAGGCTGACTACGTGAAGTCCGCATTGGCGCGCGTCGGTATCGATGTAACGGTGCGTTCTCAGGATCTTCCCGCGTTCCTGAAACGCGTTTATGCAGACCGTCAGTTCGATTTCACGA
Organism: Paraburkholderia sp. RCC_158; assembly: GCF_041355255.1. NCBI lineage: Bacteria > Pseudomonadati > Pseudomonadota > Betaproteobacteria > Burkholderiales > Burkholderiaceae > Paraburkholderia > Paraburkholderia sp. RCC_158. The sequence goes on along the minus strand of NZ_JBFUPM010000024.1, from coordinate 97,888 downwards.
GTATCGGCGTGAATACGCTGTTCGATCCGAGCGTGGGTGTGCAGCGTCTGTACTGGTCGAAAAACATCCGCCCGGGCGTGCCGTTCTCCAATGCGCCGCATTACAGCAACGCTGAGGTGGACCGGCTGCTGGAAAGCGCGTCCGTCGAGACTGACGAAGGCAAGCGCGTCGCGCTCTATCAGGAGTTTCAGCAGATCGTGTATCGCGATCTGCCCATTCTGAACCTCGTGGCGCCGCGCATGATCACGCTGGCGAACCGGCGCGTGCGCAACCACACCGTTTCCGCGCAGGGCCTCGAGGGCAATCTTGCGGATGTCTTTCTCAGCGCGTGACAGGAGATCCAGCATGAGCCGGAGTGTGCGTTTCGGAGCGGTTGCGCGGCGGACAGCGTGGCAGGTGTTGCCGACCGTGATCGGCATCGTGATCTTCAACTTCTTCCTGCTGAAGCTGATGCCCGGCGACGCCGCCGATGTGCTCGCCGGCGAATCCGGCTCGGCGACGGCGGAGACGATGCAGGTACTGCGTGCGAAGTTTGGGCTCGACCAGCCGGTGCTGCATCAGTTGTGGTCGTATCTGACTCATCTTGCGCACTTCAGCCTCGGCTATTCGCCGCGCTACGACGCGCCTGTCATGCAGTTGATCCTGTCACGCCTGCCCAATACGTTGCTGCTGATGGGCGTGGCGTTGACGTTCGCGATCGCGGTCGGCGTCACGCTCGGCGCCGTCATGGCGCATTGGGTAGGCCGGTGGCCGGATCGTGTGCTGTCGGTGCTGGCATTACTGTTCTATTCGACGCCTGGATTCTGGATCGGGCTGCTCGCCATCGTGCTGTTTTCGGTGCACCTCGGCTGGCTGCCGAGCGGCGGGAATGTAACGCTCGGCGTCCAGTTGCATGGCTTTGCCTGGTTCGCCGATGCGGCAAAACACGTGTTGCTTCCTGCCGCGACGCTGTCGACGTTCTTCATTGCAATCTACGCGCGGCTCACGCGCGCGGCGATGCTCGAAGTGCAGCGCCAGGATTTCGTCCGCACCGCGCAGGCCAAGGGACTGCACCCGTGGCGTGTCACGGTGCGTCACGTGCTGCGCAATGCACTGATGCCGCTGACGACCATGGTCGGCATTCACTTCGGCACGTTGCTCGGTGGCGCGGCGGTCACTGAGACTGTGTTCAGTTGGCCAGGCCTTGGCCGTCTCGCCCTCGATGCGGTGATGGCGCGCGATTTCAGCGTGCTGCTCGGCGTATTGCTGCTGTCTTCGCTGCTGGTGATTATCGCTAACGTGCTGGTGGACCTGCTGCAGGCCTGGCTCGATCCGCGTATCGCCTAAGCAGTGTGCCTTTGAATCTGTTCGCTGTCGCTGAACCGTTATTCACCTGAGAGACGCAATGGCTTCCGAATCCTCCTCCAATGTTATTTCGACGACGCCGAAGCAGTCTGCCGGATCGTCTTCATGGCGGCGTCAACTGGCCGGTGCGCTGTTCGGCCAGCGCCGTGAGCGGATCGCTGCGGCCGGATTGTCACGGCGCAGCGGACGCGGCGTGCTGCGCACGCTCGCCGGCAATCCGTCGGCGTTGAGCGGTCTTGTCCTGCTCGCTGCCTTCATCGTGCTGGCGCTCGCCGCACCGCATCTGTTTCCCGGCGATCCGCTCGACATGGTCGCCGCGCCTTTCGAATGGCCGGGCAGCGATCCGCAATACTGGCTCGGCACCGATTCCCTTGGTCGCGACGTGGCGGCGGGCATTGCTCACGGTACGCGCGTGTCGCTTCTGATCGGAGCGTCGGCGGCTGGCATCGGGCTGCTCATCGGTACGCTGGTGGGCGCGGTGGGCGGCTTCTTCGGCGGTCTGGTCGACAACGTGCTGGTTCGTGTAACCGAGCTGTTCCAGACTATTCCTTCGTTCCTGCTGGTGATCGTGATCGTTGCGATTGGCCGGCCGAGTGTGGAGGTGATTGCGCTCGCTATCGGCGTCGCGTCGTGGCCTACTGTCGCGCGAATCGTGCGCGCCGAGTTTCGCACGCTGCGCGAGGCCGATTTCGTACTGGCGGCGCGCACTCAGGGCTTCGGCAACGCGCGCATCATATTCGGCGAGATTTTGCCCAATGCACTGCCGCCGGTGATCGTGACCGCTTCGGTGATGGTGGCGAGCGCGATCCTGATCGAGTCGTCGCTGTCGTTTCTCGGCATGGGCGATCCGAATGTCGTGAGCTGGGGCGCCATGATCGGCGCGGGGCGCGATTCGTTGCGAACGGCGTGGTATTTGACGGCGGTTCCGGGCACCGCGATCGTCGTCGCCGTGTTGGCGTTGAACCTCCTCGGGGACGGCCTGAACGACGCGTTGAATCCGCGTTTGCGGGAGCGTACCTGACCATGAACGCAAGGACGCAAGGCGTGAGCAAAGCCGACAATCTGCTCGAAGTGCGTGATTTGCGCGTCAGCTTCGGCGCGCACGAAGCGGTACGTGGAATCGGTTTTGAGGTTGCCCGGGGCGAGACGCTCGCGTTGGTGGGCGAGTCGGGTTGCGGCAAGTCGGCCACCGCGCTATCGCTGATGCGCCTCGTGCCCAGTCCGGGGCGTGTGAGCGGCAGCGTGCGGTTCGATGGCCGCGATCTGCTCGATCTGTCCGCCTCAGAGATACGCGCTGTGCGCGGCCAGCAGATCTCCATGATCTTTCAGGAGCCGATGACTTCGCTCAATCCGGTTCTGTCGATCGGCGCACAGATCGTCGAAACATTGCGTCAGCACGAGAACCTGTCTAAAACCGCGGCATGGAAGAGGGCCGTGGAGTTACTCGACCTTGTGCGCATTCCCGAGCCGCAACGGCGCGTGTTCGACTATCCGCACGAGCTTTCCGGCGGCCAACGGCAGCGCGTGATGATAGCAATGGCCGTGGCATGCCGGCCGCGCCTGCTGATTGCGGACGAACCGACTACCGCGCTCGACGTCACGATTCAGGCGCGCATTCTCGAACTGCTGGACGGCCTGAAACGCGAACTGTCCATGTCATTGCTGCTGATCACGCACGATCTGGGCGTGGTCGCACAACACGCCGATCGCGTCGCGGTCATGCTGGCGGGCCGGGTGGTGGAGCAGGCGGCCACTGTGCAACTCTTCGCGCGGCCCGAACATGCCTACACGCGCGGGCTGCTTGGCGCGTCGTTGAATCTCGTCGACGATCTGCACTATCGCGGCTGGAAATTGCCGGAAATCCGTCATGTTCGATCGGACGACGGCAGCGCAGCTTTTTCGGTGATCCCGCGCGCGCCGTACTCGAGCGAAGACGACGCGCGGCACGAAGCGGACAACGCCGCAAGCGTCGACGCGCCGTTGCTCTCGCTGCACGACGTCCGGATCGACTATCCGCAGCGTCATGGCAAGACGACGCTGCGTGCAGTGGACGGCGTGTCCCTCCAGATCGCACCCGGCGAAACGGTGGGTCTGGTCGGCGAGTCGGGTTGTGGAAAGTCGACGCTGTCGAAAGCCATTCTGCGGCTCGTTCCGGCCTCGGGCGGCCAGATCCGCTTACGGGGCACCGATCTCGTGCCGCTTCGCGAGCGCGAGTTGCGGCCTTTGCGCCGCCACGTGCAGATGGTGTTTCAGGACCCGTATGCGTCGCTCAATCCGCGGCGTACTGTCGGCGAAATCCTCGACACGGTTCTGGTGGTCAATGGTGTGAGCGATGCACGGCGACGCCGCACGCGCATTGCGGCAATACTCGACCGAGTGGGCTTGCCGGGCAGCGCGCAGCAGCGCTTTCCGCATGAGTTTTCCGGTGGCCAGCGGCAACGCATCGGCATTGCACGCGCGCTCGTGCTGGAGCCCGATCTTCTGATCTGCGACGAACCGGTGTCCGCGCTCGACGTATCGATTCAGGCGCAGATTCTGAACCTCCTCGTCGACCTGAAACGCGATCTCGGACTTGCGTATCTGTTCATCTCGCACGATCTGTCGGTGGTGCGCTATATCGCCGACCGGGTGCATGTGATGCAGGCCGGACGGATTGTCGAAAGCGGCGACCATCGCGAGATCTGGCGTGCGCCGCAGCATCCGTACACCCGCACGTTGCTCGACGCAGTACCGGGCCGCAAGTCCGAGGACGCTCGGGCCGCGTGAGGCGGGTGCCTCGAATCACTCGCGGCTGTGACGACTCCAACTGAACGAGTTCGATGCCGGCTTGACTGGCGATCGCGTCGTGCCCGGTCATGCCCACTCGAATCCGGTTGCCGTCTTACGTTGTGTCGCCATGACGAACGAGGCGCCCGAAGAACGGATGCCCCGGATCGTTGAAACCCGGCGTCGATGGATGGCCCGTGGTAACGAGCGAATCGACGAATGCTTCGTCTTCCGCGCTTAAGCGGTAGCCGAGCGCGGGTAAATAGTCCTGCCACTGCGCCTCGGTGCGCGGTCCGGCAATCGTCGAGCTGATGTAGCGGCTATTGAGCACCCACGCAAGCGCGAATTGACCCGCCGACAGTCCGCGCGCCTGCGCATGCTCACCGACTCGCCGGGCCAGTTCGATGGATTCGGGCCGCCACTCCGTCTGATGCAGACGCCTGTCGCTGCGGCCCGCGCGCGTGTCGGCGCGAGGGGCCGCGCCGGGTTCGTACTTACCGGTCAGCACGCCACGGGCGAGCGGACTGTACGAAATCACGCCGAGACCGTAGCGGTGCGCCGCCGTCAGCTGTTCTGCTTCGGCCTGGCGGTTGGCGATGTTGTAGAGCGGCTGACTCGCGACAGGCGCGTCGAGCCCGAGGGCCTGCGCCGTATGCGCGAATTCCGCGATCTTCCACGCCCGATGATTCGACAGCCCGTAGTAGCGCAGCTTGCCGGCGCGGATCAGATCGTTGAGCGCACGCACGGATTCTTCCACGGGCGTCCAATGATCCTCGCGATGCAGGTACAGCACGTCGATATAGTCGGTGCCGAGGCGCGTGAGGCTCGCTTCGACCGCGCGTTGGATGTGTTTGCGCGACGCGCCTCGGGCGTTCACGTCGCGTTCGTCGAGCGGGTTGGCGAATTTGGTGGCGAGCACCCAGCGCTCGCGCTGCGCGGCGATCGCGCGGCCCACTACGCGCTCCGATTCTCCCTTGCCGTAGACGTCCGCGGTGTCGATCGAATTGACGCCTTGCTCCAGCGCCTCGTCGATGATGCGCGCGGAGGTCGCTTCGTCGGTCGGGCCGCCGAACATCATCGTGCCGAGCGTGAGTGCGGAAACCTTGATGCCGCTGCGGCCGAGTTGTCTATATTCCATGTGAGTACAGTTCCGTCAGAGTGAGTGGGGATCGTTTCAACGTTGCAGCCAGACGTCGGCGAAGCTTGCCGAGACCCCGTCCGGGCCAGTCGTATGGTTGTGAACCGCGCGTGAATACACGGTGAGATATCGCGGAGCGACGAGATTCAGGTCGGGCAGGTCGCGCTCCAGAATCTGCTGGATCTGCGAGAACAGTTGCTTGCGCTTCGCCTCGTCCGTTTCTTCGGCCGCCTGTGCGAACAGTCGATCGATCTGCGGATTGCTGTAGTGCGAGCCGTTCGTGAACGGCACGCCGCGCCGGAAGTTGCCGGTCGTGTACAGGCGCGCGACGCCGACCACCGGATCGAACAGATTGCTCATGCCGTTGATCGAAAAATCGAAGTCGCGGTCGGTGTAGATCCGCTTCAGATACGCGGGCAGGTCCTGGCTGCGCACGGTGACCGCAATGCCGACTCTGGCGAGCGCCGACTTCACGTAGGCAGCGGTGCGAGCGGGCAACTCGCCGATCGGCAACGGATCGACCGTCAGCGCGAAGCGTGTGCCGTCCGCCTTGCGTGGAAAACCGGCTGCATCGAGGAGCGCGTTGGCGCGCTCCACGTCATACGGATACGGCGCGGGCGCGGGATCGTAGTAAGGACTCGACGGAATGATCGGGCTGGCAAGCGGCGTGGCGTAGCCGTAGAAAATCACTTTGCGGATCACTTCACGGTCGATTGCCGATGCAATTGCCTGGCGAACCCGCAGGTTCTTCACTACCGGATTGTCCAGGTTGAATTCGATGCGGGTGACGCCGGCCTGGAACTCGTAGCCGCGCGAGTCGAGTGCGAGCTTCGGGCTGTTCTTCAGCCGCGCGAGGTCGGACAGCGGCACCGGCGTGTCGCCGCTCAGATCGATCGAGCCGTCTTCGAAGGCGACGGTGCGCGCCGCAGGATCGGTAATGATCTTGACGACAATCTTGTCCAGGAACGGCTTGCCTTTGTCCCAGTAGTCGTCGTTGCGCGCGTATTCGATGTAGCTGCCGCGCACCCATTTGACGAAGCGGAATGGCCCCGTGCCGATCGGCGCGTTGTTGGCGGGATTCGTCAGCGGGTCGCTGCCTTCGTACAGATGCCTCGGCACGATCGGCGTCTCGGACGAAGAGAACGCCTTGATCAGATACGGCGCCGGCTTCGACAGCGTGATGACGACCGTGTACGGATCGGGCGTCGTAATGGCGGTCACATTCGCGAAGGTGGTCTTGGCGCGCGGATGCACCTGCCGCAGTGTCTGCAGCGAATAGGCGACGTCGGCGGATGTGAACGGCTGGCCGTCATGCCATTTCACGCCGTGCCGCAGATGGAACACATACTTGCGGCTGTCGTCGCTGATGTCCCATGAAGTTGCGAGCGACGGCTTCGGCTGCAACGAGAAGTCGTATTCGAGCAGTCCTTCGACGACTTTCGCGCTGACCTTCAGCACGTTGGTCGCGGTCGTGGCGAGATCCACCAGCGCGGTCGGCTCGGGCGTGACGACGAAGTTCAGGGTGCCGCCGCGCACAGGCGTCTGCGCGCTTGCGTATGAAGACGAGAGCGAGATCAGCAGGGCGGTGCCGAGTCCTAGCGCGCTGAGCAACAACGAGGTGCCGCGACGACGCGGCGCCGCCTGCGAGATGAGAGCAAGCATCTTACGGTTCGATAGAAAGAGGAGATGAATAGCAGCGCAATGGCAGCGGAGTGGCGACGCCTCAGACGGAAGCCGAAGCCGTTGCATCTCGTCGCGCCAGAGCACCACGCCAGCCCTTCTGTACGGCGATGCCAAATGGAGTCGGAGCGGGGCAGCGGGTGTACCAGAGTCGGCTCATGCGTCTCGCCATGAAGTAAAGAGAAAGTGGGGGATGGGTCCGGGATCAGTAGCGCAGACCGGCTTCGCGCAATAACGGCAACACGTGTGCGCCAAAGAATTCGAGGTCCGGCTGAAAATCGAAAAAGCTCAATTGCACGCCGTCGATACCGGCCCGGTGAAGCCGCACGATGTAATCGGCGATTTGCTGCGGCGAGCCGACTATCGAAATGTTGCCGCCCACCGCGCGCGCGTCTGCCTGATTGCGCTGTTCGGAATTGCCACGCCAGGCGTGCGCGTCGCTCTCGAAGCGATGGAAGCTGCCTTCGTCGCCATGCGCGGCGATCGCGTCGCGATAGGCCAGCGCTTCGGCAGCCGTTTCGCGGCAAATCACCATGGGATTGATCAGCGTGCGGATCTTGCGGCCATACTTCGCCGCAGTGGCCTTCACACGCGCCGTGTGCGCGGGCAAGGCGGCGAGCGCCGCTTCGATCTCCGAGCCCGCGGGACTCGTGATGAACACCACGTCGGAATAGCGGGCGGCGAACTCGATCCCCGCATCGGAGCCGGTCGCATTGACGAGCAACGGGCGGCCGTATTGCGGCTTCGGCGTGACGAACGCCTTGTCGAGCCTCCAGCTCGACAAAGGCGGCGCAAAGCTGAAGTTATCGGGCTGTGCCCATAGCTGTTGCACGGCGTCGAGGAACTCGCTCGCCAGCTCATAGCGGCGATCGTGCTCGATGCGATGCCAGCCGAACATCTCGTGTTCGATCGCCCGATGCCCGGTGACCACATTGATGCCCCAGCGTCCCTTCGAAATGTGATCGAGCGTCGCGCAAAACTTCGCGAAATGCAGCGGATGCCACGGCCCGTACAGCACATGGCTGGTTGCGACCAGGATGATTTTTTCGGTGCACGCGGTCATGGCCGCGAGCGACATGAAGGAGTCGAGCGCCTCGCCGTTGAACACGCCGCCGTAACCGCCTTTCGGGAGCCACTGCGAGAGTGCGAAGACGAGATCGAAACCGAGGCTCTCGGCTCTCTGCACCAGTGCGAGGTTGTAGTCGAAGTTCCAGTCGGTGGTGCGCGGCAGCGTCGACGCGCTCCAGCCGCCCGCCTGAATTGGCAGGAAGAGCCCGAGCAGCAGCGGCTGTTCGAGCGCGCGTGCAACGGGACTGGCAGGAAACTCGGCGGGCGAGCGCACCGTCACGAAAGACGTGGCGTCCGGCGCTTGTCCTAATGCTTGCGGTGCGGCGGCGAGAAGGGTGTCGGTCATGGCGATAATCGGTGTAGAGAACGTGGCGGTTCGGTTCGGCGTGGCGCGTGTCAGGTCTCGCTCTTCGGCCGGATGGCTGCGCGATCAACGGCGATGCAGCCTAAGCGCATGCCTGGGCGCAGCGCGTCAGGTTTTGCCGGTCGCGGGCGGCCGCACACCATTCGGATAGAAGTCGCCGATCGCCGCGCACTTCCAGCGCACCGGGTCATGCACCGTGTGGACCCGGTCGGTGTTGCGGATGAGCGCCAATGGCGCGAAAAAACCGGTCATGACGGATATATCCGATGCTGTGACAGACGAAGTTCAGGGTCGGGCGTCGCATTCGGGCAGGCGCACCGGAGCCGTCAAAACTTACCGGCAACTCAACACATCGGACAACGAACAATAATTTCTATCCTTATCTGCTCGCGCAATTGGGCAGCGCCGGAAATAACGCAAAAGCGTAAGCAAAGAAGAATCGCTTGGTTCGCTCATGTGGAGTGGCTGGCTATGCTGTGCAGCGTATTAGCCTTGTCCAGTCACCCATCATTTCAACCGCTCACACATGACGACGCTCAACGAGTATCTCGTGCAAAAGCGCGCTGCCTGGCTTGCGAAACGCGAAGCCGCGCGCAACGATCCGGATCTCAAGTCCAACCGGCTCAAGGCGCGAGAGTCGCACCCAATAGCGCCGCAGCACGCAGCCGCGCCAGCCCAATGAAACGACAACAAAACGACTACGAGAACAAGAAGAGGGCAACAATGAAACCGACACACAGTGCACGCGCGATCCGGCTTGTCGCGCTACTGGCGAGCGCATTCATCGGGATCGTGCCTGCGGGCGCGAGCGCCGCGCCCGACCACGGTGGAACGCTGACCTGGCTCGTGACGCCCGAGCCGGCTTCCATTGTTCCTCTCACTACGACGGCCGGGGGCAATGCGGAGATCGGCCCCAAGGTGGTGGAGGGCCTTCTGACGTATGACAGGAACCTCAACCCGAAGCCGCTGCTCGCCACTTCCTGGGTAGTCAGCACGGACGGACTGCAATACCGGTTCAATCTGCGTCGCGGTGTGAAGTGGCATGACGGCAAGCCCTTCACGTCCGCCGACGTTGCCTTTTCGATCCTGACGTTAAAGCAGGTGCATCCGCGGGGGCGAAGCACGTTTGCCAACGTGACCGACGTGAAAACGCCGGACCCTTACACCGCAATCATCGAGCTTTCCAGGCCCGCGCCGTTTCTGTTGACGGCGCTCGCGGGCACCGAGTCGCCGATCATTCCGAGGCACCTGTACGAGGGCACCGACATCGCGGCGAGCCCATACAACAGCGCCCCGGTCGGCACGGGTCCGTTTGTATTCAAGTCGTTCGTGCACGGCAGCAACATCGTGCTCGAACGCAACCCCGACTATTGGGACAAGCCGAAGCCTTACGTCGACAGGATCGTCGTGCGGTTTTTGCCGGATGGCGCGGCGCGCGCCGCGGCGTTGGAGTCGGGCGCCGCCAATCTCGGCGACCAGGCCATCCCGCTATCGGATGTGAAGCGCTTTAGCGCGCTGTCGAACTTCAATGTCGATACGACGAACTGGGCGTACAACAGCAATCATCAGCAGTTGATTTTCAACCTGGATACGCCCGTTCTGAAAGACAAGGCGGTCCGCAAGGCGATCTCGCAGGCGCTCGACGTCAATGCGCTGAACCGTGTGGTCTGGTATGGATATGGTCAGGTGTCGGCCGCCGCGATCGGTACGGCGAACGCGAAGTATCACAACGCCGACATTCACTACTTTCCGTACGACGTCGCGCAGGCGAACGCGGCCCTCGATGCAGCGGGTTATAAGCGCGGACCCGATGGCAAGCGCTTCCGCTTGCGGCTGCTGTACAACCCGTTCCAGGACCCGCGTGCGGCGGATTTCGTCCGGCAATCGCTGGCGCGAATCGGGATCGACGGCGAGATCGAAAGTTACGACTTCGCCACGTACGTGAAGCGGGCGTACACCGATCGCGCATTCGACATCACGCTCGAAGCGCTTTCGAACACCTTCGATCCGACCGTCGGAGTTCAGCGAGTGTTCTGGTCGAAGAACTTCAAGATCGGTCTGCCGTTCTCGAACGCCGCGCACTACTCCAATCCGGAAGTAGACCGATTGCTCGAGGCAGCCTCCGTCGCTACCGACGATGCCCAGCGCCGCCAGCTCTTCATGCAGTTTCAGCAGATCGTGCACGACGATATTCCGTCCATCGAGTTCGGTGCAAATCCGAACATCACGATTTCGTCCAGGAAAGTGAAGAACTACGCGCCGGGCGGCGAGGGCATACGCGGCAATTTCGCCGACCTGTATATCGAACGCTGAATCGCCTGGCTGCCGATCCGAACTGAACGCGCCGTGCATGCCGGTCTCGCGCATCCCGCCAACGTGCAACGCTGGCGCACGCGACCGGCAGCATCGTGCATTCGCCATCCGAAGCACACTTCGCACACACCATGAGCCAACGAAAAGGACAACTGCACCTCGGCGCGTTTCTCTATCCGACCGGGCATCACATCGCCGCGTGGCGTCATCCGGGCAGTCGCGCGGATGCGGGACGCGACTTTCGGCATTACGTCCGGCTTGCGCAAGCCGCCGAAGCAGCAAGGTTCGATCTGGTCTTCCTCGCGGACGGCTCGGGAACGCGAGGCGACAACGTCGACTTCCTGAGCCGCACAGCGCACAGCTACGTCGCGCAGTTCGAGCCGCTCACCTTGCTCTCGGCATTGGCTGCGGTCACCGAGCGAATCGGCCTTGTCGGCACGGCGTCGACGACCTTCAACGAGCCGTATCACATTGCCCGCAAATTTGCGTCGCTCGATCACATTAGCGGCGGGCGAGCGGGCTGGAACCTCGTCACGTCGTCGAATGCACACGAGGCGAAGAATTTTGGCTTCGACGAACATCTCGCTCACGCGCGCCGCTATGAGCGCGCGGTGGAATTTGCGGAAGTGGTCGAGGGGCTGTGGGACAGCTGGGATGAAGGCGCGTTCGTGCGAGACAAAGCAGCCGGGCGTTATTTCGATCCGGCAAAGCGTCATGTGCTCGATCATCGCGGCGAATTCTTCAACGTGCGCGGGCCGCTGAATGTCGAACGCTCGCCTCAGGGCAGGCCGGTCGTCGTGCAGGCGGGTTCCTCGGAAGCAGGCAAGGCGCTCGCAGCGCGTACCGCCGAAGTGATCTTCACCGCGCAGCAAACGCTGGACGACGCCGTTGCGTTCTACGCGGACGTGAAGGGCCGCCTCGCGCAGTACGGACGCGACCCGGACGATCTGAAGATCATGCCCGGCGTGATGCCGATTGTCGGCGCGACCGAGCAGGAAGCGCAGGACAAGTTCGCCGCGCTACAGGCGCTGATCGATCCGGCGGTCGGTCTTGCATTGGTGTCCGGGCTCACGGGCGGCTTCGATCTGTCGGGCTATCCGCTCGACGGGCCGATTCCCGAATTGCCTGAGACCAATGCAAGCAAGAGCCGGCAGTCGTTGACGCTGGAACTGGCGCGGCGCGAGAAATTGACGATCCGCGATTTGTATCTGCGCGTCGCGGGCGCACGCGGGCATTGGCAACTAATCGGTACCCCGAAGCATATCGCCGATGCGCTCGAGGAACGCTTCGTCAACTATGGTGCCGACGGCTTCAACGTAATGCCGGCGCTGTTGCCGGACGGCCTCGACGACTTCATCCGACTGGTATTGCCGGAATTGCGGCGCAGAGGCCTCTTCCGCACGGAATACGAAGGTGCGACGTTGCGCGAGAACCTGGGCCTGCGGCGGCCGGTGTCGCGGTATCAGCGCGAAGCTACCGTAGCTTGAGGCGTTAGATGAAGCGCGGCGCTACAACTAGCCCGCTCACGACGCTGGTTTGCCTGCAACGATGTTGGTTGCACGGTTTGCCGCGACAATATCGGCGTGGGTGGGATTCGGGCCGAGGCTGGCGAAAACCTCCGGCAGCCGGTCGCGTATCCTGGGCGCAATTCCAGGAGCGGCCGCAGCCAGCGCCTTGCGCATGGCATCCGCATCGTAGTCGCAGCAATACGCAGGAGTTGATGGCTGCTGGCGCCAGGATTCTGCGAGCGAACCCGCATCGACCGGATCGAAGCCCGTCTGATTCACCAGCTCCATCACGATTTCCCTGGAGCGCAGGTCATCCCCCGCCACGGCGACGGCGAGGCGGCCAGGCGTCCCCTCCGGCTGGCCCAACTCGGCGAGCGTGTAGGCCAGCACGTTGTTGAATGCCTTGATGACAGGGCGCCCGATCTGTCTGGATACCCACACGCTTTCGGGCATTCCTTCGTCGATTTCCGGAATGTGCGGGTCGCGCATGTCCGGGTAGTAGTTGCCGGTGTCGACGACGATCGCGTCAGCCGCTACGGAACCAAACAGATCCGCAGGAAGCGCCTGTATGGCGGGCAGCGGAATCGACAGGATGATGACTTCCGCGCCATCGACCGCGCCGCGAACATCCACGGCTTGCGCGCCGATCTCGTCGGCGAACTGTCGAACACCATCCACGCCGCGAGAGTTCGCGACGCGGACTTCATGGCCTGCCGCGCTCAACTTGCGGGCGAGAGACGCGCCAATGTTTCCTGTTCCGACGATCCCGATTTTCATAGCTGTATCCTCGATATTGCACGTGGCGCCCACTTTAGCTGGCTTATGTTGTAATGGTAAGTACCGACTAAAAAGTAAGTAGCGTACCGAGGTGTTTGTGTCTGAAGAGCGTGAATGGAACTGCGAAGATCCCAAGAAGCGGCTTAAATGGGCCGAGGCGACGACAGAGGCCCTCCGGGTTCTGGAGGGCAAGTGGAAGATCGTCATCATTTGCCAGTTGTTTGCCGCAAAAGGCCCGCTGCGATTCTCCGATCTGGAGAAGCTGATTGACGGCATCAACCAGAAAATGCTGATTCAGCCGCTCAAGCAGCTTGAGAAAGACGGCATCGTGCGGCGAACGGTGTATCCACAAGTGCCGCCGAAGGTAGAGTACGAACTTTGCGATATGGGATATGCGCTCGGGCCGTCGATGCAGGCGTTAATCGAGTGGGCCGAGATGAGGCGCAGACGTGCCGGAGGTGACGGCTACTGAGAAAGAGGCCGGCGGCGGCTCGACCGCGCGACGCGGCGTGCGGCTCGCTGATACCTCGGGCAAAGTGCAAGGACTACGAGTCGCCGTTCCCGACGCAACTGATCCCGTCGCCGTCGGTAACCTGGGTCGGCAAGCAAGGGGTCCAGGACCAGTCACATACCGTTCCGCTTACCTTCTACGACCTGTCGGCGCGCTCCGGCATGACCTGAACGACAATGGGCCGGCTCTTCCAGAACATGTTGTGGACTCGGGCCTGCAGATTGCGCAACGCATCCGGCGACGTGCCGCTGAAGCTGAGCACGATCGCGGGCCGCGCTCCCGTTCCGTGATAGCGGTGGATCCGATCGAATGGCGGAAAGCCGTATTTGATAAGGAAATCATTGATTTCGTCATCCGAAGTATTGTCTTCAACGTTTCCCATCCAGAGATCAGCCATAAAGTGCTCCCTTAGTGGAATCGATACGGCGGTCAGCCCATGATATTGACGCCGCCGTCGATATACAGCGTCTCTCCGGACAGGCGCCGGGCGTAGGGCGTCGCCAGAAAGGCGCAGGTAAACCCAACATCCATGATGTCGACCAGCTCGCCCAGCGGCGCGCGTTGCGCAGCTTCCGTAAGTAGCAGATCGAAGTCTTTCAGGCCCGACGCGGCTCTCGTCTTGAGCGGCCCCGGTGAAATGGCGTGAACGCGGATTCCCTTCGGGCCGAGTTCATATGCAAGGTAACGGGCGCAGGCTTCCAGTGCGGCCTTGACGGGTCCCATCATGTTGTACGAAGGCACTACCTTGTTTGCGCCGTGATAGCTCATGGTGAGCATGGTGCCGCCGTTTTTCATCAAAGGCGCGGCAAGGCGGGCCATGCGCACGAACGAGTGGCACGAAATGTCCATTGCACTCGCGAAGCCTTCGCTCGAACTGTCGATCAACTGTCCTTGCAGATCATTTTTGGGCGCCCACGCGATCGAATGGACGAGAATATCGAGGTTGCCCCATTCCCTGTCGATTCGTTCGAACACGGCCGCAAGCTCGGCCGCGCTCGAAGCCTCGAGCGGCTCGAAGATCGATGCACCGAGGGCCGTTGCAAGCGGCTCTACATAGGGCCTTGTTTTCTCGTTGGCATAGGTAATCGCGAGGTCCGCGCCCAGCTCGCGAAACGCTTTCGCACATCCGTACGCGATCGAATATTCGTTGGCAATGCCTGTGACCAGCGCTTTCGCGCCACTCAGGATCGGCTGCGGCGGGGCGGATGTCATGGAGGTATCCTTCGGGTCCGGTCGGGCGTACGTTCGCTCTATGAGGCGGCGGCATGGATCGCCGCGAGTGTGTGTTGCCCTATCATGAGTTCTTCATTGGTCGGGATGACCCAGACAGATACCTTGCTCGACGCTGCGCTGATGCAGGGGCCGCCCGACTCGTTTGCCGCAGGGTCGAGTTCCAGTCCGAGCCATGCGGCGTCGCGCACAATGCGCTCGCGAATCGCGCTGGCGTTTTCCCCCACGCCGGCTGTGAGAACGAGCGCGTCGATGCCGTGCATCGCGGCCGCTAGCGAGCCGAGTTCACGGGCGATCCTGTACGTGTAGATATCGACTGCGAAACGGGCGCGTGGCGCATCGCTCGCGAGCAGTGCGCGCATGTCACTCGAAATACCGGACACGCCAAGCAGTCCCGACTGCCGGTAGATCAGATCTTCGATGTCCTGCTTGTCCATCTTCAGTGCATCGATCAGATAGAGAATTACGCCTGGGTCCAGATTGCCGCAGCGTGTGCCCATCGGGAGGCCATCGACGGCGGTGAAGCCCATCGTGCTCGCGACGCTCTTGCCGCCCACCATCGCGCACATGCTGGCGCCGTTGCCGAGATGGGCTACGACGCATCGGCCTGCTGCCGCGGCCGGTGCGATCCGAGGCAGCACGCTCGCAATGTACTCATAGGAGAGGCCGTGAAAGCCATAACGGCGCACGCCTCTTTCCGTGATCGCCGAGGGTAGCGCGTAAGCCTGCGCGACCTCGGGTGTCAAGCGATGAAACGCCGTATCGAAGCAGGCTACCTGCGGGATATCGGGCCGAGTTCGCGCGATGATGCGTATCGGACTCAGGTTGTGCGGCTGATGCAGCGGTGCGAGCGGCACCAGCTTGTCCAGTTCGTCGAGAACGGCGGGCGTCACCGTCACCGGGCCCGAGTACATCTGACCGCCGTGTACGACACGATGGCCGACGGCGATCAGACGATATCCTCCGCCGTAGCTTCGCAGGAAGCCGCCGATATGCTCGATTGCGCCCTCGTGTCCGAGCGTTGGATCGGCGTCCCAGTCGCGGGTTGTCGTGTTGCCGTCGCTGTCTACGGCGATAAAGCGTGGCGCCGTGCCAAGGCCGTCGACCTGACCGCGCAGCACGAGATGCATCGTCGCACCGTCTACGCCGAAGGCGCGGAACTTGATGCTGGACGAACCGGCGTTCAGTACCAGAATGACATCCGGCATGGCGTTACCTCAACACCTTGTCGCTCGTGCGCCTGGCGTCTGCCACGAGGGCCGCCACTGCGCATGAGGCGAGGCGCGTCAGCAAGCTGTCGGCGCGGCTGGTTAGCACGATCGGCACACGGGCGCCCAGCACGATACCCGCCGCATCCGCACCAGCGAGAAACGACAGGCTCTTCGCGAGCATGTTGCCGGCTTCCAGGTCGGGCACCATCAGCACGTTGGCGCGGCCCGCCACCTGCGAATCGATCTGCTTGATCCGGGCCGCTTCGACACTGATCGCGTTGTCCAGTGCAAGCGGACCGTCTACCAACGCTCCCGTCACCTGACGTCGATCGACCATTTTGCAGAGCGCGGCGGCTTCGATCGTGGAAGGCAGTTTCGGATTCACGGTTTCCATCGCTGACAGAATCGCCACGCGTACTTGCTCGAATTGCAACGCGTGACCCAGGTCGATCGCGTTCTGCAAGATGTCCATCTTCACGTCGAGTGTGGGCGCGATATTGATCGCGGCGTCGGTGACGATCAGCGCCTGCTCGAGCAGCGGGACGTCCATGACAAAGCAGTGGCTGATACGCCGTTCGGTACGCAGCCCCGACTCGCGGCTCACCACCGCGCCCATCAGTTCGTCCGTATGCAGGCTGCCTTTCATCAGGGCTTCTGCCTTGCCTTCGCGCACGAGTTGCACTGCGGCGGCTGCCGCGGCGTGGCTGTGCGGGGCATCGACGAGCGCAAAGCCGGCGATCGCAACGCCGGCCAGCGCGGCTGCGGCTTCGATACGCTCGACCGGCCCCACGAGTATCGGCGCGATGAGCCCCAGCCGCGCCGCTTCGACAGCGCCCTCGAGCGAGCTCGCATCGCACGGATGCGCGACCGCCGTTTTCATCGGCGGCAAGCTTTTGCAGTGCTCGATGAGTCGTTGGTACTTGCTGTGCTTCGCTTCCATTGAGGCTCCATGCAAAACAGGACCGTGTGCATCAGGCTGGCGGACTATGGCCGCGCGAGCGCAGCAACGGAGCGGCCCGGCGTGGGCTTCGCCGTGAGTGCCTGGCGAATGCGATCGAACATGGCCCGCTGCGCTTCAGTCGGACCGGTGCTTTGTACGCGTTCGTCTTTCAACAATTCGTCTAGCAGCGTGATGAAACGCGCCCGATCTTTCCTGTCGGCGACAAGTACCGGCAACGTGGCAATCGCCTCATCCTGCTCGAAGCTGACGATGATTTCCTGCTCACCGCGAATTCGCCGCCACTGATCGGCAGGCAGATCCGGAAGATAGCTCGCGTACGCCTGAGCCAGTTCCTTGCGCGTGACGAGCCGCGAAAGCGGCAATGGCTCGCCTTTGCGCGAGAGCAGGGCGCCCGCGCGAGCGATTGCTTCCGTGTAGCCCCCTTCGCGGATCGACGCGAGCGCTTCCTTGACGAACGGCAAATCGCGAGGATCACTGTCGGGCCCGGTCCCGCTTTTGGCCCCGCTTTCTGCCGCAGGTTTAGCGTCAGCGAGATAGAGCGAGAACAGGTTGCCGTAGATCGTGAAGAATGTTGCCTCCGTACCTGCATCGCGCATCTCCCGATAGTAATCGAGCGATGCGCTGATCATTTGCGAGCCGCTTTGCTCGATCGCGCGCCACGGGTTGTCTGCTTCCGCGGGCTGGCGATGATTCTTCACCGCGCTCGCCGCGGACGGCAGCCACGCGAGCCAGGGATTAAGATCCGAGAACGCCCAGCGCTGCAAACGCAACGGATGAAATTCGCGAAACAGCCGCGCGGTCGTTTCGTTCGACATGGCCTGCACGATCGGCTGGGCGAACAGTTCGTACGCACGCTGGTTGAACTCGGAAAGTTGTGCGACGGCTTCGAACGGCTTTTCGTCCTCGCGCTCGAAGCGGTTGAAATGCGCCGCGATTTCTTCGAGCCGATGTTCTCGAAACTCGACCTCGTATTCGGTTTCGCCGTTTGCGTCTTTTCGTTCGGTGATCGACATTCCGTAGAGGCCGGGCGCAAAAGATTCGATGGCTTCCAGCACTGAGACGATCTGCGTGTGTTCCTTCTTTGCCACTTTGCCCGATACAAAGATGCCGAGATGGCCGATGTCCTGATGCATGAGTCCGACGATCACCTGGCCGCGGGCCTTGATCTCCTCGGTGCTGCCGTACAGATCCGCCACCCAGTTAAATGCCTGTTGCGGCGGCGTGATGTTATCGCCAAGCGACGCAAACAGAATGATCGGCGAGCGTATCTCGCGCAGATCGAATGCCTTGCCGCTTGATCCTCTCACATCGCCAGACCAGAGCTTGTTTCCGATGAACAGGTTGTGCGTGATCCACTCGATTTCCTCGCGGTTCATCAGATAGTAATCGCCCCACCAGCGTTCGAAGTCGAGAAAGCGGGGCGGTTCGGTATCGACGTTATGAAAGAGGTGATAGTACTTGTCCCACAGCGTATTCGCCGGATTAAGGCTCTCGAAGTTCTGCACCAGATGAGCGCCGTCGAATTTTCCGGCTCCGAGATCCGCGGCAAATGACGCAAGCCACGAGCCTCCGAGTATGCCGCCGGCGTAGCGCATCGGGTTATCGCCCTGGCCTTCGCTCCACGCACCGCTCCAGTAGGACATCGGCGCGCCATTGATGACGATCGGGCCGGTGTCGTCCGGGTCTGACGCCGCGATCATCATCGCGGCCCACCCGCCCTGGCAATTACCGACGAGCGCGGGTTTCGGGCTGTCGGGGTGTAGCGTGCGCAACCGCTTCACGAACTGCTGCTCGGCGGCGCACACGTCGAGCAATGTCTGGCCCGGTTCTGGATCGGGAAAGAAGATGAGAAAGTACACCGGATGTCCCCCGCGCAGCGCGACACCGGCTTGTGAGTCGTCCTTGAAGCCTCCAATGCCCGGGCCATGGCCGGCGCGCGGATCGATGATGAGGTAAGGGCGTTTGCGCGGGTCCACGATCACGCCTTCGGGAGGCTTGATTTTTAGCAGCGCGTAGTTGACGGGTCTTTCGAACTGGCGACCGTCGAGAACAGACTCGTAGTCGAAGGTGCAACACGGGTTTCGGATCCTGCCGGGCCCGCTCGCGATACGCAGTCCCGCGCTCACGCAGCGTATCGAGAAACATGACCGACCGCTGAATGATGTCGAGCCCGTAAGACCATGTGTCCCAAGGCGTTGGCGCACGCGTGGTCGGCGCGGCTGCAGTGTCGCGATCGACACCTGACGCGGTGCGCACGCGTTCTGTCAGATGCTCGTGTGCGACCGCGCTGCGTTTCGTCAAAATGCGGGCAACCTTTGCATTGATGTCCCGACTGCGTGAAAACTGCTTTGCTCCGTCCATGAGATGGACCTCGACATTGAAAAGCGGGACCAACGAGGCGCGACTTGCCAACGGTTTGAATGCTGAAGGCAGCGCCCGACTGTGGCAATTGGACCATGGTCCTACACGCGAACCGCTGGTTGCTGCCGGCCCGGCGGCGGGCAGGCGGCCGACGGCGTAATGGAGCAGGTTGGCTGCCCGCCAACATCGGCCTAAGGTCCTATTGCCTGTCGCCTGTCCGGCGTTTATCTCTATTGTGTAGAGCCGCTCGCCTGTTTGTTGGGGCCGAGGCTGCACGCACAGGAGACACCAGCATGAGCAGCGATCGAGCATCGGACTCCTCGTACCCAACCGCGCTCTCCAACGACGAACTAAGGCGGATCGACGCCTGGTGGCGCGCGTGCAATTACCTCTCGGTCGGCATGATTTACCTCAAGGACAACCCGCTTTTGCGCGAACCCCTCAAAGTCGATCATGTAAAGCACCGTCTGCTTGGGCACTGGGGCGCAAGTCCCGCGCTTTCGTTCGTCTGGGCGCATCTGAATCGCGTGATCAAGCGCGACGACCTGGACATGATTTTCATGGCCGGGCCTGGGCACGGCGCGCCTGGCGTACTCGGCCCAGCCTATCTCGAAGGCACCTATTCGGAGGTCTACCCGGACAAAAGCGAGGACGCCGAAGGTATGCAGAAGTTCTTCAAGCAGTTCTCGTTTCCGGGACATATCGGCTCGCATGTGACGCCCGAAACGCCCGGCTCTATTCATGAGGGCGGTGAACTCGGTTACAGCCTGTCGCACGCTTATGGCGCTGCGCTCGACAACCCCGATCTGATCGTGGCCTGCGTGGTCGGCGATGGTGAGGCCGAGACAGGTCCGCTTGCGACCGCGTGGCATTCGAACAAGTTCATCAATCCCGCGCGCGACGGCACCGTACTGCCAATTCTGAACCTGAACGGCTACAAGATCGCCAATCCGACGATCCTCTCGCGCATCAGCCACGGAGAACTCGCGGCGTTACTCGAAGGCTACGGCTATATGCCGTATTTCGTCGAAGGGTCCGACCCGTCGCAGATGCATCAGACAATGGCCGGCACGCTCGATACTGTGATCGCCGACATCCGCTCGATTCACGAAAGAGCGCGCGCGGATGGCAATGCCGAGCGTCCACGCTGGCCGATGATCGTGTTGCGCACGCCCAAGGGCTGGACGGGGCCGAAGGAAATTAACGGCCATAAGGTCGAGGGGTCATGGCGTTCGCACCAGGTGCCGTTCTCGGATGTAAGGGGAAACCCCGCGAACCTCGACCTGCTCGAAAGCTGGATGCGCGGCTACAGGCCCGGCGAATTGTTCGATGACTCCGGAAGGTTGCTTACGGAACTGCGCGAGCTTGCGCCGCAAGGCCCGCGCCGCATGAGCGCGAACCCGCATGCAAACGGCGGATTGTTGCGCCGCGATCTGAAGCTGCCCGACTTTCGCGACTACGCGGTCGAAGTTTCACGCGCCGGCAATGTGCTGCGCGAAAACACGCAGCCGCTCGGCCAGTTTCTGCGTGACACCATGCGTTGCAACATGGACACCTTCCGCGTCTTCGGCCCCGACGAGACTGCGTCGAACCGGCTTCAGTCGATTTACGAAGTCAGCAAGAAAGCGTGGATGGCAGACATGCTGCCCGAAGACGACGACGGCGGCGAACTGTCGCGCGATGGCCGCGTGATGGAGATGCTCTCGGAGCACACGCTGATGGGGTGGCTCGAAGGCTATCTGCTTTCCGGCCGCCACGGCTTCTTCCACACGTATGAAGCGTTCGCGCACGTGGTGGACTCGATGTTCAACCAGCACGCGAAATGGCTGGACGTATGCAAGAACCATGTGCCGTGGCGGGCTTCGGTGGCCTCTGAAAATATCCTGCTTTCGTCGACGGTATGGCGTCAGGATCACAACGGCTTCTCGCATCAGGACCCCGGCTTCATCGACCTCGTGACTAACAAGAGTCCCTCGGTCACACGGGTTTATTTGCCGCCGGACGCCAATACGCTGCTCGTCGTGGCGGATCAGTGCCTGCGCTCGACCGACTGCATCAATGTCATCGTCGCCGACAAGCAGAAGCACCTGCAATTCACGACTATCGACGAAGCGGTCGTGCATTGCGCGAAAGGCATGGGTCTTTGGCGGCGCGCGAGCAATGACGAAGACATGGAGCCCGACGCGGTGATGGCTTCATGCGGCGACGTTGCCACGCAGGAAGCGCTCGCAGCAACGGCCATTTTGCGTGAGCGTCTGCCCGAGTTGAAACTGCGCTTCGTGAATGTAGTCGATCTGTTCAAAATGCAGCCGGTGACAGAGCATCCGCACGGCTCGACGGAGCGCGAATTCGACAGCCTGTTTACCGTCGATAAGCCCGTGATATTCAATTTTCACGGCTACCCGTGGCTGATTCACAAGCTTGCGTATCGATTCCGCAATCACGAGAATCTGCACGTTCGCGGCTACACGGAGAAGGGCAACATCAATACGCCGCTCGAACTGGCGATACTCAACAAGGTCGACCGCTTCAATCTGGTGCTGGACGTGCTCGATCGTGTGCCGCGCCTGCAGGGCAGAACCGCACATCTAAGAGAAGACATGAGGAACGCGATCATCCTCAACATGAATTACGCGCATGAGCACGGTACGGATAATCCGGAGTTGTCGGAATGGGTGTGGCCGTATTGACCGTCCGGAGCATAGAACCTGCGTTGCGCGATCCAACGGGAGCCGGGGCCGATCCCGCCCCGGCGTGAAATGCGAGGGCCGAGACCATGAACGAGGTTTCCGTAGCGGAAGCGGCTTTGAATACGCAAGGCGCCACTCACGACGTGAGCGGCTACGCGTTCCAGAACGACGTAGTCAGGAATCTGATTTGCCGGGTAGGACGCTATCCGGACATTGCAAGCCCGCACGACTGGTACATGGCGCTTGCCTTCAGTGTGCGCGATCGGATGCTCGCGCGCTGGGCCGAGTCGACGAAAGTCTACGCCGCACAAAACGTCAAGGTCGCCTGTTACCTGTCCGCAGAGTTTTTGATCGGCCCACAGCTTGGCAATAACCTGCTCAATCTCGACATGGGAGACGAAGCGCGCGAGGCGATGCATGCGCTGGGGCAGGATGTCGACGCGCTGCTTGCGATCGAGGAAGAACCCGGACTTGGCAACGGCGGCCTCGGACGCCTTGCCGCGTGCTACATGGACTCGCTTTCCACGCTGGAAATACCGGCGATCGGTTATGGCATCCACTACGAGTTCGGCATCTTCGATCAGGTTATCCGCGACGGCTGGCAGGTGGAGGTGACAGACAAGTGGCTGCAGAACGGCAATCCCTGGGAAATCGTACGGCCGGATGTGAGTTACTACATCGGCTTCGGCGGATACACGCAACAGCAGACCGACGCTGAAGGCCGCCTCCGCGTGAACTGGATACCGGCGCGGCAAGTGAAGGGCGTTGCCTGCGACCTGCCGGTGCAGGGCTATCGTGTCGATACCTGCAATGTACTTCGGCTGTGGAAGAGCGAAGCGGTCGAGTCGTTCGACTTCCAGGATTTCAACGCCGGCGAATACTACGAGGCTGTGCAGGAGAAAGTGGTTTCTGAAACCTTGTCCAAGGTTCTCTATCCGAACGACGAGCCCGAGGCGGGCAAGCGTCTGCGGCTTGCGCAGCAGTATTTTTTTGTTTCGTGTTCGCTGCAGGATATGTTGCGGCTAGCGGCATTGAAGAACACATCGATCGAACACTTTCCTGACCTGTTTGCCGCGCAACTCAACGATACACATCCATCAATCGCCGTTGCCGAGTTGATGCGTCTGCTGCTGGACGTGCACGGACTTTCCTGGGATGCGGCGTGGGATATCACCCAGCGCACTCTTGCATACACCAATCACACGCTGTTGCCCGAGGCGCTTGAAACGTGGAGTCTGCCGCTCTTTCAGAGCCTGCTGCCGCGCCAGCTCGAAATCATTTATGAAATCAATCACCGTTTTCTCGATAGCGTGCGGTGTGCTTTTCCCGCCGACGACGCGCGCGCGACGCGCATGTCGCTGATCGACGAACGCGGCGACAAGAAGGTGCGCATGGCGCATCTCGCCACGGTGGGCGCGCATGCGGTCAACGGGGTCGCGGCATTGCACTCCGATCTTTTGCGCCAGACGGTGCTGCGTGATTTTGCGGAGATGTATCCACAACGCTTTCTCAACGTGACGAACGGCGTGACGCCGCGCCGCTTTCTCATGTTGAGCAATCCGGGGCTCGCGGGTCTTCTCGACAGGACTATCGGCGCGAAGTGGCGAGCCGACCTGACCGAGCTCGACGCGCTTGCCGCGCATGCCGACGATGACGGCTTTCACGAGGCGTGGCGTGCAATGCGCTTCGACAACAAGGCGGCGCTGGCGGCGCGTATCGCTGATGCAACAGGTATCGACGTCGACCCGAACGCGCTATTCGACGTCCAGGTCAAGCGCATCCACGAGTACAAACGCCAACACCTGAACGCGTTATACATAATCAGTCTGTATCGGAGGCTATGCCGCGATCCGGGGCTCGACATCGCGCCGCGCTGCTTCATCTTTGGCGGCAAGGCGGCGCCGGGCTACGCGATGGCCAAGCTGATGATCCGCCTGATTACGGGCATTGCCGAAGTCGTCAATGATGATCCGGTAATCGACGGTCGGCTGAAAGTCGTGTTCTATCCTGACTTCAACGTGAAAAACGGGCATTGGGTGTATCCCGCCGCGGACCTCTCGGAGCAGATTTCAACCGCGGGCAAGGAGGCATCCGGCACGGGCAACATGAAGTTCATGATGAACGGCGCGCTGACCATCGGCACACTCGATGGCGCGAATGTGGAGATCCGCGAAGAAGCGGGCGCCGACAACTTCTTCCTGTTCGGCTTGACCGCGCAACAGGTCGAAGAGGCCAAGCGCGACGGCTATCGTCCTTCCGACTATGTGAAGTCTAACGACGAACTGAGCGATGTGTTTTCGCAGATCGCGCAAGGGCGCTTCTCGCGGGGCGACCCGAATGTATTCAGGCCACTTGTCGACAGTCTGCTGCAATTCGACCCGTTCCTCGTGCTGGCCGATTTCGCGGATTACGTCGCGTGTCAGCAACGTGTGAGCGACGCGTGGCAGGACGCAAGGCGGTGGACGCGAATGTCGATTATGAATACGGCGCGATCGGGCAAGTTCTCGTCCGATCGTGCGATAGGTGAGTATTGCGAGCGCATATGGAACGCTCGTGCAGTGAGGATCGACCTTGAGCAGCGCTAACGTCGATAGCCAGCGTATTTATGTAGCGCGGCCCGGCTCACGATTTCCGCCTGGTGCGTCGGTCGTGCCGGGCGGCGTGAATTTCTGTATTTTCTGCCGGCATGCGACTCGCCTGGAATTGCTGCTTTACGCTTCGCCGGATAGCATCGCACCGTTCCAGATCGTCGGACTAACGCCCGAAACAAACCGCACATTCTATTTCTGGCATGTGTTGATAGAAGACCTTCCGGAGCAATGCTGCTACACGTGGCGTGCATACGGCCGTCATGGTGTTCCGCAACTGGATGACGAATCCAGCAGCCGTTTTGAGCTGCTCGATCCCGGCGCGCGCGCGGTCAGCGATCGGCGATGGCGCCGCCAGCCCGCTGCCGCTGTACGGGAGCGAGAGCATGCTTCGCTGCGAGCCATCGTCACCGAACCGCTGGGCGAACGCGAAGACGTGAGCGTGCGCACACTCGATGACGCGATCATCTACGAGCTGCATGTAGGCGGATTCACGCGCGATTCGTCGAGCGGCGTTCAACACCCCGGAACGTTCTCGGGGCTGATCGAGAAAATCCCCTATCTGAAGGATTTGGGCATCACGCACGTGGAGTTGCTGCCGGTGATGGCTTTCGATGAGCAGGAC
Organism: Paraburkholderia sp. RCC_158; assembly: GCF_041355255.1. Classification (NCBI taxonomy): domain Bacteria; kingdom Pseudomonadati; phylum Pseudomonadota; class Betaproteobacteria; order Burkholderiales; family Burkholderiaceae; genus Paraburkholderia; species Paraburkholderia sp. RCC_158. The sequence goes on along the minus strand of NZ_JBFUPM010000024.1, from coordinate 72,753 downwards.
GTGCCTGCACCGGCTGCAGCGATCGGCCTCGTCAATTACTGGGGCTACAGCACGCATAGCTTCTACTCTCCGCATCCTGGCTATAGCGTCGAACCTGGGCGCGCGCCGCAGGAGTTCCGTGCGTTCATTGATGCGATGCACGCGGCCGGGATCCAGGTGCTGCTGGACGTGGTGTTCAATCACACGGCGGAAGCGGGCGCGAGCGGCCCGGTGATCAATTTCAAGGTGCTCGCCAACGAAGTCTTCTATCACGTCGATCCGGCGCAAGGAGGACGTTATCTCGACTACACCGGCTGCGGCAATACGGTCAACTGCAATCATCCGCTGGTGTCGGCGTTCATCCTGCGTTGTCTCGAGTACTGGGTTCGGGAATTCGGCGTGGACGGTTTTCGTTTTGACCTCGCGAGCGTATTCACGCGTGGCGAGGGCGGTGCATTGCTAGGTACGCCGCCGTTGCCGTGGGCAATGGAAGCTTCCCCGGTACTCGCGCGCGTGCCGCTGATCGCGGAGGCCTGGGACGCGGCGGGGCTGTATCACGTCGGCGCGTTTCCGGGCATGGCGTGGGCCGAGTGGAACGGGCGTTACCGTGACGTGATCCGGCGCTTCGTGCGCGGCGATCCTGGAATGATCGGCCAGATGTGCACGTGCCTCGCTGGGAGCGCTGATCTTTACCAGGCGGACGGCAGACTGCCAGTGAACAGCATCAACTTCGTCACCTGCCACGACGGCTTCACGCTGCGCGATCTCGTCAGCTACGACGCGAAGCGCAACGAGGCCAACGGCGACGACAACCGCGATGGCAGCAACGATAACCTCTCGTGGAATTGCGGCGAGGAAGGCGACACAAACGATCCGTCGATCGTCCGTCTGCGTTTGCGGCAGGGGCGCAACTTCATTGCGATCCTGCTGCTGAGCCAGGGTGTACCCATGCTTCTCGCCGGCGATGAAATCCTGCGTACCCAGCGCGGCAACAACAACGCTTACTGCCAGGACAACGAACTGTCGTGGACCGACTGGCGCTTCTCCGATGACTCCCTTGACATGCTGCGTTTCGTGCGCGAGATGATTGCGCTGCGCAAGCGTCACCCGAGCCTGCGTCGTCGCCGGTTCTTCACGGGCGGTACGGAGCATGGCCAAACGCATCCCGATGTGGCGTGGCACGGGGAACGGCTCGGAGCGCCCGCATGGGGAGACCCGCAGGCTCGCCTCGTCGCGTTCACGCTCGCGGCACAGGCGCTCGACGAGCCCATGTTGCACGTCATCTTCAACATGAACGCAGACGGGCGCGATGTTGAGCTTCCCGCGCTCGACGACGCGAGCTGGCGGCGGCTCGTCGATACGGCTGCGGAACTGCCGTCGAAAGTCGTTTCGAACATTGAAACGGCCCGCGTCGAGCGCGGTATCTGCCGCGTCGAATCGCGCAGTGTGGTCGTACTTGAATCGAGATGAATTGGTGCAGTGGTGCAAGACCGTCGGCGGCAAAGCGACTTCCATATCGATGTATTGCTGCATTGCCTTGTACAACCTGAGGGGGGCGTCATGGACGCAGTCAGAACCTTCGTCGAAGCTCAGCCGCTCTTTGCGCTGTTTTTGACGATCGCGGTTGGCTACCTGATCGGCGAAATCAATGTGAAAGGCGTGGCGCTGGGCTCCGGGGCAGTACTGTTCGTTGGACTGGCGCTTGGCGCGTTCGCGCCAAAAGCCACGCCGCCAGCGTTGCTGGGCACGCTGGGTCTGTTGATGTTTCTGTATGGCATCGGCATTCAGTACGGCGCACAGTTCTTTCGTGGACTGACGAGCCGCGAGGGCCTAAAGGCCAATCTCGCCGCATGTATCGGCGTCATTGCGTCAGGCCTCGCAGCGTGCGCGTTCATCCGCTTTGGCATTACGCTCGCCGACTCTCTCGGCATGTTCGCAGGGAGCGGCACGAGCACGGCGAGCCTTCAGGTTGCGATCGCATCGATGAACAGCAGCGATGCCGCCGTGGCCTATAGCGTTGCCTATCCGTTCGGCGTGGCCGGGCCGATTCTATTTATCTATGCGCTCAACGTGGCGCTCAAAGCCAGGATACGCAAGCCGCCCGCGAAGTTGCTCGAGACTGCGGAAATCGCGCTGCGCAATGAGCGTCTCTTTGGTCTGCGGTTGCCGGAACTTCTGACACGACTGCCTGCTGGCGTAGCCATCGCGGCCGTGCGGCGCGCGCATCGCAACCGGCTCCCCACCGACGATCTCATTCTGCGCGCCGACGACGTCCTTCTTGTCACGGCCACCGACGCGCGCCTGCTCGAGGAGGCGACGACGCTGTGCGGGGAGTTGCAGCCGGGACGCATCGCGAGTCACCGGGAAGACCTGGACTACATGCGCGTGTTCGCTTCGAATCCGTCGGTGGTCGGCATGCCGCTTGGCAGTCTGCGTTTCCCGGACGGTGTGAACTGCGCGGTTGCGCATGTGCGGCGCGGCGATACGGATCTGCTGTCCACGCCGGAGCTTGTTCTCGAAGCGGGTGATCGGGTCGGCCTGCTCGTGAACCGCGCGCATCAGGTGGCCGTGCGCGCATTCTTCGGCGATTCGATCAAGAGCACGGCCGATCTCAGTTTCATTTCCTTGGGCATAGGCGCGGCTGCGGGACTGCTGGTCGGCGCGATCCCGCTGCGCTTTCCGGGTCTCGGTGCGTTCAGTCTGGGTCTGGCGGCGTTGCTGCTGGTCGCGCTGTGCCTTGGCAAGGCGCGCCGCAACGGACCTTTCGTATGGACGATGCCGCTTTCCGCGAACCTTGTCCTTCGCAACCTCGGACTCACCATCTTCCTCGCGCAAGTGGGCATCGCTTGCGGACCCAAGTTCGTCACGACCGTCGGGACCGCGGGGCCGCTGCTGCTGCTTTATGGCGCGATAACTTTGCTCGTGCTCGTCGGCGTCACGGCGATATGCTGCCTGTGGGTTTTCAAGCTGTCTTTCGATACATCGGTGGGCGTGATTTGCGGTGCAACCGGCAACCCCGCGATTCTCGCCTTCGCGAACCGCGTTGCGCCGACGGATCAGCCCGACATCATGTACGCAATGATTTTCCCGTCGATGACCATCCTCAAGGTGCTTTTCGTGCAGCTTGCCATAGCGATTGCGGCCGCCTAGACAAAGCTGCGCCGCACGAGGACGGACGTTCAACCCGGACACTGAAGGAGTCGATCATGGAAGTAGCGGTATTTAGTTCGACGCGCTATGAACGCCGGTATCTCGACGGAGCGAATCGCAACGGTGCGCACAAGCTGCATTACTTCGACGTGTTGCTGGATACGGATACCGCCGGCCTCGCCGCCGGCTACGGCGCCGTCTGCATCTTCGTCAACGACAAGGCGGACGCGGAAGTACTCGGCGCGCTGCACAGGGGAGGGACGCGTCTGCTGGCTCTGCGCTGCACGGGCTTTAACAACGTCGATCTCGCCGCCGCCGCCGGGCTCGGCATGAAAGTGGTGCGCGTGGTGACGTATTCGCCGAACTCCGTGGCGGAACATGCCGTAGCGCTTCTGCTCGCAATCAACCGAAAGGTGCATCGTGCCTACAATCGCACGCGTGACTCGAATTTCTCGCTTGACGGGCTGACTGGCTTCGACCTTTGCGGCAAGACGGTTGCGGTGGTCGGCACCGGCAAGATCGGCTGCGTGTTCGCAAAGATCATGCTCGGCTTCGGCTGCAGGGTGATCGGTTTCGATCCGCAACCGTCGGCGGAATTTCAGGCGCTCGGCCTGAGCTATGCGAAGCCCGGCGAGATAGGGGAGCAGGCCGACGTTATTTCGCTGCATTGTCCGCTTACACCGGCGACACACCACGTGATCAACCCGCAGACGCTCGCACGCGCGAAGCGAGGCGCGATACTCATCAATACCAGCCGCGGGGGCCTGCTCGACACCGAGGCTGCCATCGACGCGTTGAAGACCGGGCAGCTCGGCGGCCTTGGAATAGACGTGTACGAACAGGAGAGCAATCTCTTCTTTCGCGATCTATCGAGCGAAATCATCACCGACGATGTCTTTCAGCGACTCGTGTCGTTCCCCAACGTAATTGTGACGGGGCATCAGGCCTATCTCACGCACGAGGCGTTGACGACCATTTGCGAAACCACGCTTGAAAGCGTCTCGGCATTCGAGAACAATCGGACTTTAGAGAACGAGGTGAAGATCCAGTAGCAGCGTGTGCTATTGACTACGCGAAGCGAGGCTAACGAGGTCGCGACGCATCGGACCAAGGTCCTATACCTGCCCGCGTGCGCGAGGCCTATCGTTCATGTGCGGTGTTGCCGCGTTACTCCGTCGCGTGGCGGATACGAATCGCAATCTCATCTGTTTCCAGGCGCAAATCTGGCGCACTTCAATAAGGGAACGCTCATGAACCGTCGCACTTTTTTTTCGGTTAGCGCAATCGCACTAGCCAGCTCGCTCGCCGCGTGTGGCACGACCTCGAATCCGACGGAAGCGGCCAATAAGCGCAATGAAATCGACGACGGCGTCGATGGCGCCCTCAAGAAGCTATACAGTTCGACGCCGGGTGCTCAGGCGCAGGCCGGCAACGCCAAGGGGATTCTTGTCTTTCCGTCCGTGTTCGCGGCAGGCGTGGTGGTCGGTGGCGAATACGGCGAAGGCGCGCTTCGCGAGCGAGGCACGTCCGTCGGGTATTACAAGACCAGTACCGCCTCATTTGGCTTGCAGATCGGCGCCCAGTCCAAGGCGGTGATACTCATGTTCATGACGCAGGATGCGCTCGACAAATTCCGCACCACCGACAAGGGCTGGACAGCCGGCGTGGATGGCTCCGTCGCGGTGGCCAAGACTGGCGCCAACGGTTCGCTCGACACTGCAACGACCAGTTCGCCGATCGTCGGTTTCGTGGTCACGAACTCCGGCTTGATGGCCAATCTCAGCTTTGAAGGCACGAAGGTCAGCAAGCTCGACATCTAGAAGCGGTGGCGGACCGGATGAATCTCCGCTGAATGTGGCGGTAACCAACCGGAAGCATCGCTCGTAAGACCCGCTAGACGCGATTCCGTACAATGGGCCTCTACGATCTTTGGACAGATCGCACTTGCCTGGTGCCCAGCGTAATGAGTCACGATACTGAACACATTCTCGCCGCCGCGCAGGCGAACTTGCAGGCCGGCCGGCTCGACGATGCGGCAAGCCTGCTTCACGGCATTCTGAAGACCGCTCCCGACCACGGCGAGGCGCTCGCAGGCCTTGGCTATATCGCCGCCCAGCAGGGCGATCATGCACGCGCCGCGGACTATCTGATCCAGGCATCGGAGCGTGCGTCACTCTCGTGGCATCAACTGAAGTTCGCCGCGCAGGTTTGTCGGCTGGCGCAGCGCCGCGATGCTGCTATAGCGCTGCTCGAACGCTGCCTGGCGCAGTGTCGCAACGATGCCGCCGCGTTGCATGGTGTGGCGGTGTCGCTGATAGAGCTTGGCGAATCGCAGCGGGCACTCGAGGTGTTCGTGCATCTTTGCAAGGTCCATCCGCAACTAGCCGAAGCACACTACAACCGGGGAACGCTGCTAGGCACGATGGGGCGCTATGACGACGAGCTCGATGCCTACCGGCAGGCCATCGCGCTCAAGCCGCGGTTCGTGCGCGCATACGTTAACCTCGGGGTCGCATTGCGAGATCTCCGGCGCTTTGATGAGGCGTTGCTTCAATTCAGGAAGGCGCTTTCGATCGATCCGAACGACGCCGGCGCACGCACGAATCGAGCACAGACCAATTTACTGCTGGGCGAATTCGAACACGGCTGGCGCGAGTATGAATGGCGCTGGCGCGATGGCACGGGCGACCACGGATTTCCGCAGCATTCGCTATGGACTGGCGCGCAACCGATAGGCGGCAAGACAGTGCTCGTTCATCATGAGCAAGGGTTCGGCGACACGCTGCAATTCGTACGCTTCGTGGATCAGCTAAGTGCGGCCGGCGCGCATGTCGTGCTGCGTGTCCAGGACGCGTTGTTACCGCTCCTCCGACATTATCCTGGCGCGGCGGAAGTTATCGGTGAGACCGACCAGGTAAAGCATTTTGACTATCACATTCCAACCATGAGTCTGCCGTTTGCGCTCAAGGTGGGGACACCCGGTCCCGCGCTATCCGGTCCCTATCTGCAGGCCGACGAAGAGCTTGTCCGTCAATGGGACGAGTTGTTGCCGGTCGCCAGGCGACGGCCGCGGATTGGGATTGTGTGGTCGGGAAGCCGTACGCATCTGAACGATCACAATCGATCGATTCCGCTTGAGCAACTAAAGCCGGTATTCGAAACCGACGCGGAATTCTTCGCGTTGCAACCGGATGTGCGCGATAGCGATCGCGCGTGCCTCGCACAACTTGAGCAAAGCGGGGCGCTACGCGATGTGTCAGGACGGCTAACCAGCTTTGCCGAAACCGCTGCGCTGATCGCCCGGCTCGACCTGGTAGTCAGCGCCGACACAGCCGTGGCGCACCTGGCCGGGGCGCTTGGAAAACCCGTCTGGATCGCTCTGCCGTTCATGCCGGACTGGAGATGGCAACTCGATAGGAACGATAGTCCGTGGTACGCAAACGCGCGGTTATTCCGGCAAACCACGAGAGGCGATTGGACGGGTGTTGTCGCTGCGCTTCGCGCAGAGATCGATGCATTGCCGGACGTCTAAACGGTGGCTTTCGTGCTGACATTCGAGAGTCAGCAGGACCCAAGCTATGCTCCACCGCCAGCCGTGCGAGAGGCGACCGCGATCAATATCCAGGCGGTGTCGGAACTTGTGTGTACACCACGCCGCCGCTGCCATACCCCGTCGCGAACCACGTCGCGCCGCACTTATAGTACGGCACCTCGTTAACGGCGATTGGTGCGACGTTGCACGGCGGCGCGACAGGCGCAGGCGCTGCGACGACCGCAGCGGTTGCGGGCGGCGGTGCGGTTGCGGCAGCGGTCGCACCAACCACCATTGCCCCGGCCACAAATCCGACTGCCGCAGAGCCGCCGTCCCAATCCGAGTTGGAGCAGTTGTTGCAATCGCCATGGTAGTTGTTCTGCACGTTGCTCACGGTGTTAGCCCGCGTGTTCTGCATCTCCTTAGCGGTGGATTGACGTGCACCCTGGTTCTGGCTCGACGCAGCCTGGCGCTGGGACTGGTTCTGGCTCGCGCTCTGCTGGCGGTTCGCCTGGTTCTGGCTGGAGGTTGCCTGCATCGAACTCGCTGAACTCTGACGCGCGCTCTGATTCGCACTTGATGTCGAGGTCGCTGTAGCCTGGCGAGAGGTCTGCCGTTGTTGGGCCGTTGCCTGCTGTCCGCCGGGAGATCGTGAACCGCCTTGCACAGCGGTCGAGCCGCCGGAAGAGAGGCCCCCAGCCGACGCTGCCCCGCCACGCGAAAAGCCACCTTCGCCGCCGCCGCCACGGGCGCCACCACCTCGCTCGCCTCGTGCATCGACCTGGTTGATCAGCGCCAACGTGAGCACTGCGGCGAACAACGCCGCAATGGCACGGTCCCACGGTCCTGTTTTCATTATTTGGCTCCCTTCTTCGCCGACGACTGGCGAGCCGTGTGCGACGCACGCGGAAGTCGCGCTGCGAACGCGACTTTCTGCAGGCCCTCGGGGACCTGTGCCGAGAAGGTCGCATCGTTAAGTTGGGGCGCGAGATTCCAGTCGATAAAATCCGCCCAGAACTGGGGCTGGCCTACAGCCTTCTTGTAAGTCAGTACGATCCGCTGCAGCAGGGGCTTGTCGCCATCGGCTACCCACACCTGAAAATCCACCGTGTCGGTACGCGCGGCCAGATGATGGGACGCAGTTCCGTAGATACTCGTCTTCTCGACATAGTCCACCGAACCTACCCTGGTTTGCAATTCTTCTGGCAACCGGTTCAACAGCAGCGCAGCGAGCGGCAGGCGCATGCCGAGATCCTTGACGAAATACACGATGCTCTGGTCCAGCGCACCTGGTTGCGGCGCAGTCGCATAGACTTTGCTGGCGAGATCGACCAGAACGATCTCTTTTCCAGTCAGGACAACTAGTGTTTTTGCGCCATCGCTGCGCTCGGTTTCTACTCGCATGCGATCCGGCCGGCTCAACGTAACGGTGCGGTATTCGCCGAATTCGATTTTTTGCCCAGACGGCTGCTCCGCGTCGTAGCCGCTGCGCACACCGACACGAAAGTTCTGCGTCCCGCCAAGGAACTGCGCCATTTTCATGAGAATCGCGCGAGCCTCGGCTTGCGAGGCGGTTTCAGGCTGAGCTCGCGCGGCACGCACCGGCGGTTCTTTTTGCCCGGAGGCAGGATAGGCGTGAGGAGCGCTGCTCAATAGCAGAACTAATAGCAAGCTCGCCCACGATGAGCGGCGCAATAAGTTAGTGATCAATTTATTAACTCCTCAGCTGGAACAGCCCTGAGAGCTGTCGGTCCGCCCATATAAAGAATAGTGGATTACAAAGTTTTTACCATGCAAGGATGCGCATCTTAGCCAGCTAACGCGCAGCCAGGGTCTGATCAGGTGTGGTCATGGTTGCTCGATTTCGAGCCACGTGAAGTGTATTTCCGCCGGGCGTCTAGGCGTCTTGCCGGTACCGAAGGATTGGCTTATGGATTTAAAGCCCATCGGACTACGAATGATTTGCGAAGGGATGGTCTCAAGCCACGCGGGCGTTGCTCTAAACGGGTGCTCGAACCTGAGCCGGCACCAACGACTAGCGCCCCACCATTGCATCGCCACAAGCAAGCGCACCGTCTATCTGCCACTCGCATTGCGCTCAGTCTCGTTGCGATAGCTCACCCTTCACAGGCAGTGAAAAGCACGAGAAAACTCGAAAGCCTTAGAACGATACATCTAATGACAGGTGCGGTGCAAGTTTGAAACAACGGCATCAAAAAAAGTTTGACGACCGATTTTGATTTGTTATTGTCCCTGTCCATTGAGCGCTTTGGTAACACGCAGCGCGCGGCCGTGAGATCCGTGAGTTTCTATCTCCACGCTTTTCCCGCCTGAGCAAAAGTCAGCGTTCCGGTATTCGGACGCCGCTTTCGCTCGCGCTCGAAAGTCGTGGCCGGGTTCGCGTCGTATGGGACACGTCGGACGAGACACTGTGCGGCGTCCATACACCAGACGAAGCCTGGCCAAAAAGGCATCAAACAAGATTTGTATATATCAAACAAATTTTGACTCTGCGTTTCTGGCTTGCTATGTTTCATCCCACCGAAGGCAAGGGCCGCCATGCGCATGCAGGCGTTCCTGGCTGCGCAACGAAGATAGTAGCCAGGTGTCCGCAAACCTTTCGATAGGCTGACGAACCCACCGGCAAGCCGCGGCGCGCGAACCGGGGGGCGAGTCCTGCTGACCGGAGGCGGGGAGAGGCAAACTTAGGCATCCGTACTAGTTACCGGCTGCGCAAGTGATACAGGCGATGCGAAAAAGTCGAATGCCCAACGCTTCGAATTTTTATCGAACCTGAAATGTTCCAGAAAGAAAATACCTTTCATTTTGTTATTTAGTTAGGCATCCATATTTAAAGCCATTGAATAGATGGCTGATCTCTGATTTAACAAAAGTGCACCTGATTAGATTTATCCGTTTTGGACGTATTTGCACACATGCGGGGCATATCCGGTAAAGCGTGGTGCGTGGGCGTTGTAAAAAAGGCGGAGAAGTCCATAAGACTTTTCTTTGCACAACAGGTGTGGTCTTACTGACAAGTGAGAAGGGGAAAATGAAACAAAGGGCATTGGCGTTGGCCATCAGAAAAATGCTTTGGGCAGAACTTGCGCTGTCAGCGGCGATTGCCGCACCCGCGTTTGCACAAAGCCAACCGGCCCCGACCGGTAGTACCGCAGCCGCGACGACGTCGGAAGCCGCGCCGGCCGCGACGGACACGGGTAACGTCACGAAGATGCAGCGCGTGGAAGTCACCGGTTCGCTGATTCGCACGTCGGACAAGGTCGGCAACACGGAAGTGCAGACCATCACGCCCAAGGAAATCGAGCAAAGCGGTTATACGACGGTGGCCGATTTCCTGCGCGGCACGTCGGCGAATTCGGGCAGCAGCTGGGGCCAAACGACCATGAACAGCTCGGCGCAAGGTGGCGGCGGCATCGCGCTGCGCGGCTTGAGTGAGAAGTACACACTGGTCCTGGTCGACGGCCAGCGCGTCGCGAATTACGGCAAGGCGGTCAACTTCACGGACACGTTCTTCGACGTCAATTCGATTCCGCTCAACATGGTGGATCACATCGATATCGTGAAGACCGGCGCCGTGTCTGTGTACGGCTCCGACGCGATTGCGGGCGTGGTCAACATCATCACGAAGAAGAACTTCCAGGGCCTGCAGATAGACGGCCAGCTCGGCAAGGCGCAGCATCCTGGCGATGCCCAGGGCAACTTCGGCGTGCTCGGCGGCTTCGGCGATCTGAACGCGGATCGCTTCAACGTGACCGCCGCGGCAAGCTACTACCGCGACAGCGGATCGTCGCTGGCGGACCGGTCGATGACGGCCAATCAGGACTTCAGCCAGTTCCCCGGCGGCCTGGCAGGCCCGCTCGGCCCCAATCAGCAGTCTTACTGGACAGCACCCGACGGCACCCAGACCGCGCTCAGCCCATGCCCGCCCGGCAGCGTCTCGGCAAACGGCGGCGCGACGTGCAAGAGCAACCCCGCCAGCGCGACATCGCTGGTGCCGTCCACCACGCGTCTGAATGCGAAGGTGCACGGCACGTTCAAAATTAACGACGACGTGCAGGCCTACGCGGACTTGTGGGTGAGCCGCAATGAAACGGTGCAGAACGAAGGCCCGGCCGTGCTTGCAAGCACGACCAACGCGTTCAATTCGGCGACCGGCTCCGCGTTGCCGCTGTCGCGAACCGTCCCGGGAAGCAATCCGTACAACCCGTTCGGCGCGCCGGCGCAAATCAATTACACGTTCCCGAATACGGTTTCAGCCGATACGGTGTCCACATTCTGGCGCGCGACGACCGGCGTGAAGGGCTCGTTCACCACACAGAAGTTCGGCGACTGGGACTGGTCCGCGGACTACGGCCATTCGCAAAGCACGGTCGACACGACGTACAGGAATGCCCTGAACGTGGCGGGTGTCGAGAACATCTTGCAGAACGGCGTTTATGATTTCTCGAATCCGTCGGCCACGCCTAACGGATTGAACGGCGTGTTCCAGAACGACTACGAGCAGGCCATCTCCAAACTCGATAGCGTGACGGCCAAAACCTCCACGGGCAATCTGTTCAACTTGCCGGGCGGGCCTGTGGGTGTCGGCTTCGGCACGGAGTTCCGTCATGAGAGCTCGCTGATCAATTCGCGCACGTACAGCGCGCTCGGCATCACCGCGCCGGCCAACGTGCAGACGGTCGACGGCGAGCGCAACGTGGCCGCGGTCTACTACCAGATTGACATCCCGATCATCCGCAACCTGACGTTCACGCAGGCCGGCCGTTACGACCACTACAGCGACTTTGGCGGCGCGTTTTCGCCGAGCTTCGCGCTGCGCTTTCAGCCGGTGCAGGCGCTCACGACATTCGCGTCGTACAGCCGTGGTTTCCGTGCGCCGACGCTCGTCGAAAATTCGCAGGCGACCTATCTCGCGCACCAGAATCTGGTGGACCCGAACGACCCGAGCGGCGTGCCGACCAAGCACTTCACGACCGAACAGGTGAACGGCAATCCGAACCTCGGACCCGAGCGGACCAAGAACTACAACATCGGCTTCCAGCTATCGCCGGACTCGTCGACGGATATCGGCGCGGCGTTCTACAAGATCCATATCGACGGAGTGATCGGCACCAACGACCCGAACGCGGTGATCAACGCGAACGATCCGTCGACGGTGATTCGCAATGCGGACGGCACGGTAGCGTACATCAAGGAACAGTTCGTCAATCTTGGCTCGCTCGACACCGACGGCTTCGACATGAACTTCCGCAAGTCGGTCGGCACGAAGTACGGCACCTTCACGCTCGCGGGCGACTGGGCCTATGTATGGCACTTCAAGCTCAATAGTCCGGGCGCGCCCACTCAGGATTTCGCCGGCAACAATCTCGCGCTGCTGCAACCGTTCGGTGCGAGCAATCCGCGCTGGAAGGGCAATACGAGCCTGAGTTGGGACTACCGCAAGTTCACGACGACGCTCACCTGGCAATACACCGGCCCGTACACCAACGCGGTGGCGGACGAGTTCGGCGACGGCGGCACCTTGTCTGTCGCTTCGTATAGCCAGTTCAACCTGATGGCCACGTATCGCGGCTTCAAGCACTGGACCATCTACGGCGGCATCAACAACATCTTCGATCGCAAGCCGCCGTTCGACGTGGAGTGGCAGGCCACGCCGGATATCACCGGCTACGACCAGTCGCTTTACACCAACATTGGCCGCTTCTTCCAGGTCGGCGCGACGTATCGCTTCTAGGCCGCGCGATGTCTGTTTTAGAAACGCAGTCTGTCTAGTCTGGTCGGTCGCCGCCTCGGCTCAGGTCTTCGGACCGAGGCGGCCCAACTTTGTTAAAGACGTAACCGGAGTTCTTCGTGCTCAATACCCTTATCAACTATTCGGTTCAATCGATGGGCCTGATTCCGCTTCTGGCCTTCATCTTCCTGCTGGGCATCTCGATCATCGTCGAGCGCTTCATGTTTTTCTCGCGAGCGGTCAAGGCGGGCAAGACGCTCGAACACGATCTGAAGATGGTCGAGCCGGCCAACCTGTCCGACGCGCAAAAAGTCGCCGAACATTACGGACAGACCGTGCAAGGGGAACTCGTCAAAAGCGCGCTGAAAGTGCGGGGCAAACCGGAAGCGGTGGTCGAGCGCGAACTCGAGGAAACCATCATGTTCCAGATGCCGCGGCTCGACCGCAACCTGTGGATTCTCGACACGGCGGTCACGCTCGGCCCGCTGCTCGGTCTGCTGGGCACGATCATCGGCATGGTGGAGTCGTTCAACGTGCTCGGCACGAGCGGCACCGCGAACCCCAACGGCGTGACGGGCGGCATCGGCCATGCGCTGACGGCCACCGCCTGCGGCCTGACCATCGCGATTGTCTGCGTGATCTTTCTGAACTACTTCAACAAGCGCATTCGCATGACGGTGAATCAGTTCGATCTGATCAAGTCGCTGCTCGTGTCGCGGTTCGCCGCCTGAATGCGCGCTTCCAAGGAGAAGGATCATGCGTAACCATCGCAGCCATTACCTGGGCGCGGAAGAGAAGGCGCGCATCGAGATCATTCCGATGATCGACATCATGATGTTCCTGCTGGTGTTCTTCATGCTGGCCACGCTGAAGATGATCCAGGGCGCGGGCATCAAACTCGACCTGCCGCAATCGAGCACGGCGGAGCAGTTGCAGCAGACGGTGAAGGTGTCCATCGGCGTCACCAAGACCGACGAAATCTATCTCGACGCAAAGCCGGTCACGCCGACAGAACTGACCGCGCACCTGCAAGGGCTCGTGCACGATTCGAAGAAGGTCGACGTGGCGATCGCGGGCGACGAAGGCACGAGCTACAAAAACATCGTCAAGGTCATGGATCTGGTGCGCGCGGCGGGCATCAGCTCCGTTGCACTGGCAACGAACCCGACGACATGAGCTCTCCGGTACTCGACATGAAAGACCCGCAAAGCCGTCTGAACGGCGCGCTATGGGCGTCGTCCAATCCGGCGCATCATGGCCGCATGTCCATGAAGACAGCGCTCGCGATCGCGCTCGTTGTCGAACTGCTGATCGTCGCGGGGCTCTCGCACGTGAGCTTCAAACAGGAGCCGCCGCCCGCGCGCGAAGTCATGCAGGTGACTATGGCGCCGCCACCGCCGCCGCCTCCGCCCGAGGTGAAGAAGCTCGAACCGCCGCCTGCGCCGACGCCGGTGAAGCCGCCGCCCAAACCGCAGCAGCCCAGGCCGTTGCCGGTGGCGAAGCCGCCGCCTGCGTTGCCGTCGGCGACGCCTAAGCCCGCCAACATCGCGCCCGCCGCGAATCCGAGCGCGAATGCGCCTGCCCTCGCCACCGCCAATGCGACGCCAGGTCCCGCTACGGCGCCCGCGGCTCCGCCCGCGCCGGTGGCGCCGCCCGCGTTGCATGGTGTGGTCGACGGACGCGGTCACTGTCAGGCGGTGCAGCCGCAGATTCCGCGCCGCGCGCTGCAGGACGGTATCTCGGCGACCGTGATCGCGCATCTGTCGATTAGCCCGGACGGCAGCGTGAGCGACGTCAAGATCGTGCGCGTGACGCCGCCGACCTCGGTATTCAACGACGCGGTCGTCACTGCGGCGAAGGCATATCGGTGCGAGAAGAATGCCGAGCCGTACGTCGGCGAAGTGGCGTTCTCGTTCAAGACCACGCCGGCCGACGACGAGTAACGCGGCATCAGCATTGAAGCAGCGGCGCGCGCGATGAGCATCATCATCGTCGCGCCGGTTCGATGTATCGCGCGCCGGCTCGCAAGCGGCGCGCGACCTCTGGCATTTGAAACAGATGACACCTGTGAAGTTTCGCTGGCCGCGCGCTGTCGGCCTGAGCCTTGCGTTCGGTGTGCTGTGCGCGGGCGCGCACGCGAAGCCCTCCATATCGCAATACGACGAGCCGAAATACGCCGCGAATTTCACGCATTTCGACTACGCCGATCCCACGGCGCGCACGGACGGCACACTGAATTTTCAGAACTACAACGAATTGCAAAGCTACGATTCGATGAATCCGTTCCTCGTGCGCGGCGCGCCCGCGCCGGACGTGCTGCATCTGATGTTCGACACGCTGATGCAGCGAAGCTGGGACGAACTCGCGTCGGAGTATCCGTTGATCGCGAACGATGTCGAAGTCGCGCCCGACCTCTCGTCCGCGACGTTTCACATCGACCCGGCCGCGCGCTTTTCGAACGGCGATCCGATCACGGCAGCCGATGTCAAATATTCGTTCGACACGTTGACGAGCCCGCGCGCCTCGCCGATGTTCAACGCGCAGTTCGCGGTGATCAGGCGCGCGGTGGTAATCGACCGCGCGACGGTGCGCTTCGACTTCCGGCACGCCGAACGCGACGCGCCGCTGATCGCCGGCGACTTGCCGGTGTTCTCGCCGAAATGGGGGATGCGCGCTGACGGCACGCGTCCGCCGTTCGATCAGATCGCGAACGAGCCGCCGATATCGAGCGGCCCGTATCTCGTCGAGTCGCGCAAGAACGACAAGGAAATCACCTACCGGCGCAACCCTGCCTACTGGGCGGCGGACCTGCCGTCGCGGCGCGGCATGTACCGCTTCGCGCACATCACGTTCAAGCTGTATCGAGACCATTACACGCAACTGGAGGCGTTCAAGGCGGGCGACGCCGACGCCATCGTCGAATACAGCGCGACGCAATGGGCGCGCAAGTACGTGGGCAAGAACTTCGCGAACGGCCTGCTGAAAAAAGGCAATTTCGCGGACGGCCCCGCGCAGATGCAGGGCATGCTGATGAATCTGCGCAAGCCGATGTTCCAGGACGTGCGCGTGCGCCACGCGCTGACGCTCGCGTTCGACTACGACTGGATGAACCGCATGATGTTTTACGGCCAGTACAGGCGCACGAAAAGCTATTTCGACGCGAGTCCGTTTGGCGCGACCGGCATGCCGGGACCGAAGGAACTCGCGCTGCTCGAACCGTTCCGCGCGAGTCTGCCGCCCGAAGTGTTCGGGTCCATGCTGCCGCCGCCCAACACGTTGCCGCCGAACTCGCTGCGCGGCAATCTGCGCGTCGCCCGCGATCTGCTTGCTCAAGCCGGCTGGCACTATCGCGACGGCGCGCTGCGCGATCAGCACGGCACGCCGATGACGATCGAAATCATCGACGATCAGCCGGGCATGGACCGTCTGATTCTGCCGTACATGCAGGCGCTCGCGAATCTCGGCATCGACGCGCATTTGCGCGAGATCGACAGTGCGTTGTATCAGAAGCGGATCGACAACTTCCAGTTCGATATGACCACGTACATCTATCCGCCGGTGACGATTCCGGGCGTGGAACTGGAACGGCGCTTCGGCAGCGCGGCGGCTTCGCAGGTGGGCTCGGAAAACTATTCTGGCATTCGCTCGCCCGCGGTCGATTCGCTGATTCGCGCGGCGCTCGCCGCAACCACGCTCGACGATCTGCAGGCGGCGACCCGCGCGCTGGACCGTGTGCTGATCAACTCGTATTACCTCGTGCCCGAGTACTACGCGCCGGGGGCGCGCATCGGCTACAAGACGACGCTCGGGTTCCCCGACGTCGTGCCGGCGTCGTATGGATACGAGGACTGGGTGATCAGCTACTGGTTCGCAAAGCGTCCAGACGGCGAGGCGGCTACGGCGACCGTCACATCCGCGGCTCACTAGCCGTTATCGAGGGATCGAGGAATCGAGGAGCAGCATGCTTGCCTACATTCTCAGACGATTGTTGTTGATGGTGCCGACGCTCCTTGGCGTCGTCACGCTCACGTTCGTCGTCACGCAGTTCGTGCCGGGTGGGCCGGTCGAGCAGGTGATGACGCAACTCCGCCACGGCGCCGGCCGTGGCGGAGAGGCGGGCGCGGGCGGCGGCGGATATCACGGCAGTCAGGGCGTCGACCCGCAGCAGATCGCGCAGATCAGGAAAGAGTTCGGCTTCGACAAGCCGCCGCTCGAACGCTATGGGCTGATGCTCGAACACTATGCGAGCTTCGATCTCGGACAGTCGTACTACCAGCATGCGCGAGTATGGGACGTGATCCGCTCGAAGCTGCCCGTGTCGATCACGCTCGGGCTATGGACGGTGCTTCTCACGTACATGGTCTCGGTGCCGCTCGGCATCGCCAAGGCCGTGCGCAACGGCTCGCGGTTCGACACGGCGACGAGCGTGCTCGTGCTCGCGGGCTATGCGATCCCCGGCTTCGTGCTCGGCGTTCTGCTGCTGATGCTGTTCGGCGGCGGCACTTTCTGGCAGGTGTTTCCGATGCGCGGACTCACATCGGACGACTTCGGCGAACTCAGCCTGTTCGGCAAGCTGCTCGACTATCTGTGGCATATCGTGCTGCCGGTCACGGCATCGGTGGTCGGCAATTTTGCAATCGTCACGATCCTCACGAAGAACACGTTCCTCGAGGAGATCGGCCGGCAGTACGTGCTAACCGCGCGCGCGAAGGGCGCCTCGGAGCGCGACGTGCTGTGGAAACACGTGCTGCGCAACGCCGCCATCCCGCTGTTGACCGGTTTGCCCGCGGCCTTCGTCGGCGCATTTCTGAACGGCAACCTGCTGATCGAAACATTGTTCTCGCTCGACGGCATGGGCCAGCTTTCCTACGACTCCGTGATTCGCCGCGATTATCCGGTCGTGCTGGGTTCGCTGTTCCTCTTCACGCTGATCGCTCTCGTAACCAAACTCATTGCTGACGTCTGCTATGTCCTCGTCGACCCGCGCATCCAGTTCAACCGGCTGGACCGATGATGTACCCGGCGCGACGCGCCGAGCCGTGACTTCTCCGTGGCGGCGGACATGGCTGCGCTTCAGGCGGCAGCGTCTGGGCTACTGGAGCCTCGTGATCTTCATGTCGCTGTTTGTCGTGAGCCTTCTGGGCGAAGTGCTGTCGAACGACCGGCCGCTCGTGGTGCGCTACGACGGCCATTACTATTTTCCGATCGTGAAGGACTATCCGGAGACGCTCTTCGGCGGCGACTTTCCGGCGCGCGCCAATTACCTCGATCCGTATATCCGCTCGCGGCTTCAGTCGAACGGCAACTTCGCGATCTATCCGCCGAACCATTTCCGCTACGACACCATCGACTATTTCGCCGCGCATCCGTATCCCGCGCCGCCCACCGCGTCGAACTGGCTAGGCACCGATCAATACGGACGCGACGTGCTTGCGCGTCTGCTATACGGCTTCAGGCTCTCGGTGCTGATGGCGCTCGCGCTGACGGTCTCGGGCGTGCTGATCGGCGTCGCAGCGGGCGCGATACAGGGCTTCTACGGCGGCCGCACCGATCTGATCGGCCAGCGCCTGATCGAGATCTGGAGCTCGATGCCCGACCTCTATCTGCTCATCATCTTCGCGTCGATCTTCGAGCCGACGCTGTGGCTGCTGTTCATTCTTCTGTCGATGTTCGGCTGGCTCGTGCTGTCCGATTATGTGCGCGCGGAATTCCTGCGCAACCGTTCGCTCGACTACGTGAAAGCCGCTCGCACGATGGGGCTGTCGAACTCGCAGATCATCTGGCGTCACGTGTTGCCGAACAGTCTCACGCCGGTTATCACGTTTCTGCCGTTCCGCATGAGCGCCGCGATCCTGTCGCTCACGAGTCTCGATTTCCTCGGGCTCGGTGTGCCGCCACCGACGCCGAGCCTCGGCGAGTTGTTGCAGGAGGGCAAGAACAATCTCGACGCATGGTGGATTTCGGTGTCGGCATTTGCCGCGCTGGTTGTCACGCTGCTGCTGCTGACGTTTATCGGCGACGCGTTGCGCAATGCGCTCGACACGCGTTCGCGCGGCTCGGCATTCGGTGGAGCGCCCCGATGAACCGCACTGCAAACGAGCGGCCCTTGCTCGAAATCGAGGGCTTTTCGGCGCGTTTCGGCGACAGGCTAGCGGTTCGCGATCTGAGCCTGTCTATCGCGCGCGGCGAGCGCGTCGCGCTGGTCGGCGAATCGGGTTCGGGCAAGAGCGTCACCGCGCTGTCCATCCTGCGGCTCGTCGATCATGCGGAACTCGGCGGGCGCATTCTGCTCGACGGCGACGACCTGTTGCGCAAGACCGAGCAGGAGATGCGCGGCGTGCGCGGCGCGGACGTGGCGATGGTGTTTCAGGAACCGATGACCGCGCTCAATCCGCTCTTCACGATCGGCAAGCAGATTGCCGAAAGCGTGCGTCTGCACGAGGGCGTGCGGCCCAACGCGGCGCGGGCACGCGGCATCGAACTGCTCAGACGCACGGGCATTCCCGAGCCCGAGCGGCGCATCGACAGTTTTCCGCATCAGTTGTCGGGCGGCCAGCGTCAGCGCGCGATGATCGCGATGGCGCTCGCATGCCGTCCGCGTCTGCTTCTCGCCGACGAGCCCACGACCGCGCTCGACGTGACCGTGCGCCAGCAGATCGTCGATCTGCTGATCGAGCTTCAGGAACAGGAAGCCGCCGAGCGCGGCATGGCCGTGCTGCTGATCACACACGATCTGAATCTCGTCAGACGCTTTGCGCAGCGCGTCGCGGTCATGGAGAAGGGCGTGCTCGTCGAAACCAATACGACGGAGGCACTGTTCGGCGATCCGCAGCATCCCTACACCAGACGCCTGCTCGACAGCGAGCCGCGCCGTTCGATTGCGCCGCTCGCCAAAGGCGCGCGCCGTCTGCTAGAAGTGCAAGGCTTGTGCGTCGACTACAGCACGCCCCCGAAGGGCTGGCGCTCGCTGGTCCGACGCTCGACATTTCGCGCGGTGCATGACGTCGATCTCAGCTTGCGGCGCGGTGAAACGCTCGGCATTGCCGGCGAATCGGGCTCGGGCAAGTCGACGCTTGCGGCGACCGTGCTGGGCTTGCAGCGCGCGGCCGCGGGTCATGTTCATATCGACGGCATGCCGCTGTCCACGCTGAGCTCCGCAAGTTCGCGGCGGGCCTTGTATTCGCGCATGCAGGTCGTCTTTCAGGACCCGTTCGGTTCGCTGTCGCCGCGCATGACGGTCGAGCAGATCGTCGGTGAGGGGCTCGCCGTGCATCGCCCGGAGATCGACGCGAAAGCGCGGCGCGCGCGAGTCGCCAGTCTGCTGGACGAAGTGGGGCTCCCCGCCGATGCCATGCCGCGCTACCCGCATGAATTTTCGGGCGGGCAGCGTCAGCGGATCGCCATCGCGCGCGCACTTGCAGTCGAGCCGGAACTGCTGGTGCTCGATGAACCGACGAGCGCGCTCGACGTGTCGATCCAGCAACAGGTGCTCGCGCTGCTGGTACATTTACAGAACACGCGCAAGCTGAGCTACCTTCTCATCACGCACGACCTGGCGGTTATGCGGGCCGTCGCGCATCGCGTGATTGTGATGAAGTCGGGGCGCGTCGTGGAGAGCGGCGACACGCTCGACGTGCTGCGCGCGCCGTCGCATCCCTACACGCGCTCGCTGCTGGCCTCGTCGCTGCTGTCGCCACTGCCTGAGCCCACGCCAAACCTACGGAGCCTGAATGATTGACGAACGCTGGGTGCAAGCCGCCCGTTCACTGACGAGCCGCGCCGGGTTCTGGTCGCTGCGCATTGTCGATGAGCGGATCGACGATCACGAAGTTCGCAACGACGTCGCGCAGCCGCTGCGCACCGTGCGCGATCGGGGTGCGATGCTGATCGCGTGGGTCGGGGCGGGGGCCGGTTATGCGGCGACGGCCAACCTGTCGGCGGCCGGCCTTCAGCATGCGCTCGATCTCGCAAGCGCGCGTGCCGAGGCGAGCGCGGCATTGTCGTTGATCGATCATCGCGAGGTGGCGCGGCCGTCGGTGAGCGGCGAATATCTGTCGCCGAATGCGCAGCACGCGCTGCCGGGCCGCGCGGAATGGATCGACCGCCTGAGCGCGGAATGCGCGGCCGCGAAGCTGGATTCGCGCATCGTCGAACGCGTGGCGGCGGTGCAGATCACGCATACCGATCAGTTCTATATGACCGGCGACGGCGTGCGGATCGATCAGCGCTTTCGCTTCGTGATGCCGCAACTCAGCGTGGCCGCGCATGCGGACGGCGACACGCAGGTTCGCACGCTCGGCGGCAATTACGGCACGCTTGCGCAGGGCGGCATGGACGTGCTGGCGCGTTTCGGCTTCGACGGCGCAGGTCCGCGCGTCGCCACGGAAGCATTGCAATTGCTGGCCGCGCCCAACTGCCCATCGGGCAAGCGCGATCTGCTGCTGATGCCCGACCAGATGATGTTGCAGATTCACGAGTCGATTGGGCATCCGCTGGAACTCGACCGCATTCTCGGCGACGAGCGCAACTTCGCGGGCTGGAGTTTCGTCAAGCCGGACATGTTCGGCTCGTATCGCTACGGCTCCGAACTGCTGAACGTGACCTTCGATCCTGAACTGCGCGAGGAAGCCGCGGCCTATGCATTCGACGACGACGGCACCGAAGCGCGCAAGGAATATCTGATCCGCAACGGCGTGCTGGAGCGGCCGCTCGGCGGCGCGCTGTCGCAGCAACGCGCGGGCATGCCGGGCGTCGCGAATTCGCGTGCGTCGAACTGGAACCGGCCGCCCATCGACCGCATGGCGAACCTGAATATCGAACCCGGCGACAGTTCGCTCGACGAGATGATCGGCAACATTGAACACGGCATTCTGATGCGAACGAACACCTCATGGTCGATCGACGACCATCGCAACAAGTTCCAGTTCGGCTGCGAATTCGGGCAGTTGATCGAGAACGGCAAGCTCACGCAGATCGTCAAGCAGCCGAACTATCGCGGCATCTCCGCGAATTTCTGGCGCAGCCTGAGCGCCGTGGGCAACGCCGACACGCGCGAGGTGTTTGGCACGCCGATGTGCGGCAAGGGCGAGCCGGCGCAGGTCATTCGCGTGGGGCATGCGTCGCCGGCTTGCGTGTTCAGCAACGTCGACGTGTTCGGAGGCGCATGATGAACCACTTCATGTCGACGCGCGCCGGGCAACTGGTCGACTGGCAGGGGCACTTCACGTCGCTTGCCGACGCTATCGAGCGCCTTCAGCAAGGCGGCGAAACCACGCTGAGCTCGTTCGCCGGCGAGCAGTCGGACTTCATCCGCTTCAACGCGGGCAAGGTGCGCCAGAGCGGCACCGTGTCGCAAGGCAAGCTGACTTTGCGGCTGATCGACGGCGCGCGCCAGGCGTATTCCACGTTGACGGTCTGCGGCGATCTCCAGCAGGACATCGACGAAGTGAGCGCCGCGCTGGCGATGTTGCGGCAAGCGCTGCGCGATGCCGCCGACGATCCGCATCTGCTCGTCGATACGTCCGCATGGCAGCGCACGACGCGGCGTTCGGGCAAATTGCCCGACCCGCACGGCTTGTCGCGCATCGTCGGAGAATGTGCGTGCGGCCTCGATTTCGTGGGCTTCTACGCGGGCGGCACGATCGTGCGCGGCTTTGCATCGACGCACGGCAGCCGCGGCTGGTACGAAGTGGACAACTTCAATTTTAGCTGGTCGCTGTACGACCCGAGCGGCCGCGCGATCAAAACCACTTATGCCGGCGACGACTGGAGCGATGCCGTTTTTGCGGCGAAAGTGGAGCAGGCCGCCGGGCGGCTCGCGGTGCTCGCTCGCGCACCGCGTGTGCTCGCGCCGGGCGCGTATCGCGCGTGGCTCGCGCCGGCCGCGCTCGCGGAGCTGCTTGGTGTAACGGCATGGCGCGGCTTCTCGGCGCGCGCGCAGGCCAGTTCGCGCAGCGAGTTGTACAAGCTGCACGTGGGCGAAGTCGCGCTGGACCCGCGCGTCTCGATAGCCGAGGAACTGGAGCTGGGCATCGCGCCGGCCTTCAACGAAGACGGTTATCTGCGTGAGCGGGTCGCGCTCATCGACGCAGGCCGCAGCGCCGGCACGCTGACGAACGCGAGAAGCGCCCGTGAATACGGCTTGACGCCGAACGGCGCGCTTGCTGAAGAAGCGCCAACGTCGCTTGCAATGCAGGCCGGCGGTCTCGCGGATCACGACGTTCTCGCCCGGATCGGCACGGGTCTCTATGTCGGCAACTTGTGGTACGTGAACTTTTCGGACCGCATGAATTGCCGCCTCACCGGCATGACGCGATTCGCGACGTTCTGGGTCGAGGACGGGCAGATCGTCGCGCCGCTCGACGCGATGCGTTTTGACGACAGCCTGTATCGGCTGCTCGGCAGCGAGCTCGAGGAGCTTGGCGCGCAAGCGGAATTGCTGCTTGCCGACGGTACTTGGGGCGAGCGGGCGACGGGCGGCATGCAATTGCCGGGCATTCTTACGCGTTCGTTCCAGTTGACGTTGTGAAGTCTCTGCCGCGATGAGCGGTCCGTACTTCGCGGCTTGCGCGTGGCGGGCGCGATATGGCAGAGCGCCGCCCCATCGCTGATTTCTGTTCGTTCCACTACGGTTCTGCCCGCGCGGAAACCGGCCCCGCCTGAGCCGCCGAACGGAGAACTGCCATTCGTCGCCGGCGGGCCGCGCGCTTCCTAATGTGCATTTGCGTCTTCAGGTCTGTGCTGCGGCATTGCCGCATCTCGCTCGGGATTGACTAATACCGCGATGGCAATGCCGCCGACCACGATCGCCAATCCAAACATCTGGTAAGCGAACGAGTAGCCCGCCAACGGATGAGAGGCGCGGTCGACGAGGACGCCCACCAACGTCGGCGTGATGAGCCCTGACAGATTCTGGACGGCAAGAAAAATTCCGAGCGTGCTGGCGAGCTGCTGAGGTGGAGTGATCTGCGACACGACGGCAGTCATCATCGGCAACGCTACGCTTGCGCAGCCATAACCGATAATCAGGAAGGCCACGACGACTATCGGCTTGCCGACGTACGGCACGGCTCCCAGCGTCAAGCCTCCGATAACAAGGAACACCGTCGTGATCGATACACGGGTAGCTCGTGTCGGGCGCTTCCTAGACGACAGTCGGTCCGCGACAAACGTTGAGCCGAACATGGTCACGAGTGATGCAATACTTGGCAGGCCGAACATCAGGCCAGACTCGAGTCGGGAAAAACCAAGTCCTTTTTCGAAGTAGGACGGGAACCAGGTGATTGAGGCCGAAACCAGGCCGTACACCATAAACGTTCCGATCAGTGCACCGAGGAACGAGCGCGTGAACAGGATCGAACGCAGCGGCACCCGTTGCGTTTGCTCCGGCGTGCGCAAACCAGCGTCAGTTGCGGCGGGCTTGCGCGCGCCTGCGCGGCGGCCGTAGGGACCTTCCTTGCCTACCGCCAGCCACACCAGGCACCAAATCAGGCCAACAAGCCCCATGGTGATGAAGCAGGCACGCCATCCCCAGGCGGCCAGCACGAGTGCCAGCAATGGTGCTACCGCAATTTTCGCGAACGACGCGCCCGCTGCAACCAGCGCGGAGGGAAAGCTCCGTTTGTCTGCTGGAAACCACTGAAACACGGCCGTATTGGCCATGGCTGTTGCTGGCCCCTCCGCGACCCCAAGTGCGATGCGGGTGATTACAAGCACGGCAAAGCTGCCCGTCACCAGCATAGGTAACTGGATGACGCTCCAGAGCGCGGCAAGCACAAGGAGGATCCAGCGGATCTGGATTTTGTCACCAAGGAAGCTCAGTGCAGCGCCGCTGACGCTGAACAGAAAGAAAAATGCGCTGCCGGCGAAGCCGATCTGCGTCGACGTGAATCCGAGCTCTTCCTTAAGCGCTTGCGCGACGATGCCAAAGATCGCCTTGTCTGCCCAGTTGATGGTCGCAAACACGACAATGAGCGCTGTAATGGACCACGCGCGGGCGGTTGAGCGATCTGTCGGCGAGTCGCTTGCGGACACGGGGACTGACGGTCCAGTGGAAAGCTTCATAACGGTGTCTCCTCCAGTTGGAAATACGGCGGACCGCTTTCGGCGGCGTCTTATTTATCTACGCTTTGTGGCAAAGGCCGGATGCCGCAGGGCATACCCGCACCGATAGGAATACTTAGGAAATAATCCGCGCGTTTTGTGGCGGATCAAAGTTTCAGTTGCTTTGTGAAAGATGCTGGTTTCTGTTTGGCAAAGAAAAGTTCGATCGCCGCGCGATGATCGCCGGCAGTCCCCGTCTCGCGTGTAATTACTCCGGGCTTCGCCGGTTCACCGTCGCTACCTGTCCCTCAACGTCTAGCGCTACGTTTCCCTGTTAAAGGTCACAGTCCGGAGAAACTCGCCCGGGCGCCGCTCGATGAACGAGCGACGGCCTTCGGCCGCGTCATCGGAGTCGAGCAATGCCACCAGGTCCGGAACCGGCTTTGCCGCCGCAGCTACTTCGCCCTCGCGAGCCGCCCGCATGGCGGAGCGCAGTGCCGTCTGGACGCCAAGCGGCGCCTGCGCTGCGATCGATTGAGCAATTGCAACCGCACGTTGCAACTGGCTCCAGGTCGGCACGACTTCCTGGACCAGACCGATCCGCATCGCCTCCCGGACATCAAATGCTTCCCCCGTCAGAATCCAGCGCGATCTCGATACCCAGTGTCAGACACCACCCCTGCAGCGCACATACGACCGGTTTGCTGCGAGGAGCGGTAAAGAAGCCGCGCCAGTCAACGCCAGCTTTTCGTAGATGATGTCCTCGTAGCTCATTCTCGTCTCCTCCGTGGAGGTTATAGTTGGTTGACACAGGTGCTTGATGCACCCGAATCCTTTCGGCGATTAGATGCGCGAATTTGTTCACCGTCAAGATTGTTTTTCCTGGCATCCGCCTGTATCGTTGGATATGTGCGGTCGGAGGGGGGGCAACGGGTTCGTCACGCGTTTGCGACGGGAAGTGAGCGGAGGTTGGCGCAGCTTGCGAGGTGACTCATGCTTCTTCACGACGGGCTGAAGGCGGCCGCTGCCCCAGTCGGCACGCCGCCAGGACATCGTGCGCAAGGATCACATGCGTAGGGCGAGAACTTTTCTTTAGATGACAATTCACCTATGAGCGCAAGCGCAGCCAGGGGCAATCTGGCGCCCCCTTTATCGAGGAAAACCAAATCGGCTTACCACCACGGCAACCTGAGACCGGCGTTGATCGAAGGCGCTCTCAAGCTGCTTGAAGAGCACGGCGCTGCTGAGCTCAGTCTTCGTATGCTGGCGCGGCAACTAGGGGTCTCGCAGGCCGCTCCTTACCACCACTTCGAGGACAAAAACGCGCTACTGGCGGCGCTTGCAGCAGACGGTTTCCGGCGCGCTGGAGGGGTGCTGAGGACCACGTCAATAAAACACCACTCGCTTGAGAGGCGCGTTCGCGGCCTCTCGGCGGGGTACGTGCGGTTCGCAAAAGAGACGCCAAACCTCTTCCGTCTGATGTACGGCACACAGGTTCAACGCAAGGAAAGTTACCGGGAACTTGTCGATGCCTCCAACGAGGCGTTCGCGGCGCTCGCCGCGCACGTGGAGCAGATGATCGCCGACTTCGACATCCGGCACGTCGATGCCAAAGACGCCACGGCAACCCTTTTGGCACTCAACCATGGGCTCGCAAACCTGATCGTCGATCAGCGCACTTCGCCGGTTCTGGCGGAAGTGCTGGGCCGCGAGCGACACATCATTGAACAGGCCGCGCGACTGTTCGTAACCGGCTTCCGGCCGGATTCCGCGGTTCAGGAACCCTAGCGGCAGGTCGCGCAGCGGACCCGAAACTGAAAGCATAAAGGCACGGTCTCGTCACGCTGCTGCACGAAGGGCGCAAGGTCGAGGGCCAATGACCCACAATCACGGCACGCTCCTCCTTTCCAGACATCGGTCGACGAAACTTAGGATTGCCTTCGACTGATAGTCCTTCGCCAACTGGCAAAGGTGATCGGCGAACGGACGATATCGCTCGTCAAGCCCGGCAACCTGCGTGGCGTGTTGCGCGATGGCACGCATGTCGCCGAGTCGCGCCAGGTGGTGCAGCGCTTCAAGTTCCCCTGGCGGCGGCATGATGAAGCTTTCCATCGACGGAGCGGCGGCTTGCGTCCGCGGGACTTCGTAGATCCACTCGATCGAAAGAAGCATCTGGATCTGCGACAGCAGCGCGCTGAAGTCGATTGGCTTTGGCAGAAAAGCGTTTGCACCGGCCGCCAGACTTTTCGCGGCGTCGCTCCCCGAGGCGCCGGCGGATACCGCAATGATGGGCCGATCGGCGAACTCGGAAATCGAGCGAAGGTGCCGCGTCGCTTCAAGTCCGTCCATCTCTGGCATGACCACATCCATCAGGATCAGCGCCGGCTGCAGCGCTTGCGCTTTTTCCAATGCATCGAATCCGTTGATGGCCCCGACCGCGTCGAATCCGAGCTGACTGAGCATATCGATCGCGACAGCACGGTTTACCGCCACGTCATCCACGACGAGAATGAGCTTGCGCGGTCCCTTGTAGCCGCTTACCGCCCGCTCGGGCGGGATGGCAGTCGACTGATGCGCCACTACCTGCACGTTCAACTCGAAGGAAAACGCGCTGCCCGCGCCGTGGCGGCTGTCGACGCGGATTTCGCCGCCCATCAGGCGCAAGAGCTGCCGGCTGATGGTGAGGCCCAGCCCGGTGCCTCCTATCTGGTGCCGGGCATCGCTTACCTGCTCGAACGGCCGGAAGATTGCCCCCAGACGCGCTTCGTGTATACCAATGCCCGTGTCCCGCACTTCGAAAGACAACCGCGCGGGCGGCATCCACCCGACGCGCAGGCGCACGCTGCCCGTCTCCGTGAATTTGATTGCGTTCGAGAGGAGATTAAGCAGCACCTGGCGCAGCCGTTTTTCATCGACTCGCACAGCCGCAGGAAGATTGGGCGCCAGCTCGCACGCGAAGGCCAAGCCCTTTTCCATTGCCTTGACCCGAATCGTCTCGGCGATGAAGTAGATAAACCCCTCGAGCGGAACGTCGGACAAAGTGAGCTCCGCCTTTCCGGCCTCCATCTTTGCCATGTCCAGAATGTCGTTGATGATCGCAAGCAGATGTTCGCCGCTGCGCTGGATCACCGTGATTCCATCGATGTGGCGTCGGTCCAGGTTCTTGTCGCGCTTCAGTATCTGCGCGTAGCCCAGAATTCCGTTCAAGGGCGTACGCAGTTCATGGCTCATGTGCGCGAGAAAGGCGCCCTTTGCCTGATTGGCCGCATCGGCGCGCTCCTTGGCGACGGCCAGTTCGGCCGTTCGCTCGCGGATCATGTCCTCGAGGTGTTCGCGATAGCGCCGCAATTCCTCTTCGGCTCGCCGTTGCCCGGTTATGTCGCGCGAAATGCCGAGCAGAAACTGCGGCTCGCCGCGCTCGTCGACGATGGGGATCTTCATCGTGTGCAGCAGACGCTGCCCGTGAACGGTTTCGACCGGCTCCTCGGGCACGTCGACCATCTGATGCGACTTCAGCACGTCACGATCCTTCAGCGCGAAAAATTCTGCCTCTTGCGCCGGAAACATGTCATGCACGGACTTGCCGATGATCTGTTCGCGCCCGTAGCCGAGCAATTGCTCGCCTGCCTTGTTGATGCGCACGAAGCGCAGCGTCGCCGCATCCTTTACGAAAATCGTGTCGGGGATGTTCTCGACAATGCTGTCCAGGAAGTGTTCGCTCGCTCGCGCAACCTGCTCGGCACGCTGTCGTTCGACGATCTCCGCCGTCTGGCCCGCGAGCGCGGCACTGAGTTCGGCCGTGCGCTCCGCAACGCGCGCCTCGAGTCCGGCGTTGAGTTCCTTGAGCGCATCCTCGGCCTGCCGACGCTGGCGCCGATCCTTCAGGAACTGCTCGACGGCGCGCGCCATGTCGGCAATCTCGTCGCCGCCGTGAACGGGAACGCCTGCCTGGACGCCGCCGACATCACCGTGACGCAGGAAGTGGCTGACCCGGCGCAGCCGCGCCACGACGTGACGACCGAGGAATGCATGGGCGATCAGCCAGGTAAGCAGCAGGCTCACCGCCACCTCGCCGGCTACCCACATGCGGGTGCGGTTTACGTCGTCGGCGAGGCCTTGAACGGCTTTCCGATAATCTCGCGTGAAATAGTCAGACTGATCGCGGGCTGCGGCCGCTAAGGCGTCGGCCTGGCGGCGAAGATCGTCGTCGAGGCTGGCCAATGACGCGCCAGGCCGAGGCACGGCCTGCGACATCGTGTCGGCGCCGAGCGCGGTCTCGCGCAACTGGGCCTCGATATTGACCGTGTTGCGAAAACGCTGGCTCGACCGATGCAGCGTCAGCGCGTCGACGCCCAGGTTGTCGCTGGTGGTCGCGGAGGCGAGGCGGTCGACCGCACGATCGAACGACACCAGTTGTTCGAGCACACGCCGATGCGTCTCGCGCACCGCGTCGACGGTATCGTCACGCGAGAGCTGTAGCGCGAGGCGCTCGATGATCAGGGTTTGCTGCGCCAGGTCTTGTGCATCCTCCTGACGAGCCAGCCGCTCTTCGGCCAACTGACGAATCGCGTGGGCAGAGCCGGCCAACGAGTACAGGGTCGTGGCGCCGACCGCGACGACGAGCGCCGCGAGGCAGGAAACCACGAAGGTGAATTGCGCGGTGAGCGAGCGGGGCAGAGGAGCTTTCACGGGCGTTGCCAGATGCGGCGATAGACGTCACGATAACCGTTGGCCGGGTCATAGATCAGACGATCGCCGCCGTCCGCGGCGACATTGTTCGCCGTCACGAGGTGCACGGGGAAGACGTAACCCGTCACCCCTGCACCGGCGAACAGCCGGTTCATTTCGTCTACCAACTGCCAGCCATGCAGATTCAGTGGTTCGGCCACGGTGCCGGTCTGGAAACTTCCCGTCCGGATCCGCAGGAAGGCGGACTCGCTGCCGTCGCCGGCCGACAGCATGGCCATCGCGGTGGTTGGAATCCCGGCCTGCGTCAGTACGGGCGCGGCGTAGTCGAAATAGATGTCGTTGACGGCCAGCGCATACGTCCAGCGCTCGCCAAAACGCGCGAGCAACGCGCGTGTCGTGCGCGGCATCAGGTCCTGGCTGCGCGAGATCGCCACGTCGCGCACTTCAAGCAGGGTACAGCCGCTGCACGCACGCACAACCGCGGCCATTTCGTCTGCCTTGCTTCGCGCAATCCGGAAATTGGAGTCGGTGAAGATGACGACTTGCGCTTGCCCGCCGGACTGCACGATGGCCGCGAGCGCAGTCACGCGCGCGACCTCGAGTGGATCGGTCGCCACGTTCATCGCCACGGGCGTGCCCGGCACCGGTCCGGCCTGGGCGGCGACATGCCAGCCGACGATAGGAATGTCGCGCTCGGCAAACGGCTGCAGGCCGGACAGCAGGGCGCGTGCGTCGCTGCCGACGATGATGAGACCGTCCGGGCCACTTGCCAGCGCGTTCGCAAGCATCTTTAGCCGCAGGTCGGGCGTGCCGCCCGAGTCGAATATTCTTACGTTCCAGCCGATGACCTTGGCCGCCTCGAGCACACCGTCGACCACGCCAATGATGCCGCCGTTGCGCAAATCCTCGGCAACGATGGCGACGCGTCTGCCGGCTTGGGCGCGCGGACCGCTCCGCGGCCCGTTCCAGGGTGCGGCGGGTTGCGCCGCGGCATCGACGACGCGCTCCGCTGCGGCCAGATAGTCCCTGGCCGCGACAGTGGTCCCCGGCGCTGGCACGAGCGGCATACCTTGCGCTGCGGCAACCGACAGCGCACACACGCATTCCAATGCCACCAGCAAGCGCCTCATGCTGTTCCCCAAGGGCTTCATCGCGGTCGATCAACCGCTGTTGAACACGTGCCCAGACGCCGCACCGCATCTGCCCTGCGGATACGATAGTACACCGCGATGACCGCGTCTTCTATCGTGCGGCTGCCGCTTGCAAAGGGTGATTTCGCAGCGAAAACGATTAACAAACCGGCAGGTTCAATCCAGTTTGCCCTGTTCGGCCAGCTCTACAAAAGTGTCGACCACATGGCGGACTTTCGGCCGTAGGTGAGCCACCTTCGGCCAGACGGCGTGCACGTCGATGAACTCACTCGAAACGTCTTCGAGAACTGACATCAACTTGCCAGACTCCAGATGAGGTCGCAGCAGAGACATTGGCAGCAAAAGCAGGCTGGGACGGCATCGGCCTGATTCATTCGGATATCTATGCAACGGCCGACAAGATCGGCTTCCCGGAAATGCGCCGAATCCTCGAAGCCAACGGCATGAAGCACGTCGAGTTCGAGTTCCTGGTCGACTGGTATCAAACCGGCGAGCGCCGCCGCACGTCGGATAGCATGCGGTACTACTACCTGAAGGCTGCGGAAGAACTTCGTGCGCGCATCGTGAAGGTCGGTCCAGGCATTGGCGAAGAAACCGCAAACATTCCGCTGATGGTCGATGAATTCGGCAAGCTGGCTGACGATGCCCAGAAGCGCGGTACGCAAGTGATGCTGGAAATCATGCCGTTCAGCAACGTACGCACGATTGAAACCGGCAAGGCCATCGTCGAAGGCGCGAACAGGAAGAACGCGGGTCTGCTGCTCGACATCTGGCACCTGAGCCGCGGCAATGTGGACTTCAAGGAAATCGCCACAATCAAGCCGGAATTTATCAAGGGCATCGAACTCGACGACGCGGACCGTTACGCAATCGAGCCGCTGTGGATGGACACCTGCCACAAACGCCGTCTGCCGGGTGAAGGCGTACTCGACGTGCAGGGCTTCATCAAGGCAGTCCAGGCGACGGGCTTTGACGGGCCGTGGGGCGTGGAAATATTGTCGGAAGTCGAGCGCAAGCTGCCGCTCGAGGAGATGGCCACACGTGCGTACAACGCGACGATTCGGCAGTTCGAAAATTAAGCACGACGCCTGAACCGGGTAGGCGAACGGCCGCCGCCAGACGCTTGCGGCCGCTTTTTTGGAGGCTTCGACGTGCCGGTCGCTCGTTCACGACGAGCGACCTTCTCTCCCAAAAGAGAACTGCTTCCCGCTCAGCAGTTCCTTTGTCCGCAGGGTGATAGCCGACAGGCCTCTGTACGATTCTCGGGCGCTCGCGGTGCTCAAAGCAACGCGGCCGCTCGTTCCACCTTAGCGGCCGCACTATTCGCCCCCCAACCTACATGCCGATGCTGGCGCCGCCGCTCGAACTCGTGCCTGTACTCGTTCCCGTGGCGGAACCCGAGGTCGATGCCGGATTCAGATCGATTCTTCCATAGACGCCGTCCGCTTCGTCATTGGGCCCCGCGGCGAAGAAGAGGGTAGTGGCAGGCTGATTGTCGAGCCCGTTGCCGAACGCGATGCCCCACAAACCCGGCTCGACGATCGCCTTGCCGTTCGAACTCCTGATGGCGCCCATCGACTGGCCGCTCGATGCGTTGAACGCGTTGATCGTGCCGTCGCCGAAATTGCCGATCAGCACAGCGCCGCTCAATGAGCCGAAATTGCCCGGCGCTTGCGCAATACCCCACGGCGCATTCAGCGCGCCGCCCGTTGCAAAGTGCTGCTTGAGATTGCCCGCCGTGTCGAATACGTCGACCATGCCGAGTCCTGCTCCCGCGACGTCGTCATGTTTGTCGGAATCCTGCTTCGCATAGGTGACGAACAGATTCGATCCGATCAACTGGATGCCGAACGGCGCGAAGCCGGCAGGAATGGATGGATCCGCAAAGGCGCCGGGCATGGCGACTTTGGCAAAGTTGGTGTCGAAGACGTCGATTTTGCTGTTATGGAAATCGGTGGCGTAGAGAAAGTTGTTGCCGTTGTTCGGCGCGAGAGCGAGGCCCTTGTACACGGCGCCGCCGGTGCCGTCGTCGTACATGACAAACGCATTCGTCGGCCCAACGGCGGGCGCCCATGCGGTGACGGTGCCGCCTTCTCCCACGAAGATAAACGCGGCGACGCCCGTCTTGCCGTTTCGCGTCACGTTGAAGCTTTGCGTGCCGTTGAATACGATGCCGGTCGGCGACGCTGTTCCATTCGTACCATTGGGGATCGTGACGACCAGCGATTGCGGCACGCCGTTGCCGTCATAGAGTGTCGCGAGGTTGGTTCCGTTGTCGGCGACCCAGACGAAGCCTTTCGGATTGAAGGTCACGCCCCAGGCATTCTTCAGATTGGGGTCCGTGTGCGCCGCCGACACGGCGCCGTCCGAGACGAGCGCCGTTGCGGTGAACGACGACTGCAAAGGCGGCCCGGAACTGTTCGAGCTGGAACTGCCGCCGCATGACGCGAGTGTCGCGATAGCCGCGCCGCAGGCTACGACGGTGAACGCTGCGAGTAGAGACTTCATGGCCGCACTCCTTGTTCCGTCCAAAGGTCACAACGCTGAATGAACGGGAAGGCGAACGGGTTTATTCCAGTGGTGGGAAATTATTTGCGCGTGATTTCCATGGCTGAATTGACTATCCGCTGCGGATCGATTGAGTCATAGAACAGAACAGCGCACACGCCATGTCCGGCCGCTCAGTCGCTGTGCAGCGTATCGATAATCGCCTGTGTGATGCCGGGCCGGCCATATGACGCGCGCTGGATCATGCCGACTGTGCGCAGCACCGGCGGATCTGAAATCGGCAGCACGCGCAGTAACGGATCGTTTTGCCAGTTGCCGCGATGCAGAAGCGGCAGCACTGCGACGCCGACATTTTCGCGCACCAGCGCGACGATCGTCTCGATCGAATTGAGTTCGAGGTATTCGTTGACCGTCACGCCGGCTGTTTGCAGCGCATGCTCGACGACGCGCCCGGTGCGCACGCGCCGGTCGAAGCGCAAAAAGGGATAGCTGCGCAGAATCCGCCGCGGATCGTTGTCGCCGATTTCGCGGCTGACCACCAGCATCAGCGGCTCCGTGTAGAGCGTCGCCCACTTCAGCGTGTCGGGCAGGGTGGTGTCGGCATGCGCGACGACTGCCGCGATATCGACCTCACCCGCCTCGACTGTCCGCGCCAGTTCGTCGGAGCGCGACGACAGCAGCCGCACATCCAGTTGCGGATGCGCGGCCTTCAAACGCGCGATGACCAGCGAGAGCGCGCCGATCACCGACACCACCGCGCCGATGGTGACCGGCCCGACCATCGAATCCGCCGGCGTCGCCTCCAGTTCGGCCAGCAGGTCGAAAATCTGCTCGACCTTCGGCCAGATATCTTGCCCGTCGCGGCTCAATGCGATCTGCCGGCCGCTGCGGTCGAATAGCTGGCGGCCGAGCGCCTGTTCGAGCCCGCGCATCTGCAGGCTGACCGCCGCCTGGGTCAGCGCGACGCTGTCGGCCGCTGCCGCAAATGATCCGGTGCGCGCGACTGCCCGAAAGGTCCTCAGCATGCGCAGCGTGGGCATCGTTCATCCTCAAGAAAAAGTTAAGTACGGGTAAGAAATATTAATATTTTCTGTCGTAAAGCGCACCACATAATCGCCGCGAGACAGCCTTGAACAGGACTAGCAGCACGATATGGAGTTTCCCAGCGTGACCGATGCCGCCCGCCGACCGGTTCTCGAGGTTCGCGGCTTTTCGTTGAAGTTTTCGCGCGACGCCGACGCGCCCAACCTCGTCGACGACGTGTCGTTCTCGGTCGGCACTGGCGAGACGCTATGCATCGTCGGCGAATCGGGCTGCGGCAAGAGCGTCACGTCGCTCGCACTGATGGGGCTCCTCGCGAGTCCGCCTGCGCAACGCGTCGCCGGCACTGCGCACTTCGAAGGCAAGGACCTGTTCGCGCTGTCCGAGCGCGAACTGGCCGATATTCGCGGCAACCGGCTGTCGATGATCTTTCAGGAGCCGATGACGTCGCTGAATCCGGCGTTCACGGTCGGCGAGCAGATCGGCGAAAGTATCCGCCGGCATCGCAATGTGGAGCGCCGGCAGGCGCGCGAAGAGGCGCTCCAGATGCTGCGGCTGGTGCGGATTCCGGCGCCGGAAACCCGGCTCGATGCGTACCCGCATCAGCTTTCCGGCGGCATGCGCCAACGCGTGATGATCGCGATGGCGCTCGCGAATCGCCCGCGCCTGTTGATCGCCGACGAGCCGACAACCGCGCTCGACGTGACCATCCAGGCGCAGGTGCTGGCGCTCGTGAAGAATCTGCAAGCCGAGACCGGCACCGCGATGGTGTTGATCACGCACGACCTCGGCGTCGTCGCGGAAGTCGCCGACCACGTGGCGGTGATGTACGCGGGACGCATCGTCGAATACGGCACCGTCGCCGATCTGTTCGACGACCCGCAACATCCGTACACGATCGGCCTGATGGGCGCGATTCCTTCGGTCGGCAAGCGGGAAGGCGCGCTTGCGACGATCCGCGGTTCGGTGCCGTCGCCTGAGTTGATGCCGCACGGCTGCCGCTTCGCGCCGCGCTGCCCGTTCGCCGAACAACGCTGCATTGACGCCGCGCCGCCTGACAAGGTGATCGCCGGCGTGCATCGCGTTGCGTGCTGGCTCGCTCCGGTCGAACAGGTCGCCGCGCCGGTATTGCGTGAGGAAATGGCATGACGACGCCCACTAAACCGACGCCGCACGCACAGCCGGCCTCGCAGCCGGCTTCTCATTCGCCGGCGCCGATCATCGAGGCGCGCTCGCTGACGAAGCATTTTGGCGGTACGCGGCAGCTCTTCATGCGCACGCCAACGGTCTATGCAGTCAACGAGGTGTCGTTCGCGGTCCAGGCGGGCGAGACCTTTGCGATCGTCGGCGAATCGGGCTGCGGCAAGTCCACGCTCGGCCGCCTGCTGCTTCGTCTGATCGATTCGACGGACGGCCGCGTCTTCTATCAAGGCAAGGACATCACGCATGAGCAAGGCGCGCCGCTGCGCCGGTTGCGCCGCGAAATGCAGATCATCTTTCAGGACCCGTTTGCGTCGCTGAATCCGGGCATGACGATCGGCAAGATCGTCGGCGAGCCGATCGCGCTGCACGGCCTCGCGCCCGACAGCGCCGGGCACCGCGAGCGCGTCGCTCAACTGCTGCGCACGGTCGGCCTGCAACCGGCCTACGCGAACCGTTACCCGCACGAATTTTCTGGCGGTCAGCGGCAACGGATCGGCATCGCGCGCGCATTGGCCGGTGAGCCGAAGCTGATCGTCGGCGACGAGCCGGTGTCGGCGCTCGACGTCTCGGTGCAAGCGCAGGTGATCAATCTTCTGGAGACGCTCAAGCAGGACCTCGGCCTCACGCTGATCATGGTTGCGCACGACCTTGCGGTGATCCGCCATATGAGCGACCGCGTCGCCGTGATGTATCTCGGCGAGATCGTCGAGCTGGCCGATGTCGATGCGCTGTTCGACGCGCCGCTGCATCCGTACACGCAAGCACTGCTGCGCGCGATTCCGGCGAGCAGCCCGCACGAGCGGCGTGCGAAGCCCGCGTTATCCGGCGATCTGCCGAGTCCGACCGCGCCGCCTTCCGGTTGCCGTTTCCATACGCGCTGTCCGCATGCGAAGCCGCATTGCGCTGAAGTGCGGCCAGTCAGCGAACGACTCGATGACGGACGGCAGGTCGCGTGCCACTTCTGGCGCGAGATCCAGAACGCCGGCAGCGGCGCACCGCTGGCCACGAGCGTCAGTCCGAAATTGATCGAGCGGCTCGCGATCTACCGTGAGCGCCAGACGGCGCAAGCTTCCGCGGGCGACTGAGCCGGTGGCCGCGATGAAATTCGAGCGAACAAGCGGGACGCGCGCCGCGCCGCCAGGTTCTTCACCACACCGTTTGATGAATCGGAATACAAAGGGAAAATGCTCATGCGAAGAATGTTGATTGCCGCGGCGCTCGCACTTGGCGCCGGCGCCGCGATGGCCCAGACCGGTCAGACAATACGGATCGGCTTGCAGGACGACATCGGTTCGCTCGACCCCGCACGCAGCGTGCAGCTCGTCGACCGGATCGTGTTTGCGTCGCTGTGCAACGCGCTCGTCGATATCACGCCCGACCAGAAGATCGTACCGATGCTGGCAACCTCGTGGACGACGAGCGCCGACGGCAAGACGCTGACATTCAAGCTGCGTAAAGGCGTGAAGTTCCAGAACGACGAGCCGTTCAACGCGGCCGCCGTCAAGGCCAACCTCGATCGCGACCGCACGCTGCAGACGAGCAACCGCAAGAGCGAACTGGCGTCGGTCGATCACGTCGACGTCATCGACGACTACACGGTTGCCATCGTGCTGAAGCAGCCCGACGCCGCGCTGCTCGCGACGCTGACCGACCGCGCCGGCATGATGCTCGCGCCGAAGACGCTCGCCGATCCGGCCGGCGTCGCCGCGCATCCGGTGTGTTCGGGGCCGTACAAGTTCGTTCAGCGCGTGCAGAACGATCGCGTCGTGCTCGAGAAATTCGCCGGCTATTGGGACGCCGACAAATATCCGATCCAGCGCGTCGTATTCCTGCCGATTCCGGACAGCACCGTGCGCCTCGCCAATCTGCGCTCGGGTTCGCTCGACATGCTGGAGCGCCTCGCGCCCTCCGATGTCGCGTCGGCGAAGAGCGACACTAACTTCAGGTTCGCGCCTGTCAGCGGCTTCGGCTACTACTACGTGACGTTCAATATCGGCAACGGCAAGCGCAGCAACGCGGTGCTCAAAGACAAGCGCGTGCGGCAGGCATTCGAGCTCGCGATCGACCGCGACGCGATCAACCAGGTGATCGGCGCGGGCATCTTCGCGCCGGCGAATCAGGCGGTGCCGAAGTCGAGCCCGTACTACAACGCGTCGCTGCCGATGTCGCATCGCGACATCGCGAAGGCGAAGGCGTTGCTGAAGGCGGCGGGCCACGAGCATGTCGACATCGAGTTCACTTATCCGAACAACACGGTGTCGAGCCAGATCGTGCAGATGATGCAGGCGATGGTCAGCGAAGCCGGCTTCAATCTCAAGCTGCGGCCGACCGACTACGCGACCGAACTCAATGCCGCCCACAGCGGCGACTTCGAGGCGATGTACCTCGGCTGGTCGGGCCGCGTCGATCCGGACGGCAATCTGCATCAGTTCAACACGTGCTCCGGCAACCTCAATTACGCGCATTACTGCAACCCCGAAGTCGACCGCCTGCTCGACGCCGCGCGCGTGAAGCTGACCACCGCGGAACGCAAAACCGACTACGAAGCGGCGTCGAAGCTGCTCGCCGACGACGATCCGATCGTCTATGTCTATAACCAGCCGTGGCCGTTCGAGCTGTCGAAGAAAGTGCAAGGCTTCACGCCGTATCCCGACGGCCTGGTCCGCCTGCGCGGCGTCAGTATCAAGGGCTGAGCGGTCATGCTGCGGATCATTGCAAATCGCATGCTGGTCGCCATTCCGACGCTGATTCTGGTGTCGATGCTGATCTTCGGCCTGCAGAAGCTGCTGCCGGGCGACCCCGTGACGGCGATGGCCGGGGAAGACCAGGACCCGCAGTTGATCGCGTCGCTGCGCGTCAAGTACCACCTCGACGAGCCGGTGCCGACGCAGTACGCGCTATGGGTACGTGACGTCGTACGTGGCGATCTCGGCGCGTCGCTGCGCACCGACGTGCCGGTGACGTCGCTGATCGCGCAGAAGCTGCCGGTCACACTGCAACTCGCGGCGATGGCGATGATCTTCGCGATCGGTATCGGCATTCCGGCGGGCGTCATCTCCGCCGCGAGCCGCGGCGGCGCGCTCGATTACGGAGCGAACGTGTTCGCGCTCTCCGGCATGTCGATCCCGAACTTCTGGCTCGGGATCATGCTGATCTTCATCGTGTCGGTGCGCTGGCATCTGTTGCCGTCGTCCGGCTATGTGTCGCCGACCGAAGACTTCTGGCTCAGCATCAAGACCATGCTGATGCCCGCGTTCGTGCTCGGCGCTTCGCTCGGCGCGCAATTGATGCGTCACACGCGCAGCGCGATGCTGAGCGTACTGCGCACCGACTATATCCGGACCGCGCGTGCGAAAGGGCTGCTGCGCGGCACCGTCGTCGTCAAGCACGCCTTTCGCAACGCGCTGGTTCCGATCGTCACCGTGCTCGCGCTGCTGTTCGGCGAACTGCTCGCGGGTGCGGTGCTGACCGAACAGGTTTTCACGATCCCCGGCTTCGGCAAGCTCATCGTGGACGCCGTGTTCAATCGCGACTATGCGGTCGTGCAGGGCGTGGTGCTCGTCACCGCGCTGTGCTTCATCGTCGTGAACCTGTGCGCCGACGTGTTGTACGTCCTCCTCAATCCCCGACTGAGACGCAGCTGATGGCTACTCCCGCCGCCCCCGTTCGTGCCTCGGCCGCTGCGTCGCAGACGACCGTACTGCCGCGCCGCGAGCGCCGCGGACTGGTGAAATTCATGCGCAATCGCGCCGCCGTGTTCGGCGCGGCGCTCGTGCTGCTGATCGTCTTCATGGCGGTCTTCGCGCCCTGGCTGTCGCATTACGACCCGGTGCAGGCCAGCTTCATGACCGTGCGGCAGGCGCCCTCGGCCGCGCACTGGTTCGGCACCGACGAACTCGGCCGCGACGTGCTGAGCCGTCTGCTGTGGGGCGCGCGTGCGTCGTTGCTGGCGGGCGTCGTGTCGGTCTGCATCGCGGTCGCGATCGGCGTGCCGCTCGGATTGCTGGCCGGCTATTTCGGCAAGCTCGTCGACGGCGTGATCTCGCGAATCGCCGATGCGTTGCTGTCGATTCCGTTCCTGATCCTCGCCATCGCGCTCGCCGCGTTCCTTGGACCGAGCCTGACCAACGCGATGGCCGCAATCGGCATCTCCGCGATGCCGCGCTTCGTCCGGCTGACGCGCGGCCAGGCGATCACCGTGAAGGCGGAGGACTACGTGGAAGGCGCGCGGGCAATCGGCCTCGGCCACGCACAGATCATTGTGCGGTACATTCTGCCTAACGTGCTGCCGCCGATCATCGTGCAGGCCAGCCTGACGATCGCGACCGCGATCATCGCCGAAGCGAGTCTGTCGTTCCTCGGGCTCGGCCAGTTGCCGCCGTCGCCGTCGTGGGGTTCGATGCTCAACACCGCGAAGGACTTTGTCAGCCAGGCGCCGTGGATGTCGATTTTCCCCGGCATCGCGATCTTCCTGGCCGTGCTTGGTTTCAACCTGCTTGGCGACGGTCTGCGCGATGCGCTCGATCCGCGCGAGTCGTGACCGGATTCCGTCACCGCTTTCATCGGCCGACTGGCCCTCTCATCACTTTCGTTTGAGTTTTCAATGACACGTTTCAATTGGCAAAACCCGTATCCGACACCGCGCTTGCCCGTGTTCGCGCGCAACATCGTTTCGACGTCTCATCCGCTTGCCGCGCAAGCCGGCTTGCGCATGTTGTGGAAAGGCGGCAATGCCATCGATGCGGCGATTGCCGCAGCGGCGGCGATCACGCTCGTCGAGCCGGTCTCCAACGGCCTCGGCAGCGACGCGTTCGCACTCGTCTGGGACGGCAAGAAGCTGCATGGCCTGAATGCGTCCGGCGTCTCGCCGGCGGCATGGAACGTCGATTACTTCAAGCGTAAGTACGGCGAGGAAAACGGTCTTGCGAAGCATCCGAAGCGCGGCTGGGATGCGGTCACCGTGCCGGGCGTCATCGCCGGCTGGGAGGCGTTGCATCAGAAGTTCGGCACGCTGCCGTTCGCCGACCTGATGGAGCCGGCGATCGAGATCGCCGAACGGGGTCACGCGGTGGCGAGCGTGGTTGCGTACAAGTGGGCGGCGGCCGTGCCTGAGCTCAAGGATCAGCCGGGTTTCGCCGACACGTTCATGCCGCGCGGCCGCGCGCCGGAAGTCAGCGAACTGGTGCGCTTTCCCGGCCACGCAAAGACGCTGCGCAAGCTGGCGGAGCAGGGGCCGCGCGCTTACTACGAAGGCGAGATCGCCGAACAGATCGCCGCGTTCTCGCGCCAGGGCGGCGGCGCGCTCACGATGGACGACTTGCGCAACTACCGTGTCGACTGGGTCCAGCCGATCAGCAAGGACTATCGCGGCCACACGGTGCACGAAATTCCGCCGAACGGGCAGGGCATTGCCGCGCTGATCGCGCTCGGCATTCTCGAACAGTTCGACCTGGGCTCGCTGCCGGTCGACGGCATCGAATCGCAGCATCTGCAGATCGAAGCCATGAAGCTCGCGTTCGCCGACGTCTACCAGTACGTCGCCGACCCGCGCTCGATGGAGGTCACGCCGGAACAGATGCTCGACGACGCGTATCTGAAGTCGCGCGCGAAGCTGATCGACCGCAAGCGTGCCACGCAATTCGACTTCGGCATGCCGAAGGCGGGCGGCACGATCTACATGTCGGTGGCGGACGAGCGCGGCATGATGGTCAGCTTCATCCAGTCGAACTACATGGGCTTCGGCTCGGGCATCGTGGTGCCGGACTCGGGCATTTCGCT
Source organism: Paraburkholderia sp. RCC_158 (assembly GCF_041355255.1). Lineage (NCBI taxonomy): Bacteria > Pseudomonadati > Pseudomonadota > Betaproteobacteria > Burkholderiales > Burkholderiaceae > Paraburkholderia > Paraburkholderia sp. RCC_158. The sequence continues at coordinate 31,928 of NZ_JBFUPM010000024.1, read as the reverse complement.
GCAGAACCGCGGCTACGGGTTCTCAATGGATCCGAAGTCGGCGAACGTGGTCGAGGGCGGCAAGCGGCCGTTCCATACGATCATCCCCGCGTTCCTCACGCAGCAGGTGGACGGCACGCAGGAAGCGGTGATGAGCTTCGGCGTGATGGGCGGCGATATGCAGCCGCAAGGGCATCTGCAATCGATCGTGCGCATGCTCGACTACGGCCAGCAACCGCAGGCCGCCTGCGACGCGCCGCGCTGGAAGGTCAACCGCGACTTCTCGGTCGACGTCGAAGCGACGCTCGATGTGGACACGGTGCGCGCGCTCCAGGGGCTCGGCCATACGATCAAATCCGTCGACGATCCGTATATGGATTTCGGCTCCGGCCAGTACATCTGGAAGCTCGACCGCAACGATCCCGAACGCGGTTATGTCGCCGCGAGCGACACCCGGCGCGATGGACTGGCCGCCGGGTTCTGATCGGGGCGTTCCACCTACACCGCTTGCAACAGGGCACTGAGCGTGCGCGGCGCCGGAGCGAAGAACACCGCGCCGGTGTGCGCAGTCGAGAAATCGAGCAGGCGGTCGTGCATGCCCGGTGGATCGCCGAGGAACATGCGCTCCAGCATCTTTTGCGTCACCCAAAGATGCCTGGAGTAGCCGATGAAGTAGGTCCCATATTCGCCGTGGCCGGGGCGGCCGAAGGGCATGTTGTCACGCAGGATATCGTGCTCGGTGCCGTCGTCGTCCACAATCGTGGCGAGGGTCTTGTGCGACTTCTGGCCGCTCGCCGCGTCGGGCAATTCCACGTTGCTGACGATCTCCCGGCCGATGATCTGTTCCTGCTCATTCCTGGGAAGCCGAGCCCACGGCTGCATTTGATGCAGATACTTTTGCACTACCACGTAGCTGCCGCCGGCGAATTCCTGATCCTCACTGCCGACCAGCGTTGACGAGTCTATCTCGCGACCAGTCGGGTTGGCTGTGCCATCGACGAAACCAAGCAGGTCGCGCGAGTCGAAGTAGCGAAAGCCCGCAACCTCGTCGGCCAGCGTCACGCTATTGCCCAGTTGATCCATCAGCAGGCGCTCGAATTCAAAGCAGAGATCCTCGCGCTCGGCCCGGATATGGAAGAAGAGATCGCCGGGCGTGGCCGGTGCCGTGTGCGTTGGACCCTCGATCGGCGTGAAGGGGCGCAGCTCCTTCGGGCGCTTGCCTGTCTGAAAACGGTCCCACAGCGCCGACCCCAAGGCCGTGATGCACGACAGCCGGCCGTTGAGATCGCGAAAGCCGACCGTCTTGATCAGATCGTCGAGACCGTCCAGGACGCCGGCGACGACCTGTAGCGCCTCGCGACCCTCGGCGACCGTCAAGGTGAGAAACACCGCCGCACGCGACAGTGGCGCATCGATGCTTTGCGAATCGATTGGGACTCGGTCCCAACTGCTGTCAGTCATTTGCCTCTCCCAGATATCCGTTAGCGGGCAGTCGCGGCATGATCAAGGGGCGCCACTACGAGCACAAGATGAACCCTGGTTCGCCCGCCGACTTCCCTGAAGGATACACAGCGCCCCGCAATACCTGTGAGAGTGTAGGTCTTCATAAATACCGCTAGCCATGTCGACACGACTGCTAGCGGCTAAGCGCGCGAGAAACTCGACTCCGGGTGGGCCGCGATAAAAACCGGCAAGTCGGTAGTCGGCGGTCTCGCGGGAACCTCGAAGAACATTTCGCAGACCCACCCGCGATGATACGAAGCGTGATTCACGAGATGCATGAACATCGCGCCGCGCGACATCGTCGAACGCTCGCCCGAGATGAACGCGAACGTCAGCTCTTCAGCCAGCGACGCATCGCTTTGTGCATCGGCCCAACGTTCGAACCATGCGTTCACGTCCTGTTGCGCGCGACGCAAGTCGTTCAGCTCGGCGTGCAGGACCACGCTGCGCGTCGTGAAGCCGTGTTCCTTGCGCTCGATATGCGCCTTCCAGATCAGATCGACCACATAGTTATGATTCAGCGTACCGATCATCGTTTTGAACAACGTCTGCCGCGTCTTGACGACTTCCTCCGGCGCGAGGGCACCGGTGGCGTCGAAAAGCACCGTGTCGGCCCAGCTCTTATAGCGGGAAAGAATGCGGGCGGTTTGCGTATTGATCATGACTCGTTTCCTCGATTATTCACTTGCGTCGTTTAACACGTCGAGCGCCGCGCGGCACGCGCCGGCCAACTGTTCGCGCATCAGGTCCTGCACGTTCGGCGAGCGGTTCACAATGGCATCGCGAATCTTGACCGCCTGCCTGAACGACGCGAGCATGCGGCCGCCGCGCGCCATCGCAATGCGTCGCAGGCGCCGCACAGGTCCGATCAAAGCTGCGTGACTGTCCTGTAGCGTGCGGTTGTCGGCGATCGTCATCACGAGTGTGTAGAAGCGATCTAGCGCATCGACGTAACTCGCCGGATCGTCGGCATCGACGCTCGCTTGCATTGCTTCGATCACGTCGTCGAATTGCGCGGTGCCGAGCGCCGTGATGCGCTCCGACGCGAGTTGCACGGCAAGACATTCGAGCGCCGCGCGCACCGTGTAAATCTCCTCGACATCGCGCAGCGTCACGGCGCGCACGTACGCGCCGACGCGCGGCAGGACCGTCACCAGTCCCTCGCGTTCCAGTTGCGCGAACGCCTCGCGCATCGGCGTGCGGCTTACGTTCAACTGCTTCGCGACCTGCACTTCCGAAAGGCGGCTGCCCGGGGCGAGCACGCCCTCGACGATCGCCTCGCGCAACGCGGGCACCACCACACCCTCGCTCAATGAGTCGCTCGATGCATGCACCGTGCGCAGGCGCGAGTGATATTTGATCGCGATCTTGTCTAGCGAATGCGCGCCTGCATGAGGCTCTTTCGCGCGCTTGTGCGCGGCGGCGCCGGCAGTCTTGACCACTGTTTTGCTGGAAGGCATTGACACCTCGTCATCATGTGAATACGCTGTATACAGATTATACAACAGGAGATGTCATGGATCGCAGTCCATTGCCGCAGCCGGTTTTGATCGAGCGAGCGGGCGACGTGCTGAGCTTCACGCTGAATCGCCCGGACGCGGGTAACGAGATTTCCGGCCCGATGTTCGACGCGATGACGGCGACGTTGCGCAGCGAAGCCGCCGAGCCGACCGCGCGCGTGCTGCGCATCCGTGCGAGCGGCGACGTTTTCTGCACGGGACGCGAGCGCGCCGCGCGCGATGCGGTGTCGATCCGTTCGGAAGTCGCGCGGCTGATCGAGCTGAAGCGGCTCGTGCGCGGCACGTCGATGATTGCGATCGCGGAAGTGCAGGGCGATGCACACGGCTTCGGCTTCGGACTGGCGATTCTGTGCGACTTCACGCTGGTCTCGTCGCGCGCGACGCTCGCGTTTCCCGAGATGCGCAAGGGTTTGCCGCCTGCCGCGATCATGGCGTACGCGGGCCGCTACGCCTTGCCGAAGGCGCTCTTTCCGATGGTCCTGTTCGGCGACGCGTTGACGCCCGCGGCCGCGTTGCAGGCGGGGTTGATCACGAAGGTCTGCGAGCCCGCAATGCTGCGCAGCGACGCGGACGCGCTCACCGATCGCATTCTCGCGCTCGACGATGCGGGCGTGCGCCAGTGCAAGGCATTCTTCCTGGCGGCCGAGGAATGCACGACCGAACAGAATTTCCGCAGCGCGACCGACATGCTGACCGTCGCGAGCCTGCGGCTGATGCAGGGGCGCTGAGCGCAGGTTCTTTCATCGAACTTCATAGACGGCGAGCGCGAACTTTATCGCGGGACGGCTCGTGTTTGCGCAGACGCCGGCGGCAAGCACCTTGCCTGGGACAGCTTTGCATGGGACGGGAGTAAGTGCTTTGCATGGGACCCGAGTAAGTGCTGAAGCACTAACTCGGGCCGACAGCTAAAGCACTAACTCCCGTCGACAGCTTTGCATGGGACCGGACTAAGCGCTAAAGCGCCAAGTCCGGTCGACAGCTTTGCATGGGACGGGAGTAAGTGCTGAAGCACTAACTCCCGTCGACAGGAGACAGACAGACATGAACGTTAACGCAGGCCCGCGGCTCGACCGTTTGCCGATGTCGGGATTTCATCGGCGCATCATGTGGCTGATCGGCATCGGCATGTTCTTCGACGGCTTCGACATCTACGTCGCGTCGACGGTGCTCGGCGCCACGCTGAAAACCGGGTTCTCGACAATCGGCCAGAACGCGATTTTCGTGTCGCTGACTTTTCTCGGCATGATGCTCGGTTCGCTCGGCACCGGCTTTCTCGGCGACCGCTTCGGCCGCCGCTTCACGTATCAGGCGAATCTTGCAGTGTTCGGACTCGCCTCGCTCGGCGCGGCGCTCGCACCGAACATGAGCATGCTGATTGCGTGCCGCTTCGTGATGGGCTTGGGCCTCGGCGCGGAAAACGTCGTCGGCTATTCGACATTGACCGAATTCGTGCCGCCGCAAAAGCGCGGCAAGCTGCAAGGACTGATGGCTGTGTTCGTCGTGTCCGGGTTGCCGGTCGCGGGGCTCATCGGCCTCGCGCTGATTCCGGCGTTCGGCTGGCGCGCGATGTTTGTTCTGGGCGGCTTCGGCGCGCTGGGCGTCTGGTATGCGCGCAAGTCGCTGCCCGAGTCGCCGCGCTGGCTCGACTCGGTCGGCCGTCACGCGGAGGCGGACGCGATCCTGCGACGCATCGAAGACGAAGTCGCGCAAGCGCACGGCGGCCAACCGCTGCCGCCGCCAGCCGTTGCGAAAACGCCGAGCAAGGCTGCGGCTGCGCTGTCGTTCGGCTCGCTGTTCAGCGGCGCGATGCTGCAACGGATGATCGTCGGCTGCGTGACGCTCGTCGTCATCAATACGCTGCTGTACGGCTTCGTTACCTGGCTGCCGACGTTCTTCGTGCATCAGGGTTTCAGCATCGCGAAGTCGTTCGGCTTCGCGCTGGTCATGTCGCTCGGCGCGCCAATCGGCTCCGCAATCGGCGCATTGACGGCGGACTCGTGGGGCCGCAAGCCGACCATCATCGGCGCGTCGCTCGCGGCGATCGTGTTCGGCGCGATCTATCCGTTCGTCTCGAATCCGCTGCTGCTGCCCCTCGTCGGCCTGTTGCTGACCATTCCGATCTACGTGCTGGTCGCGCTGCTGTTCGCCATCTACATACCCGAACTCTTTCCGACCGAAGTCCGGCTGCGCGCATCGGGCGTCTGCAACACGCTGGGCCGCGGCGCGACGATCGTGACGCCGTTTATCGTCATCGCGCTGTACGCGCGGCACGGCATTGTCGGCGTACTCGCACTGATGATCGGCCTGCTCGCGATTCAGATCGTCGTCGTCGCGTGGCTCGGCGTCGAGCCGACCGGCCAGCGTCTCGAAGACCTGCAACCCGCCGACTCACAGACACCCGATGCGCTGCGCACCGATGCGCATGCATCGCCTCTGAAGTGAACCACCTGGAATCGATCTCTATGGACACAGTGAACCAGACCCATCTCGATGCACAGCTTTTCATCGACGGCGCATGGACGGACGCCGACACCGGCCGCACGCTCGATATCGTCAATCCCGCGACGGGGGAAGTGATTGGCGCGCTCGCGGCCGCGTCGGAGCAGGATGTGGACCGCGCGGTGCACGCGGGCCATCGCGCGTTCGAAAGCGGCGCGTGGCGCGACATGCCGATCCAGCAACGCGCGCGCGTGCTGAATCGTTTCGCCGATCTGTTCGAAGCGGATCTCGAACAGTTTTATCGGCTCGAAACGTTGAACAACGGCCGGCCGATCTCGGAGACACGCGCGCAGATTTCGCGTCTGCCGCAGTTCTACCGCTATTTCGCAGCGCTTGCGCTGACGCGCCGCAGCGACGTGATTCCGGTCGAAGGGCCGTACCTGTGCTACACGCAGCGCGTGCCGCTCGGCGTCGTCGCGTTGATGACGTCGTTCAATCATCCGCTGATGATTCTGTCGAAGAGTCTTGCGCCCGCGCTCGCGACCGGCAACAGCGTCGTCATCAAGGCGTCCGAGCAGACGCCGCTGACCACCGTGCGCCTCGTGCGTCTACTGGATGAAGCCGGCGTGCCGAAGGGCGTCGTGAACGTCGTGAACGGCGAAGGGCGCGAAGCGGGCGCGGCGCTTGCGCGGCATCCGCTGATCCGCAAGGTCGTTTTCACGGGCGGCACTGAAGTCGGCCGCTCGATTGGCGAAGCCGCGGCGCGCAGCTTCGCGTTGACGACGCTCGAACTCGGCGGCAAGGGCGCCGTGATCCTGTTCGACGATTTCGACATGGAGCGCGCGGTGAACGGCGCGGCGTTCGCGGCCTTCATCGGCGCGGGACAAACCTGCGTGTGCGGCGCGCGGATTCTGGTGCACAAGTCGATCCATGCGGAGTTTCTCGAACGCTTCCGCGCGAAAGCGGCGGCCATTCGCGTGGGCGATCCCGCCGATGTGAAGACGCAACTCGGGCCGGTGATTTCCGAGCGCTCGCGTCAGCGCATTCTGGCGATGCTGGAGCGTGCGAAGGCAGCGGGCGCGAAGGTGCTGACGGGCGGCGGCGTGCCGTCCAGCTTGAAGCAGGGCTTTTTTATCGAGCCGACTGTGCTGTATGACGTCGATCCGCGTTCGGAGATCGGTCAGGACGAGGTGTTCGGGCCGGTCACCGTCGTGATGCCGTTCGACGATGAGGCGGACGCGATCCGCATCGCCAACGACACGCAGTTCGGCCTCGCCGCTTCGGTGTGGACGCAGGACGTCGCGCGCGCGCATCGCGTGGCGAGCAAGCTCGAATTCGGCATGGTGTGGGTCAACGATCACCATCGGCTCGATCCGGCGTCGCCGTGGGGCGGTTTCAAGAACAGCGGCGTGGGGCGCGAGACGGGTGTCGAATCGTTCGATCAGTTCAGCGAGCCGCGCGCGGTGACGATCAATACAAGCGGCAAAACCATCGACTGGTATGCGGACGATGGCGAACCTAAGCGTCTTAACTGATTCTTCTGGAGTGACGCAAGGGGACTGACTTCGCTCACGGCTGTCGGGTTGGTCAGAGTGAGCTGCGTTTGGACATGCGTGGCATGAGGAAATGGATTGGCTTTGCCGCGCACGAAGGCGCGGCAAAGCAGCAAATTGCAATGGCGCGGCGCTAAGCCGAAAGATCCAACACCGACCACAGGCGCGACGCGAATCCGTGCAGGACGGCGGCGCTGCGCTCAACGCCGTTCATGATCGTTCAATCACCACTTCGAGGTATTCGCTCGGCAGCACGAGCGTCGCGTCGCCGGACCGGTTGCGGCTTTTTATCAATGTCATCAGATCGCCGAGAAGCGCCGCTTGCCGTTCGCCCTCGAGTGCGCCAAATGCCTTGTTCACCGGCCCATAAAACGTGCGGAAAACTTCCACGAAATGTTCGGGCGAGCGGTAACGGAACGTGAAGTGGCGGCTGTTCGCGACGATCTTCCGGGTTTTTCCTTCGAACAGTGTTTCCAGCCGCGCCTTCGTTCCCCACAGCGCCGGTGACGCCACGCCCGCAGGTGGCGGAATGTGCATGGCAATTGTCTTGAACACCTGACCGATGAAGCTATCCGGCGTCCAGTTCGCGAGGCCGATGCGGCCGCCCGGCTTGCACACACGAGCCAGTTCAGCCGCTGCCTTCGCCTGGTCCGGAGTGAACATCACACCGAACGTCGACATCACGATATCGAACGAGGCGTCCGCGTAGGGCAGCGCTTCCGCGTCCGCTTCCTGAAACTCGACGGATAGACCTTCTGCTTGTGCGCGGGCACGGCCGGCGTCCAGCAGTGAGGCGACGTAATCCGTGGAGGTGACATCGCACCAGCGGCGCGCGGCAGCCAACGTTGCATTGCCGTTGCCTGCTGCAACGTCGAGCACGCGCGAGCCGGCGCGCAGGTCAAGCGCTTCGCATAGAGCTTCTCCGACGATCTGCAGCGTCGTGCCGACGACAGCATAATTGCCGGTCGACCACGCGGCCTGTTGACGGATCTTGACGGCAGCGAAATCTGCGACGGGTAAAAAAGAAGAATCGACTGCGGACATAAACGACTCCTGAGAACCGGGGCAGCGATGAGTCAATACTCAGAGTTGCTGCCATTCAGATGACGCCGCGAACTTGCACTGTGAAAAAGCCCGCGCGACGATCGGGCGAATCAAACCAGAACCGCGAGATGCAATGGCTATTCGGCAACGCTGATGCCCGAGCCGCCCATTTCCCCCGGCAGATCTTTCTGCTTGGGCAGACCGTCTTTCATTCGAAGGCGCGACTCCGGGTAATGAACGTGCACACCGGGTTCATAGGGGAAGTCGGCGATAACTGCGGCGTAGACGTCGATCAGTTCGAGCCCGGGATGTTCGGTAAACAGATGGCCGCCGCATGACTTGCACCACTTGCGGTAGCTATGGGCTGTCTTGTTGTAAGTGCCAATATCATCGGCGCCGCGAGTAACGTGCAGCGCCTCGGGCTTCCACAGCGTGAACGCATTGACGGGCGCTCCCGACCAGCTTCGGCACGACTCACAATGGCAATAGCCCATACCCGCAGGCTCCCCGCTTACCGTGAATTGCACGGTGCCGCAAAAGCATTGACCGCGATAAGTCTCTGCGTTACTCATGTCGTTCTCCTGATGGTGGAAGGCGGCGCTCTACCGTTCGTTGTTGCGGATTCGCGTGAGTGCTAGTATCGGGACGCAAGCCATATCGGTGAATGACCGGTCGTCCAGATATTTTGCGCAGGACGCCGAAACTGATGGACGACGTCATGGATGCTCTTTCCGACGTACTTCGCCTCGTGCATCTGAGCGGAGCGGTGTATCTAAGCGCCGACTTCACTGCACCGTGGTGTGTTTTCGGCGAGGCGACGCGGGAGTTGTGCGTATCGTTTTTGCCGCGCGCGGAGCGCATCGTCTCCTATCACCTCATCACAGAAGGAAGCTGTCGGGCACGGCTCGTCGACGACCCGTCTTCCGCTATCTGCGTCGATGCCGGAGAACTTCTCGTCGTGCCGCAGGGCGAAGCGCATCTAATGGGCAGTTCGGTCGAACTCGAACCGGCGCCCTCTCATCAGATGCTGTCGCAGTATCTGGAAACCGCGCCGGGCGACGTGATCAGGTTGAGCTACGGCGGAGGCGGCGCGAAAACGCGGCTCATTTGCGGCTTCCTCGCCTGCGACGATACGCTGACCAATCCGGTGCTATCGGCATTGCCTCGTATGTTCAAGATCGACATGCGCAACGACGCGAGATCCGCGTGGCTGGAGTCGTCGTTGAAACTCGCGGCTCTGGAAGCAGCCGAATTGCGCGTAGGCAGCGCGATCGTGCTCGGACGTTTGTCCGAACTGCTTTTCGTGGAGGCGGTACGCCGTTGTGTCGATTCGCTGCCTGCGGACCGTAAAGGATGGCTGGCCGGCGTCGGCGATCGCTTCGTGGGACGATCGCTCGCGTTAATGCACGCGCAACCGGCGCATGGTTGGACAGTCGATGATCTTGCCCGCAAAGCGGGCCTCTCGCGTTCGGCGCTGGCACAGCGCTTTACTCAATTGCTCGGCCAGCCACCGATGCAATATCTGGCGCGCTGGCGTCTGCAAATTGCGGCACAGGCGTTACGTGACGGAGCGCAGTCGCTTACGGCTATTGCGGAGAGGGTGGGCTATGAGTCGGAGGCGGCGTTCAATCGCGCATTCAAGCGGGAATTCGGCTTGCCGCCCGCCAGTTGGCGACGCAGCCACTTGACGACGGACGGCCACGATTCGTTGTCCGACGCGCCCGATGCGCGTTTTCTCTCAGGCGAATGTTCGACCGAGGTCGGCTGCAAGACGGGCGTCAGTGGAATCTCGCCGCTATAAGCCGGTTACTGGCCACGCGGTTCATCATGCAGATCGGCAAGCTGTTCGCCGCCGTCAGAACTTATGCGTCATTCCGACGATAGCACCGCGCGCATAAGCGCCGGGCTCAACCGCGATGCCCGAATACTGCGTGCCGTCGAGCGTGTATTGCGCCTGATGGCGGTTCTGGATCAGCCCCGCAGCGGTGTACAGGATCGTCGACTTCGACAGATAGTATTCGTAGATCAGACCGACCTGCTGCGCGTTGTTGCCCTGGCCCGTGCGGTCGTGCGCATAACCGTACATCACTGAAAAGCGGTTGAACGGATTGAATAGATAGGTACCCGAAGCTTCGTAGATGTCGCGCTTCTCGCTGTGATCGCTCTGACGCTCCGTTTGATACGCCAGATAGAAGCGCGCGGCGCCGAGCCGATAAGACGCGGCCGCGCGGAAGATTTTTTGCACGGACGTTCCCGTCGCATTCGCCGACGACTCATAGCCGGCCCCCACATGAATCGGCCCGTGCACATAGCGCGCGACCACGTTATAGAAACGCAGCCCGTTGGACGGGCTCGTTGTCTGATCGCGCAGCGAGACCATGCCCTGGACCGTCAGCCCGCGGAAGTCCGGCAGAAAGTACGCGATTGCGTTGCTCGCGCGCACGGACGCGTCGGTAAAGTTGTTGATCGGCGATGCGAAGCTTTTGACCGCGGTCGGGTCTACTTCGCCGTTCAGAAACAAATATTCGGGTTTCTTCTGGCGCCCAAAGCGCAATTCGCCGAAACGCCCCGATACGCCGATCCACGCAAGCCGGTTGAACGACGCGGTCGGGTCGGTCGCCGCACCGGTCACGCCTGAGAAGCCCTGCTCGAGCTGGAAGTTGACGTGCACGCCGCCGCCAATGTCTTCGTGACCCATCAGCCCATACACGGTCGCGAAGAGTCCGCTCGATACCGCGCGTACCGCGCCTCCCGCACCGCCGTTCTGATATTCGATGCCGTTATCGACAACGCCATAAAGCGTCACCGACGACTGCGCATAAGCGCCGTTAAATGCACATGCCGATGCAACGGCCAATAGCGAATAGGCCAGCTTCTTCATTCTGTCTCCGGGACTGTTTCTTTTGGTGTGCCGCGAAAAGCGAGAACGCAGAATAGGGGATCGCCGCGCGTACGTCCCTGCACAAAATCCAGATTCACCGGCACTTTTCAAATGCCGATCGACGCTCGCGCGCTGACAAAAAAAGTGCCATTGAAAGTGACTTTTGTGTAGGGACGCGAGCATCTTCCTCAAATATGCTGGGTCCGTCGAAACGATGCGCCCGGCGCCGGTGTGTTCCGCCGGTGCCGGCGGCGAATACTCCCAAGGAGAGGAAGTTGACAAGGAAAGTCCCGCTCAAGATTGCAATTGCTGAGCACCCGCACACCTCGGCTATCCGTAACGGTTCCATTCCCATTGAAGGCGTGGACGCGGAATTCATCACGGTCAAGCCGCAGATCGGCGCGTTTCGCCGGATGGTCCGCGATGTCGAGTTCGATGTCTGCGAACTTGCGCCGACCACCTACATCATCGCCCGCGCTTATGGCGCGCCTTTTGTCGCGCTGCCGGTGTTCGTCGTGCGGCGCTTTCACCACGGCGGGCTGCTCGTGCGCCCGGACGCAGGCATCAAGACGCCTAAGGACCTCGAAGGCAAGAAGGTCGGCGTGCGCGCCTATTCGGTGACGACCGGCGTGTGGACGCGTCAGGTGCTGATCGACGAATTCGGGCTTGATTCGTCGAAAGTGACGTGGGTTGTCGACGACGAAGAGCACGTGACGCAACTGAAGTTGCCGCCGAATGTGGTTCACGCGCCGGCCAACAGTTCGCTATCCGAAATGATGGAGAAGGGCGAACTGGCGGCGGGCTTTGCGGCTGCCGCGGGCATCGGCCGCACCGGCGCGCCGACGGGCGGCTGGCAGGAAGTCGAGGCCGACTATCCCGACCTGCTGCCGAACGCGGCCGAGCTCGAAACGGAGTACTACGCGCGCACCGGCGTCTATCCGATGCACGGCACGATCGTCGTCAAGGATTCGGTGCTGGCCGAGCACCCGTGGATCGCGCGCTCGCTGTTCGATGCCTTCGCGCAGGCGAAGCGGGAATGGCTCGCGCGGCTCGATGCCGGCGAAGCCACGAGCGCGAGCGACAGGAAATACATCGAGTTGCGCAAGATCGTCGGACATGACCCGCTGCCTTACGGTCTCGCCGAAAACCTCAAGACGATTCAGGCGCTCGAAGCGACGGCGTTCAGGCAGGGCCTCACGCCGCGGCGCATGTCCATCGACGAGCTGTTCGTCGATCCGCTCGCACGCTGAGCGCACGCAAGTTAGAGAGAAAACATGATTATCGATTGCCACGGTCACTTCACGACCGTACCCGCATCATTTCGCAACTGGCGCGCAAAGCAGGTCGAATTCGCGAACGATCCCGCTAACGCGCCGTCGCGCGCCGACGCTTATGTCACCGACGACCAGATTCGCGAGGCCATCGGCAACGGGCAACTGAAACTGCAGCGCGAGCGCGGCAGCGACCTCACGCTGTTCTCGCCGATTGCCGGTCTGATGAGCCACCATCTGGGCAACGAGCGGACGAGCCTCGAATGGGCCGAAGTGTCGAACGACCTCGTGTATCGCGTGACGGAACTGTACCCCGACAATTTCGCGCCGGTGTGCCAGTTGCCGCAGTCGCCGGGCGCGGCGCCGGCCAACTCGGTTCCCGAGTTGCGCCGCTGCGTCGAGCAACTGGGCTTTGTTGGCTGCAATCTGAATCCCGATCCGAGCGGCGGCTACTGGACCGGCAACCCGATGAGCGACGGCGAATGGTATCCGCTCTATGAAGCGCTGGTCGATCTCGACGTGCCCGCGATGATCCACGTCGCCGCGTCGTGCAATCCGTGTTTTCACGGTACGGGCGCGCATTACCTGAACGCGGATACGTCTGTCTTCATGCAACTGCTTCAGTCGGATCTGTTCAAGGACTTCCCGACGCTGCGCCTCGTGATTCCGCACGGCGGCGGCGCGGTGCCCTACCACTGGGGACGTTATCGCGGCATGTCGCTGGAAATGCGCGAGCGTCCGCTGGAAGGGCTGCTCGAGAACATCTTCTTCGATTCGTGCGTGTATCACCAGCCGGGCGTCGAACTGCTGACCAAGGTCGTGCCGGCGGACAACGTGCTGTTCGGCTCGGAGATGATCGGCGCGGTGCGCGGCAAGGACCCGTCCACCGGCCAGTACTTCGACGACACGAAGCGCTATGTCGACGCCTGCCCGGCGCTCTCGGACGAAGACCGCTACAAGATCTTCGAAGGCAATGCGCGGCGCGTCTATCCGCGTCTCGACGCGCGCCTGAAGGCTCGCGGCAAGTGATGCCGGCGCGAGCCGCTGCAACTCAACACATCGCGCACCTGAGCACGCACATAAGCATGCACATAGACAGGCACACAGAAAAGCACAGAGACACTCATGACATTTTCAATCGTTGATATTCACCCGCACATCATTTCCGACGACGAAAGCCGCTACCCGCCGGCGCCGTTGTTCGGCAAGCGCTCGGACTGGTCGAAAGAGCGGCCCACGACGGTCGAGACGCTGATCGCGGCAATGGACGAAGCCGGCGTCGCGAGAGCCGCCGTGGTCCATTCGTCGACGACGTATGGCTTCGACAACAGCTACGTGGTGGACGGCTGCGCGAAATACGCGGAGCGTCTCGTGGCCGTCGGTTCCGTGGACGTATTGCAGGCCGATGCGCCGCAAGTCATTCGCGGCTGGGCAGAGCGCGGCCTCGCGGGCCTGCGCCTCTTCACGGGCGGCAGCACGAAGGACTTCGATCCAAGCGAACTCGACGACCCGCGCTCGTTTCCCGCGTGGGAACTGTGCGGCGAACTCGGGCTGCCGATGTGCATCCAGACCGGGCCGATCGGTTTGCCGCAAGTCACGGCGCTCGCGCGGCGCTTTCCGAACGTGCGGATCGTGCTCGACCATCTGGCGCGTCCCGAAGTCGCCGACGGTGCGCCGTATGCAAAAGCGCAGAGCCTCTTCGATCTGGCGGAGCTGCCGAACATCTACCTGAAGCTCACGCCGCGCATTTTCGGCGATGTGAAAAAGGACCAGGCGAGCGCCGAAACTTTTTTCCCGCGTGTCGTCGACGCATTCGGCGCGCAGCGGCTCGCGTGGGGTTCGAACTATCCGACCTCGCCGGGCACGCTCGCCGACATTCTCGCGACCGCGCAAGCCGGCCTCGCCTGCCTGAGCGAAGCGGATCGCGCGTGGATCTTCGGCGACACCGCACGGCGGCTGTATCCCGCCTTGGCCTGAGCAAGCCTCACACAAACCAACGAGAAAACAGAAGATGGAGACAAGCAGATCTGAACGACAGGCAGGCGTGAGCCGGTGGGCCGTGCTCGCACTCCTTGCGCTCGGCGTGTTGATTTCGTTCGTCGACCGCACCAGCATTTCGTCGACGCTCGCCGACGCGAACTTCATCCGGCACTTCGCGCTCACCAATGTGGATCGCGGCTGGATCAACGCGGCGTTCTTCTGGTCATACGGCGCGTTCCAGATTCCGATGGGCTGGGTCGCCGACCGCTACGGCGTGAAGTGGCCGTATGCGATCAGCTTCGCGTTGTGGTGCGTCGCCACCGCGATGATGGGCGCGGTCACGGCGCTCGCGAGCCTCGTCGTGATGCGTCTTGTCATCGGGATGGCCGAGGCGATTGTGATTCCGGCGAGCTACCGCTGGATTCGCAACAACTTCGACGAGAGCCAGAACGGTCTCGCGGTCGGGCTGCTGGCGATGGGCAACAAGTTCGGCCCGGCATTGGGCGCGCCGGTCGGCGCATGGTTCATCGTCCACTATTCGTGGCAGGTGATGTTCGTCGCCACGGGCCTCGTCGGGCTTATCTGGCTCGCGCCCTGGCTGCTGCTCGCGCGCAACGATCTGCCGGACAAGGCGCAACTCGCGGCGGCGAACCGGCGCGCGCGCATGGTGAGTCTCGGCAGCATCGTGTCGAGCCCGGTGGTGTGGGGCGGTTTGATCACCAACTTCTGCTACGGCTATTTCACGTTTTACTGCATGACGTGGATGCCCGCGTATCTGGTCGAGCAACGTCACCTGTCGCTGTCCAAGTCGGGGCTTTTCACTTTCTTCAGCTTTGCCGGCATCGCGATCGTCGCGGCGCTCGCGGGATGGGCGGCGGACCGGATCATCGCAAGAGGGCACAACGCGATTCTCGTGCGCAAGGTGTTCACCATCACCGGCTTTGTCGGCGGGTGCACGGTGCTGCTCGGCGCGTATGCGCAGACGCTCGACATGGCGCTCTTCTGGAATGTGCTGTCGCTCTCGCTGCTTGGCCTCGTGACGGCGAACAACCTGGTGCTGTCGCGGCTCTCCCTGATTCCGAAGCAGGCGATCGGACTCGTCACGGGCGTACAGCAGGTCGCGACGAGTCTCGCGGGCGGCGTGACGGCGAGCCTGTCCGGATGGCTGCTGCATGTGAGCGGAAGCTATGACCTGCCGATGATGGTGATCCTCGTCTTCCTCGCGATTGGAGCGCTCGCCACGGCGATTCTTTATCGCCCCGAATGGGCGCCGAAGGTCACGGAAATGCAGCCTGCGCTGCGCGAGGCGTAGCACGCACGCCGGCGCCGTCGAGACCAATGTTGAAACACTAATTCACTGAGAAACCTTACATGGCGAAGATTGTATTCGGGATGGCAGTGCCGCATAGCGGCATGCTGGGTCAGGCACCGGAGGACTGGCTAAAGAACGGTGAGCGCGACCGTAGCAATCCGGAGCTGTGGTATCGCAATCGGACCTGGACTTACGCGGAGCTGGAAGCGCATCGCGAAGCGGCGTTCGAGAAGTTCCTGACGCTCGAGGAGCGCACCGCGCGCGCCGCGCGCTGCCGCGCCGCGCTCGACGTCATGGCCGCCGCGTATCGCGACGCGAACATCGACGTCGCGATCATTCTCGGCAAGGATCAGAAAGAGATCTTTACGCACTGCTCGCCGTCCATCGCCATCTACAGCGGCGAGCAAGTGCATAACGGCCCGCCGCAGCGCTCCGTTTATGCACCGGACCACCACGTTACGCACCAGTGTCATCCAAAGCTGGCCAGTTATCTGATCGGGCACTTCCAGCGCGAAGGCTTCGATCTCACCGATCTGTTCGCGTGGCCCGACAACGTGTGGATGAAGCCATTGCCGGCGTATCCGGTCGTGCCGCATGCGTACAGCTTCGTCTATCACCAGATCATGGGCGACGAACCGCCGCCGCATGTGCCGATCATCATGAACTGCTTTTATCCGCCGACGCAGCCGTCCATGTCGCGCTGCATCGAGTTCGGAGCGGTACTGCGCGACGCGATCGACGCGTGGCCGGAGGATGTGCGAGTCGGCATCTTCGCATCCGGCGGTCTCTCGCATTTCGTCAACGACGAGGAATTCGACCGCCGCATCATGAAGATGCTCGCCGGCTACGACTACGAAGGTCTCGCCGCGGTGGACAACCGTTCGTATCAGTCGGGCACCTCCGAAATCAAGCTTTACGTCAGCGTGATGAAGGCCGTGCAGGAAACGCGCGCCAGCATGACGCTCGTCGACTATGTGCCGTGCTGGCGTACGCCGGCCGGCACCGGCGAAGGCATGGGCTTCATGTACTGGAAGGCCGACGAATGAGCCACGCCCAACTCAAGTTCATGCATCCACGCCTGCCCCTCTTCATCCTGAGATAAAGACCATGAGCGACACGCGACTCAACAGCATCATCCGCGCATTCGAATCCGGCAAGCCCGCTTTTGCCGCGTTCTCGAAGCTCGACAAGCAGACCGCCATCGAGATGAGCGATGCGCCGTACGACGGCATCGTCTTCGAAATGGAGCACAACCCGTACGACGTGACCGCGCTCGGCGACGCGTTGCAGTACATGCTCAGCCGCAAGCAGATCGCCGAGTCGGGCTCGGTAGCGCCGCGTGTGACGCCGATCGCGCGCATTCCCGCCAACGGCGCCGAAATGAATCAGGCGTTCGCGAAGCAGGTGCTCGACCGCGGCGCTTACGGCGTGATCTGGCCGCATGTGGCGACAGTCGAGCAGGCATACAACGCAGTCGCGTCGTGCCGGTATGCGCGGCCTAAAAGCGCGCCCTTGTATGAGCCGAAGGGCGTGCGCGGCGACGGCCCGGCCAACGCGGCGCGTTACTGGGGTTTGAGCATGGCCGATTACTACCGCAAGGCCGACGTGTGGCCGCTCGCGCCGCAAGGAGAAATTCTCGTCGGGCTGATGTGCGAGAGCACCGAGGCGATCGAAAACCTCGACGACATTCTGTCGAACGTGCCGGGCATCGGCTTCATTCTGATCGGCGAGGGCGACCTGAGCCAGGAGCTCGGCTATCCCCGCGACTATGAGCACCCGGTGGTGGTCGACGCGATGCGCAAGATCGTCGAAACGTGCCGCAAGCACAACGTGGTGGTCGGCAATCCGCACGTGAACGCGAAGAACCACAAACGCCTGCTCGAAGAGGGATATCGCTTTCTGATGTCGGCGCCGCTGCGCAGCTACGGTGTGGTCGGCATGGCGCGCGAGATGGCGGGGTATTGAACCGGATTCATTCAAGCACAGGAAAGAAGCGCAATGACAACGACGTTTACCGAGCGGTCCGCGGACGTGCCCACCTTACGCACGAATCTGGCCACTTATCCGGTCACGAAAGCGATGAAGGAAGGACGCGTCGCCTCGGACCTCGTCAAGCTCGACTACTGCGGGCCCACGCCGGCGCACAACGGCTTCAAGGCGATGGTGCGCGAGAACGCGTTCGACGCCGGCGAACTCGCGATCGTCACGTTCCTGCAGGCCAAGGCTTACGGCAAGCCCTATGTGTTGTTGCCGACGCCGATTTCGGGGCGCTTCCAGCATCACTGCGCGGGCTACAACATCGAGTTCGGCCAGCTCGATCCGAAGGACATAGAAGGCAGGAAAGTCGGCGTTCGCACTTATACGCAGACGACCGCGCTATGGATTCGCGGCATTTTGCGCCACGAATATGGCGTCGATCTCGACAAGGTCACGTGGATGACGCTCGGCGACGGCCATCTCGCCGAGTACCGCGATCCGAATAACTGCGAACGTTTGCCCGCCGGTTCGTCGATCCCGCAGATGATGCTGGACGGCGAACTCGCCGCCGCGCTGCTCGGCGAGGACATGCCCAAAGACGAACGCGTACGCACGCTGGTGCCTAACGCGCAGGCCGCGGCCAAAGACTGGTTCGCGCGCGAAGGCGTGGTGCCGATCAACCACATGTTCGTCGTGCACGAGGACATTTCGAAGAAGCGTCCGGACATTGTGCGCGAACTGTACCGGATGATCGTGGAGAGCCGCACGCAGACCGAAGGCGGTGTGCCCGCCGTGTTTCCGCCTATTGGACTCGAGGAGAACCGCAAGGGCATTCAGTTGGCAATCGACTGGGCGCTCGATCAGAAGATCATTCCGCATCGGCTTTCGGTGGATGAACTGTTCGACGACGTGACCGGCAGCCTCGGCTGAATCGTGCCCGGAAAGCAGGAGCGAACGGAGGTATCGAGGAAATAAAACCGCTTGATCATAAAACTCATGGAGGCATTCGCTGTGTATCTCACTTCGTCCTTAAAGAAGCTTCTCGCGTGCATCGCCATCGGGGCTGTCTCGGTTTCCGCTTCGGTTTCGGTTGCCGTTGCGGGCACCGCGGGCACGGCGCCGAAAGGAACCTTGTTCCTCAACCGCGTCGGCCCCGTCAGTTCAGAGTTGTACATATCGAATGCCGACGGTACTGGCGAACGCAAGCTGATTCCAAGTACCGGCTTCGACTATCACGCGTCCTTTTCGAAAGACGGCCAGTGGCTTGTGTTCACGTCCGAGCGCGACGGCGCTGGTCAATCGAACCTGTATCGCGTGAAAGTGGACGGCACCGGTCTCGAGCGGCTAACCGATCACATTGCGGTCGACGATGCGGCCGTCTTCTCGCCGACGGACCCGAACGTGATCGCGTTCGTCTCGTCGCGCCGCGGCAACGACGGCTTCGGCACGACCAACGTGTGGACGCTGAACCTATCGACGGGCGCATTGAACAACGTGACGGGCTCGCTCGGTTTCGATCCGACGCGCCCGCATGGTTACTTCAGGCCGTCATGGTCGCCGGACGGCAAATGGCTTGCGTTGTCTTCGGATACCGGCTCCGACTGGCGCGGCCACAATCTGCCGACCGGCTGGGAGCGTACGCAGGAAAGCAGTATCTATATCGTCCGGCCAGACGGTTCCGGCTGGAAGAAAATTGCCGGCGTTTCCGGCTATGACGAGGGTTCGCCGTCGTGGTCGCCGGATGGCAAGCGCGTGGTGTTCTATGAAACGCCGGTGGAATCGACATGGGGCGCGCACCGTCCCGAGTCGATCAACTCGGTGAACTCGCAACTGGTGTCTGTGGATATAACGAGCCTTTCACGAACGACGCTCACCTCCACGGCGGGCTTCAAGGTCTTTCCGCAATATCTGAATGCGGCCACCGTCGCGTATCACGTCAAGGGCGGCTCGACCGAAGGGCTTTATACAACGGCAGGTACTTTCCACTCGACAGCCAATACGGGTATCCGCTCGCCGCGTTATTCGCCCGACGGCACGAAGCTGGTCTACGAAAAAGTCGCGTTTAGTCCCGCACGCGCCAATGGCACGCCGCTCTTCAGTTTCGACCCCGCATGGAAGTACACGTATCTGGATGTATTCCCGCAATTGTCGAGGGATCGCGCGAAGCTCGTTTATACGGAGAAGGCAATTAATTCGTCGATTGCCGTTGCGAATCCCGATCTGTCCGGTTACACGCGCATTTACGATCCGGCCACGAGCGGCCTCGACCCCGCTGCCATCGCGCAGGGTCTCGCCGGCGCATTTCAACCGGCATGGTCGCCCGATCGGCAGTGGGTCGCTTTCGGTGTGGGCAACTGGTTTTTCACGCGCAGTACCGGCCCCGCGCAGATCATGCGTATCAGGGCCGATGGCAGCATGAACGGCCAGGCTGAAGCATTGACAGACGGCTCCATCAATTCGGGCTTTCCGAGCTACTCGCCGGACGGCAAGAAACTCGTGTACCGCGTGTGGAGCGACGCGGTTCAGGGGCTGCGCATTCTCGACCTGGCCACGCGCAGCACGACTGTGTTGACGAGCGGCGCCGACAATCTGCCGGGCTGGTCGCCGGACGGCAGCAGGATCGTGTTCACGCGCAAGCAGATCGACGCCACGAATCCAAACCGGTTCAACTACGACGTGTTCACGATCCGACCGGACGGCACGGGCCTCACACGGCTCACGACCGACGGCTCGAATCAGGGGCACGCCGTATGGACGTGGGACGGCCGCATCGCGTATAGCTCGGGTACGTATGGCTTTCGCGACGAACTCGCGCTCTACGACAACAGCTTCCAGCCCGACGGCCAGAACTGGGTGATGAATGCGGACGGCAGCAATCAGCGGCCGATCACGGATACGCTGTGGGAAGAAGCGATGCCGCTATACATTCCGACGCTGTGAGCATGGAGACGAATCAGTTGACGCACAGACGCGCGGGCGCAGAAAACCCTTGGGGCATCCTCGTGCTTCTCGCGCTAGGCCTGCTGATTTCTTTTGTCGATCGCACGAGCCTTTCCGCTGCGCTCGCGGACAAAAGCTTTGTCCGGCACTTTGCGCTGACGAGCATCGAGCGCGGCTGGCTCAATTCCGCCGTCTTCTGGTCTTATGGCCTGTTTCAGATGCCGATGGGCTGGCTCGTCGATCGCTATGGCGTGAAGTGGCCGTATTCCGTGTGCTTCGTGCTGTGGTGTCTGGCAGCCGCGGCTACCGGCATGGTGACGACATTGTCGGCGCTGATCGTGATGCGTCTGCTTATCGGCGTTGCGGAAGCGGTGGTGGTGCCGGCCACCTATCGCTACCTCGCGAACAACTTCGCGGAAACGCAGAAAGGCACTGCATTAGGCATCTTTTCGATTGGCGGCAAGATGGGGCCCGCACTCGGCGCACCTATCGCGGCGTGGATGATCGTCGGGTATTCCTGGCAACTGATGTTCATTGCAACAGGACTTGTCGGACTCATCTGGTTGCTGCCCTGGCTGCTGATGGTGCGAAACGATTACCCGTCGCGCGATGAACTCGCGGCGGCCATGCATCGGGCCGCTTCGGTGCCTCTCCGTAATCTGCTGGCGAGCCCTGTTGTATGGGGCGGGCTCGTCAACAATTTCTGCTACAGCTACTTCGCGTTCTACTGCATGACATGGATGCCTGCCTATCTGGTGGAACAGCGCGGGCTTTCGCTGGAGAAGTCGGGCGTTTATACGTTTTTTAGCTTTGCGGGGATCGCGGTCGTGGCGGCGCTCGCGGGGTTCGCCGCAGACCGCATGATCGCGCGCGGACACGACGCCGTGTTCGTGCGCAAATGCTTTATCGTGGCGGGTTTTATCGGCGGCACGACGGTTCTGCTCGGCGCCTATGCGCGGACGGCGGACATGGCGCTCTTCTGGAACGTAGCGTCGCTGTCGCTGCTGGGGCTCGTCACGGCGAACAATCTCGCGCTGTGCAAACTAACGTTGATTCCGACTCAGGCCGTCGGCTTGAACACCGGGCTACAGCAGGTCGCGACCAGCCTGGCGGGAGGTGTATCGGCGAGTCTTTCGGGCTGGCTTCTGCACGTTGGCGGAAGCTACGAACTGCCGATGATGGCGATTTTCATCTTCCTGTTAATGGGCGCGGCGAGCACCGTCATTCTGCTTCGCCGCGAATGGGCGCCAAAAATCAACGAGGTCGACGAGGCGCTTTCGCTCGAGCCAGTACTACCCAAAAAATGCCAGTGAAACTGACTTTTGTGTAGGGACGCGCCACCGCTCATTCAATACGCTTGATAGCGCACAGCGACCGTAGCGGCCGTAGCGACCCTGGCGGCCGGGATCAGCCTCGCACAAACAAACTATAAACAGGAGACGAAATGAAAAAGACCATCATGGGTTTATCCGTGATTGCATCGGCATGCGCTTTCAATTCTGCATACGCGCAGTCGTCGGTCATGCTGTACGGGGTTATCGACAACGGCATCGAATACCGGAATTCCGCTGCGGGAACGGTTCTTCGCGCGGTGTCCGGCGGACTGTTCGCAAGCCGGTATGGCTTGAAGGGCAGTGAAGACATAGGTGGCGGTCTGCACGTCAATTTCCAGTTGGAGCAGGGCTTCTCCGGCGTGACAGGCGCGGCTTCAAATTCGGCCGCCGCTTTTAACCGGCAGGCGTGGGTCGGTCTATCCGGCGCATTCGGCGAGACGCGCTTTGGCCTGCAAAACACGCCTCAGTACATCTTTATCAACCCCGAGCTCGACCCTGTGGCGGTCATGAGCATTGGCTCGCCAATGAATAACTTCAACAGCCTGACCGTGCGCGTGAACAACGCGATTTCTTATTTCACGCCGACGGTGTACGGCCTGAGCGCGCAGTTCATGGTGGCAATGCGCGATTCCACCACGAAGCCGACCAACGGATTCCAGTTCTATAACGCGGCGCTTCGCTACGAGAACGGACCTTTTCGCATCGCCGCAGGCTACGAGCAGGCGGCAAACGCCGCGGGAACGTCCACACTCAAACTGTTCAACGCGGGGGCGTCTGTCGCTGTAGGGGCCGCGCGGTTCTATCTGGCGTACCACACTGAACACCAGACCGATAACAGTATCAAACGCGATGTGTATGAGGCATCCGGTTCTTATGCATTCAGTCCGGCCGCGCAGTTTTCAGTCATGTACGGCTATGCGCATGACCGGACCGGGCAGGGCAATAATGCGCAGCAGGTCGGTCTGACGTACGCCTATTCACTGTCGAAACGCACGACGCTGTACGGCTCCGCAGGCTTTATCCAGAACCGCAATCAGGCGCGCTTCACGCTCAACGGCACCGGCTATACGGGCCTTGCCGTCGCGCCGGGTGCCGACACGCGCGGCGCGATTATCGGCATGGTGCATCGATTCTGATCGCCGCCGCGCTGCGCGTTCGGGTAAATAGCAGGGCGCGTGCTGTTCGAAGATATGCAAAAATCTACGGCGCTCTCGTGGGTTTTTTCCGCTGTTAGCGCTGCTGCAAACTCGCGCATGCGCACCGCAATTCGTGCCGCGTCCATCTTCTCACGCACTTCGCGGTTCCACTCGCCAAACGTCACGAGCAGCATGCGGTTATCCGCATCGCGTTGCCCGATGGCTCGCGAAACCGGAATGCTGATAGTGGGCGCGTGAATCAATAGGCGCGTGAATCCGTAGCGGCCAAGGAGACTTTATGACAAACAGTGCGTCGGCAAAGTATCAAACGCGGTCCGGTTCCAAGGCGAAGCTGACAACTGTTCCGAAGGTTCGTCTGTACGTTGAGCGCCCTGAAGAACGGGACTGGTTCGTGCACGTTGGACATGTCACCGAACGAGGCCGCTGGCGAACCGAGCCTCACGCACATCCGGCCTACGGGCAAGTGATATTCGTGCGCAATGGGCGCGGCGTGATGAATCTGGAAGGCAGCAGCGTGCCGTTCGAAGGGCCGTGCGCATTGCTGTTGCCGACCGAGTGCGTGCATGGTCTCGACTATGAAGTCGATGCCGACCGCTGGGTCGTCACGATCGAGGTCGCCTATCTGGCGCAGGTGAACGCCAGGTTTCACGAATTCATCGCACTGTGGGCTGCGCCGCGCGTGATTCCACTTGCCCATTCCGCAGAAGCGGGAATGGAGTTCTGCAGCTTGATCCACAGCCTGAAGGAAGAAGTGGAATCGGATGCGACCGGCCATGTGGTCGGCACCGAAGCGCTGCTCACCATGCTTTTGCTCAAGCTGGTTCGCGAGGCGCGCCTCGATGCGGCGCACGAAAGCTCGACTCGCAACGACATTCGGCTCGTCGAACGTTTTCGCAAGTTGATTGATGAACACTTCCGCGAGAATCTGCCGCTGCAGGCCTATGCATCGATGATGGCGGTGTCTCTCGTGCAACTGCGTGCAGCGTGCGCGTCGGCGACTGAGCAAAGCCCCACCAAGATGATCCACGCCCGCATCATTACGGAGGCGAAGCGCAATCTGATTTTCGGCGACATGTCGGTGGAGCAGATTGCTTTTGGCCTCGGTTTCGCCGATGCCGCGTATTTCACGCGCTTCTTTCGCAGGGAAGTCGGTCAGGCACCCAGCCAGTTTCGCGTGGCCGCGCGGCAGCAGCCTCATCGCA
Source organism: Paraburkholderia sp. RCC_158 (assembly GCF_041355255.1). Lineage (NCBI taxonomy): Bacteria > Pseudomonadati > Pseudomonadota > Betaproteobacteria > Burkholderiales > Burkholderiaceae > Paraburkholderia > Paraburkholderia sp. RCC_158. Next base: position 7,836 of record NZ_JBFUPM010000024.1, on the reverse strand, counting down.
AGGCTTCGTCGCAGTAAGCGCCTGGACAACGCAGCGCGTGCAGCGAAAAATGCCGGCGAATCGTGCTTTTATGCAGGGACGTACCGCGGTGAATCGAATAGTCTGGAAGACATCTTCAGTTCACTCAGGTCTCCAGATTCGCCGCCTATGACCCAGCCTTTAACAAGAATCACGCGTACGCGATACGTTAAAACCGGCGCGCTCGCTGTACTGATGTCGCTCGCGGCGGCATTGAGTGCGTGCAGCAGTGCGGGCACATCGTCGCAAGACGCGCGCACGGAACTCGTCTACATCGGCACGCAGGACCGCCAGATTCACGCCATGCGCTTCGATACATCCACGGGCCGCCTCACGACGATCGGCAAGGTTGCCGAGGGGCCGCGCTCCACATGGGTCGCCGCGCATCCGGCTTTGCCGGTGCTCTACGCGGTCGACGACGACAACACGAAAGAAGGGCGCGTGATCGCCTACGCGGTGAATCGCTCGAACGGCGCGCTCGCCAGGATCAACGACGTTGCGACAAGAGGCAGCGGCACCACGAACCTGTACCTGGACATCCCGTCGATGACGTTGCTCGCTGCGAATTACGGTGGCGGTTCGGTATCGAGCATCGCGGTCAATGACGATGGAAGCCTGGGCGCGGTCGTCAGCACGGTTAAGGAGGTCGGTTCGGGCCCGAACCGCAGGCAGGCAAGCGCGCATGCGCATAGCGCGGCAGTCGATCCCTCGGGGCGGTATGCACTTGTTCCCGACCTCGGCGCCGATCGCGTGTTCGTTTACGGCTTTGACCGCGCGGCGCACGCGCTCGTGGCCGACGACGCCACTCCTCCGCGATCGTTCGCTGCGCCGCCGGGGAGCGGGCCGCGTCATATCGCATTCGGCGCGAACGGTCAGTTTGTCTATGTGATCAGCGAATTGTCCGCGCAGGTGCTGGTGTTTCGCTGGGACGCACCGCAAGGGCGCTTGACGTTGCGGCAGTTGTTGCCGATCAGCGGCGAAGACTTCAAAGGCACGCCGAGCGGAGCGGAAATCGCGGTCAGCGGCGACGGACGCTTCGTGTACGCCGAAAATCGCGCGGAGAATCTGCTCGCGGTCTATCGCGTCGATGCGGCCTCCGGCGAACTGTCGCCAGTTCAGCGCATTTCGTCGGGCGGTGAAAAACCGTGGGCATTCGCGATCGATTCGTCCGGAAAGTGGATGCTGGTCGCGAATCAGCGCAGCGGCACAGTGAACGTGCTCGCTATCGACAATGCTTCTGGCATGCTGTCGCAGACCGGGCAATCGGCGAGCGTGCCGTCTCCTGTGAGCATAGCGTTTGTAACGCGGTGAGCGGTACGACGTATTCGCGCAGTATGGCTAACTATTCCGGCTAACTACTCCGCGTCCATGAACTCAGACGATCTCGCCCTGTTCGCGCGCGTCGCGAAAACCGGCAGCATCTCGCGCACCGCGATGGAGCTGGGCGCGAATCAGTCGACCGTCAGCCGGCGTATCGGCATGCTCGAAGCGGAGCTCGGCGTGCGGCTCTTTCGCCGTAGCGGCCGCGGAGTCGGGCTCACCGCGCGTGGTGAACAACTCCTCGGTTACGCGCTCGCGATGGAAAAGACGCTCGACGAAGCTCGCGTCGCGATGCAGGACAGCGCCGCGCGCGGGCCGGCCACGCTCACCGTTGCCGCGCAGCCGACCATCGCGCGCATGATGTTCGGCAGTCTCGGCCATCGTCTGAAGGCGCGCTATCCGGCCACGCGAGTGCGTTTCGTCGAAGGACTCGCGACTCATCTTCTCGGCTTGCTGAACGACGGCGAGATCGACCTAGCGATCATGTATGTGCCCGAGCATCCGGGCACGAACCAGTTCGACGCGCTGCTGTCGGAGCAGGTGTGCCTCGTGACGCCCGCCGCATCGCCGGTGCCCGACGGGCCGTTTGCAGTCAGCGGGCTCGCCGGCGTTCCGTTGATTCTGCCGAGTACGCATCACGGACTGCGCGTGCTCGTGGAATCGCTTGCGGCGCGGCACGGCTTTGCGCCTATGATCGCGCTCGAATGCGATGGCTCGATATCCATCACGAAGCGCCTCGTGATCGAACGATGCGGCGCGACTGTGCTGCCCGCAGCCGCCGTCGTCGACGAAGTGGCATCGGGCACGGTGAAATGTTTTCCGCTGACGGACCCCGTCGTGCAGCGGGAAGTCGCCATCGCGTGGCCGCAAAACCGCGTGATGCCGGAAGGCGTATGGAACGTCGCGCAGATGATCCGCGATCTTGCCGCGGATCTCGTCAGCGACGGCACGTGGCCGAATACGACGTTGCACGCGGCCACGCTCATGCACTCAGACGGCTAACCGGCGTGAACTGCCGCGGATCGGTGCGCAGTTCGATCAGCGCCGCGACGCCGGCCTGTTGCGCGCGCTCGAACGCAGCGGGGAAATCCTCGGTACGTTCGACGCGCTCCGCGTGTGCGCCGAACGCTTTGGCTAGCGCGACGAAATCCGGATTCGCGAGCTGGGTCGCCGAGACGCGGCCCGGATACTCGCGTTCCTGTTGCATGCGAATCGTGCCGAGCATCCCGTTGTTGACGACGATGACGATAAGCGGCGCGCCGAACTGTACGGCGGTGGCGAGCTCCTGCGGGTACATCATGAAACAGCCGTCGCCGGCGAAGCAGACCACGCTGCGTTGCGGATCGCGCAGCTTGGCGGCAATGGCGGCGGGAAAGCCGTAGCCCATTGCGCCGTTCGTGGGAGCGAGCTCGGTCGCGGGCATCCTGTAGCGGTAGTACCGGTGCACCCAGACCGTATAGTTGCCCGCGCCGTTCGAAATGACGGCGTCGTCGGGCAGCACTTCGTTCAGGTGCCCGACCACTTGCGCGAGATCCACGCCCACAATTTCCGGCGATGGTGCGGGCGGCGTCGAATGAGCCACGTAGTCGGCGCGTGCGTCCTTCGTCCATTGCGCCCACGCATGCGAGCTGACCGGCGCGACGCTATCCAGCGCGAGCGCGAACTCGCGCAGGCCGGCGTTGATCGGCAAGCGCGCCTGGTAGACGCGGCCGAGTTCCTGCGGATCGGGATGCACATGAATCATCGTCTGCGCGGGCGTCGGGCTTTCGAACAACGTATAGCCCGACGAGGTCGTCTCCGCGAGCCGGGAGCCGACGACGATCAACAGGTCGGCGGTGCGCGCGCGTTCGGCGAGCTTCGACGATACGCCGAGGCCGAGCTGGCCGACATAGTGCGGATCGCGATTATCGAAGAGATCCTGGCGGCGGAACGAGGCGGCGACGGGTAGATCGTTCGCCACGATGAAGCGCCTCAACGCCGCGGTCGCTTCGGCATCCCAACCGGTGCCGCCGACGATCGCGAGCGGCCGCGACGCGCGTTCGAGTAGCGCGCGCAGTTCACTCAGCGCGTGCGCCGTGGGCGCCGCCTCGACGACACGTGCCGCGGGGGCATCGGCTACGGTTGCCGATCCGAACAGCACGTCTTCGGGCAGCGCGATCACCACTGGACCGGGGCGCCCCGACATCGCGATGCTGAATGCCTTCGCGAGAATCTCGGGAATGCGTTCGGTGCTGTCGATTTCCGTGACCCACTTGGCAATCCCGCCGAACATCTGGCGGTAGTCGACTTCCTGGAATGCGCCGCGGCCCATGAAGTCCCGTTCCACCTGGCCGATGAACAGGATCATCGGCGTGGAGTCTTCACTGGCCGTGTGCACGCCGTTGCTCGCGTGCGTGGCGCCGGGGCCGCGCGTGACGAAGCAGATGCCGGGGCGGCCGGTGATCTTGCCGTATGCATCGGCCATGTTCGACGCTGCGCCTTCATGGCGCGTCGTGATCACGCGGATGCCATGCGCGTCGTGCAGCGCGTCGAGCACCGGCAGATAGCTTTCGCCGGGAACGCAATAGACGGTATCGACGCCGTTGCGCGCGAGCGCATCGACGAGAATGCGTCCGCCGTTGCGCGGTTGTGCAATGGCATTTGCATTTGCATTGTCAGACATGGATTGGGGTTCCTCGTTGCCGGTTCGCGGGACAAACGCGGCTTCAATGTGAGCGTTGCGTCACGGCATTATGCGGTTGCCGTTTGCGCTGCACATTGCGAGGGATGCATAGCAGTTATGAGTTTGGCGGCTGGTGAGTGCCTGGTCGATTAAGACGGCAACGCCACGTCTTCAACCAGCCCGGCTTTTACAGCGCGAATCCTGCGATCGACGAAATAACCGCCGCCTTCCGTGTAGTGCAGATAGAGACGCCCGCACAGTTTGCATTCCCATACCGCGCACCGGTTGTACGGAAAGTACCTTGGTGCAATAGGCGCATCGACGGACCAGTAGGTCGTTTTGCCGGGGAGATACTCGCTGAAGGTCGGCTCCGCATAGTCTTCAGTAGAAAGCGTACCGATTTCCGCGAACTGCGTTTCGTCGAGGGACAGCGGTTGCGATTGCCAGCCGTCGAGCGGCGTCTTCATGCACGGGCAGGGCGCGCTTGCGCGCGCTTCCGCGGCGCGCGCGAGTTCAAGAAGCATTGCAGCGTTCAGATATTGCGCCATGAGGCTCACATTCAGGTGTTCATCATCCTGTCGCGTTGCGGGGCCACCCACGAGCGGTCGAAATTGCCTTCCGCAATCGACCTCAAGGCCGCCGTTTCTTTCGCATGTTGCCGGCGCGCGCCTTCGATAACGGCGTCGACATCGGCGGGCGCGATTGCGAGCAGGCCGTCTTCATCGCCGACAATGATATCGCCTGGACGGACCACCATGCCGCCTACCGTGACAGGCACATTGATTTCGCCAGGGCCGTTCTTGTACGGACCACGATGCGTGACGCCGCGCGCATACACCGGAAAATCGCGCTGACGCAACGCGCCGACATCGCGGATTGCACCGTCGATCACGAGTCCTTCCACGCCGAGGCTTTGCGCGAAGCTTGCCATGATCTCGCCCATCAGCGCCTGCGTGAGGTCGCCCGCGCCGTCGATCACCAGCACGTCGCCGGGCCGGCAAAAATCGAACGCGCGATGAATCGCGAGGTTATCGCCGGGCCGCGTATGCACGGTCACCGCCGTGCCCGCGAGAGGCTTCGGCCGATGATACGGCCGCAGTCCGATCATGCCGCTCGCTCGCGCCATGTTGTCGCTGAGCAGCGAGACCGCGAGCTCGCGCAATGCGTCGAGCGTCGCGGGCCGAGCCTGCGGTGCGGACTCAAATTCCCGCCATCCTATTGGGTTCATGCAATCGCTCCTTGCGCCGCGAATTGTCGATCGAGTTGACGCGAAAGCCGCGGGTACACCGCTCGCGCATTGTCTTCGTAGATACGTTGCCGGTCTGCGTCGCTGAGCCAACCGATTGCATCGATGTAGCGGCGCGTATCGTCGTAATAGTGGCCGGTTTCCGGATCAATGCCTTGCACCGCGCCTATCGTTTCCGACGCGAAGAGAATGTTCTCGACCGGAATGACTTTCGCGAGCAGTTCCGCGCCCGGCTGGTGATACACGCACGTATCGAAGAACACGTTGTTCAGCAGATAGTCGCGCAGCAGCGGACGCTTCATGTCCTGCGCGAGACCGCGGTAACGTCCCCAGTGATAGGGCACGGCGCCGCCGCCGTGCGGAATGACGAAGCGCAAGGTGGGAAAGTCGGCGAACAGATCGCCGGTGAGCAACTGCATGAACACGGACGTGTCGCCGTTGATGTAATGCGCGCCCGTCGCGTGGAAATTCGGATTGCACGATGACGACACGTGGATCATCGCGGGCACGTCCAGTTCCACCATCGCTTCGTAAAGCGGATACCACGAACGATCCGTGAGCGGCAGTCCGGACCAGTGTCCGCCGGATGGATCGGGATTCAGATTGCAGCCGATAAAGCCGAGTTCTTCGACACAGCGCTGCAATTCGTCGATACAGTTCGCGGGCGGCACGCCCGGCGCTTGCGGCAACTGGCATACGCCCACGAAATTGCGCGGAAACAGCGAACACACGCGATGCACGAGGTCGTTGCATTCGCGCGACCAGTGCGCGTTCGCTTCGGCGGTGGCCAGATGGTGACCCATGCCTGCGGCGCGTGGCGAAAAAATCGTGACGTCCGTTCCGCGCTCGCGTTGAATGCGCAGTTGGCCCGTTTCGATGCTTTCGCGGATTTCGTCGTCGCTAATGTTGGGGCGTGCCGGTGGCATGTGACCGTCCTTTAGCGCGGCGATCTGCTGGACGCGCCATGCTTCATGCTGCGGCGGCGAGGTCGTGTAATGCCCGTGACAATCGATGATCATGTCTGCAAGTACCTTCGTTCTGGTTGTCGCAAGATTGGTTGGTCATGCACGCGGCGCGGCATCGCCGGCGGTGAGCGAGGCGGTTTCGTCGTCGGATGCAGTGACTCGCATCACGAGCGCGATGATCGTCGATACAAGAAGGAACGCGGCAATGGTCAGCAGCGCAAGCTTGAAGTTGCCGGTCGCGCTGCGCACGAGTCCGATGCTCCACGGTCCGACCAGCCCGCCGAATTGCGCGATGGTGTTGATGAGCGCGATCGTCGCGGCGCCCGCGGCTCCCGTTCTGAACGATGACGCCAGGCTCCAGAACAGCGGATTGCCCGCGTAGATGAACAGGCCCGTGATGCACAGCAGCACATAGGCGATGACAGGATTGGGCGCATACGCGCTGCCGGCGATGGCAAGTGCACTCATGCCATAGACGAAAGCGAGGTGTTTCTTGCGATCGCCGGTGCGGTCGGAACTGCGGCTAATCAGGAAAGTCCCGAGTACGCCGAGCAATGGCGGCGCGGCGGACAGAAAACCGACTTCGAGATTAGTTAGATGTCCAAGGCTTTTGACGATCTGCGGCAGCCACAGGAACAATCCATAAATGCCTACCAGCGCGCAGCCGAACAGGCATGCAAGACTCCACACGCGGATGTCGGCCGCCACGCGCAACAGCGGAAAATGCGTGTTGCCTCCCAAGGCCTCGCGCTCGGCGGCGAGCGTGGATTCGAGCCAGCGTTTTTCATCGGCGGAAAGCCAGGCGGCGTCGGCGGGGCGCTCGGTCATGATGCGCAGTGTGAGAAGACCGAGCAGCATCGCCGGCACGCCTTCCAGAATGAACATCCACTGCCAGCCGTGCAGGCCGAGAATACCGTCCGCGTAAGTCATCAGCGCCGTGGAAATGGGACCGCCCAGCACCGCCGAAAAAGAACCGGCAATGATGTAGCCGCCCACCGCGCGCGCCCGGTAACGTACAGGAAACCATTTCGTCAGATAGACCGCGACGCCCGGCAGGAAGCCCGCTTCCATCACGCCGAGCAGAAAACGCAGCACGTAGAAGCTCGTGTCGTTGAAGACGAACGCGGTGACCGCGGCCACAGCGCCCCATGTCAGAAGAATGCGCGCGATCCAGCGGCGTGCGCCGACGCGATGCAACAGCAGGTTGCTCGGCACTTCGAGCAGCATGTAGCCGACAAAGAAAATGCTGCCGGCAAATCCGAACACAGCGGGGCTGAAGCCGAGCTGCTTGTTCATATCCAGCGCGGCGAATCCGATGTTGATCCGGTCCAGATAGTTGAAAAACATCATGGCGAAAAGCAGGGGCATCAGGCGCCCATAGACCTTTCGCATGGTGGCGGCTTCGTCGATCGGATTCATCCTGTCTCCTACCTTGCGGCGACGGCGAAGTTGCCGTCCCTGCGTTCTTGTCATGTGTGCAATCAATGATAAGAACGCGACGGTGATGAGTCCAAGACGGGTTGCTTATGCTTCTATAGGTTTTTGCTTAGAAACGCTAACACAATGAAGGTTGAAGTTGCCGCCAACAGATGAGGCAGGTGGCGATCTTCATGAACGCTTCGTGG
>NZ_JBFUPM010000023.1:0-108227 GCF_041355255.1 Paraburkholderia sp. RCC_158 | reverse complement strand
ACAGACCGGATATACGTGAGCGATCGATCCTGAGGCTTAAAAGGCGACGTGTTTGCAAACGAGGAGGAGTCCATATAGGGTCACTCGGCATCGTGCTCAAAAGCTACCGTTCGGTTGCGGGTTGATTCCTGATACCTACGTTTCCGCAACAACGTCAATAAAATATCGGTTGGCTTGCTAATCATATTGCGCTCTAATGAGTCTCATGTTTGATCATTGCCTCTACTTCAATTCATCGGCTCTCGCGCGCCTCGCTGAGCGCGAATGGGCGGCGGTATACGCACCATTCGGGCTGACACCGGCGCAGGGATTTGTGCTGCGCGTCGTGCTTGCATCGCCTGGGTGCCTGAGTAGTCAGGTTGCGGACACATTAGGCATCGCTCGTCCCACTGCCACCCGACTTATCGACAATCTCTCTGAAAAGCGATTGGTCGAACGCCGCCAGGCTGAATCGGATGGTAGGGAATGGTGCATTTACCCGACCCGTGCAGGAAAGGCGCTCGACCGGCCTATCAATGATGCTAGTGCAGAGGTCGCGAGAGCACTGCGTGCGAAAGTTGGACCTGAACTGTTCGAATCGGCTGTCTCCAGCATGCACGGCATCAGGAAGGCGCTTTCTTGAGGCTTGGTTTCTTGCTCCAAATAATTGTCTTGCTAATTAGATTGGAAGATCAATGAGAAACGCATCGACACAAAGTACGACTACCTTACGCAGTTCGCAGCCACGATCATGGAGATTGCGGGGAGTAGCGCGATGGACGGTGGGCATCGCCATCGCGGTAGCGGCGATTGCATTGTTCCTCATGGCTGTCGCCAGTGCGCCGGCAAGCATTCGCGCAAACAATAATCTTTGTCTTCGCCAGGTTGCGAACGATGAACACGCGAGTCTCGAAGCTTTTTTTCAGAGTCCCGCTGAACAAGACGCCTTTGTACAGGCCATTACTGTCTGTTCGCGCTGAGCAAACAAAGTCCTCCCACGAATGCATTGGCGAGCATCCGATTCTTCGTTTCTCCAAGGGCCGCTGTGGGTCAGAGAGACCCTGAGGGAAACGGAGTCGGACGGAGTTCGGCGGCAGTCGCTCGATTTGAGCTGCGGGCCTACTCGACCATTGCAGCGCGCTGACGCTTGGGAAGCATCAGCGCGGCTGCTGCAAATCCGATCGCGCCGACGCCGCCCAACACCGTCCATGTTTCCACCGGTGTCCCGTTCAGGATGAGCCAGCTACCGGCGTAGTAGCCGGCAGCGCCAGCCAGCGCTCCAGCGGCACTCAGCATACCGAAGAACGTCCCCTGGCTGCCCTCGACGGCCAGCGAAGCTGTCATGGTGTCGAGCGCGGGAAGCATGACTGTCTCGATGATCGTGTACCCGGCGATGAAGATGAGAAACCACCCGAAACCATGGAGCACCCCTACGCTGGCGAAGGCACCCGCAGCAGCCAGGTAGGCGTAAATGGTCGAGGTGACTGGATTCATACGCACGAGCCAGCGTTTCGCGGACAACATGAAGGTCAATCCGATCAGACCGTTCACGACGTACACCGCCGACGCCGCGTGTGGACCTGCCAGCCGCGCGGCATACAGTGGAAATGCGACGTAAAGCTGTGGAAACAAAAAGAACCAGGGCGACGCAACGACGATCAGGCGCCAGAGGTGCCGGTTGGTTGTAGCAGTCCGGAGACGTGAAAGAACCGGAGTGCGACCGGATGTTTCAGACAACGCCAGGTCCAAGCGAAAGACAACGACTCCAAGCATGGCGAACGCGATTGCGCTCGCCGCGAACGCGAATCGGGCGTCCGCAAGACCGGCGAGCCCTCCAATTATCGGACCCACCGCCGCCCCCGTGTTCAGCATCTGGTTGTTCGCGGCGAACACCGCTGCGAGCGACGCTTTCGGTTGCCGACCAAACGTGCCGTAGATACCGGCCTCGTAGCAAGCGACGCCTGAACCTGCCGCGAATGCGAAACACGTCCACGCAGTCACGTCGGTCGTGATGCTGAACCCGAGAAACCCCAATCCTCTTAAACAGAGCCCCAAAGCCATCATTTGCCGCGATCCGAAGCGGTCCGCGATCGCCCCTGCAAACAGCGGCAGAGCCTGAGCGGACAATAGATTAGCCGACATTACGGTCGCAAGCGCTGCGGAATGAAAATGCAGCGTAGCAGACATATGCAAGGCAAGAAGCGGAACGGTCATGAAGTGAGAAGCATTCATGAGACCCTGCGTACGCAGCAGCGCCACGACGTGGGGTGAAAACGCTGGCCTGGCTGAGAAGACATTAGCGGGCATCTTGCTTCCTTGTAACCACCGTAGTATTTTGATGGTTACGTAAACTTTGCGCTTTTGCAACACGGAGAAGTCATGCCTGATCACAATCAGACCGCGCCAGGCGATCTGGAAGTCGTGCGACGGTTCATCAACACGTGGTCGATCCCGAACGACACCCGTGAAGAAACAGACGCGCTGCCACAGCTGGCAGGCTCGCCCGAGTTGTGGCGCACTGGGTTTCCCGAGAACGCCCGAGCACGAGTCGACACTGTGTCGAGGCTGCAACGGCTGCGCACCGATCTGCGCAGAGCTTGCCGGCGAGAGGTTTCAGGTGAGGATGCGTTGAACGAATGGTTCAGTACCGCTGAACTCAGCGTGAAGGTGCGATCGATTGGCGATGCCGTGAAGTTGATTGTCGAGCCCTCGGAAGCGAGCTTCGTAGGTTATGTCGTTGCGGGTGTAGCCAATGCCATCGCGTCCGGCGAGTGGCTACGTCTGAAGACTTGTCCCGATTGCCAATGGGCCTTTTACGACCACACACGCAACGGGACAAAACGCTGGTGCGGTATGACGAAGGGAGGTCCTGAAGGACGCGCGTGCGGCACCATCGCTAAGGTCAGAGCGTATCGTGCTCGCGAAGAAAAGAAGGGCAGCACTGGTTGATGCGGTTTCTGACTCACGTCGATCCTTGTTCTTGTCGGTTCTGTGTCGGTTGCCCACAAACCGGAATGTCGGCTTTGGAGAACGCTGACTGGCCGCTTCGGGTCGTCTACGGAAGTTCAGCATTCGGCGGAGGACGTTGCTGCTCGCGCCATCCCTGGACTGTTTACGCCGACCGAAAATTCAGCCACAGGGGGTGCGGCTATTTTCTTGGACTGAGTTATGCCGCGATTCCAAGACTTTGCCGGTATTCGATCGGGCTAAAAGAGCCGAGCGAGACCTTGATCCGTTTTGCGTTATACCAGCGGATGTACGAGTCAACGGTCTCGATGACTTGATCAATGGTCGTGGTTCGCCAGTCACGAGAATAGAACAATTCTGTCTTGAGGCGGCCGAAGAAACCTTCGCAGGCAGCATTGTCCGGCGAACATCCTTTGCGCGACATCGAGCGAGTCAGTCTGGCAGACTGCATACGCGAGAGCCATCCCGGCCAGCGATAGTGCGCACCACGATCCGAGTGAACTACGGGCCGCTCCTTGCAGCCAGCCACTGATTCGATTGCCGAATCCAGCATGGTGTTGACGAGTTCGGCGTCCGGCCGCGTACCGATTGACCAGCTCACAACGAGACCATCGAAGCAGTCGATAACCGGCGACAGATACACTTTGCCGGCCGGGATCTGGAATTCGGTAAGGTCCGTGAGCCATTTCTGGTTAGGAGCAGCGGTGTAGAAGTCACGATTGAGGATGTTCTCCGGCGCGGGACTAATTTCTCCACGATAGGAGCCATAGCGACGTCGCCTTGTCGTGGCGGCGGCCAGACCTTCCTGTCGCATCAAACGACGCACTACCTTCTCCGAGATGAAGGCCCTCTGCCTGATCAATGCCGCGCGAATCCGACGATAACCGTAGCAACGGTGATTGAGTTTGAAGATGTCCGCGATGACGCGACGCGCGTCAGCATGCCTGTCAGCGACCAACAGCCGTGCACGGTGATAGAAGTAAGAGCTACGGGCAAGACCCAAAGCGGCTAGCAATTCTGACAACGCATAGGCCTGCTTCAGGGCATCAACCAGCTTCGCCTTCTCCCGGTTGCTCAGGAGTTGCGGGTTGATGCCCATCCCTTTTTTTATCAGTTCGTTCGCCTTCTTCAGGATATCGTGCTCAAGCTGCAGCCGTCGGATGTCGCGTTGAAGCGATTCGACCTGTTGTTCCAGCTGCGCACGCTCATGGTCCGATGCTGGTTTCTTTTTGCGTTTCATAGATGCTGGAACCTCTCGACCGAGTAGCTGATTCTTCCAGTTATACAGCGTTGGCCGACTCACACCGGCTTTCTCGGCAACCACGCGTGCGCTGCGCTCTCTGGTGCACAGCTCGATGACTGCGGCCTGCTTCACCTTTTGTGACTTTGGAACGCTACCAACGGCTCGGCCAACAATACGTTTTCTGATATCTGGACACAGTTCTTCGATCCAGGCTGCAAGCGTCTCGCGACTCGGATAACCCAACGCCCTCAAAGTTGCGGCAGCACAGCGGCCATGGCTTAGATAATGATCGACGGCCACCTTCTTCTGCTCATCCGAATACCTCGGCCTCGAACGGACATAGCCCGCCCGTAGATCATGGCACTGCTCGTATTCGCGATGCCAGGCCTTGAGAGAGTTCTTGGTCGGATAGCCCAGCTGCCGAATGGTGGCTCCGATGCGCTTGCCCAGCTTCAAGTAAAGTCGAACCGCTCGAATGCGATCTTCGTATGAGAACATGAACTACCTCCAGGTAGTCCAAGAATTTGTCCGCACCCCCGGTGTGTATCAATTTACAGGTGCCGATGACAACAGCGCCCATCAGGGCGAGCGACAACTGTAGCAAGACCCAGAACATGGTTCGCGCGAACGGCGCCGCGCTATGCGGCAAGGGTTGGATCGTAGTGAGCGACGTTCTGATAAAAAAACTGACGCCGAAGATCAGCAGCACCCAGAGGAGAACGTGGTTGACGATGCGGCCATGGCAGTGTTTCCTGAAACGGATCGCGGTAGACAACATCAACAGCCCGGCGCTGAAATTCAGAATGTAGATACGCACCAGCAGGTTCGGCGTCACGAAGGAGAAGTAATACATGCCGGCCAGCACCAGCGCGAACATCGACGCATGCGTCACCAGTCGCAAGTGAAGCCCGGCCCTGCGCATCACACCTTCCGCCAACAGTTGAATGCTCAACGCATAAAACGTTGCGGATACAAGGGCGTTCAATCGCCATTCATCCGGCAGGTGGCAGATCTGCACGGCGGAGCCGAGCGCAAAAAGCAACAAAAGAAGCGGCAAGAAGGCGCAGATAACGCAGTCGTCGATCATAGAACCATGCACACGCAAAACCGAACGCAAAGACGGCCGTGATGCCTGGAATGATCAATTGAATGAGTTGATTGGGCGTTATCTGAACGGACATCTAGCTCGTTCTCCGCTGCCGGCTACGACACCGACGTGCCTACGAGTTCGCGTTGAGAGTGTCGGATAGTATCAAGACTGCTGCATGGCAGGCACCGCATCGGCGGACAGCTAAGATCCGAGCGGAGCGTTTCCCGAGGGGGTCAGGCGGCGGCGAAGGTTACCTCTTTGCAGGATATGTCGCCGCAATTTCTTCCAGCCGATGTGACAATTTCGTGAGCCACTCGCGTCGCTCTCTGTCGTAGTTATGCCGGTTATAGATACCGATGATTCCAGACTGGACATGGCCAAGCACGGCCTCGGCGATTTCGTTTGGGCAACCAAGTGTGGCAAGAAGTGTGCGCGTAGTGCGTCGAAGATCGTGGGCTGACCAATGCGTCACAGGCAATCGCGGGCGATCATGGTTGGGTGCGATTTTGCAGTACGGCTGATGATAGTAGACGCCGTGCTGCACCACGGTCTGCTCCATCGCCTTCCCACGCGACGAAGGAAACAGAACAGTTCCCTTGGCCTGATCGAGTCGTCGCCGCACAATTACTTCCGCGCGGCCCACGAGCGGCACACGCAGATCCGTTGCTCTTTCGTTATGAAGCCCCTTTGTCTTCTGTTTGGGAATCGTCCACCAAAGACCATCGCTTTCGTCCGCGATCTCGGTGCTCGCCATAGAGACAATCTCGCCCCCTCTCGTGCCAGTCCAGAGGTAGAGCGTCAATGCGTCAGCGACGGTCAGGCTGAAGTTCGGAAGCCATCGAATCAATGTACCGAGCTCCTCTACCGAAAGCACCCGTTTCTGGGTCCCAGTATATTGGCCCTCGACCTTGCGCCCTTTGCTCTTCAATCGCCCTCTTAAAACTACCTTCCACCAGTTAGCGGTGTTTTCAGGAAGACGACCAGCATCGAGCGCGTAGTGCCAGGCACAGCCCAATTCCATGCGAAGGCGGGCTGCGAGCACAGGAGTGGACCGATATGATTCGAGCAGATCGAAAGCCTCGGCGCGCGTAATGGTAGTCGCTGGCCTGTCCGCGATAGGCCCTAACATCGCTTTGAATATACGTGCGACCTCGACTGCACCTTTGGCCTTCCGGTTGACTTCTACATACCCCTCCAGATAGTCGCGGCACAGCTGTCTGACGGTGTAATTGTCCGGTGATGGACGAGTAGCCTCTGCCTGCGTCAATCGGCGCAGTGCCGAAAGCTCGGCGCCCGAATCTCTCTCGACGCGGCTCTTCTCCCACGCAGCGATGGCTCCGGCAAACGACATTGCTGGCCATTCACCGAGCTTGACTTGCCGCATGCGGCTATCGACCGGTGACTTGTAGCGGTACGTCCACGATTTCCGGCTCGTAGACGCCTGCAAGCGCAGTCCGGGAAATCCATCGAAGGTCATGTGATCGCCGCTCGGCAGTCTGGCCGCGGCGCGTGCATCGAAGCGCATTCTTCCCTCGGCGTAGGTTTTTCTGAAGGAAGAATATCCGGCGTAGGTTTTCCTGGCAACGCCGAAAAAACCTACGCCAGCGTCGCAAGTGTAGACATGCGGAGACAAGTGTAGGTGAGCCGACCAAAGTCCTCGATGCGGATAATTTTTGTTTTATTTTCAAACAGTTACGGACCACTTTGGCTCACCTTGGCCGACTGTGGACAGACATCAAATTGTCGCTATTCGTTCTCGTCGAAGTAATGCCCAAACTTCAACTGCTTCGTGCGGATATAGCGCTCGTTTTCCTCGCGCATCGGAATCGCGAGCGCGACGCGTTCGCACACCGGAATGCCGTGCTTGGACAGCGTGTCGAACTTCTCGGGATTGTTGCTCATCAGCCGGACCGAGGTGACTTTCAGCGTGCGTAAAATGCCCGCCGCCGAATCGTATTCGCGTGAGTCGTCCGGCAAGCCAAGGTCCAGATTGGCCTCGACCGTGTCGCGCCCCTGCTCCTGCAGCGCATAAGCGCGAATCTTGTTCGAGAGGCCAATGCCGCGGCCTTCGTGGCCGCGCAGATAAAGCAGCACGCCGCAGCCTTCGGCGGCGATATAGCGCAGCGCGAGATCGAGTTGCTCGCCGCAATCGCAGCGATATGAGCCGAGCACGTCGCCCGTCAGGCATTCGGAGTGCAAACGGGTCAGCACCGACGACTTGTTCGCGACGTCGCCCATCACGAGCGCAAGATGTTCGGCGCCGCTGTCGACCACGCGAAACACATAAGAGGTGAACGTGCCGTAGCGCGTGGGAAGCGTGGCGGTGGCGTCGAGAACGACGCATTCGCCGTTGATTGCGCCGTCTGCCGCAGGCGACGGATCGTGAGACGTGAGCATGGCGTTAGACAGTGGTGCTGGACATGAACCCGATGAAACCGGGGATAAGGTACGGACAGGAGTTTACCGCTAATCGGCGCACCGCACCCGGATGCCCATGCATGGCGCACGGTTCTTGCACCACCAGAGCGCAAGCGCGAGACGCAACGCGCAATACGCTTCACGCGATCGCAAAGCGCGCGCAAAACCGCGCGCTACATGAATTGCGTGCGTTGCGCGCTCCAGGTATTCCCGGACACACTCGCTGGCGCGTCGCGCCTATACTGGAATCGCCTGTCACCGACAGCCCGCCGCGCCGGCGTGCTGCACTGCTGCACTGCGAAAGGGAGCCGCTCCATGACAACCGTTGCACAGCTGCTAAAAACCAAACCAAACACGACCGTTTATACGATCGGAGCCGACGACTCCGTCTATGAAGCGATCAGGCTGATGGCTGACAAAGGCATCGGCGCACTGGTCGTGACGGACGGCGACAGCATCGCGGGAATCATCACCGAGCGCGACTACGCGCGCAAGGTCGTGCTGATGGACAGGTCGTCGAAGGCCACGCCGGTACGCGAGATCATGAGCAAGGCGGTGCGCTTCGTGCGCCCGGATCAAACCACCGACGACTGCATGGCGCTCATGACCGAGCGGCGCATGCGCCACTTGCCGGTGATCGAGAACGACAGGCTCATCGGCATGGTGTCGATCGGCGACCTCGTGAAGAACATCATCGCCGAGCAGCAGTTCACTATCCAGCAGCTCGAGTTCTACATCCACGGCGAGCGTCCCTGACGGGCCACGCCTCTTGCCTACCCGCCGGTTTTAGCCGCAAAAAAAGCCCAATCGCTGAACGGTTGGGCGAAGCTACCTTGCGGCAGCGGAGGTTCCTCGATTCTGGTCAGCCCACTGGAACCAGGGGCTATAGGGATCGTGTGTCTAGCGCCTGCTTCTGCAAGCGCCAAAGTGCGCTCACGTATGCGCGCTGGGCGAACTGAGATCCGCATCGCTAGCTGCGGCGCGCCGCTTTTATCGCGGCGCGCTCGCTGCTATCGCAGATGACATTTCTACTGCCACCAGCGCAAACCAGCTACGAACTCAACTTCCCAACTTAATTGCCGAAATACACCGACTTCGCGCCGGTCATCGACTCACGCACGCCGCCCGATTGCGACGAGCCGCTCGTCGTGCCGCCATAGCCGCTCGTGTCCCCGACCGGCAACTGCGTTTGCGCGACTGCCGGGTTTTGCTCCTGCACGCGGCGTTCCGCGGCCTGAATGTCGGCCGGATAGTACGGGTCGTTGCTGACCGACGGGTTGTAACCCGCGCGCTCCAACTGAATCAGTTCGTTGCGCACTTCGGCGCGCGTGACCGGTTGCTGGCTCGACTGCGCGAACGACGCGACCGGAGCGGCGAGAACGGCTGCAATGGCGACTGCCTTGATAAGCGATTTCATGATTATTACCTCCAGACCTGGTTTTATTTGCCGCGCTTGCCACACCATGTGGAAGC
Organism: Paraburkholderia sp. RCC_158; assembly: GCF_041355255.1. NCBI lineage: Bacteria > Pseudomonadati > Pseudomonadota > Betaproteobacteria > Burkholderiales > Burkholderiaceae > Paraburkholderia > Paraburkholderia sp. RCC_158. The sequence continues at coordinate 99,057 of NZ_JBFUPM010000023.1, read as the reverse complement.
GAGTGATTCCAGTCTAGTCATCGATCCACCAAGGGAAAACACCTATTTGTGAGATACATAATTGTCGTCACTGAAAAAGTGCGCCGAAGTTTCCGGCGATAGCAATGCGCGCCGCATCGACCGCGTAATAATTGGGCAGCGCGTAGCCGCGTGTAGCCTTCGCTTTGGAACAAGCGCGCCGACGTGCAGACCTTGCCGCAACGGCTTTGCACGCGGTCAGATTTGCGGACCGTCGCCGAGGTCCGCGTGCGGCGCAACCAGCAGCTTGCGCGGACCGCTCACGAACGCGCTGCCGGGCTCGAAAAAGCGCAACGGCCGATGCATCTCGCGCGACAGGCCAATGCGCGTCGTCACGCCGACCGGCACGTCGCCTGTCTCGATGACGCCGATCCACAAATCGCGGCCGGTGCACAAATCGCGGCCGTCGAACGATTGTCCGATGCCGAGCGCCACAGTCAGCCGGCCGGGCCCGCGCGCGAGATCGCGCAGCGGCACGCCGGGGCGGCGCGCTTCCATCAGCGGCAGACCTTCGAGCGGCTCGATCGCGCGGATCAGAATGCCGGCGCCCACGTCCTCCGCTTCGGCGGACATGTTGAGCATGTACGAGAGACCATAGGTGAGCCGGACGTACGCATAGCCGGGCGCGAGGAACATCGAGCCGTTGTGCGGACGCCGTCCGATAAACGCATGGCTCGTCGAATCGCCCACCGGATACGCCTCCGTCTCGACGATGCGGCCGCTCATGCGCCCTTCCGGCACGTCGTGAACGAGATACTTGCCGATCATGAAGCGCGCGAGTTGCGTCGCGCCGACGGGCAAATCGTCACGCGACAAGGGGATGATGGGAAGCGACGGTTTGCGCATGCATTGGGCCTTTGTTTTTGCGTCGGTTTTGGCGTCGAGTTTTGCGTCGGTCGGTGCATCGGTGGATGCGTTCATTTATGCCCCGATTCGCGCATGTTGCGCAAGCGCCGGGGCGCACGCACCATCTCAGAGCGCCAGACTATGCAGTCACACATCGCGGCCCATCGTCGCGAGCGTTGTAGCGACGCCTCACTTCGAGGCAGCGGCAGCCTCATTCTGGAACCAATTGGAGTATCGTGTCCTTCGGCCCGCAGTGCGCCTCGCCGGCCGCGCGCTTCGGCCGCATCCGCAGCATCCAGCAGTCTCTGTCAACCTGAAGCATCCGCAAGACCCGCAGCAACGTCCTTTCCGTTCCATTGCGCTTTACCGTAGTCCAGCACACGTTCCCGCAAGGGGACGAATTATTCACGACAAGGAGAAATTCGCATGAAAGCATCCACGGCAATGAAGATGGTCGGCGGCGCGCTGATCGTACTGGCATCGCTCAACGCATCCGCGCAAAGCAGCGACGCGGCGGCCGCACCGGCAGCGGCGGCATCATCGTCGGCGACAACCGGCAAGCAGGCCAAGGCCGCCAACCGCGCGCTCGGGCGCAAGGTGCGCAGCGCGCTAGCCAAGACCAAGGGCGTCAGCGTCGCGAACATCAACGTCCGTGCACGCGGCGGCGCTGTGACGCTGGCCGGCACGGTGCCGGACCAGTCGCAAGTCGACCTCGCCACGCAAGCGGCGCAAGGCGTGGCAGGCGTGACGTCGGTCAAGAACGCATTGACGGTTCGGCCGGTCGGGCAGTAAGGCTCGGGCCGGCGCGTGATCGCGCCGGCAGTCGCATGGTCGGATGCCTACGGTCCGGTTGCAAGGACGTTGGCATCCGCCAGACCTGAAGCCTCGATTGCATCGCCCGCGTTTTTGGAATCGCATGCTGTTCCGCGGGCCGGGAACACTCACAGAAGTCACAGAAATCACCGAAGTCACAGACCAACCAGCCGATGACCATGTCCGCAACCGTCTTGCCCCGCTGGACTCTGGCCGTGCCGTTCGTCGCGTGGATCGTGCTCGGCGCGTCCTACGCGTTGCCGGGCAACGGGCTGCTGCTCGCGCTGGTGGGCATCGCGCTGTGCGCGGCGGTATTCGCGGCCGTGCATCACGCGGAAGTGGTCGCGCATCAGGTCGGCGAACCCTTCGGCACGCTGGTGCTCGCGATCGCGGTGACCGTGATCGAGGTCGCGCTGATCGTGTCGGTCATGCTGACAGCCGGTCCCGAGAAAGCGGGCCTCGCGCGCGATACGGTGTTCGCCGCCGTCATGATCGTATGCAACGGAATCGTCGGGATGTGCCTGCTGGTGGGCGGCATTCGCCATCGCGAGCAGGATTTTCAGATTCGCGGCGCGGCTGCGGCTCTAGCGGTGCTCGCGTCCTTATCGGTGCTGACGCTCGTCATGCCCAACTACACGACGACCAACGTCGGCCCCATGCTGTCGTCGTCGCAACTGGCGTTCGCGGGCGTGTCGTCGCTCGTGTTGTACGGCGTGTTCGTGTTCGTGCAGACGGTCCGGCATCGCGACTATTTTCTCGCCGACGTGTCCGACGAAGACGTGCATGCCGCGCCGCCGGGCGCACGGCTCGCACTGACGAGCGGCGGCTTGCTGCTGGTGTGCCTCGTCGCCGTCGTGCTGCTCGCCAAAGTGCTGTCGCCGGTTGTCGAGACGGCCGTTGAAAACGCGGGCGCACCGGCGGCGGTGGTCGGCATCGTGATCGCCGCGCTGGTGCTGCTGCCCGAAGGTCTCGCCGCGGTGCGCGCGGCGCGCGCCGACCGCTTGCAGAACAGCCTGAATCTCGCGCTCGGCTCGGCGCTCGCCAGCATCGGCTTGACGATTCCGACGGTGGCTGCCGTGTTTCTGACGACGGGGCAACCGCTCGTGCTCGGCATCAACGGCAAGGAAACGGTATTGTTGGTGCTCACGCTGCTGGTCAGCACGCTGACGATTAGCACCGGCCGCACGACGATCCTGCAAGGCGCCGTGCATCTGTCGCTGTTCGCCGCCTACCTGTTTTTATCGTTCGCGCCCTGACACACGCCGTCGCGCGACGGCGCCCTCGCCTACTCTTCCCAATGCGCCGCGATCCAGTCGCGAAACAGACTCAGCTTGTGCTGATGCGCGACTGAATCGGGATAGACGAAGTAGTAGCGCCAGCCGGTCTTCAGCACCGTATCGAACGGCCGCACGAGACGCCGCGCGGCCACGTCCTCGTCGATCAGCGCGAGGTCACTGATCGCCACGCCGAAGCCTTGCAACGCCGCGTTGGTCGCCATGTCGAGCGTGTCGAAGCTCGGGCCGTGCTCGGCGTCGATCGCGCGCGCGTCGGCCGGGTCAGCTTCGGCGACCCTCGCGAGCCACATCTTCCAGTCGCGATGATCGCGCGTCGGATGCAGCAGCGTATGGCGCGCGAGATCCGCGACCGATGCCAGCGGCTTGTCCTTCAGCAGATCGGGCGCGCAAACGGGCGTTAGACGCTCCTCGAAGAGCGGCACGGATTGCACGTCCGCACCCGGCGACGAACCGTAAATAATCGCCGCGTCGAACGGTTCGAGCTGGAAGTCGACATCGTGCTGCCACGTCGTGGTGATCTGCACATGCAGGTCGGGATACTCGGTCTGAAAGCGCATGATCTTCGGCAGCATCCAGCGCATCACGCAGGTCGGCACCTTCAGCGCGAGATCGGTGCGCTGCCGCGTGAGCCGCAGCGAAATCTCCTCGATACGCGCGAAGCTCTCCTTGACTGCGGGCAGCAGCAACTCACCCTCGGCGGTGAGCGTGAGGCCCTTCGCGTGACGCTTGAACAGCGGAAACTTGTAGTAGTCCTCGAGCGCGATGATCTGCCGGCTCACCGCGCCCTGCGTGAGACACAGATGATCGGCCGCGCGCGTGAAGCTGCGATGGCGCGCGACGGTTTCGAAAATTTGCAGCGCGTTGAGCGGCGGAAGACGTCGCATCGACATATCGGGATCAGAAAAAGTCATTGAGGCGGCGCGGCGAACTGCTGTCCGGACACGCCTTCCAACCCCACAGGATACGCGATCGCGCGTCGCGCCACGAGTTGCGGCGGACCCTGGCTGCATGCACTGGGCTCATACGTCCAACGATTCATCGCGCCGTTCGCGTCGCCGCGCAACTGCCGGCGGGCGATGCGGCGAGCATGAGCTTACGTCATGGCCTCCATGCGCATATTTCGTTTGTTGAGGGATTTTGGCAAACCTAGAGTCCACTTCATCCTTCCACCTCATCCATCTCACTCCAATAAGCGTTTTTCGACAGAGGACACACCATGAACCAGCACCAGCCCATTCAATCGACCGCCCGCCGCGCGTTCGCCACGCTCGCCGCGGCCCTCGCGTTCACCGCCGCGGGCGCGCTCAGCGCGTTCTCGCCCGCCGCGCATGCCGATGCGCTCGACAACATCGCGAAGACGGGCACGGTGCGCATCGGCGTGTTCATGGACTATCCGCCGTTCGGCTCGATCGGTCCGGACATGAAGCCGATGGGCTACGACATCGACGTCGCCAATCTGATCGGCCGGGCGCTTAACGCCAAGGTCGAACTCGTGCAGGTGACGGGCGACAACCGCATGGCCTATCTCGCGGACCACAAGACCGACATGCTGCTGTCGGTCGGCCAGACGCCGGAACGCGAGAAGGTGATCGACTTCTCGAAGCCCTACGCGCCGTATTACCTCGCCGTGTTCGGCCCCAAAGCGCTGCCCGTGAAGAACGCCGCCGACCTCGCCGGCAAGTCGATTTCAGTCGCGCGCGGCACGCTGGAAGACCTGAGCGTGACGAAAATCGCGCCGCCCAGCGCGAACATCAAACGTTTCGACGATCCCAACGGAGCAATTTCGGCGTTTATTTCTGGTCAGGTACAGTTGATGGTGGTCGGCAACGACGTCGGCGCCACGATTCTCGCGCGTCATCCCGCGAACGATCCCGAGCAGAAGTTTTCGTTGTTCAGCTCGCCGGATCACGTCGGTTTGAACAAGAACGAGCCGCGTCTGAAGCAGAAAGTCGACGAAACCATCGCTAAGGCTCGCAGCGACGGCACCATGAACGCGATCTCGCAGAAATGGCTGCGCACGCCGCTGCCCGCCGATCTCTGAATTTACCGCCCGGAGTTTGACCTCACGATGAGCGCCACGCCATGACCTATGCGTTCGATTTCAGCGGCTTCGGCCTTTATGCGGGCATGCTCGCGCGCGGCGTCGCGGTCACCCTGGGGCTGACCGCGATCTCGACGTTGCTCGGCGCGCTCGTCGGCATCGCCGGCGCGAGCGTCGCGGTGGCCGGGCCGAAGTGGGCGCGCTGGGTCGTGGCGAGCTATGTCGAACTGATCCGCAATACGCCGTTCATCGTGCAACTGTTTTTTGTGTTCTTCGGCCTGCCGACGCTCGGCATTCATATCGACGAAATGCAGGCCGCGATTCTCGCGATGACAGTGAACCTCGGCGCCTATGCGATCGAGATCGTGCGCGCGGGCATCGATTCGATCTCGCGCGGCCAGGTACAGGCGGCGCAGGCGCTCGGCCTGCATGGACGCCAGGTGTTTCGCTATATCGTGCTGCCGCAGGCGCTCGCCAATGTGTTCCCCGCGCTGCTGAGCCAGGTGCTGATCGTGATGCTCGGCTCGGCGGTCGTGTCGCAAATCTCCGTGCCGGACCTCACGTACGCGGCCAACTTTGTCCAGTCGCGCAACTTCCGCTCGTTCGAGAGCTACCTGATCATCACCGCGACGTATCTGCTGCTGTCAATCGTGCTGCGGCAAATCCTCAACCGGTTCGGACGCGGTCTGTTCGCGGGGCGCGCGGCGCGCGGCTCGGACAGCGCGCCTCGCGCCTGGCGCAGCCGCCTGATGTGGCGCGCCGCCCGCACTGTGCCAACGGAGCGCTGATCATGGTCGAATTCACGCTGTGGGACATTGCCCGTAATCTGCTGCTCGCCGCGCGCTGGACCGTGCTGCTCTCGCTGATCGCTTTCGTCGGCGGCGGCATCTTCGGATTGATCCTGCTCGCGATGCGCGTGTCGCCGATCGCCTGGCTGCGCCGCATCGTCGTGCTGTATGTGGAAGTGTTCCAGGGCACGCCGCTGCTGATGCAACTGTTTCTCGCGTTCTTCGGCTTGCCGCTGGTGGGCGTGGACGTGTCGCCGTGGGTCGCGGCGACCGTCACGTTGACGCTGTACACGAGCGCGTATCTGGTCGACATCTGGCGTGGCTGCGTGGAAGCCGTGCCGCGCGGTCAATGGGCTGCGGGCGCGAGTCTCGGCATGACGTTCGCGCAGCAATTGCGCTATATCGTCTGGCCGCAAGCGCTCAAAATCGCAGTCGCGCCGACGGTCGGTTTTCTCGTGCAGGTGGTCAAGAGCACGGCGCTGGCGTCGATCATCGGCTTCACGGAATTGACGAAGACCGGCACGATGATCACGAACGCGGCGTTCCGGCCGTTCCCAATCTACGGCATGGTGGCCATGATCTACTTCGCGATGTGTTTTCCGTTGACGTGGTATGCGCGTGTGCTCGAAAAGCGCAACAAGGTTGGTCAACACCGTTAGCCGCGTCTTTGCAAGCGACACAACAAAAAGCGTCAACCGCCGAAAGACGGTTGACGCTTTTTTCATGCTCGGCCGGTTTGAGTAACTACTGCTAGCGGGCCGCTTGAGTCGACTTGCGCAGCTTCGTCACATCGGCTGCGGTCACGGCCGGCGCGCCGTTGTTCCAGCCGGCGCGCACGAACGTCAACACGTCGGCGATCTGCTGGTCGGTCAGCACCGGCGCGTACTTCGGCATCGGATACGGCGCGGGAATGCCGCCGATCACCAGATCTTCGGTGCCGTTCAGCGTCACGTTAATGAGCGACGACGCGTCCTTCTCCAGCACGTTCGGATTGCCGGCCAGCGGCGCGAGCATCGGCGCGAAACCGCGTCCGTCGACGCCGTGACAATGCATGCAATACGCGGTGTAGACGCGCGCGCCGGCGTCGTTCGCGGGACGGTTCAGCGACACCTTCGTCGCCTGCGGATCGTACGTGTAAGGCGGCGCGCCGTTGCCGCCCGCCGGCGGCAGCGATTTCAGATACGTCGTCATGGCCGCGATGTCGGTATCGTTCAATGCCTGCGTGCTGTTGTTGATCACGCTCGTCATCGAGCCGAACGCCGTGGCGTGACGATTCGCGCCGGTCTTCAGGAACGCCTGCAAGTCCTGATCGTTCCAGCGTCCCAGGCCGACGTTATGCTCGCCGGTCAGGTTGGTCGCGAACCAGCCGTCGAGGAGGCTGCCGGTAAGAAACGCGCTGCCGCTTTCGTCGAGCGCCTTCTCCTGGAACGCGATGCCGCGCGGCGTGTGACACGAGCCGCAGTGGCCGAGGCCCTGGATCAGATACGCGCCGCGATTCCATGCGACGTCCTTGCCCGGCTTGTTCTGATACACGCCTTTCTCGAGGAATACCATGTTCCAGAGCTTCAACGGCCAGCGCATGTTCATCGGCCATGCGATGTCGGACTCGCGATTCGCCTGCTGCACTGGCGCAACACCGCTCATGAAGTACGCGTACAGCGCCTTCATGTCGTCGTCGTTGACCTTGGCATACGACGGATACGGCATCGCCGGATACAGGTTGTGCCCGTCTTTCGCGACGCCTTCGCGCATCGCCCGCGCAAAGTCCTGTTCCGTATAGCCGCCGATGCCGGTTTGCGAGTCCGGCGTGATGTTGGTCGTGTAGATCTGACCCATCGGCGTGTTCATCGGCAGGCCGCCCGCGAACGGCTTGCCCTTCGGCGCCGTGTGGCACGCGGCGCAGTCGCCGGCCTTCGCGAGATAAGCGCCGCGCTGCACGAGCGCGGGATCGAAAGCGGATGATGTTGCCGCTGCTGCCGCCGATGCCTGCATCAGCAACGGCAGCGCCACGCTCAGTGCCGCGCCGAAACCCTTGAGTATGTTTTTCATGTCGGGCTCCCGTTAAGCGGTTTGCAACTGGCTGCCGACCGGCAAATGCCGCAACCGCTTGCCGGTGGCCGCGAAGATCGCGTTGGTCAGCGCCGGCGCGAGCGCCGCCGTGCCAGGCTCGCCGATGCCGCCGGGCGCCTCGCTGCTCTTCACGATATGCACGTCGATAGGCGGCGTCTGGTCGATACGCAGCATCCGGTAGTCGGTGAAGTTGTTCTGCTGCACGCGGCCGTCCTTGATCGTGATCTCGCTGTAGAGCGCGCCCGTAATGCCGAAGATGATGCCGCCCTGCACCTGCGCCTCCACCGTGTTCGGATTGACGACCATGCCGCAATCGACCGCGCAAACCACGCGCTTGACCGCCACCTCGCCCTGCTCCACGGCGACATCGACGATGATCGCAAAGTAGCTGCCGAACGCATGCATGACCGACACGCCGCGCCCTTGCCCCTTCGGCACCGCGCTGCCCCAGTCGGCCGCCTGCGCCGCGACGTTGAGCACGTTCAGCGCGCGCGGCGTCTTGCCGAGCAGATCGCGCCGGTATTTGACGGGATCGACCTTCGCCTCGGCCGCGAGTTCGTCGATGAAACTCTCCACCACGAACGTGCTGCGGGTGGGACCGACGCCGCGCCAGAACGCGGTGGGAATAGCGTGCGGTTCCTGGCGCACGTAGTCGACGAGCTGGTTCGGCAAGTCGTACGGCAGGTCCGACGCGACCTCGACCGCGTCGGGGTCGAGCCCGTTCTTGAACGCGGGCGGCGCGAAACGCGCGAGGATCGACGAGCCGACGATCCGGTGCTGCCACGCGAGCGGCTTGCCGTTCGCGTCGAGACCGGCGGAGATCTTGTCGTAGTAGTACGGACGGTACATGTCGTGCTGGATGTCTTCTTCGCGCGTCCACAGCACCTTCACGGGCGTCGACACCTGCTTCGCGATCTTCACTGCCTGCGTGACCATGTCGAATTCGAGCCGCCGCCCGAAGCCGCCGCCGATCAGATGGTTATGCACGATGATCTTGTCGGCGGGCAAGCCGGTGACGGCCATCGCCGCGTCGCGCACGCGCGTCGGCACCTGCGAGCCAAGCCAGACTTCGCAACTGTCCGCGCGCACATGGACCGTGCAATTGATCGGCTCCATCGTCGCGTGCGCGAGAAACGGCTGCTGGTAGATCGCATCGACGCGCGTCTTCGCGTTCGAAAACGCGTGCACCACGTCGCCGTCCTTGCGCGCGACCGCGCCATTGCGTTGCGACGCGTTGGCCAGATCGTCGACGATCTGCTTCATCGACAGCTTCGCGTCCGCGCCTTCGTTCCACTTGATGTCGAGCGCTTGCAACCCGCGTTTGGCGGCCCACGTGTGATCGCCGATCACGGCCACCGCGTTGTCGATCTTCACCACCTGGCGCACGCCGGGAATCTTCTTCGCGTTGGTATCGTCGACGCTTGCGAGCGTGCCGCCGAACACGGGACAGTTCGCGATGGCCGCGTAGACCATGTCGGGCACGCGCACGTCGAGGCCGAACATCGCGGTGCCGTCCACTTTCTCCGGCGAATCGAGCCGCTTGACCGCCGTGCCGATGATCTTGAAGTCTTTCGGGTTCTTCAGCGGCACGTTCTGCGGTGCGGGCAGTTTGGCGGCCGCCTCGACCAGTTGACCATAGCCGATGCTGCGATTGCTCGCCGCGTGGATGACCTGGCCGGCCTGCGCATGACAGCTCGCGGCGTCGACCTGCCATTGCTGCGCGGCCGCGCTCACGAGCAGCGTGCGCGCGGTCGCGCCGGCGCGGCGCATCGGCTCCCATGCATAGCGGATCGACGTCGAACCGCCGGTGAGCTGGCCGCCGAGCAGCGGGTCGGTGAAAAGCTTTTCGTCCGGCGGCGCGTGGTCGAGCGTGACGGTGTCGAGCGGCACTTCGAGTTCTTCTGCGATCAGCATCGGAATCGACGTGTACACGCCCTGGCCCATCTCGACCTTTGGAATCACCAGCGTGACCTTGCCTGCCGTGTCGATCTGGATGAACGCGTTCGGTGCGAACACGCCGTTCTGCGGCGCTTCGTTTGCGTCGCCGCCGATCACCGACTTGCCGCTCTTCTGATCCTGACTGACGGCCGGCAGACTGAAGCCGAGCAGCAGACCGCCGCCCGCCGCCGCGCCGACGCTCACGCCGAACTTGAGGAACGTGCGGCGCGACACGCCGCGCGCTTCATCGGCTTCGGCTTGCGGGCGCTTCGCGCCTTTGTATGCATCGAGCAATCCCTGGGACATGTCAGACTCCCTTCGCCGCGTGCTTGATCGCCGCGCGAATGCGGTTGTAGGTGCCGCAGCGGCAGATGTTGCCGGCCATCGCGGCGTCGATGTCCGCATCGCTCGGATTGGGATTGCTTGCGATCAGCGAGGCCGCCGACATCACCTGTCCCGACTGGCAATAACCGCATTGCACGACGTCCAGTTGACGCCATGCCTGCTGCACTTTCTGGCCGGCCGGCGTGTTGCCGATCGCTTCGATCGTCGTGATCTTCTTGTCGCCGACAGCCGCCGCGGGCAACACGCACGAACGCACCGCCACGCCGTCGAGATGAACCGTGCATGCGCCGCATTGAGCGATGCCGCAGCCGAACTTCGTCCCGGTCAGGCCGACGAGATCGCGCAGGACCCACAACAGAGGCATGTCAGGCGGCGCATCGACGGTATGCGTTTCGCCGTTGATATTGAACGTTGTCATGAGCGGTTCCTTGTCGAGTTATGTTTTATCAGCCTGTTTAGAACGGGACGCCGATCAAAACGCAACGAGTTGCCGCGTTTATTCGAGAGCCCGGACTAATGCGCAATGCCGATGCGCGGCTTCGCCAATGCGTCGCCGCACGACTTCGGACCAGGCATTGCGCGAGTGTGCTGTGAGGGTCCGGCGATTGTAGCCGTGCATTAAGAAATTCGCCTGCACCCCGACATGCGCCGTTGCGAAGGCGCCGAAGGCGGTTCGTCGCCCGCAATTTTGCTAGCATGACGCGACTGCACTGACTATCTGACTATCCGAAGGAGACGCATCATGAACGACCCGCAATGCACCCAATTCCTCTCCGACATCCGCAAGCCGCTGCTCGCGCTGCATAAGGCGATACTCGATCACGAACGCGCGGCCTATGAAAAAGAATTCGGCCCGGTCACGCCGGCGGCTTTTCTGCAGGTGCTGATCAACGGTTCCGGGTTTCGCTGGCTGACGCCGCTGTCCACCATCATTGCGAACGTGGACGAAATACTCGACGACAAGGAAGCCGATGCCGCCGACCGCCTCGCCGCGGTCGAAGCCGTCACCGGTCTCTTTTCCGCCGATCAGCCGAACAACAGTTTTCTGCCGCGTTATCTGCCGCTGCTGCAGGCCGACCCGGGCATCCTGCATCTGCATGGCCAGGTCTCGCAGGTGTTGCGCGGGGCGCAGACGAAGTAGGTCTGAGTCGAGCGCGCTGCGTTTGGGCTCCCGGATTTCCTCACCGTTAAATGTGGGTGAGCTTGCGGAGTTTGGGGCGGTGAGGCGTCGCGGTTTAGGCGCGACCTTCATTGTTGTATAGAGGATTACCAGGCTTTCTTCAACGTACGCGTGGAAAATCGCTGTATTTGAAGGTGATTCGTGCGCGATTCGCAAGGATCATCGACGCTGTGTGTTCGAACGAGCATGCGGCCTGAGTGCAGCGAAGCATGGCATCGGCTGAATTGCCTGGTTTTGCTGAACAAATCAATGGTGAGCTTTTGCGGGAAGTGCTTGCGCGTTCCATTGTCCTTGGTGCGTCCTGCAGCCAATCACAAGCCCTGTTAAGGTAAGCGGACCTCGTCACCACCGATCACCGCCATGACCGACTGGCCGCTTCCCGAGACCTACACGTTCCGCGATCAAACCGTGCGCTTCAATGTGACGGGCACCGGGCCACCGCTCGTACTCGTGCACGGCACGCCGTTCTCATCGTACGTGTGGCATCGCATCGCGCCGCATCTGGCGCAGATTCGCACGGTGCACTATTACGATCTGCTCGGCTACGGTCAGTCGGAGATGCGTGACGGCCAGGACGTGTCGCTTGGCGTCCAGAACGCCTTGCTCGCGGAGTTGCTCGCGCATTGGCAATTGAAGAGCCCGGATGTAATCGCGCATGACTTCGGCGGAGCGACTTCGTTGCGCGCGCATCTTATCGACGGCTGCGACTATCGCAGCCTGACGCTGATCGATCCGGTCGCGCTGGCGCCGTGGGGCTCGCCGTTCGTGCAGCATGTGCGCCGTCACGGCGATGCGTTCGCCGGTTTGCCGCCGTATATTCACGAAGCCGTAGTGAACGCCTATGTGCGCGGCGCGATTGCACGCGACATCACGGATGAAGAACTCGCGCCGTACGTCACGCCGTGGCTCGGCGCGACGGGACAAGCCGCGTTCTACCGGCAGATCGCGCAAATGGATCAGCGCTATACCGATGAAGTCGAATCGCGCTATCCGCAAATGCGTTGTCCGACGCAGATTCTGTGGGGCGAAGAGGATCAGTGGATTCCGCTCGAGCGCGGCCGGCGTCTGGCCGCGCTGATTCCTCACGCGCGCTTTCAGGCGGTGCCGCGCGCGGGCCATTTGATGCAGGAAGACGCGCCCGAGGCGATCGTCGCGGCGGCGCTGCGGTGGCTCGACTGAGGCCACCCACAGCACAGCCGCGCGCTGCGTTTAGCCGCGTCCTTGCGGCAGATACGGCATCGGATCGACCGGTTTGCCGTCGCGGCGCAACTCGAAACCGACCGACACGCGCGAGTTGTTTTCGTCGCCCATCTCGGCGATCTGCTGGCCCTGTCGAACGATCTCGCCGGTTTTGACCAGTAGCTTGCGGTTATGCGAGTACGCGGTCAGGAAGTCCTTGTTGTGCTGCACGATGATCAGACTGCCGTAGCTGTTCAGGCCCGTGCCGGCATACATGACTTTGCCGTCGGCGGCCGCGCGAACCGGATCGCCCGCCTTGCCGCCAATCTCGATGCCGCGCGTCTCGCCCGGCTGGAAGGCTTCGACGACCCGGCCGCCCGCGGGCCATGCCAACGACAAGCCGTTTGCATGACGCATGCTTTGTTGCGCGACTTCGCGGGCTTCGGCGGCGCTGGGACCGGGCGAAGGCTGCGCGATAGCTGCCGATGGCGCCGACGCCTGCGCGCCAGACGCACTCGACGCCGCCGCAGCTTTTGCCGCAGCCGCATTAGCCGCATTAACCGCCTGCACGGTCTCCGGCGATGCGACGCGCAACACCTGGCCGTTCTTCAATCGCGACGACGCCTTCAGGCCGTTCCATGCCTGCAACTGCTTGACGCTGCAATGATGGCTCTGCGCGATGCGCGCGAGCGTGTCGCCGCGCTTCACCCGATAAACGAGCGGCGGCGCCTTTTTGAGGGGCGCAGCCAGAGGCGTGTCGCCCGAAGCGGCCGCACTCGCCGACGCGGACGTCCCCGCCGTGCCTTGCAGATTCGCCGCGCCTGCCGCGGACACACCCGAAGCGGCTGCTGCGCCGGTCTGCGCGCCCGGCTGCCCGACGCCGGCGCAACCGCTCATCGCGAGCGCGAGCCAGGCGCCGGCGATGCCTGCCATCACTGCCCTGTCGAAACCCTTTCCCATCATGTTCGGCTCCTGCTTGTTCTGTAGGCGGGCCGGACGCCGCCTTGCCGCCTGCACGCGCGCGTCGCGCTGACGCGCCGCCGTTCGCATCGCGGCCTGGCGAGCGTGCTGGCACCCTCACCGTTGTATTGCCGGCTGGCCTTGTTCGTTGCATCGCTCCGTACGTCGAATCTTCGCGCGGGCGACGGCGGATTCCGGCGCTTACACAGCCACTTTTCCGCGGACGGCCAGACTACGATTAAATTTCCAGCCGGATTGTAAAGTGCGATTAACAGAAAACGCGTGCGCCACACAGTCTGATACAAACGTTACCAACAGCGTCTGCGTGTCTCGTTGTGCGCACAACCACGCGGCAAAACCGGGCCGCATGGGCAGTGCCATCGACGCCATCTGCTTAACGGCACGCCCGCGCGAGAACTTGAATTGCCGGTTCGAAAAACGCGATGGTGCTTGCGCGGAGCGCGCGGCGAGCCGCTAGCTGTAGTAATGCCCCGCGTATGACACATAGCCCACGGGGTGATGAGTAAAGTGGAGCACGGGCAGTACAGGGTTGGAGTTGTCGTCGGTGGGATAGGCGCTTGCCTCGGGGATGTATTCGCCCTGCGCCTCGATGGGCTGCCCGGCTTGGAGTCCGGGGATCTCCTCGGCAAGCCCTTCGTTGTCGCCGAACCGCACCGCAATGAACACCTCGGTGCCGACGAGGTTCTGCGTGCCGCCTTCGAACTTCAACACCTTGTCGATCTTCACAATCAGGTGCTGATGATTTGCGCCGTGGTGGTTGTCCGGGCTCGCGAACACCTTCGTGATCGTGCCTTGCACGCAGGCAAGCGGCGCACCGAGCGAATGAACATAGCGATGATGAGGAAGGATCTGCGTCGCGCGATTGCTCATGAAATCTCCGTGGAAGAAGCCAGGCTGAGACGGCGGAAGAACAGGCGCATGCGGGCCTGCTGCGCGATCCGTTTGAGCGGCTCGACGGGCGGGAGTTCAGGGCGCGTGCCGATGCGATTGCAGCGGCCAACCTCTACGCGCGCACAACCGTCAGGCCCAGCGCTTCGAAAGGCGCGGTAAGTGTCTCGGCCGTGCCGCGTTCCACCACGATCGTGCTCGCCGCCGATACGTCCGCGATCCGGTACGCCGACGCCGCATTGAGTTTCTCCGCCGATGCGAGCACCACCGTCTCCGCCGCGTGCTCCGCGAGCGCGCGCTTCACGTACGTTCCTCGATGTCGCCGGTGCTGAGGCCGGCTTGCGGATGCACCCCCGTCACGCCCATGAAGTACAGATCGGCGCGGATATGGCTGAGCGCTTCGATGGCGGCCGCGCCGACATTGACCATCGAATGCCTGAAAAGCCGGCCGCCGATCATCACCACTTCCAGTTGCGCATGCCCGGCGAGTTCGACGGCGATGCTCGGGCTATGCGTGACGATCGTCGCACGCAAGTCACGCGGAAGGTGTCGCGCGAGTTGGACAGCAGTCGTGCCGCCGTCGACGAACGCGATTTGCCCCGGCGCGATCATGCCCGCCGCGGCGCGCCCGATCGCCGCCTTCGACGCCGATTCGATCCGCTCGCGCCCGGCGAGATCCACCGCTGCCGGCGACGCCGGCAAAGCGCCGCCGTGCACGCGCTGGAGCTGCCCTTCCGTCGCGAGTTCGCGCAGATCGCGGCGGATGGTGTCCTCGGACACGTCGAACTCCGCGCTAAGCGTCTTGGCGACGACCTGCCCGTCGCGCCTGAGCGCCTCGAGGATCAACTGTTTTCTCTGCGATGTAAGCACGCTCGTCTCCGGCAGACGAATCGCGCGATCCGTCCGTTGCACGAAATCCCTTGTTTTTGCACGATACTGCACGATACCATGATTCGCGTGTCGGCCTAACCACTACCAACCAATCAAAGGTGCGAGCCATGAATGAGACCGCGGAACGAGTACGAATCGTGGACGTGAAGGTGCTCTCCGACGACTGGTATGTGCTGAAAAAGACCACCTTCGACTATCGCCGCGCCGACGGCTCCTGGCAGCGCCAAAGCCGCGAAACCTACGACCGCGGCAACGGCGCGACCTTGCTTCTGTACGAGCCGCGCCGGCGCATGGTTGTGCTGACGCGGCAGTTCCGCTTGCCAGCGTTCGTCAACGGTCATCACGGCATGTTGATCGAGACACCCGCCGGTCTGCTCGAGTCCGCTTCCCCCGAGGAGCGGATTCGGGCCGAAGTCGAGGAAGAAACCGGTTATCGCGTCCATGAAGTGCGCAAAGTGTTCGAAGCCTTCATGAGCCCCGGTTCGGTCACGGAGAAACTGCATTTTTTCGTCGCCGAATACGATGCGCTCGCGCGGGTCGGCGCAGGCGGCGGTCTTGAACACGAAGGCGAAGATATCGAGGTCTTGGAATTGCCGATCCGACAAGCGCTTGCGATGGTCGAGCGCGGCGAGATCGTCGACGGCAAGACGATCATGCTGTTGCAGTACGCACAGCTGAACCTGTTCGACGCTTGATCGCGTCGGGTCACGTCGCGCCACACTCGCTTTAGGAATTTTCCCAAGCCCGATTAGGAAACGGACGATAGGTTGAGGAACGCAAAAAAAATATTCTTACGTTGCTTTGACGTTGACCGGCGGCGCGCCACGCTCCCGCCGGAAAACTCAAACGGAACCCTTCCCTTCAGAATATTTTTGCTTCGTCAACCTGCATTCCGGGCGATGAAGAAGTCGAGGCTCAACGTGGATTCTCTTACATCGGCCAACCGCTTCATGGGCGGTTTTTTCTTTGGCGCTGTCGTCGCTACCGCGATCATGGTCGTGCTCTGCGTCAGCGGCGAATTTGTGCCTCTCATGGCGAAGCTGTATGCGATCCAGCAAGTGATTGCAACAGCGGTCATTTCAGTGCTCGTCGCCGGCACCAAGCCGCTTCTGTATAAAACCGTCTGGCGCGAGCGCCGCTGCAGTTTCATTCTCGACGAAGACTTGAGCGCGACGCTTCGCGGCAGAAGCTTTGGTATTCCCGCCGGCGTGATGGTCGGCATTCTGGTTCAAAACGTTTTGATGAATTGAACGCAGTTCAGGCACCCGGCATGAAACTCTAGAATTTATGCCGGATCGCAGCGCGCACCACAACCTGTTTCGACGTCGATGACGGCGCTTGCGCGCCTGGTATAAACGCCTCATCGAGTATCGAATACGTCGAGTCGCCAGTCACTTGCTGGTATTCACCCTGAATGTAGACGTCGGTCCGCTTGGACAGGTTGTAATCCGCCATCAGTCCAAATGAGTGGATTTTCGGTTTGACGCCGCCACTCGACGCATCGAAGTTTTCTATCGTGTAGACATATTGCGCGCCGACAAACAGCATCGGCGAGATCTGATACTTGCCGTTCAGTTCGAAGTTCTGATATTTCAACGAGTTCAGCAATACGCCGGGCGGCACGAGTGGTGTAATGCCGAGATAACCGTTGCCGGTCGGATTCAAATAGCTCGATTTGCTATACGCGAAACCCGCCGTGGCCGGACCGAAGTTATAAGTAATGCCGCCGCCGAACACGCGCATGCGGGCCGCGATAAAGCTTGCGTCGTTAGCCGTAATCGCACCATTCGCACCATTGCCCGGATTATTGGCCTGCAAATACGCGGCGCTCACCAGCAAGCCGCCATACGCATACTGCCCGCCCACGCTATAGGCGCGGTTATTGCCGAAATTCGTATCGTTGCTAAAGCTGTACGTGCCGCCGAATTGAAAGCCGCTAATCGACGGGCTTGTGTATTTCACGGTGTTGTCGAGCCGAAACGAGTTATCGGTATTGTCGTTATCGTAGGGATGCGAGAAAAGCGAGCCGGCCCAATTGCCATTCGCGGTAGTTTGCGCCAGATAATCGACCACTGAATCGTATTGCCGCCCGAACGTCAATACGCCATAGCGCTCCGCGCTCAAGCCCACAAAAGCCTGTCGCCCGAACATCCGGCCGCCCTGATTCAGGCGCCCCGAACTGACGTCGAAACCATTTTCGAGCTGGAAAATGGCTTTGAGGCCGCCGCCCAGTTCTTCCGCGCCCTTCAAGCCCCAGCGGCTGCCTTGCGCGTAGCCGCTTGCCAGCTCGTACACATGTCCTCGGCCCGCGTTGTTCGTGTAGTTGATGCCTTCGTCGAGTACGCCGTACAGCGTGACGCTCGTCTGCGCCGAAGCCGGCGTGCTAAAGGCGGCGGACACAGCGGTGGAAACGGCCAGCGCGAACACTTGCTTGTTCATGACGATCCCCCTGCACTCGAGTAATCGGCCTAACTCGATCTGACGCGTTCTTCTTGACCCTACGACAACGCGCTTCTTCAAGTCCGACGCGCTTACGGGAAATCCTCACACGCCGGAACGCGTCCGTCCATTGGGTGTCGCCTGGATGTGTCGAAACGTTGCGAAATCTCCACTGTCTTTAAACGTCCATTCCGCCGAGGCTCCGCCAGCACTGCGTTTGCAATGTGCGCTGCCAAGCAGACTTGTCACAGAAAGAAATATAATTGCCGACTTTCGCGGCACCGAGGCGGAACTCCGCCGTGCTGTCAGGGTCATTTTTACTGCTTCATGCAAGCGCGTGCGCGCGCCGGCTTTGAGGCAGGTCCGTTACGGCGGCAACGCGCGGTTCAGCGCAGCAACGCCGCTGCAGCAACAGCATCAACCCACTATTCCAAAGCCTTGTGAGACGCCCGACGCGCTAAAGAGCGCGCCGTCGCACGGGGCTGCTTTGGGCATAAAAACAATGCAAGCTTCGCAATCGCGTTTAATCGAGCTCGACTTTTTCCGAGGACTCGTTCTGCTGATCATCGTGGTGGACCACATCGGCGGAAGCATCTTGTCGCGCGTCACGCTGCATGCGTACGCGCTGTGCGACGCCGCGGAGGTGTTCGTGTTTCTCGGCGGCTTCGCAACCGCGACGGCCTACGCGGCGCTCGCGGAGCGGCGTAGCGAATCGATCGCGCGCAACCGCTTCCTGCGGCGCTCGCTGGAAATCTACCGCGCCTTTCTCGTGACCGCCGGGCTTATGCTGCTCGTGAGCGCGGTCCTGAACGCGTTCAACGTCGAGGCGCCGAATCTCGCGATCACCGATCTCGACGACCTGATGGACACGCCCGTCGCCGCCTTGCGCGATATCCTGCTGTTCCGCCGTCAGCCTTATCTCGCGTCCGTGCTGCCGATGTACGCCTTCTTCGCGCTGCTGGTGCCGATGATCCTGCCGCTCGCGCGCAGCAAACCGTGGCTGCTGCTCGCGGGCAGCGTCGCGCTGTGGGCCGGCGCGCCGGCCATCAACGCGTATCTGCCTGCCGCGCCGGACATGCATTGGGACTTCAACCCGTTCGCCTGGCAGTTGCTGTTCGTGCTCGGCGCGCTCGTGCGTTGCCAGCCGGTCTATCAGCGCGTGAGTCAGCACCGTCTCGGCTGGCTGGTGACGCTCGCGGCCTGCTGTGTGGCGGCGGTCGCGGCGTACTACAAGCTCTTTGTCGAAGTCGAGCCGCTCGATCCGAGTTTCAAACAGAATCTGTCCTACTTGCGCGCGGTCAATTTCCTCGCGATCGCGTGGCTCGTGGCCAAGCTGATCGAGGCGGGCTGGGCAAGAAAGCTCGCGCAGTCTCTGCCGCTGATTGGGCTCATCGGGCGCAAGGGCCTGCTGTGCTTTATCGCCGGCGCGGTGATCTCGCTCGTGGTGGACTCGGTGCTGTATGCCGCCACCGACGGTTACCTGAACTATCCGCTAGGCTTGCTCGCCGACGCGTGCGCGATCACGGCGCTCGTTGCCGTCGCGTGTGGGACGGAGCCGCTCAAGCGGCTCGTGATGCGCATGGTAGGCACGCGGCTTCGGACGTCGCCGTAACATGTGTGGGTCAGCTCTGAGCTTTGAGCTTTGACTCAGCGTTGGCCGCCGTCCGCCGTGACTGTTTCCACCTCGACATGCGCCTATTCCTACACCTTGCGCTGACCGTTCTGTGCGCCGCGTGCGGCACTTCGTCGTTCGCGAGCACGGTGACGACCCGCAGCTTCCATTCGTCCGCGCTCGGACGCGATTGGTCCTACACGCTTTATTTGCCGACCGGTTATCGTCCCGACGCCGCGCGCATTCCGGTGATCTATCTTCTGCACGGCAACAACGGCGATGCCAACGACTGGATCAGCCGCGGCCATCTGCAAAGCACCCTGGACGCGCTGATCGAACATCGCGATATTCCGCCGCTCGCCGTCGTGATGCCGCAAGGCGGCACCGACTGGTACGTGGACCGCAAGGAAAAAATGGAGACGGCGTTCTTCGACGATCTGCTGCCCGAAATCGAAACGCACTACGCGGTGTCGACGCAGCGCGCGGGGCGCATGATCGGCGGCGTGTCGATGGGCGGCTTCGGCGCACTGCGCTACGTGATGACGCAGCCCGAGCGCTTTTGCGGCGCGCTGCTGCTGAGCCCGGCCATCTACGCCGACGAACCGCCGCGCGGTTCGGCCGCGCGCCGCGTCGGCGTGTTCGGCGAACGTCAGTTCGATCCGCGGATCTGGCACGAGCTGAACTACCCGGCGCAGTGGGAGCGGTATATGAGCCGGCCGTATCGCGTACCGGTCTTCATCGCTGCCGGCGACGACGACCTCGCGATCCAGGCCGATGCATCACTGCTTTATACGCAGCTTCGCCTGGCGGGCAATCCGGCGGCGCTGCGCATTATCGACGGCGGCCATACGTGGGACGTGTGGAGCGCCCTGCTGCCCGGCGCGCTGAAATACACGCTCGGTTGCACGAGGCTGCCGGCGCAGGAACATCCGTCGAACCAGCGGCCTTGAATCAGTAAAGCACTCGCGAAAATCGCGAATCGGACGACACCCGGCCGGGCTATTGCACGAGGTCGGTCCACAGCACCATCAAGACCGTCATCAGCGCGGGGCCGATGAAGAGGCCGAGCAGCCCGAAGGTCTCCGCGCCGCCCAGAATGCCGAACAGCACGAGCAGAAACGGCAGTCGCGTGGAATTCCCGATCAACACCGGCCGCACGAAATGCTCGGCGACGAAGACCACGATCGACCCGAACACCAGAAGACCGATCGCGCTCGCGACCGATCCCTGCGAGAACAGCCACAACGCGGCGAGGCTGAAGGTTATCGGCGCGCAGAAGGGCAACATCGCGGCAATCGCGGTGATCAGCGCAAGCAGCGCGACGTGCGGCAAGCCCGTCACGAAATAGGCGACGCCGAGCAACGCGCCCTCGCCGAGTCCGACCACCACCAGCCCCGACACGGTGCCCCGCACAGCCGTGGCCATCCGCTGGACGAGTTGCGCGCCGTCTTCGCCGAAACCGCGTTGCAGACCTCTCGCCAATGCGCCCGACAGACGCGGCCCCGCCTGGAAGATCACGAACAGCGTCACGAGCATGAACGCGAAGACGGTGACCGCATGCACGGCACGCGCCCCGAAATGGCGGCCAAGCGTGACGACCGTGGTGCTGTGCAAGCCCTTCATCGCCGCGGAGTCGCGCAACGGCGGCGTCAGATAGGCTTGCCACCACGCCTCGGCCTGGTGCGCGCCGAACGGCAAACGGTGGATGAAGTCCGGCATCGCGATGCCGTTCTCCTGCGCGGCCTTGAACCAGTCGGTGAGGTCATGCGCTTCGCGCAACGCCTGCGCGATGCCCACGCCCACCGGCAACACCACCAGCAACGCGATCGCCAGCGTCAGCACGGCAGCAATCAGCGTGGTGCGCCCGGTCAGCCAGCGGCTGCCTTCGACCTTGCGCAGAAGCGGCCATAGCGCGATCGCCAGCACGGCGGCCCAGCCGACCACCGGAAGAAAGTCGCGCACGACCCACAACGCGAGCAGCACGAGCCCGATGTACAGCGCGAGCGAAGCAGCCCTCTGTTTTTTGACGCGCTCGGGCGTCAACAGCGACTGCGTCGGATGCGACGAGCGCGGCGGGTGCGTCGATCTGGACGGGCCGACGGGGGGACGTGAATTCATGTGGTTCGTGTGTGGATGCCGGTATGTGCGCGAGCCGACCCGAAAAAAGCAAACCCGCTAAACTGCGGGACGCGCTCGCCCAATAAACAACGACATCTTAATGGAAGCGCGCAGAGCCCTCGCGGCCTGCTTTGGCTGTCTCACCAGCTACAACACTGCGTTGCAAAAAGCGCTCTTATCTCATTTTTGGGCGACACGCCCTTCGCCAGGCCCCGCCAATTCAAGTGCCGTCGAAAGTCAAGTCGGATTGTTGCTAATTGGGGAACAGTGTTTCAACGTAGACACAATGGCTCTGCAGCCGTTGGGGGACTAAATTCGGGCACACCACAAATTCGGAGCCGACGATGATGACCCTGGAGTCCATCCCCCTTGACGGTACTAACGGCATACGCATCGAGATCCTCGAGCGCTCCGACACCACGCTGGTGATCCGCTGGGTCGAGCCCGGACGATGTCATTACGGCGAGCAGCGGTGGCGTCGCAGGTCGGCGCATACGTCGGGAACCTGCGCGGTATCGCGCCGCAAGATTCGCCGCGGCGATGCCGTCTTCAAGCCGGCCGAGCGCCCGGCGCCGTCGAATGCCTCCGCGATGATCTGCGCGGAAATTCTCGGCGCGCTGCCCGCCGAAGCCTGATTTCGCCGTCAATCCTGCCCACGCGCGCCGTCGCGCGCGCCATCACGCGTGCCCTGCACCTGCCCTGCGCCTGCCCGCTCGCGCTGACTCCGCCATCGAGTCCCTAACGCCGCCGCGCGCATGAAACCGCCCCGATTGCGGCCCTTCGTCGCGTGCGTTAAGGTGGACCTGCTTGCGTCAAATCACCCTGCCGGCCCGACGCCCGGCGGTAAAGTGACGCGCATCTCCACCCATCGCGCCGTGCGCGGCACGGCGCCGTTTGAGGGCACACCATGGCGGAAGACACGCCGCACACGTCGACCCGGCCGGAGACTCGCGCAGCCAGCGCGCCCCCTGCTCCGCTCATCGCTCCCCAGCAGTTTTCCACCGACGTCCTGCTAGAGAAATACGCCAAAGGCGACGAGCAATCCGCCGACGACGTCTTCAAGCGCGTCGCCCGCGGCGTCGCCGAGGCGGAACCGGAAGCGCTGCGCGAATCGGTCGAGGCGCTCTTCGTCGACAATCTGCGGCACGGTGCGCTCGGCGCGGGCCGCATCATGAGCGCGGCGGGCACCGGCATTGCCGCCACGCTGATCAACTGTTTCGTGCAGCCGGTCGGCGACGCGATTCAGGGCGTCGACGAACAAGGGCTGCCGGGCATCTACGTCGCGCTGCTGCAAGCCGCGGAAACCATGCGGCGCGGCGGCGGCGTCGGCTACAACTTCTCGGCGATCCGGCCGAAGGGCGCGCGGGTTCACACCACGAGTTCGTCGGCGTCCGGTCCGTGCAGTTATATGGATGTGTTCGACGCGTCGTGCCGCACCGTGGAAAGCGCCGGCTCGCGGCGCGGCGCGCAGATGGCCGTGCTCGACTGCAATCATCCCGACCTGCTCGAATTCATCGAGGCCAAACATTCGAAGGGACGCTGGAACAACTTCAACGTGTCCGTCGGCGTGACCGACGAATTCATGCGCGCCGTCGAAGAAGACCAGCCGTGGCAACTCGTGCATCGCGCGGAACCGTCGCCGGCGCTGCGTGCGGCCGGCGACGTGCGGCAGCGCGACGACGGCCTGTGGGTCTACAGCGAGCGGCCGGCGCGCGAGATCTGGGACCGCATCATGCGCTCCACGTACGACGTCGCGGAACCGGGCATCGTGTTCATCTCGCGCATGAACGAGGACAACAACCTGCGTGCCGTCGAAACGATTCGCGCGACCAATCCGTGCGGCGAACAGCCGTTGCCGGCTTACGGTTGCTGCAATCTCGGGCCGCTCAATCTGACGCGTTTCGTGATCGACCCGTTCGCGCAACTCAAAGGCCGCGAGCCTTCGTTCGATTGGGACGGCCTCGCTCGACGCACGCGCACGCAAGTGCGCTTTCTCGACAACGTACTCGACGTCACGCTGTGGCCGCTGCCGCAGCAATACGACGAATCGCGCGCGAAGCGCCGCATCGGCGTGGGCTTTACGGGTCTCGGCGATACGCTCGTGATGCTCGGGCTGCGCTACAACTCGCAGGAAGGCCGCGACTTCGCGGTGCGCATTGCGCGGCTGATGCGCGACGAGGCGTATCGCGCGTCGGTGGAACTCGCGAAGGAGCGCGGCGCGTTTGCGCTTTTCGATGCCGCGCGCTACCTCGAAGCCGGCACCTTCGCGTCGCGGCTGCCCGAGGACATCAAGGAAGCGATTCGCCGCGACGGCATCCGCAACAGCCATCTTCTGTCGATCGCGCCGACCGGCACCGTGAGCCTCGCGTTCGCGGACAACGCGTCGAACGGCATCGAGCCGGCCTTCTCGTGGACCTACACGCGCATGAAGGTGATGGCCGACGGCGGCCGCGAATCGTTCGATGTCGAAGACTACGCGTACCGGCTTTATCGCGAGCTCGGCGGCGACGTGACCAGGCTGCCCGACTACTTCGTCAGCGCGCTGGAGATGTCCGCACGCGATCATCTGGACATGATGGCCGCGGTGCAGCCGTATGTGGACACGTCGATCTCGAAGACCGTCAACGTGCCCGCCGACTATCCGTTCGAAGCCTTCGAAAGCCTCTATTTCGATGCATGGAAAAGCGGCCTGAAAGGTCTCGCGACTTATCGCCCGAACGAAACGCTCGGCGCCGTGCTGAGCGTGAGTCCGGCGCAAGCCGATGACACGCTCGCCGAAAGCGATCTCGACCCGCTGCGAATCGCGATCGATCATCGGCCGAAAGGCGAATTGCCGGCGATCATCGAAAAGGTCGAGTACCTGACGCAAGCCGGCAAAAAATCGCTGTACGTGGCGGTGTCGTTCATTGAAGTGACCGGACGTCTCGGCGGTGAAGACGTGACGATCGAGCGGCCCATCGAGTTCTTCATTCCGACCGGTCAGCGCGACGAATCGCAGCAATGGATCACGGCGACCATGCGTTCGCTGTCGCTCGCCGCGCGTGGCGGTTTCGTCGCGCGCAATCTGCAGGACATGCGCAAGGTCTCGTGGGATCGCGGGCAAGTGCGGCTTGGCGAAGTGCAGCGTCTGGACGGTCATCGCACGCCGCGCTGGCACGATTCGGAAGTGGCCGCGCTCGCGTTTGCGATCCAGCAGATTCTGCATCGTCGCGGTTTTCTCGACGCCGAGGGCAATCAGGTTCCATCGCGTCTGCTCGCACGTTTGCCGCGCGGACAGATGAAAGCGGAAACGGCGCTGTCCGCGGACTTCGGCATCCGTCCCGCTCCCGCCGATGCGCACACAGCGGAACTGACGCAGCCTGGCATGGTGCCGGGATTGCATACGATGCTCGGTCGCAAATGCGGATCGTGCGGCGCGAACGCCGTGATCCGCAAGGACGGATGCGACTTCTGCACGGCCTGTGGCGAAGTGGGAGCGTGCGGGTGAATTAGCGTTAGCGGATCTCTCGCCCCGCTATTGCACCTGTCGAAAGTGCTGACACTGGAAAGCTGGTTGTTTTTTAGACCGATGCGCAACCAGCCGTAGAATAGCCGCACTTTCCGCGACGAGACTCTCATGCTGGATATTTCGCCAGGCGTTACCAAGCCCGCTAACGACGATTCGAAAATGTTCGATCTCGCGCCCGTCTCGCTGTGGGTCGAGGACTTTAGCGGCGTGCGCGATCTGTTCGATACCTGGCGCGCCGAGGGCGTGAGCGATCTGCGCGCGTACTTCGCCAAAGCGCCCGAACAGGTCGCCGAATGCGCGCGCAGCATTCGCGTGGTGAAGGTCAATCAGAAGACGCTGACGCAGTTCGAGGCCGCGGACTTCGACACGCTCAACGGCAATCTCGCCGCTGTGTTCCGCGACGACATGCTCAAGACGCATCTCGAGGAGCTCTGCCAGTTGTGGGCCGGGCAATCGCATTTCACGAGCCAGACGGTCAACTACACGCTCGCTGGACGGCGACTCGACGTGCTGCTCAAAGGCTCTATTCTGCCGGGCCACGAAGAACGCTGGGACCGCGTGCTGGTGTCGGTGGAAGACATCACTGAACTGGAAAGCGCGCGGCATCGTATGACGCTCGCCGAGGAATACGCGCGCGGTCTCTTCGAACATTCTCCGGTGTCGCTATGGGTCGAAGACTTCAGCGCGGTCAAGCAACTGCTCGATCAGGCGCGCGCGGCAGGCATTAGCGATTTTCGCGTGTTCACCGACGTGCACCCTGAGTTCGTCGAGCGCTGCATGCAGGAGATTCACGTACTCGACGTGAACCAGCACACGCTCGAGATGTTCGCCGCGCCCGATAAAAAAACGCTGCTCGCGCATCTGCCCGATGTGTTCCGCGACGACATGCGTCCGCATTTCCGCGAGCAGTTGCTCGATCTGTGGGAAGGCAAACTGTTCCAGCAGCGCGAGGTACTCAACTATTCGCTCGACGGCAACGAGGTGCATGTGCACCTGCAATTTTCAGTGCTGCCGGGGCATGAGAACAACTGGGACCTGGTGCTGGTCGCATTGACCGACATCACCGCCCGCAAGAAGGCGGAGGCGTACCTGGAGTTTCTCGGCAAGCACGACGTGCTGACGAAGCTGCGCAACCGCTCGTTCTATGTCGACGAATTGAATCGGCTCGAACGCAAGGGGCCGTGGCCTGTCACGATCATCATCGCCGATCTGAATGGACTGAAGCGCGTGAACGATCAGCTCGGCCACGCCGCCGGCGATGCGCTGCTGCGCCGTGCGGGCGAGGTGCTGGCCAAAGCGATGGAGCCGCCGTTTCAGGCGGCGCGCATCGGCGGCGACGAATTCGCGATTCTGATGCCGGATACCGACGAGCGCGGCGGCGCGGCGATGATCGATGCGGTCGGCAAACTCGTCGAAATGAACAACCAGTTCTATCCGGGTTCGCCGCTCAGCTTTTCGATGGGCATGGCGACCTGTCAACGCGGCGACCGTCTTGAAGCCGGCGTGCAGCGCGCCGATCTGCAGATGTACGACGAAAAGCGCTCGCATTACGCCAATCAGGCGGATGCGAAAATTAGCGGTGGTTGATGAACGCGAAGCGCTTTCTCTACACCGCCGTCACATAACGCGCAACGGGCTTCACGATGCGCGGCGGCGGTGAGTCGTAAATTGCGCGCATGCGCTTCACTTCGTCGACGGGACTCAGGCCGAAAAGACGCTTGAATTCGCGGCTGAATTGCGACGCGCTTTCATAACCGACTCTTGCGGCCGCGGCGCCCGCGTTTAAACCATCCTGCACCATCAGCAAACGCGCGTGATGCAAACGCGTGGTCTTCACGTATTGCATCGGCGAGGTCGCCGTGACGGCCTTGAATTGCGCGTGAAAAACCGCGAGGCTCATGCCGGCTTCGGCGGCGAGCGTATCGACGTCGAGCGCGCCGTGATAGTCGGCGTGAATGCGGCGCAGCGCCTTGGCAACGCGTCCAAAGTGATTCTGATGCGTGAGCGCCGCGCGAATTGCATCGCCCTGCTCGCCGGTCAACACGCGATAGCAGATTTCGCGCACGATGCCCGGCGCGAGAATGCGCGCGTCGAGCGGCGACACCAATGCGTCCAGCAGACGCTGCACCGCGTTGCTCAATGCCGGATCGAGCGGCGTCGAATAAATGCCGAGCGGTTCGTTTCGCGCCGCGCCCTGCGTTTCGTTGAGCGCCATCAGCAACTCGGCAACCATCGTCAGATCGACTCGAATGGAAATGCCGAGGAACGGCTCGTCCGGGGTCGCCTCAGTCTCGCATTCGAACGGCAGCGGCACGGACAGCACGAGGTACTGCTGCGCGTCGTACTGGAACACCTGGTCGCCGAGATAGCCGCGCTTGCGCCCCTGGCACACGATCACAATGCTCGGCTCGTACATCACCGGCATGCGCGGCAACGGACTATTCGCGCGCATCAGATTGACGCCTTCAAGACTCGAGCGCGTCATGCCCGGCTTGGGCGCGAGTGCGTCGAACACTTCGATCAGGCGTTGCTGCGCAGCATGAGCGGCGTGCGCGAGTGGAAATTCGGCGGAAGACAACGACGGTTGCGATAGGTGCGGCGACATGACGAAATAGTGACGTACAAGAGAATAGTGCTTGAAATTTAGCATCAAACTGCCTGGCGCGCTTCGCCCCAGGAGTTTTAGGCAAATCTTCAAGACGTTCAGGTATTCACTGGCTCGCCGTCGGCTTCTACTATGGGAACCCTGTCGGATGAGCTTTGCTGCGCGACGTTTGTTGGACGACCTTCATTCGCGCTTTCATCACGCGCCGCGACCCGAACCGTGCGGTTAGGCGCATGCGCGACATGCGTTGTCCGTTGCCGATTGCCATTACCGTCGCCCGTCGCCGATTGCCCATTGCCGGCGCCTTCTGACATCACCCATCTTTGCTGGAGAACTACCCATGAGCACGACTTATGCCTATGCCGCGACCGACGCCAGCGCGCCGCTCGCCCCGTTCGAAATCCAGCGTCGCGAACTGCGCGCTCATGATGTGCAAATGGAAGTGCTGTTTTGCGGCGTGTGCCATTCCGACCTGCATCAGGCTCGCAACGAATGGAAGAACACGATGTATCCGGTGGTGCCGGGTCATGAAATCGTCGGCCGTGTGACCGCGGTGGGCCCGGATGTGACGAAGTACAAGGCGGGCGATCTGGTGGGCGTCGGCTGCCTCGTCGATTCGTGCCGTACGTGCGCGAGCGGCGCGGAAGGCCTCGAGCAGTACTGCGAGAACGGCTTTGTCGGCACGTATAACGGCGTGGACCGCGTCGACGGGCAAGTGACCTACGGCGGTTATTCGACGCAACTCGTCGTCGACGAGGAATTCACACTGCGTGTGCCGCAAAACCTCGACCCTGCCGGCGTCGCTCCGTTGCTGTGCGCGGGCATCACCACGTACTCGCCGCTGCGCACGTGGGGCGCGGGTCCTGGCAAGAAGGTCGGCATTGTCGGCCTGGGCGGCCTCGGCCACATGGGCGTGAAGCTGGCGCGCGCAATGGGCGCACATGTGGTGCTGTTCACGACATCGCCGTCGAAGATCGAGGACGCCAAGCGGCTTGGCGCACACGAGGTGGTGATCTCGAAGAACGCGGAAGAACTGGAAGCGCATGCGAACAGCTTCGATCTGATCGTGAATACGGTGGCTGCGCCGCACGACCTGAATCCGTTCTTGAACCTGCTAAAGCGTGATGGAACGATGACGCTGGTGGGCGCGCCCGAGCACGATCATCCGTCGCCGCAAGTGTTCAACCTGATTTTCAAGCGCCGCCGGCTGGCCGGTTCGCTGATCGGCGGGATTGCCGAAACGCAGGAGATGCTGGATTTCTGCGGCGAGCATGGGATTACTTCGGATGTCGAAATTATTCCGATGCAGAAGATTAATGATGCTTATGAGCGGATGTTGAAGAGTGATGTGAAGTATCGGTTTGTTGTTGATCTGGATTCCATGCGGAAGTGATTTTGGTTTTTTTTGCCGTGCGGCTGGGGGCTTTTTTGGGTGGGCCCTTGGCCTTTCCTTGAATTCATAGTGGTCTATTTGCGTTGCCCCTGTGCGGGGCGGCACCTACTTTCTTTGCCGCCGCAAAGAAAGTAGGCAAAGAAAGCGGGCTCACACCGCCAGCTTTTAAGTGGGTCCCTCGGTTCGGAGCGGGTAGTGGTGCGTTTGACATCCGTGTTCTCGCACATTCCGCGCTCGTGACAAAGCAGTCATTCTTCCGGCGGCGCTTCGCGCGCCGTGCGGTCGTTCCCCAACCCGTCGGGTGGTCGGTGGTGTCTGGGATTGCGAGCCATTAGCGCGTTGCGCCCTCCTCGCTTTCATCGAGGGTGCTCATTCAAATGCGCGATTGAATGCAGCACGATTGGATGCAGCCACGATCCGATGCAGCCATTAAGAGCCCTGCCACGCAACGCGATCGCCCCAACAGCGCCACGCCGAGGCGCAGCCGACGGCCCCCACCGCGCGAAAACGCGAGCGGATGGTGTAAGCCAACCCTTCCGGCGAGCACGTAGTGCGAGGCGGGAAGCATGACTGCCTTGTCACGAGTGCCGAATGCGCGAGGGCACGGATGTTAAACGCACCACTCCGTTCTCCAAACGAGGGACCCACTTATAAGCTGGCGGTGTGAGCCCGCTTTCTTTGCCTACTTTCTTTGCGGCGGCAAAGAAAGTAGGTGCCGCCCCGCACAGGGGCAACGCAAATAGACCACAACGAATTCAAGGAAAGGCCAAAAACAAAGGCCAAAAACAAAAGCCAAAAAAAACGAACCCCAAAAAAGCCCGCCGCAGGCAAAAAACCCAACCCCGAGAGGCCCAAATGCTAGACCGAATAACAGCAATGCGCACCTTCCTAAGAATCGTGGACACCAACAGCTTCACCCGCGCAGCGGAATCCCTGAACATTCCGCGCGCGACGGCGACCACCATTGTCCAGAACCTGGAAGCCCTACTCGGCACGCAACTGCTCGCCCGCACTACCCGGCGCATCAGCGTGACGCCCGAAGGCGCCGCCTACTACGAACGTTGCGCGCAAATTCTCGCGGACATCGACGAGATGGAAGCCAGCATCCGTCACGCCACCGATAACCTCACAGGCCGCCTGCGCATCGAAATGCCGGGCTCGGTGGCGAGCGCAATCGTGCTGCCCGCTCTCGACGACTTCCACGCGCGCTATCCGAATCTCGATCTCGCCATCGGCGTCAGCAACCGCACCGTCGATCTGGTTGCCGAAGGAATCGATTGCAGCATTCAACTCGGTGAACTGCCCGATTCGAATCTCGTCGCGCGACAACTCGGCACGCTCGAACATGTGACCTGCGCGAGTCCGGACTATCTCGCGCGTTACGGCACGCCCACCGACCTCGACGATTTGCGCGGACATGTGGCTGTCAATTGCATGTCGCCAAATAGCGGCCGCGAAGTGGCGTTCGATTTCGAAGTCGAAGGCGAAGCGCAAAGCGTCAAGGTGAACGGCTTTATCAAAGTGAGCGACGAGCAGGCGTATCTCACCTGCGGACTGCAAGGTCACGGGCTCATTCAACCCGCGCGAATTGCCGCGCAACCGTACCTCGACTCAGGACAATTGCGCGAAGTACTGCCGCAATGGAAACCCGTGCCGATGCCGGTTTCCGTCGCTTATCTGAAGAATCGACGTGTGTCGCCGCGCGTGCGTGCTTTCGTCGACTGGCTTGCGGAGCTGTTCGAAAAGACCGAGCACGTCGATCAAGATCTCTCGCGCGTGCGCCAGTTGTTGCGCGGCCTGCATCCCGCCTGAAGCGGATTCGATGCAGGCTCGCAGCACGTTCAACGCATCAATCAATCAATCGATCAATCGATCAGCCCGGCACCGGCACTGGGCGCGTCAGCAAGTCCACATAGAAATTGAAGAAGTTCTGATTGTCGAAGCGCTTGATGATCGTCATCTTCTGTAGACCAGCCGGCGGCGAACTCGTATAGCCGGTCGCTTTTCCATCATTGGCGCCGAAGCTCATATCGACATCGACCCACTCGTCGACCGTTTGCGTCGCGAACGAAGGATGCATCAAATAGCCGAGAGTCAGCGTGTCCCAGATGTTCGTGGTGTAGTTCGGGTTCGTCTCGAAACCGTTCTTGCCGTCGAAGCCATAACCGTTCAACGTCTTGAACAACTGCGTAATGATGGTCTGCTTCGACGGGTCATGCGCGATCCGGTCATAGAGCGCCTTATCCATCTTCACGGTGTCAGTCACATCGAGCGGAACGACAACCTGCTTGATCGGCAGACGCAACACCTCTTTCGCTGCTTGCGGATCGAACCACCAGTTGAATTCGGCGGTCGGCGTCGTATTGCCCGGCACGTCGATCGCGCCACCCATATAAATGATCTGCTTGATCAACGGCACGATCTCGGGATGCCGACGCGCGGCAAGCGCGATGTTCGTCAACGGTCCGATCGCAAGAATCGTCACCTCGCCGGGATTCTGCTTCACCGAGTCGACGATGAAATCCACCGCGCTTTTGCTTTGCACTTTCGTATGCGTTGCGAAGCCGTCAGGCGGCGCGACGAGATCGCTATCGGACTTGGGCTCGGGTGTTCCCCACGCGCCGAGATAACCGTCGCCACCGGGGAATTGGGCCATTTCAGCCTGGATCGTGGCGAAATCGTGCGACAACGCATAGTTTGCACCGGCATAAACGCCGATCTGCTTTTCGACGCCGAGCCGTTCGACGGATTTCAATGCATCGGCGACGCCCTGCTTCAACCACTGATTGCCCGACACGACCGTAATGCCGAGTACTTTCAACGATCCCTGCGCCTGCAATTGCGCGGCCATGACGCCAAGCTGGCCGTCGTCGCTCAGCGTGTTGTAGTCGCTGTCGATAATGACTTTCGGGGGATTGGTTGCATTCAGATTGTCACCGCCGCAAGCCGCAATTGCGAGAGCAGTCACGACGCTTGCTACATAGCTCAATGCCACGAGAAACCGCTTCATTGATGTCTCCTGTTCTATCGCATCGGTGTGCGACTAAGGAGAGTCATCATAAACGCAACGGCGGCCAAATCAAACATGCGTCAGACGTGTGCGTCGACGAGGCTCGCAAACAACACGAGCCTCACGATCCGTCTTTCGAGTAAACCGCCCGCGCGGCGAACGTCAGGGCTGACGCGCTTGCGGCGTCGAGCCGGGGCATGCGGGGTCTTTACCCCAATGACCATCGCACACACGCCAGCGGCACAACTGGTCCTGGAAAAAGCCTCGCTGCCCGCACTCTTTCACGCGCTCGGCGAGCTTCGCATTGCCGGGCCCAGCCGAGGTTGCGACCTTCGTCGCCGGATTGCCGGTGCTTGTCTTGCTATCGGCGGGCTTCGTGCGTGCGACGAGCGCGGCCAATAGATCGGCGTCCGAATCATCTTTCGACGCTGCGTCCGGCTTTGCTTTCTTCGATTGCGCGGCGGCAGTCGTCGTACTCGAACGATGACTGCTCGCACTTGCCGTGGCACTTTCCTTCTTGCCGTGCGTGCCGGCCTCGTGCTTGCTCTTGCTCGCGATTGCCGGACTCTTGTCGTGCTTCGCCGTCGATGCAACGTGCGCCGACGAGGCCGAAGCGCCGGAAGCAACCGAAGCAACGGGCACGGAAGCGCCGCTCGGCTCCGCACCATCGGCCAACGCGCGCGACAAACGGCTTTCCGCCGCGCCCGCCGATACAGAAGACGCAGTTGCCGCTTTACTGTCACTGTCATCGGCGATGATCGTCGCGGCTTGCGACGAAGCAGGCGCCGGCGCTTGCGCATTCGCGGCGACCTGCACCGCGCCGTTCACCGCCGATGCCGGCACCGCCGCCTTGCCGATGTTCACCGCGCTCGCCGGCGCGGCCGCAGCCAGTGACTCGTTTTGCCCGCGTTGCTGCATGTGCCACGCGCCCCAACCGCCCGCCGCTATCACGAGCAATGCGACAAGCGCAAGCGGCGTTCGGGACCGGCGTGGTTTATCGGCAGGCGGCGCGACGCGGCCTTCCAGATTCGCGAGAATTCGCGAACCATTGCCGTCGGCGCCTTTAGCCTTATCGGATAACAGGCTTGGCGGGGCTTTGGAATTTGAATTTTCCGGCGCACTCATTCACTGTCTCATTGAATCCTGGATTATTTCGCCGTGATAATACCGCTCCGGCTCCTCTCCGAGCAGGCCTGATTCTAAGAGCAAGCATTACAAAATACAATTGTTTCCAATTTCCGGGGTCTCCATTGATTGCCGTAGTACTTCTTGCCTATTTCGCCGTCGCAGTGCTCATCGCCGCAATGCTGCTTTTGCCGGCGGTGCGCGCTTCTTTATTAGGCGCCGCGCAGACAATTCATGGCCGGGTTATGCGCGGGGCATCGCGCCACGCATCGCATGCGCGCGGTCAATTAGCACGCTCGGCAAGAATTTCGCAATCTACCGTAGTGGATATGAAAAAATTACTGGCGCGCCGGCGCTTGCTGATTTTTACCACCACAGGTATTCTTGCGACGCCGCCATTGGTGGCATTGGGATTACGGGGTCGTCAGTTATTCCAATTCGACGAAACCGCGCGGGTGCCGGACGAGAAAATTGCCGCATTATTGAACGGCGAACAGCTCGTGCCCCCGCCGCCGCTGCCGCCGGAGGTATTCGCCACGCGGGAAGTCGAGCAGATCCGGCCAGCGCTAAAAGACGCAAGCCGCGACTGGAATTTGCTCGATGCGGATTTCCGAACCCGTCTATTGCTCGTCTACAAAATCATGCACGAGCAGTACGGCTACGAAATGGCCCTGCTGGAAGGTTATCGCAGTCCGGAGCGGCAAAACCGGCTCGCGCAAATTGGGAGCAATGTCACCAATGCCGCTGCGTTTCAAAGCTATCACCAATACGGCCTCGCGGCGGACAATGCGTTTCTGCGCGACGGCAAGCTCGTCATTTCAGAAAAAGATCCCTGGGCCATGCGAGGCTATCAGTTATATGGACAAACAGCCGAGCAGGTCGGCCTGACATGGGGCGGCCGCTGGAAAATGATGGATCTCGGGCACGTTGAATATCACAAACCCGGCTTCGTTCTCGGGCGGGGTCATTAAGCGCGGCGGCACAAGAGGTTGGAAAATGGGGCGTTCAATCAATATTTCTGGCAAAAAGCGGCAATACCAACCGCAATCCGGCATACAGCGTCGCATTCGTCCGCCCGCTTTTGCAGCGCCGGCAATCGCGGATTTAACAATTCGGCCGTTTTACCGTTCCGCGTGAATCGGCTTTCGATTTCTTTCGCTCCATTTTCAAACGCCGCACGCGCGTGATGCCGTTTGCCACAGCACGCGCCACAACACATATCACCAAGACCTGAACGGCTTATGCGACGCTTTCTCAACGTGTTGACCCATCCACGCACGCTCTCGATCATCGGCCTGCTCGCGCTCGCTGCTGTGTTGTTCGTCGGCGCCGATACCTTGCAGATCGACCTGATGTGGCCGGCCATCGCGCTCGGCGCGGTCGTCGCGTTATGGCTGCTGGTATGGGCGGTGCGCCGCCTGCGCGCGCGTCGCGCGAATAACAAACTCGGCGAAATGCTCGAGCAGCAGGCTGAAAAACAAAGCGTCGAAGCCGGACCCGCGCCTACGCCGGCGCGTCAGGCGGAACTCGACGTGCTGCGCACACGCCTCGTCGATGCAGTGAAGACGATCAAGACTTCGAAGATCGGCCAGGTGTCGGGCGGCTCC
Organism: Paraburkholderia sp. RCC_158; assembly: GCF_041355255.1. Lineage (NCBI taxonomy): Bacteria > Pseudomonadati > Pseudomonadota > Betaproteobacteria > Burkholderiales > Burkholderiaceae > Paraburkholderia > Paraburkholderia sp. RCC_158. Next base: position 64,367 of record NZ_JBFUPM010000023.1, on the reverse strand, counting down.
GCGTTGTATGAGTTGCCGTGGTACATCGTGATCGGCAACCCCGCAGCGGGCAAGAGCAGCGCCGTGCTCAATTCGGGCTTGCAATTCCCCTTCGCCGACAAGAACAGCGCGGTGATTCACGGCATTGGCGGCACGCGCAATTGCGACTGGTTCTTCACGACGGAAGGCATTCTGCTCGACACAGCAGGCCGCTATTCGGTGCATGAGGAAGACCGCACCGAATGGCTCGGCTTTCTCGGCCTGCTTAAGCGCTTCAGGCCCAAAGCGCCGATCAACGGCATCATCGTGACCGCGAGCATCGCGGAACTCACCAGCAGCAAGCCCGAGTTTGCGATCAATCTCGCGAAGAACCTGCGCCAGCGCGTGCAGGAATTGACCGAGAAGCTGGAAGTCTTTGCGCCCGTCTACGTGATGTTCACGAAGGCCGATCTGATTACCGGCTTCACCGAGTTCTTCAGCGGCAGCGAGCGTCATGAATACGACCGCGTATGGGGCGCCACCCTGCCCTACGAGCCGGACGAGAAGCGCGACGTGGTGGGCCTTTTCGATGAACATTTCGAGGAACTCTACGACGGCCTGAAGGAAATCAGCGTCGCGCAGATGTCGATCAATCGCGGCAACAAGCTCTCGCCAGGCCAACTGAGTTTCCCGCTCGAGTTCTCGACGATCAAGCCCGCACTCCGCGCGTTTCTCGCCACGCTGTTTGAGACGAACCCGTTCCAGTACAAGCCGATTTTCCGCGGCTTCTATTTCACGAGTGCATTGCAGGAAGGCGAAACCAATAGCGCCGCGGCCACGCGCATCGCGAACCGCTTCGGTTTGAGCGCGGACAGCATGCCGAAACCGCACAGCGCGTTTTCGAAGAACGGCTTCTTCCTGCGCGATCTGTTTTCCAAAGTCATCTTCGCCGACCGGCAAACGGTCAGGCAATTCGCCAGTCCCGCGAAAACGCGTATGCGTTACGCGACCTTCTTCGGCTTTGTCGCGGTCCTCGCGCTCGCGTTGGGCGGCTGGACGTGGTCGACCATTAACAATCAGCAACTCGCGGAGAACGTCAAAGCCGATCTGGACAACGTCGTGCGTTTGCAGCAGAACCGCAACGATCTGCAATCGCGCCTGCAGGCCATGGATGTTCTCGAAGACCGCATCGACCAGCTCGAACAGTTCCGCCGCGATAAGCCGCTCGCTGTGTCGTTCGGTCTGTATCAGGGCGATCGTCTGGAGCAGCGTCTTCTCACCGAGTACTACAACGGCGTGCGCCAGATCCTGCTCGATCCGGTTTCGCAAAACCTCGCGTCGTTCCTGAAGGACGTCAACGCGCATCCCGATCAGCTCACGCCGCTCAATCGCACGCCGGATGCGGCCGCGATTCCGGTCTCCGCGCACAACGCAATGGCGGCGAATAGCCAGGGCGGACTCTACAGCGACGCATCGCCGACCAATGTGGAAGACGCGTACAACGCGCTCAAGACGTATCTGATGCTAAGCGACAAGCGTCATGTGGAAACGGCGCATCTGACGGATCAGGTGGCGCGCTTCTGGCGCGGCTGGCTCGAAACGAATCGCGGCAACATGCCTCGCGACGAGATGATCCGCAGCGCCGAGCGCATGATTACTTTCTACCTGGCGCGCGTATCCGACGACGACTGGCCGATGATCGACCAGAACCTCGGCCTCGTCGATCAAACGCGTGAGAACCTGCGCCGTGTCGTGCGCGGCATGCCGGCGCGTCAACGTGTTTATGAAGAGATCAAGGCACGCGCGTCGACCCGCTTCGCGCCGATGACGATCGCGCGCATCGTCGGTGAAAACAATACCGCGCTGGTGGCGGGCAGCTATGCGATTCCCGGCACGTTCACGCGCGAAGCGTGGTTCCAGTATGTGCAGCCCGCGATCCGCGAGGCCGCAACAAAAGAACTGCAAGCAAAGGACTGGGTGCTCAATACGTCCGCGCACGACGACCTGACGCTCGAAGGCAGTCCCGAACAGATACAGAAAGCACTCGTCACGATGTACAAGACCGACTATGCAATGCACTGGCAGAAGTTCATGCAAGGCATTGCGGTGCAGAGCTTCGGCAGCTTCGGTCAGGCAGTGGATGCCATGAACCGTCTCGGCGATCCGCAAGATTCGCCGATTCGCAAAGTACTCGAAACCGCGTATGACCAGACCTCGTGGGATAACCCGTCGCTCTTCAATGCAAACCTGAAGCGCGCGCAAAGCGGCGTGACGAGCTGGTTCAAGCAATGGTTCTCGCGCGCGCCGACGGGTCAGTTGAACGCGAACATCGACATCAACGGCAATCCGGTCGAAATGCCGATGGGACCGATTGGCCAGGAGTTCTCCGCGCTCGGCCGCATGGTTCAGACCGGCGATAACGGCTCGATGCTGAAGGGCTATATGGACACGCTGTCGAAAGTCCGTACGCGCTTTAACGTGATCAAGAATCAGGGCGATCCTGGACCGGGCGCGCGTCAGCTCATGCAGCAGACGCTCGACGGCAGCGGCTCCGAACTTGCCGATTCGCTGAAGTACGTCGATGAGCAGATGCTGACGGGCCTCACCGATTCGCAACGCAAAGCCCTGCGTCCGCTGCTCGTGCGTCCGCTGATGGCCGCGTATGCGGTCGTGATCCAGCCGGCCAGCGTCGAAGTCAACAAGGTGTGGAACGCGCAGGTGTACCAGACGTTCCAGAACTCGCTCGCCAACAAATATCCCTTTGCCGGCGATGCGAAAGTCGAAGCGGGCGCCGGTGAAATCGCGCAGGTGTTCGGACCGGACGGCTCGATTGCGAAGTTCGTCGGCACCACGCTCGGACCGCTTGCAGTGCGCCGCGGCGACACGCTCACCGCTCGCACGTGGGGCGACATGGGGCTCGCGCTCACGCCTGACTTCACCAGCGGATTCGCGCGCTGGGTCGCCCCGCTGGCGGGCGGCGCAGCGGGCGCGTCGGCTGGCCAGGGCTCCGCGGAACCGCAGACCGTGTTCCAGATCCTGCCGCAACCCAGCAGCGGCACGACCGAGTACACGCTCGCGATCGACGGTCAGCAGATGCGCTATCGAAACACGCCGCCGCAATGGACCAACTTCGTGTGGCCGAATCCGTCGGGCTCGCCAGGCGCGACGTTGAATGCCACGACTTTCGACGGCCGCACGCTGCAGCTCGTCAACGAGCCGGGCCGCTACGGTCTCGAGAAGCTGATCAATTCGGCGCAGCGCAAGCGCCGGCCTGACGGCACGTTCGACCTGTCGTGGACGCAAGGCAACATCACGGTGGCGGTCAGCATGCGCATCATCAGCACGTCGCAAGCATCGGGCGGCAGCAGCGACGCGCCGCAGCAGCAGAGCCTGCGCGGCTTGCGGTTGCCTTCGTCGGTGGCCGACGTCAGCGCGGCGGCGAATTCGGTCACGGCCACGGCCGCGAACGCAACGCCCGCGGCAACGGCGGCAACGGCGGCAACAGCGGCGCGACCGGCGACGACCGCGGTTTCGAACACAGGAGGTGCGCAATGACGCAGACCGTGCAGGCGCAAATCGCGTACTTCGGCAAGATTCCGTCGCGCGGCGACTTCGTGAAAAGCGCGCATAACCCGCAGTTGCTTGCGACGCTCGACCGCTGGATCGCCGAAGCAATGGAGCTGCTCACCGACGACCCGCGCTGGAAGATCGTCTACGAAAACGCGAAGCCGATGCATTTCGCGTTTCTCGGTTCGCGCAGCAAGCTCGCGATTGCGGGGCACATGGTCGCGAGTCACGATCAGTCGTCGCGACGCTTTCCGTTTCTCGCCGCGACCGCGCTCGAAGTCGAAAAGCCGCTCACGTTCCTCGCGCACAGTCCGCTTGCGTTCGCGCGTTTGTGGTCGCGCGTGTCGGCGCAAATGAAGCCCTTGCTTGGCGTGAGCGAGCCGGCCGGCGCATTGCAGGCGCTCGGCGAAACGCAGGTGCCCATCGAGATCGGCGGCGGTCCGGGCAATCCGCATGACGGCACGTTCAACGACTTCGTCGAACATCAGACGCTCGCCGGACTCGAACAGATGCTGCTCGCAAGCGGGCATCCGGTGCGCTTGCGCGGCGCGATGCTCGCGCTCGGTTCGCTGCTGCGCCCCGTGATGCAAAGCGGTTCGTCGCATCTCGAACGCGGGCTCACGCTGCCGTTGCCGAACGATCCGTTCTATCGCAGCCTCGTCGCCGCATTCTGGCTCGAACTGATCGCGCCGTTCGTCGCGCAAGCGGATTTCGAACTGGCGATTTTTATCGGCACGATCGCGGAGCGCGAGCGGCTCATCATCGGCTTTAACGGTGCGTCCGCGAAAACGCTGCACAGTGTGGTCGATCCGCAAGCATACGCAGCCCATAACATCGATATCGACGACCCCGAGTGGATCGACGAACACGCACAGAACGATCATGGCATCAGCAAGCTCGTCAGTTACCTCGACCAACCGCAACTGTCCTTGCGCGTCAGCATCGACACGTTCCGCGAAGCCTTCACGGGAGCGTGACGCGATGACTTATTCACGCACCGCGATCAGCGCGCTGCTCGCGAGCCTGCTGGTTAGCGGCCTGTTCAGCACGCTCGCTCACGCCGACAACGACGGCCCCGCACGCGTCACGCCGGTCGACAACAGCGGCATTTCGATTCGCACGACGGCGCTCCCCTCGCCTTCGTCCACTACGGCAGGCAGTGCGGGTCCCGCAGTGAATACGGCGGGCCTCGCAAGCGGCACGACCGGCGCCGGCACCGGCGCGGTCACGGCTTCGCCTCCGCCCGCGAACGCGGCGCCGGGCCAGGTCGTGGTCGGTGGAAAAGTACCGGACGAGGCGACCAAAGCCGCGGTGCTCGCGCGTTTGCGCGACACGTATGGCGCGGCCAACGTAGTGGATCAGATCGAAGTCGCCGACGTCGCGACGCCGCCGAACTGGTCCGCCAATGTACAAAAACTGATTGGCCCGCAACTCAAGCAGATCAGTAAAGGACAGTTGAAGATCGACGGCACGCAGATCGACGTGAAAGGCGAGGTGCGCAACGAGTCGCAGCGTCAGCAACTCGCAAGCGACATGGCGAATGCGCTGAATCCGACGTATACGATCAAGAACGGCTTGCGCGTCAGTGCATCCGAACAGGGCCTGCTTGATCAGACGCTAGCGAATCGCACGATCGAATTCGAAACCGGCAGTGCGACGCTCACGCCGCAAGGCCGCGCGATTCTCGATCAGATGGCGGCGGCAATGCTGAAGATGGCGACGAAGACGGTCGCGATCATCGGTCACACCGACAACTCGGGTAATCGCACGTCGAATATCGCGCTGAGCCAGGCACGCGCAGATGCGGTGAAGGGCTATCTCGTCGCCAAGGGCATCCCGCCGCAACAGATGAGCACCACTGGAGTCGGGCCCGATCAGCCGATTGCATCGAACGATACGGCCGATGGCCGCGCACGCAACCGGCGCATCGAGTTCCGCGCCGGATCTTAAGCAGATTACTGCGTGCTTGCTGCAAGGCACGCATGAAGCATGAAAAAAGCCTGGCCTGGGTTCTCTCGACCCAGGCCAGGCTTTTTAATTTCGACGCGGACGTCTAGCTGTTTTCTTCAGGCTTCACACCCAGCAACTCACGAATGTGCGCGAGCGAGCCGTCGTCTTTCACCACCGTCGACAGCCATTGATGCAACGGCATGTCCGCCGCTTCGGCAGCCTTCTCGGCAAAGTACGCAGCCGGATTGTGCGGCTCCGTACTGCGAAAGAAACGGGCCACCGCGCGCAACTGCGCGACGGCTTGCGCACGGCTCTGGATGCCTGCGACTGCGTGGGTCGGCGTGGTCGTCAACACAGGTTCCTCGCGTTGCGGTGAGGTCTTGAAAGTGGGCTCGGCGCGTTCGTGTTCGTGCGCGTGTTCATGACTTGCCGAAGCACTCGATCCACTACCGGGCGTCTGCTGCGCTTGTGCGGTCACACCGAGTTCGCGCGCAAAGCGTTCGGCGAGACGATAGACGCTTTCATAGGCGTCTTTCGCCTGACGGAAACTTGGCGCAAAGTCCGCAGCGCGACGATCCAGTTCCTGTTCGAGCGCGAGCATCGCCGTTTCGAACGCCTTGAGATCGGCCAGCAACGTCGAATAGAACGCGGGCGGCGTCGCACGTTTCGACGCGTCGATCTGCTCGATGGACGGCTTGCCGCGCGCGATGTCGTCGGCATGATCGGGATCGCGCTTTACCGCTTGCGCGACATGCGTGGCGACGTCCCAATCGATCGTGCTGTACGCATTCCCTTGCGACGACGTGAGCGGCATTGCACGCAGCAGATCGCCGGTTCGCCCGACGAGCCACACGACATTGCCAAGGCGATATTCGGTGTCGTCGCCTTCCGGCAGCGGATGGACGGTGTCCCAGTACTTCTCGCACAGCGCCGTGAGCAGCGTGTAGCCCTGCGTGAGACCGCCCACGCCTTCTTCAATCGCGAGCGCTTCGGTGAGCCACACGGCAAGGCGCAAGTCTTTCGTTTGCGTCTGCAGTAACGCACTGGAGCGCTCGATCACCAGCGGCCAGTCGGCTTCCTTGATTTCGGTGACCCATTCGCCCTGGTCGAGCGACGGGTCTTCGAAACGCCGCGCGTGCTGGATTGCATCGAAGTCGGCGGAGAACAGAAGATCTTCGCCACAGGGCGCACCTTCACTGATTGGAGCAAGCAGCGTATTCAGATCGATCGGCATGGCATGGAGCTTTCAAGTTTCATTCGTCAAACCGCTTATACGACGGCGTAGTCGAACTCGCCCGCCTCGGTCGCTCGCACCGAAATGCGCTCGATCGCCGCACCGTTGGCAATGCGCTCGAGTACTTGTTGTGCGACTTCGGGCAGCAGCGTGCCGTTCAGAATATGGTCGACATTGCGCGCACCCGAATCCACTTCGGTACAGCGCGCGAGCACCGCATCGACCAGCGACTCGTCCCACTCGAACACCGCCTTGTGATTAGATTCGATGCGGCGGCGAATTCTTTCCAGCTTCAACTCGATGATTTCAGCGAGCACGTCGTCGGAAATCGGATAGTACGGCACTACTTTCATGCGGCCGAGAAACGCCGGCTTAAACGCTTTATACAGTTGCGGACGCAAGGTTTCGGCGAGTGCGTCAGCGTCGGGCAACTCGTCGGCACTTTTATTCAGGCAAGCCTGCATGACCGCTTGCGAACCGACATTCGACGTGAGAATGATGAGCGTATTGCGGAAGTCGATCTCGCGGCCTTCGGCGTCGTCCATCGTGCCCTTGTCGAATACCTGGAAGAACATTTCGAGTACATCGGGATGCGCCTTTTCGACTTCATCGAGCAGCACCACCGAATACGGATTGCGGCGCACCGCTTCCGTGAGTACGCCGCCCTCGCCATAACCGACGTAACCGGGCGGCGAGCCTTTCAGGCCCGAAACGCTATGCGCTTCCTGATACTCGCTCATGTTGATCGTCACCATCTTGCGCTCGCCGCCGTACAGCACATCGGCGAGTGCGAGCGCCGTTTCGGTCTTGCCGACACCCGAAGGCCCGACGAACATGAACACACCGCGCGGCTTATTCGGATCTTCGAGATTCGCGCTGGCCGTGCGCACTCGCTGCGCGATGGCTTCAAGCGCATGATCCTGACCGATCACGCGCGCGGCAAGGAGCGGCTGCAGATTCAGCACCGTCTGGATCTCATCCTTCACCATGCGGCCCAGCGGAATGCCCGTCCACGACGCAACGATTTCAGCGACGACGTGCCCGTCCACCTGCAACGGCACCATCGGCTGAGTACCTTGCAATGCATGCAATTCGGCCACGCGCAGCGCGAGCGTTTCGCGCGCTTGCGCCGCTTTCTGCGCCTGCTCCGCGTCCGCACTGCTCACGCGAGCCGCGTCGATGTCCGAACGCAAGCCGACGATCTCGGTCACCAGCGCACGCTCCTTGTCGTAGCGCGCTTCGTCGGCGGCGAGATGCTTCAGATCTTCTTCGCGCAGCTCGCGCAATTGCGCGAGCCGTTCGTCGTGCTGCGCGCCGCTCGCGACCTCGCGTTCGAGTGCGGCGATTTCCGCGTCGATGCGTTCCAGGCGCTTTTTCGTATCGTCGATTGCGGCCGGTGTCGAGCTATGCGCGAGCGCGACTTTCGCGCAAGCGGTGTCGAGCACGCTGATCGCCTTGTCGGGCAATTGCCGCCCGCTAATATAGCGATGCGACAGGCGCACCGCTTCCGCGATCGCGTCATCGAGCACGCGCACGTTGAAGTGCTTTTCCATTAACGACGCCATGCCGCGCAACATCGCCGCGGCAAGCGCCTCGCTCGGCTCTTCGATCTTCACGACCTGAAAGCGGCGCGCGAGCGCCGCGTCTTTCTCGAAGTACTTCTTGTACTCGCTCCATGTCGTCGCCGCGATGGTGCGCAATTCGCCCCGCGCCAACGCGGGCTTCAGAAGGTTGGCCGCATCGTTCTGCCCGGCCTGGCCGCCCGCGCCGATGATCGTGTGCGCTTCGTCGATGAAGAGAATGATCGGATGCGGGCTCTTCTTCACTTCGTCGATCACGTTCTTCAGGCGGTTCTCGAACTCGCCCTTCACACTTGCGCCCGCTTGCAAGAGGCCCATGTCGAGCACATGCAGTGCGACGCCTTTGAGCGGCGCGGGTACGTCGTCGGCGGCAATGCGCAGCGCGAGTCCTTCGACCACGGCCGTCTTGCCGACGCCCGCCTCGCCCGTCATGATCGGATTGTTCTGGCGGCGCCGCATCAGAATGTCGATAGTCTGGCGAATCTCGCCTTCGCGTCCGATCACCGGATCAATCTTGCCTTCACGCGCGCGCTGCGTGAGATTGCTGGTGTATGTATCGAGTGCGGGCGTTTTTGACGGAGCGCCCGACGTTGATTCTGAACCCGCTATATCGCTCGTATTGTGTTCCGTGTTTTGCGCGTCATTGGCGCGCTCGACTTCGCGCGAGCCCGCGGTCAACTCGTCGAAGTTATGCTTGAGCTCGGTCACAGGTACATCGCGCAGCAGCGGCGACATGCGTTCTGCGAATTGCGCGAGATCAGGCGCACTCAGCAACGCAAGCAGCAAATGCCCGGAACGGATGCGCCCAATCTGCGAATCGAGCGATGCGATCAACCACGCCTGCTCGAGCAGATCGATCAGATGCTTGGAGAACACCGGCGTGCGCGTATTGCCGCTTTTCAGGCGCTGCAATTCGCGCTCGATGTCCGCGCGCAACGCATGCGGATCGATTCTGCTCGCACGCAGAACGAGCGCAACATCGCTTGCCGGCTCGTCGAGCAGCGCAAGCAGCAGATGCTCGACGTCGACCTCGTAATGACCGCGCGCGAGACAGTTGTTCGCCGCCAGCAACGCTGCTTGCCGGCAGGTCGGATTGAGTTTCGCGATCAGGGTGTTGAGGGACGTGCTCATGTCGTGCGATCCGGTCAGGTTCTATCGTTATGGTCAGTGAATCACATGCAGTTCGTAGCGGGCATCCGCGCGATCGCGGTCGGCATCGCGCGTGCAGAGGAATGCGTCCCAGCCGAGGCGCGCGCCGTTGCTCAGGAGCGCCGGCCCAACCGCCTCGCGGCGCAGTACCAGCGACACTTCGTACTCCAGCGTAATACCGGCGAGCAGCGTCAGCATGCGTTCGAGTGCAACGGCGCGATCCGCCCCCGGCAGGAATGCTTCGTAATCGGCTTTACCAAGCGGGCCGATCACGAGCCGCGCCCGCATGTCGCGCTGCCAGACGCGCTCGCCCGCCAGCGCAGTGGCGCCGAGCGTCGCGTTGACGCTGCCGAGTACCGTCAATTGATCGCGCGGTACGTCGTACCACTTGCCGACAAACTGTTCGACGCGCACAGGAACCTTGAAGTAGTCCGACAGCGTGCGTTGTAAATAAGCTGCCGACACGGGTCTGTGCCGCGCGGGCAATGCGTAACCGGCAATCGCTTCGTCGAATAGCGCGCCGTCGCCGCTTTGCAGGCTGCTGCGCGTGTCGTTGTCGGCCACGCCCGCAAGCGCGAGCAGCAATGGCAAATAGCGCTCGTCGCGATCCAGTTCGTAATGAAACGGCAAACGGTACTTCTTCCACGCCGCATAAAAGAGCGCGGTGGCGCGATTCGAAAATACATCGAAGAACTCGCGCGCGGCGCGGTCTCGCTTGATCTGCTCTCGCGCGATGATCTGCTCGGTGTAATGCAGCGGCAACGCACCTTGCCCGCCGAGCAAACCGAAAAACGCGGGGGTAATATCGACTTTATCGAGTGAGCCCGCCTCGAGCGCCGTGGTGCGCTGCGCTTTTTCTTTTAGCGGCAAGCCTTCGTCGTCGTAGGATTGCGCGCCGTGAATTTCGCTCGGCGGAAACGACAGGGACAGCGAATTGCGAAAGGAAATGCGCTGCGCGACGATGTCGCCCGAACGCCCGACTGTAGATGGCGATTGCTGTGCGAACCACTTCTCGAGCAGACGCACCGCCTGAAAAAATTCAAAGCGGTGCGGCTCGTCGAGAAACTGCTCGACTACGCCAGGATCGATTCGCCGCTGCGCGGTTTGCATCGCAAGATCTCCTCGCCCGTGCGCTTCGACACGACGACCAGTTGCACAAAGCTGTTCAGATGCACGTACAGCCCGAAGAATGTGTCGATCACCCGCACGAACGACGCGAGACTCGTGCCGACGAAATGTTCTTCGTCGATCGTCAGGCGAATTTCTATGCCGCGCACGAAAGTGGCGAACGGTTTGCCCGGCAGCCATTGCACGGCTGCGCGCTGCTCGATTCCGACGAGCCCGTCGATATGCCGCGCCGATACCGCCGTGCGCCGCAAATCGTAGAGCACCAGCATTTCCTTCAACGCGGAAAGACCGCTATTCGCGAGCGACACGTGATTCAGCGCGAGATGCGAAATGAGCCGCCAGTGCGCCGCGCGCCCACGTTCGAAACGCACAGTCGGCGTCGGCCGGCGCAGCATCGTAATGTTGCCGGTCAGCGAGCCGCCTTCGAGAAACAGATCGCCGCCTTCCAGACCCACCGCGAGACCGGCGGGCAAATCGCGATTCGTACACGTCAGGTCGAGACTCAGCGTGTCGGTTTGCGGCGCGGCCGGTTCAAAGTCGATATCGACAATGGAGATTTCCGTCTCATAGCCGGGGCTTTTTTGCGCGACCCAGTCGTTGCGCCGTGCGAACCAGTAGTGTCCGGCGCGGGCCGCCTCACCGTGATGCAGCGAATAGAACGGCCGGAATTCAGTCACCGATTCCTGATGCGCCTGTTGCCTGACGAGCTTCACCGAATCGATCGAATAGACTTCGTAAGCGAATGCGCGGCGCGCTTCGGCGATCACCGGATAGGAGATCGCCTGATGATTCACGCGAATGGGTTCGCCGTGCTGTTCGAACAGATTGACCACCGGCGTGCAAAAGAGCCGCAGGTGATGTGCGGACAACGCATCGAGAAGCCGCGCGACATGCGAATCGCTGCGTACTTCCTTGAGCACGACGTGTAGTGTCAGACGCTGGCAGCGGCCCGCCGCACGCGTCATTGCCGCGAGATCGAAGTCGGCGAAACTGAATTTTTCCGGGAACGCAAAGTACTCGGTGAGAAGCCGGTAAGCCGGGTGCGATTTGGCGGGATAGTCGATTAGCGCGTCGTCTTCGTCAAAGCCTGCTTGCGCGAGCGGCGACGTGCGCAATGGCGTCCATACGCCGCGCCGGTCCGCTTCGACATACGTGGCCATTGCATTGACGAACAGGCAATCGGCAAGCGCTGCAATGAACGACTGCTCGCCGTGCAGATGCGCGCGCAAGGTACTGACTTTCAATGCGGACAGATCGAGTTGCGCAGCGGTCGATTCGAAAGTGATCGACACAATGGCGGTTGCATTGCCGGGCAATACCGTCGCGCTCGGCGCCATCGCCACTGACGTGTACTTTGCCTCGGAAATGCGAACCGGCGCGAGCGTGACGTCGTACGCGGTACGGAAACGGCATTGCACGCCGCGAATGGGCCGCGATTTGAGTTCCGTGCCGCGCTCTATCGTAACGGGCTCGGTCAGATGACTCAGCGCTGCGGACGTGCCCAGTTGCGCGATCGAGCATGAAGGAAATGGCCGCAGATAGTGCGGATACAACACTTCCAGCAGCGCTTCGGTGAATTCGGGGTAATCGTCGTCGAGCTTCTTGTTGATGCGCGCGCCGAGCAATGCGAACGATTCGATCATCCGCTCGACGTGCGGATCTTCGCAATGCTCGCCGGACATTGCCAGACGCGCCGCGATCTTCGGATAGCGCTCCGCGAAATCGCGCGAATAGCGCCGCAGAAATGACAGTTCGCGCTCGTAATACGGCAGCAATTCTTCCATCGATCTATCCCCGAACCCGAACCCTCTACGCCTGAACTAATGCCGCCGTTGCGCGTCGCCGCGGCGCTCAGGCGGTATTGAAGCCAAGCGTATTAAACAAAACAGCGTCTACAGTTTCGCGCGTGCGCGCGTCACCGAGTATTGCAATGTGGACGGCTGCAACATCGCATCGAAACTGACCGGTTCTTCTGCCGGATGAACGACCAGCAACGCCTGAATCGCGAAATAAAGCGCGTTGGTCGATTGTTCGTTCAGTTCGAGTGTGACCGATACCTGCTGCAAGCGCGGCTCATGCCGTGCAATGGCCTGCTGAATCGATTTGCAAATGAACGTGCGGTCATAGTGACTCGCGAGACTCAAACCCGCGAAGTCGTTCAGACCATAGGTCAGCACCGAGCGCTGACATTCGGGCAAGGCCGCGAGTTCATGCTCGGTCAGCGCAATTCGCGTGTTGAGAATCGCCTCGACGTCGCGCGCGACGGTGGCCTTGAGTTCCTCCAACGACAATTGCCGCATCGCCGGTGAAGCCGGCAGATGCGGTTCGTCGTCGAACAGCTTGTCGAGAAAGCTGGGCTCGAAGCGTTTCATCGGCGTCCGAAGAAGCGGTTCATGACAGGCGCACGCCGCGCGCGCCAACCTTTTCAGGCAATGCGCGCTGCGGCGTGCGCCCGTGCATTACACCGCGTACGTCTTGTCGTTCTTCGTCAGGCTCCACGCGCCTTGCGCATTGCCGCCCTGATTGCCGCCGATCTTCTGCTGCGTGTACTTCCACTGCACCGCGGCGTACTTCAGCGAGAACTGCTCGCTCGGCAATCCTTCGCCGACGACGCTCGGCGTCACGCTCGAAATGATCACGTACTTCAGCTTCACTTCCAGGTACTTGATGCGATTGCCTTCGCCATCCGAACGCATGAAGTCGATGGTGACTTCGTCGAACGTCGTGCCGCCCGATGCATGCTGATAAATCAGCGGGCTCACCACGTCGATGTCTTTCGTGAACTGCATGTCGGCGTGTTCGCAACGCTCGGACGTATGACCGCCCGCCGTCGAAGCCGTCGCCGAACGCGGTTGCGTGATGGAGTGGCTCCACGAATCGATCTCGATCCAGCCAGCGTGATCTTTATCGGCAGACTCGCCTTTGATCGCCGGATTGCCGAATTTTAAATAGATGTCCTTCATAACTCATCGACTCCCCAAAGAGGTGGTTTTAACAGCTACCCCGGGCGGCCCGCCCGGGTATTCTGACTTCGTTTATGAATTGGCCGGTTTCGGCAGATCGGCGACGAGCCGCAAGGAAATGGACAGTTCGTCGAGCTGGAAATGTGGGCGCAGGAACGCCACGGACCGATAAACACCCGGCTTGCCAGGAATCTCCGAGACCTGGATCGATGCTTCACGCAGCGGGAACTGCGCTTTCTGCTCCTGAGTTGCGTTGTCATCCAGCAGCACGTACTGCGAGATCCAGCGGTTCAGGAAAACTTCCACGTTCTGCGCGGATGCAAAACTGCCGATCTTGTCGCGCATCATCGCCTTCAGGTAATGCGCGACGCGCGATACCGAGAAGATGTACTGCAATTGCGCAGAGAGAACCGCATTGGCGTTCGCGCTGTCGGTGCTGTATTTCTTGGGTTTCTGCACCGATTGCGCGGCGAAGAACGCGGCATAGTCGGAGTTCTTGCAATGCACGAGCGGAATAAAACCGAGGTCGCTCAGTTCTTTTTCGCGGCGGTCCGTAATGGCGATTTCGGTCGGGCACTTCAGCGCGATTTCGCCGTCGTCGGTCTTGAACGTGTGCGTCGGCAGATCTTCGACAAGACCGCCGCCTTCCACGCCGCGAATGGCGGCGCACCAGCCGAAGTCGTCGAATGCGGCCGTGAGACGTGCTGCAAATGCCCATGCCGCGTTACACCACAGGTACTTGCTGTGATCCGTGCCGTCCACGTCCTCGACGAAATTGAAGCCTTCCGCGGTGGCGCCGTCTTTCGGATTGAACGGCAAGCGGCCGAGAAAACGCGGCAGCGTGAGGCCGACGTAGCGCGAGTCTTCCGAGTCGCGGAACGACTTCCATTTTGCGTATTCGACGGTGTCGAATACCTTGCCGAGATCGCGCGGCTTGCCGAGATCGGCAAACGTTTCAAGGCCGAGCAATTCAGGCGACGCCGATGCGATAAACGGCGCATGCGCGGCTGCCGCAACATGCGACATCTGCTCGATGAAGTACACGTCTTCCGGCTGACGCGTGACTTCAAAGTCGCCGATGATCGCGCCGAACGGCGAGCCGCCGAACGTGCCGAACTCTTCTTCGTAAATCTTCTTGAAGAGCGCGCTCTGGTCGAATTCGATCGCGGTCTTGAAGTCGCGCACGAGGTCGCGCTTGGGCGCATGCAGCGCCTTGATCTTGACCGTCGAACCGGTGTTGCTCTCCTTGCACAGATAGTCGAGCCCGCGCCACGTGCTTTCCATGCGCTGGAATTCCGGCGCGTGCATCACCGCGCTCAATTGCGCGGAAATGAGCCGGTCGAGTTCGGCAACGCGCGCGTCGATCGTGGCCGACAGATTGTCGGAGACCACCACCGTGCCGTCGAGCACCTCGCGCACGAGTTCGCCGATCAGGTCTTTCGCGCGCGCATGCTCGGAATCGGACTTCGCCACGCGGCTTTTCTCGACGATCTCGTCGAGCAGCGTGGATTCCGTACCGCTTTGCGCGGTAGCGAGTTGGGCTGCCGCCGTTTGCTGGTTCATCTCACACCCCGTGCTTATTCGCCTTGCTTGTCTTGATCCGGCGCGCCGCCGTCCCGGTTCGCCGCATTGCTCTGGTCTTTCGCCAGCGTCTGCAACTGCTGCGTGTTGTTCAATACTTCGGACAGCAGATCTTCGAGCTTGTCGTTGCCGGCCAGCTTGTTGCGCAGATCGGCGAGCTTCGAACGCGCTTCGAGCAGACGCCGCAGCGGGTCGATTTGCGCAACCACTTCGTCCGGACTGAAATCGGCCATCGACTTGAAGCGCAGATCGACTGCGAATTTGCCGCCGGCTTCGCTCAGGCGGTTCTCGACCTGAAACGCCGCGCGCGGCTCGATCGCCTTCATCACGTCGTCGAAATTATCGCGGTCGATACTGACGAACTTGCGATCGCGCAGCTTGGGCTGCTCGACTTCGGACTGCCCCGCCAGATCGGCCACCACGCCGACGACGAACGGCAGCTCCTTGACTTCGATCGCATCGCCGCGCTCCACCTCATAGGTGAGCTGCACGCGGGGCGGCCGCACTTTCTGCAAGCGTTTCTGTATGCTTTCTTTCTTCGCCATCGTCGGCTCCCGAATGCTGATGGTGAGGCGTGAAGATCAGCGCAGCGCGCTGAACGGATCTGACGCGCCGCCGCTTTGCGCGGCCTTGGCGGGCGCTGCGGGCGCCGCAGGTGCGGGAGTGGGAGCGGCAGGAGCAGCCGGCGTGGCGGCAGGGGCCGCGGCGCTGGTGGTTGCTTCCGGCGCTTCCACGGCCTTGCTCTTCGTGACGCGGCGAATCACGCGCTTTTTCTTCTGAGCCTGCTTGTCGTTCGGGTCGGGCGGGAACAGCGTTGCCTCGCCGAGCGTGTCGCGCAACTGCTTCGCGAGCGCCTGCGCGTCCGACTTCGCATCGCCTGCGAGCGACGCGTCCTGACGCAACTCACCCAGTGATTGCGTGGCGACGCGCAGGCCCGCGACGGCCAGCACGCTCTTTGCCTGACGATCGGTCTGGTCGCGCTGCAACGCTTCTTGCGCGGCGACAATAGCCTGCCCGTAATGACCTTGCGCGAACTGGATCTGCGCAATGCGCGACCACGGTTCTTCGCGCGTCGGATCGGATTTTGAAAGCTGCTGATAAAGCGCGATAGCGCGATCCTGATCGCCGCCTTTCGCCACGGTATCCGCGTCCGCGAGTTGCTTATTAAAAGCCTCCGGTGTGGTTGCCGCGTTGTTGCCCTGTGTCGCGCAACCGGCCATCACGCCGCAAGCCAACACTACCCCAGATAGTTTTACTAACAGACGGTCATTCATCGTTTTTCACCGACGTGCGATTTTTTAATTCAAGGGAGAAACCGGAGTTTTGCTTTGCTTCAAGTGCGCGGGTATAGTACAGGCCAACTTTCGATAATTCAACTTTCATGTGAAGAAGCATTGCACGAAAAAAATACGCATGGATCTTTAAAACCAGGCGAGCAGAAATTGTTTCCTGACGCAATAGTAGCAGCTCGCGCTCCGGCAAAAATTTCCACTAGCGGACGAAAGATGCGCTCAGCATGGGCATTACATGCGCGTTGCATCGAGCGGCAGTAGAGCGGCAGTAAACGGCAGAAAGCGGCATTAGTTGCTGAAATCTCGCCGGAATGATTTCGTTATTGATGTTTAGACGGGGGACGGCGGCAGCCGGTCGATGTATATGAATTCGCGTCTTGTTCGCCATGCATCGCTATTGATTACTCACGCCGCCTTATGCGCCCTTCTGGGCGGTTGCGCCGCGGGCGTGACGGTGCTCGGAGCCGCTGCCAACGCGGCTTTGCAGGCAAGCGGCCTCGGTAAGCCGGAACTGCCGGACGCGCAGAAACCGCCGCGCAATGTCGCGCTCACGTTATATGCGGCGCCCAATCTGAATGCCGCGAATGACAAACGCCCTTTGGCGCTGGTCGTGCGTCTTTACGCTTTGAAAGATCCGACTTCATTCCAGCAGGCGCCATTCGACGCATTTACCGATGTCGGCAAGGAAAAGACCACTCTCGGCGGCGATCTGCTCAGCGTGCGCGAAGTGACGCTAATCCCCGGCCAACGTTACGTTGTTACCGAAAAGGTGTCGCGTGAAGCGCAGGCATTGGGTATCGTCGCGCTATTCCGCGATCCGGCCATGCAGCGTTGGAAATTCGCCTTCGACCCGGCGAAGTCGGAGAAATCCGGCATAATGGTCGGCCTGCATAACTGTGCAATGACCGTGACCAACGGCACAGTGATCCCGCCGGAACAGGGATTGCCCGCACAGCCGCTGAATATGCTTTCTTCGGTTAGCTGCGGTTAAAGATGCCGGACCATTGCGATTTAACATTTTCTAGAGAATTAACAATGCGACGCCCGAATCGGGTTATTCCGGGCGCGCCGCACGCTGAACCCATATAACAGGTTTGACATGAGTTATTCCGCAAAAGTGCTCTGGGGAGAAGGCCTGTTTCTGAGGCCGCAGCATTTTCAGCGTCAGGACGCCTATCACGAGGCGCGCCTCTTCGAGTCGATCCAGGCCATCCAGCCGTACAACTGGGGCGTGCGCTCCGCGCGCTTCGACCGCGACGCGCTCGGCAGCAACGTGCTGCGCGTGAGCGAACTGTCGCTGGTGTTTCCCGACGGCGCGCTCTACTCCGCGCCGCAAGCGGACGACCTGCCGCCGCCCATCGCGCTCGACACGTTGCCCGACGGCATCAACGAATTCACGTTCTATCTCGCGCTGCATCCGCTGCGCGAGACAGGCGCCAACTATTCGCAGGACAGCAGCGCGGGCTTCGTCGCGCGGTACGTGAGCGAGCAGACGCCCGTCGCCGATCATTTCACCGACGCCGCCGAAGCCGACATCACGTTCCTCAAGACGAGCGTCAAGTTGATCGCTCATAGCGAGCCGCGCGATCAATTGCTGTCGGTGCCGCTCGTGCGCGTGCGCCGCACGGCGACGTCGGGCTTCGAGATCGACGACAGCTTCGTGCCGCCGTGTCTCGCCATCGACGCGTCGCCGGTTCTGCATCAGCGGCTGCGCCAATTGATCGACGCGTTGCAGGCGAAGGTCAACGCGCTCTATGGTTTTCACCGCGAGCCGACCAAGAACATCATCGAGTTCCGTTCGGGCGACATCGCGTCGTTCTGGCTGCTGCACACGGCGAGCGCGGCGTTTGCGTCGCTTGCGCATCTGTATCAGCATTCGGCGCTGCATCCCGAGCGGCTCTTTCAGGAACTGCTGCGCCTCGCCGGCCAGTTGATGACGTTCTCGAAGGGCTATGCGCTATCCGATCTGCCGGCCTATCGTCACGACGATCCGGGCCCCGGCTTCGCGCGGCTCGACACGATCCTGCGCGATCTGCTCGAAACGGTGATCTCCACGCGCTACTTCGCGATCGCGCTCGAAGAAGTGCGTCCGTCGTTTCATGCGGGCCGGCTCGATTCCGGCAAGATCGACGACAAGACGATGTTCTACATTGCCGTGTCCGCCGACATGCCGACGGCCGAGCTCGTCGAAGCGGTGCCCGCACGCTTCAAGGTCGGCGCGCCCGACGACGTGGACAAGCTCGTGCTCTCGGCCATGCCGGGCGTGCGGCTCGTCTACACGCCGCAAGTGCCGCCCGCCATTCCCGTGCGACCCGGCGCGTGCTACTTCTCGTTCGAGCCGCGCGGCGGCCTCTATGAGCGCATGCTGCAGGCGCAATCGGCAATGATCTATGCGCCGTCGGGCATCAACGATCTTCAACTTGAACTGATCGCGGTCACATCATGAGCTACGCGCCTTCACTCTTTGGCGGCAGCACGCCTGCCGCGACGCCCGCTCCGGCGGCCGAGCCGAGCTATCAGGTCCGCTCGCTGCTCGACCTGCTGTACGACGGCTTCTTCATGCTGTTTCTTTTGAAGAACGGCCGCGAGCCGGGCGACGCGCATGAGTTCAGTCAGCGTATCCAGCAGTTTCTCGGCGACTTTGAGCGTGGCGCGAAGAAGCTGAACGCATCGGCGGAAGATGTGTACGCATCGAAGTTTGCGTTCTGTGCGGCTATCGACGAGTCGGTGCTGTCGTCCAGCTTCAGCATCCGCACCGAATGGGAACGGCGGCCGCTGCAACTGGTGCTGTTCGGCGAGCAGCTCGCGGGCGAGAAGTTCTTCCAGTATCTCGAGGAATGCCGGGCGCAAGGCGCGGCGCGGCTGCAATCGCTGGAAGTGTTCCATATGTGCCTGCTGCTCGGTTTCCAGGGCAAGTATCTGCTCGAAGGACCGGAGAAGCTCGCGTATCTGACGGCACGCATCGGCGATGAAATCGCGCATATGAAGGGCAAGCGCGCACCGTTCGCGCCGCATTGGCCGCTGCCCGATCAGGTCGCGCATCGTCTGAAGCGTGAAGTGCCGTTGTGGTCGATCGGCGCGGTTTTCGCGCTGGTCGGGTTGCTTGCGTATCTCGGCTTGAATACTTATCTGCGGGATCAGACGTTGCGCACGTTGGCGCCGTATTCGCAGGTGGTCAAGCTCGGGCCGCAATCGGCCACGCTGACGATTTCGCTGCCGTAGCGCGGCAACGCGATAACGCGACGCGTCGCGTCGCGTCGCGTCGCTGGACAAAAAAATGGCCTGCATCGCACAGGCCATTTTTCATTGCGCTAAAGAAGCCGACAATGACAATTGCCGGCCGCTCGCATGTGCTTAACTTACTGCGACTCCTCCGCCCAAACGGCATTCTCACGCGCCATGAGCGCCGTCGACGCAGCCGGCCCGAACGTGCCCGCCGTATAGTTGCGCGGCCGCTCGCCGGACTTCGCCCATCCTTCGAGAATCGGCTCGGCCCAGGCCCACGCGGCTTCGAGTTCGTCGCGGCGCATGAAGTGCGTGAGGCGTCCGCGAATTACGTCGATCAGCAAACGCTCGTAGGCTTCCGCGCGGCGCTCGCTGAACGCCTGCTGCAAATCGAGGTTCAGATTCACCGGCAGCATATGCATGCCGCTGCCCGGTTCCTTCGCGAGCACCTGAAGCTGGATCGACTCTTCCGGCTGCAACTGGATCACGAGACGGTTGCCGTAGTTGCGCCCGCCGCTCGGAATGATGGAGAACGGCAAGTCGGAGAATTCGATGACGATCTCCGACACCTTCTTCTGCATGCGTTTGCCGGTGCGCAGGAAAAACGGCACGTTGGCCCAGCGCCAGTTGTTGATATGCGCGCGCAACGCGACGAAGGTCTCGGCGCGGCTGCCGGCCGGCACATTCTCTTCCTGGAGGTAGCCCTTCACCGCCTCGCCGTCGACCGCGCCGGCCGTGTACTGGCCGCGCACGGTATCACGGGCGATGTCCTCGGGCGTCATGGGCCGCAGCGAGCGCAACACCTTGAGCTTTTCGTCGCGGACCGCATCGGGATCGAGCGACACGGGCGGCTCCATTGCAACGATGCACAGCAGTTGCAGCAGGTGGTTCTGCACCATGTCGCGCAGCGCGCCGGTCTTGTCGTAGAAGCCGGCGCGGCTGCCCACGCCGACCGTTTCCGCGACCGTGATCTGCACGCGCTTGATGTACGGCGCCTGCCACAGCGGCCCGAAAATCGGATTGCCGAAGCGCAGCACCATCAGGTTCTGCACCGTTTCCTTGCCGAGGTAATGGTCGATCCGGTAGATCTGCGCTTCGTTGAAATGCTTGCCGACCGCGGTGTTGATCTCCTGCGCGGACGCGAGATCGTGACCGAGCGGCTTTTCGAGCACGACACGCGACTGGTCGTCCACGAGTTCCGCAGCCGAGAGGTTCTCGCAAATGTTCATGAAGAGATCCGGCGACGTCGCCAGATAAAAGACGCGGCGCACACCGTCGCGCGATGCTTCCCTCAGGCGCAGATAGTCGTCGGCCGAATCGACGTCCATGCGCACGTATTCGAACAGCGCGAGGAATTTGTCCCACGCGGCGGCATCGAACGCTTTCTTTTCGATGAAGGGCTTGGCCTTCTGCTCCATGAACTCGGCGATGTATTCCTCGCGCGACCAAGGCTTGCGCCCGATCGTGAGAATGCGCGTCTCGGGCGGCAAATTGCAATGCAGATGCGCCATGTACAGCGCGGGCAGCAGCTTGCGAAACGACAGGTCGCCGGTGCCGCCGAAGATGATCATGTCGAGCGGAAGCTCGGGAGTCGCAGAAGCGTGTTGAGTCGTCATAGCGCGGTCGCAGCGTGGTGAGAAGGAAGGCGTCGTCGGATGCCGAAGAACCAGCGACAACCGCTGGCCCTGGGCAAAGGCGGAAGAAGCCGATGCTGGGCCTGACGGCACCCATCGGCAGGTTTTTCCGGCAAACGCCTATGGTGCAACGTTTTGCGATTGTTTGCACGGCAACATGCGCCGCACGTTGGCGCAATATGCCAACGCGGGCGGCAAGGCGCTGTTTTTAAGGCGTTTTTCGCGCGCCGGCCGATGTCGCTCGCTGTCGCGTGCTGTCACCTGCTTATCCGCGCGACCAAGCCTCGCGCGCGACGCGGCAGGCCGCCAGATCCCACGCCGCACAGCCGACGCTTTTGAAAACGACCGGTGTTTGGGCAGGCGCCGGAGCAGACGTGTCCAGCACCGAAGCAATGCCGCGAACGCTGGCCCAATCCACGCCGGCCTGGATGAAATCGCCGGCCTCGTGTTTCGCGCCCGCCTCGTCGTCGACGAAAAGCGCGCTGCCCGCAATGGTGCGCGCGCCGATTTCCACCATCTCGGGCGTGAACGCGCCGACGCCGATCACGAGCCGCCCCGCGCGCGCCGCCTCGTCGTAAACCGGCTGACGGCTCGTGGTCAGCGCAATCACCGTGTCGATCGATTCCGGCAGCGGCGCGTCGGGCTGCGCAAGCGGCTGCAACTCCGACACCTTGCCGCGATGCGCGGCGCAAAACGCCTCAGCGCGCGCCGGCGCACTGCCCTTCACCCAGACGCGCGCCTCGGGATAGAGCTCGCCGATCGCTTGCAGATGATTGAGCGCCTGCGTGCCCGTGCCGATCAGCAGAAACTCGCGCGGCCTGGCCGCGGCAAAGGTGGCGACGCCGAGCATCGACATAGCCGCGGTGCGGCGGCCGGTCACCGTCGGGCCGTCGAGGATGAAAAGCGTCTCGCCGGTGTCGGCGTCGAATGCCATCACCTGGCCGTGGATGGTCGGCAAGCCGCGCGGCCCGTTGCGCGGGCACACGTTGACCAGCTTGTGGATCGCGAGGTCCGGCGCGGTCGCGGGCATCGACAGCAGAACGCCGCCTTCGTTGAGCGGCACGACGAGGCGCTCGGGACTCGCTATGCGCCGCTGCGCGTAGTCGATGCTGGCGCGCTTTAACGCGTCGACGAGCGCGGCGTACGGTGTGAGCCGCGCGGTCGCTTCGGCGTCGAAGATCTGCGTGGTCGGACGGGTCATGGGTGAGATAGGTGGTCGCAGTCGGAATAACCGATTCTACGACGCGGGACGGCGTCGGCAGCGCATCACGGCATGCCGCGCCGATGCGCGACGCGCTTCCCCGCGCGTCGCGCACGCTGTTTCGCTCAAAGCGGATTTATTGCGCCGCGGTCGACTTCCCGTCGCTGTCGCCGGACTTCTTGCCGCCTTTGAACATCGCGCGGCAAGGCGGGCTCAGTTCGTCGACGTGCTGCTTCATGCACGCCGTGATCTTCGCCTTGTTCGGAATTTCGGACGCGCAAAAGTGCATGGCGTCGCCGCGGCAGGCCTTGGCCTGTTCATCGTGGGTGGCGGCATGCGCCGCGCCGACGGTGCTGAGTGCGACAAGGCTCGCGGCGAGCAGGGCGTGAGTTTTCTTCATGTCGGGTCCTGTATCGCAGATGTCGATACGGACGGTCGAGCAGAAAACGGGCCTGATCGGCAGCGGCTTGCCGCCGCTCAGCGCCCCGGCCAACTGAGCGTCATCCCGCGTCGCGCGTAGAACCGCGTCATCGTCGCGAACGGCAGATAAACATCAGCCTGCTGCGGCCCGATGCCCGAAGGATTGTGAAACCACACGCCGCCGGCATCGCGTCCGTGCAGCAAAACGAGGTGTCCGCCCTGGCGCTGGTTCGGCTCGTCGGGGTAGCGGATCTCCGGGCTCACCGACACGATGGCGAGCGTGCGCGCATCGAGACGCGCGGCGATTTCCTCCATGGACGCCTGCGGCAACACGTCGACGCGTACGCCGAACGCCTCCTGCACCCATACCGCAAACGGACGATAGATCAGGCCGTCGACGCCGCCGTCATCCCGCATGCGATATACGCCGTGCCGCAACGCTTCGTCGAGCAGCGCGGCGCGCGGCGCGTGTTCGATACGCCAATAGTCGAGCGCGGATTCGAGGCACGTCAGCCCGCAAAGGCGCTTCGCCCAGAAACGGTAGCGCTGCGGGTCCGTGAAGCCGCTCGTCTGCCAGCCGGGATCGTCGCAAGGATCGGCTGCCCGCTCGACGATAGCGCGCACCCAGTCGGGGCTGCCCCACTGGGTGTAGTACGGAACTCCGGCGTGACGCAAAGTCGGTTCGTTCATGCTGACGTGATCGGAAGAATGCGGGCGGAGAAAATCGGCAGGCGCGCTCATAGCATGCTGCGAGGCCGCTGCATCGTGCCGTCGAAGAAACGCTGCAAACGGAACGCGGACAGATCGAGCGACGGCTGCCCGCCGTCGTTGATCTCCGCGAGCAGCTTGCCGACGATCGGGCCCATCGCGAAACCGTGCCCGCAAAAGCCGGTGGCAATGGTCAGACCGCTGACTTGCGGCGGCGCGTCGATGACCGGAATGCCGTCGGGCAGCACATCGATCAGGCCGGCCCACGATTCGACGACCTGCGCGTCCTTCAACGCGGGAAAGAGCGCGCGCAGCTTCGCCAGCGCGCGCGGCGCGTGGCTCGTGTTCGGCTGCGGATGCGGATCGCGCGGATGCAGCAGGCGCTCGCCAGGCGGCACGGCGCCCGGCAGTCGCTCACGCAAGTCGCGCAGACACGCGCCGTTCAGATGAAAGCTGAACTTCTCGCGCTGACTCCACAGCTCCGGCACAAACCATTTGAGCGCACGGAAATGCCCGAGCGTCATGTCGACGTCGACCTGCATGTCGTCGGCGAGATTGATCGCCCCGTTCGCGCGCTGCCGCACGCCGAGCCCGTGGCCCCAGAAAGTCGACGCGCTCACATGCGGCAACGGATTCGTGCGCATGCAGGTGCCGCGCACCGCCTGCTGCGGCAGTTCGAGGCCCAGCGTCTTCAGCAGACGCCAACTGCTCGCGCCCGCGGCGCAAATGAAACGCGGCGTGTGGACCGTCCCGCGCTCGGTCACCACGCCTGCAATCGCACCGGCCGCGAGTTCCACGCCCAGTACGCCGCAGCCTTCGAAAAAAAGCGCGCCGGCTTGCGCGGCCCGCGCCGCGAAAGCGGCGGCGGCGCGGCGCGGCTCGGCCTGACCGTCGCTCGGCGTGTAGAGGCCGCCCAGCGCCGTGCCTTGCATGCCGGTCACCACCGCGTCGATCTGCTTGCGATCGAGCGTGCGCGTGTCGAGCCCGTGCTGCCGCGCCACGTCCATCCATTGCTGGAACGAGGTCCAGTCGTCCTCGTCGGTGGCGACATAGAGGCAACCGCCCTGACGCCACTCCAGATCGAAATCCAGTTCGCGCTCGAGGCTGGTCCACAGCGGAATGCCCGCCATCATCAGCGGAACTTCCGCCGATTCGCGGCCCTGCTGGCGCACGAAACCCCACGCTCGCGACGACTGCTGGCCGGCAATGCGCGACTTGTCGAGCACGACCACCGACAGCCCGCGCCGCGTCAGATAGTAGGCCGCCGCGCAACCCATGATGCCGGCGCCGGCGATCACCACGTCGGCGTGGTGCGGAAACGGTTGGTCGGCGGAGGTGAAGCCGGCGTGCAGCGGATAGGTTGTCGTCATCGGGCAAGGAGGTTTTAAGCGCGGACATCATCTTCGCAGGACAGGCGGTTGCCTGCAACGCCGACCTGCGCAAAGCGCTGGAAAGCCCGTCCGCATTGGGTTTGGCGGACGGACGACGGAGCGGGAAAATTATCTGCCAGACGAATAAATGGCAAATATCCGTCTGGCAGATATTTTGCACGCGTATTCATCTCGCGAATATTTGCCAAATATCCGCGAGACGAATAAAATGCATTTATTCGCCAAACGGATATTTGACATGCTGCATCTCATCGCCACCCCGAATCAGATTGCCCAGTTGCTTGCCGCGAGCAGACGGCAGGCAGGTCTCACTCAGGCGGAAGCCGCCGCGCGGGTGGGCGTGAGCCAAAGCCGCATTTCCACCTGGGAAACCGACGCAGCCGCGCTGACCGTGGCTCAACTGCTCGCGCTATGCGGCGCCTACGGGCTGCAGTTACAAATGCGCGACAAGAACAAGCCGGAGTTTGAGCCGGCGCCGTTGATCGAGTGGTGAGCATGACCCGCCCTACACATTCGCGCGCACTTTCCGTTTGGGCAAACGGCGAGCGCGTCGGCGTCTGGCGGATTCCGGCGCGCGGTCCGATGGAATTTTCCTACGACACAGCGTGGATCGCCTCGCCTGCCGGCAGGCCGTTGTCGCTCTCGCTGCCTTTCGCGCCCGGCAACCTGGCGCACAAAGGGCCGCGCGTCCTCAATTACTTCGACAACCTGCTGCCCGACAGCGAGGTCATCAGAAAGCGCATCGCGCAGCGCTATCAGACCGAGACGCTCGACGCCTTCGATCTGCTGCAAGCCATCGGCCGCGATTGCGTCGGCGCCGTGCAGTTGCTGCCCGAAGACGACGTGCCGGAGCACGTCGACCGGATCGAGGGTACGCCGCTCTCGGAGGCCGAAATCGAGACCATGCTGACGCGCACGGTGAGCGCGCCCACGCTCGGCGCAGCGGACCAAAGCGACGACGATTTCCGCATCTCCCTTGCCGGCGCGCAGGAAAAAACCGCGCTGCTATGGCACGAAGGACAATGGAAGCGGCCGCACGGCGCGACGCCCACCACGCATATCTTCAAGCTGCCGCTCGGACTCGTCGGCAACAAGCTGGCCGATCTCAGCACCTCGGTCGAAAACGAATGGCTGTGCCTGCGCATCCTGCGCGCCTACGGTTTGCCGGTCGCGAACACGGAAGTCGTGGCGTTCGGCAAACAGCGCGTGCTGAGCGTCGAGCGCTTCGACCGGCAACTGCATTCGAGCGGGCAATGGCTGTTGCGCCTGCCGCAAGAGGATTTTTGCCAGGTGTACGGCGTGCCGTCGCATCGCAAGTATGAGAATGAAGGCGGTCCCGGCGTGCTCGACCTCGCGCGCGTTTTGCAGCAATCGGTCGCGGCCGCGCAGGACATCGAAACGCTGCTCGCCAGCCAGATTCTCTTCTGGATGCTCGCCGCGCCGGACGGCCACGCGAAGAACTTCAGCATTCGCCTGCTCGCGGGCGGCCAATACCGGCTGACGCCGCTTTACGACGTCATGTCGATCTGGCCCGTCGAAGGCAGCGGGCCGAACCAGTGGTCGTGGTTCAAGGCGCGCCTTGCGATGGGCATGTGGTCGCGCAGCAAGCACGACGCGTTTCGCGACGTGCAGCGGCGCCACTTCAACACGATGGCGCTCAAATGCTCGTACGGCGCGAGCGCCGAACCGCTGATCGAGCGCCTCATCGAACAGACGCCGAACGTGATCGACCAGGTCTCGGCGGATTTGCCGGAACGGTTTCCGGCCAGGGTTGCCGAGCGGATCTTCAAAGGACTGAGGAACTCGGCGGCCAAACTCGCCAAGATGCCGGTGAACTGACGCCGTTCGCAAGAGCCCTGGGTGGATATGGCCCGGTTTCATCGGTAAAATGGGGTTATGCAAAGCGCATAACACAAAAAGCCGACCGCGATGTTTTTTGCGGTACATTTGCTGTCCCCCGCGTAGCTGCGTCGCGCCGTGTCCATGATGCATGGCCGCGTTACGCCTGCCGTATCGCCCACCACAGCCCTTTAAGACGGCGGATTCTCACGCAGTATGACCAACGAAACACACTCACCTGACTCCATCGCAGTCGCCGAGCGCGTGCGCGAGTTGATGAGCCGGCACGGAATCGGCAAGCGACAGCAAACCACAGAACTTTGCCGCATCCTCGATCTGAGCTTTTCGCAAGGGCACCGCAAGCTGCGCGGCAATAGCCCATGGACGCTGTCGCAAATCAAGAAGGTCGCCGAGGTGTACGGCGAGCCCGCCGCGCAGCTCTTCGGCGCGCAGTCGCTCGACCCCGGCATGGTCGGCGCGATCGCGCAGGAAGCCGTGTTCTGCATCGGCGCGATCGAATTGCCGTGCACCGCCTGGGTGGGCGCGGCGCTGGAACCCGGCAGCCGCCCGGACTTCGTCGCCTACTCGAAGCTCGGCCAGTGGCGCGTCGCGCGGCACGACGGCGCTCTGTATCAAAGCGCGTACGAAGTCCACAAGATCGAGATCTATCCGCGCCGCGCGGAGACCGACAAGCCGACCATCGCCGTGGTCGACGACGATCACGCGAGCGCCGACAATCTGCGCGATTACCTCGAGCGCAGCGGCTTTGCCGCCGTGGCGATCTACGGACTCGCGGCCTTTGCCGAGCAACTGCAAACGCAGGTGTTCGACGGCATCGTGATCGACTGGCTGTTCGGCTCGCAAACCTCGGCGGCCGCGATTCGCGCGGTGCGGGCGTCAGAAAATCCTGACGCGCCGATCTTCGTTCTGACAGGCGAATTGCTGACCGGCAAGGCGAGCGAGTCGGAGATCAGCCAGGTGATCCGTAATTACGACGTCGCCTGCTATGAAAAGCCCGCGCGGATGGCGATTCTCGTCGCCGATCTGTCGAAACGGCTGAATCGGCCCTGAGGCAGTAGTCCTGCGCTTGGGCTTGCGGCCTAGGCTTAGGGGCGGCGCCTCACGCGGTATGCCGCGAAGCCAGCGCGCGCTGCAATGCGTTGCGCAGATCGCCGTAATGTACTGGCTTTAATAACGCTTCAAAGAACGGCTGCGCGCCGTTCCTCTGTTCCTCCTGTTGTTCGCCGGGCTCCGGCGCATAAGCGCTGACCACGATCACCGGCACGCCTGACGACGGCCCGCCGCGCGCGGCGAGATCCGCGAGTAGCGCGTAGCCGTCGCGCCCCGGCATATGCAGGTCGAGCAGCACGAGATCGCAGCGGCGCGCGTCGAGCCACGCGAGCGCATCGTCGGCGTTGGCGACGGCGTGCGCGTCGTAGCCCATGTGCGCGACCATCTCGCTGAGCGACTCGCGAATCAGCCGGTTGTCGTCGACGATCAGCACGCCTGGCCGCGCGTCGCCCGGCTCCGTTTGCGCCGCGGCGTCGCGCGAAGGCGCAGGCGCGACCGGCGTGACCGGAATCGTCACGGTGAAAGTCGTGCCCTCGCCCACCACGCTCGCGACTTCGACGGTGCCGCCAAAGAGCCGTACGAGTCCCTGCACGATAGTCAGGCCCATGCCCGCGCCTTCGAAGCGGCGCGTACGCGAGCCGTCCAGTTGCGTGAACTCCTCGAAAATCAGCGGGATTTGCGCCTGGGGAACGCCCGGCCCCGTGTCGCTGACCACGAAGCTCAATAGCGCCGGGCGCTGCATCAGCTTCACGCGCACCGTGCCGGTTTCCGTGTAGCGGATCGCGTTGGTCACCAGGTTGTTGACGATCTGACGAATGCGGTGCGGGTCGGAATCGACGAGACCCGTCACGCCGCTTGCCTCGCTTTCGAGCTTGAGGCCGCGCGAGGCCGCGGACATCGCATGTTCGTCGACGATCGACGCCAGCAACTCGCGCGGCTCGAAGTGCTCGTGACGCAGTTCGAGCTTGCCGGCGCCGAGTCGCGCGTAATCGGTTAGGTCCTTCATCTGCGCTTCGAGATGCCGCGCCGCGGTTTCGAGCCGCTGAATCACCTTGCGGTCCGCTTCGGAGTGATAGTTGAAGCCGAGCAGTTCGATCGACGACACGATCGCATGCAACGGCGTGCGCAGCTCGTGACTGATCATGCCGAGAAACGCGTCTTTCGCGAGACTCGCCTCGCGCGCGGCGCGGCTCGCCTGGTGCTCGGCCTGAAGCGCCGCGTGCTGCTGATGCATGAGACGCGTGCGGCGCCGGCCGTTGACCACGAGCAGCAACGTGGCCGCCGCGGACAGCAGCAGCAGGATCATGCCGCCGGCAAACAGCAGCCGCCGCTTGTCGATGAAGTCGCGGTTCATCGCTTCGCGGTCGGCGACATCGGCGAAACGGCGGCTCAGCGCGAGATCGTTGACCTCGTTCCAGTGCTGGCGCAATTGCGCGACGATGCGGTTGACGCCGCCCCGATCGGTCGGCAGTGCGGCGACGTCAGGCGCGAGACCGGCGAGCATGCGGTCGAGCGCGTGGATTTCATCCAGTTGCCGCTGCACCAGCGCGACCTGCGTGGTGAGCCGGCGCGTCGAGCCTTCCATCACATGCAACTTGGATTGCAGCAACTGATAGCGCAACGTGAGCCGCGGGTAATCGTCGTCGACGCCGGCCTGATACAACAGCAACTGGTTCTCGAAGCGCGCGTAGGCGATCTGCAACTGCGCCGCGTCCCAGTAGAAGCCGTCGTAAGAGCCCGTCAGCGACTCGGTCGTGTCGGGATTGAGCAGGTTCGCGTAGAGCAGATAGCCGATCGCGCCGGCGGGCGCCGCAAGCGCGGTGAGCCAGATCAGCACATAAAAAAACCGGCGCCCAGGACGGCGCTTTATTTGACGATGAGTGCCTTGATCTGCCATACGAATTTCGAATCGCCCGAGGCGCCCGCGAGTTCATCGGGGAACGCATCGCGCGGGTAGATGAGAAACAGCGGACCGAAGTCGCTGATTTTTAGACGCCGGCCGTTGATGCTGTACGCCAATACAACGCCGTAGCGGTCGCAATCTGAGACGGGCACCGTGTACGTATAGTCGTCGAGCGTGTGGATCTCGATCTGCGTGCCGTACGCGCCGACCGTCTTCAGAATATCCGCCAGCAGCGGTCCTGTGAAGCTCGAACGCGGTGTCCAGGTGGTCGAGGTGGTGATCGAACGAGCCGGCAGCGCCAGCAATTGCGCCTCGTCGAAGTGATAGGAACGGTGCGCGGCGTCGTTGGTCTTGCCGATTTTTCCCGTGACGTCGAGCGCGAGCGCCGTCGCGTCCGTCTGCGCCTGCACGCTCCATGCGGTCAGCGCGAGGATCAACCCCATTGCCCAGCGCACGCTCGCAGGCGCGCCGAATCCTCGTTGCACTGTTGCTGTCGCTTTGGTCATTTCTTTTTATCCGTAGCTGTTCTTTTGCGGCGCCGCCGCCCTCGCGGAACGCAGCGCCCCGGCTTGCCGTAGCGCGCATCACCCCGACGCGCGATTGCCGAACGGCATGCATAATATGTCAAAATTCTTTGCAGGAAAAAACGAAGGCTCGCCAAAGCGCCCTTCGCTAGCGCGTCGCGCCGCTGGGCGGGCGCCTTCTCACTCGCGTTAAGCGACTCAACGAGCGTTATGAACAAGCCGGTTTTGCCCCTCACGTACGAGCAACTCGATCACTGGATTGAATCGCTGCAACCCGCGTTGCTCGCCGAAGGTTTTGCGATGGCAATCGGCATTCTGCGCGGCGGTGCGCCGCTCGCGCTGATGGTTTCGCATTCGGCCGGCGCGCCGGTCGCGTTTCTGCGCTACGACCGCGCATCGCGCAAGGTCGCGTGGGACTCGACGCTGCCGATCCCGCCCGCCGGCTCCAAGGTGCTGTTGTGCGAGGACATTGCGGGGCGCGGTTTTACGCTCGTCGATTGCATCGCGTTCCTCGAGCAGCATGGCCTCGTCGTGAGGACGCTGACCGGCGCGGTCGACGACCTGAGCCGCACGCAGCCCGACTACGCGATCGACGCACGCGGCTACTTCGCGCTATTTCCGTGGGAGCGCCAGGCCTACACGCAGCGTTATCGCGACGACTGGGCGCGCGTTGAAGCCGGCGAAGCGCCCGCGATGGCGGACGACCATCACTACGCAACCTACGCAATCGACCTCGACGGCATTCTGCTTCCCGACGTGCCGCTCGCGCGCTACGACGAAGACCT
The DNA here is from genome assembly GCF_041355255.1 of Paraburkholderia sp. RCC_158. Classification (NCBI taxonomy): domain Bacteria; kingdom Pseudomonadati; phylum Pseudomonadota; class Betaproteobacteria; order Burkholderiales; family Burkholderiaceae; genus Paraburkholderia; species Paraburkholderia sp. RCC_158. Next base: position 33,264 of record NZ_JBFUPM010000023.1, on the reverse strand, counting down.
CGCTGCCGCGCTGCTCGAACGCGACGCGCTGCTGCCCTTCGAGGTGCTGCCGGGCATCGACCTGCAACGCGTTCGCACGATCATCACCGGCCGGCCGGAAACGGACCGCGCGCGTACCGAGGCCTGGCTCGAGCGGCATGGCTTCGACCATATGCAACTGGTGATGCGCGTGCCCGGCACGCACGACGAAAGCCCGGCCGGCGCGGCCGCGCATAAGGCGTCGGCGGCGCTCGCGGGCGGCGTCACGCACTTTGTGGAAAGCGATCCGGTGCAGGCCTTGCTGATCGCGCAACAAGCGCCGCTGTTGCGCGTGATCTGGTGGGACGCGCACACGCGCAGCGGTGTGCTGGTCGCCGCGCGCGCGTGGCCCGCGCTTGCCCATGAACTCGCGCAATAGCTAGTGCGCGCGTCAGGCTTCGCGCGTCTCCCGTTCCTTGCCGTCCTTCGCGTCACGCAGATGCAGATGCCGCGCGGCACGCTGCGAAGCGACGATGATCAGCTTCATCGTTGCGCGCGTCGCGCCGACGAACAGCTTGCGCGCGATACGCTCATCGAATGTATCGAAGTCGACCTCAGTGAGAATCACGCACGGCGCCGCCTGACCCTTGAAGCGATAGATCGACTCGAACAGAACGTCCCCGTCACGATATTCCGGATTCCCAAACAAATCGTACTTGCCCGTGAAGCTGCGCAGCCGATGCGGGCCGAGATGATCCTGCGCGGTCATCGCGGAGCCCTCGCGTCCGCGAAACGACAGCACTGCGATGTCCTGCTTGCGAAAGCCGAGCGACAGCGCCTGCGTGATGGCGCGCTTGGTTGCCTCAATGGCGCCCTCCGCCGCGTTCGCTTCGTCGTAGACGGACAGCGAGATGTCGGAGCCGTCGAACGGACTGCCTGACGCCAGCGCCGCCGCGCTCGACACCGAGCCGCCGACTACCTCGCGCACGTAATCGAGAATGTCGCGCGGGCTGCGGTAGTTGGTGGTTTCCTTCAGCGTCGTCCAGCCGGGCAAGGCGACCGGTTCGCGCATGTACAGGTTCTGCAGCGGATCTTCGAGCCACCACCACGCGCCGCCGGGGCTCAGCAGACGTTCTAGCGCAGCGACCCACGGCTCCTGAAAGTCCTGCCCTTCATCCACGATCAGCACGTCGAATTGCCAGCGCGCGTCGATTGGAGTTTCGGCGAACATCGCTTCGAGCTGATCGAACACCTGGCCCGATTGAAAATCGGGCTGACGGCCCGCATCGCGCGCGATCCAGTCGCACAGTTGATGATAGTTCGCGACCTTCGCCTCGGGCGGCGCGACGCGCGCGATGTGATCGGCGAGCGGCCGGTTGAAGCACACATACAAAGGACGTTGGCCGCGCGCGACCGCGTCTTTCATCACCTGCACCGCGAGTTGCGTCTTGCCTGAGCCGGCCGTGCCGATCACGCGCAGCCGGAACGGCGAGAACTCGAGCCGCCGCGCCCACGTTGCAAGGCCGCCCGCGAGCCGCGTGACGAGCGTGCCCGCCTGACCGACGAGCGCGCTTGCGTCCGGCGTGAGCGCGAGTTCATCGGCGAGAAAGTGATGGATCTTCGACGCGCACGGAAGACGCGGCTCGTCGGCGGGCAGCGCTTCACGAATCACTGCGGCGAGGCGATCGCGCCGGGTTGCGTCGACGATCCGCGCGGGATTCACGCCCGCAATCGCCGCGTCCTTCACGATATGGTCCGGGCAATACAGCAGTTCTTCGATGAAATAGGTGCCCGCGCCGAATGCCGCGGTAAAACGCCGGTGCAAGCCTTCGATGGTATGCGCGAGCGCGATCGCCACGTTGCGCTCGGTTTGCAGATAGACCTTGACGAGCCCCTTCGGCGTTTCGCGCAGAAAGCCGGTTTTCTGCTCGACGATCATCACGCGTCCGGCGGGACTGACGACCACGAAATCGGCCTCGCCGAACACCGAGAAGTTCTGGTTCAGACGCGTCCAGTGCACGCCGTGATAGACGGTGTAGTTTTCAGGCAGCGCCTTTTCGAGCAGCGCAAGGGTTTCGCGTTCGCGCGCCGCCGCGCCGGTGGCGGCGAGGCTCTTCCAGTCGTCGGGGACAATGCGGGCCATGCGGTGCCTCGTCGTTTTGCGGTGCGCTCATTGTACGCAACGCATCATGCCGTGCGCGGCGCGCTCGCGTGCAAAGCATGCGCATCGTGTATCGTTACTGGTTGAACGCCGCGCGAGGCGCGGCTTGCCAACTGTCGACAAAAAAGGATGACCGGATGATTACGATCTGGGGACGCGCGAATTCAGTCAACGTGCAAAAAGTTTTGTGGTGCTGCGATGAACTGGTGCTGCCGTACGAGCGCATCGACGCGGGCCTGCAGTTCGGGCGCAACAACGAACCCGCCTACCTTTCGATGAACCCGACGGGCAAGATTCCCACGCTGGTCGACGACGACTTCGTGCTGTGGGAATCGAACTCGATCTTGCGCTATCTGGTGCTGCAATACGGCGCGGCGAGCCCGCTTTATCCTGACGAGCCGAAATTGCGCGCGAGCATCGACCGCTGGCTGGACTGGTCGCTGTCCACGCTGCAACCGGCGGAGCGGCCGGTGTTCTGGGCGCTCGTGCGCACGCCGCCGGAACAGCGCGACGCCGCGAAGCTCGCCGACGACGTGCGCAACGTCACCGCGCTGTGGCACCTGCTAGACACGCATCTGCAAGGACGCTTTTTCCTCGAGAGCGACAAGTTCACGCTCGCCGACATCGTGATCGGCGCGTACGCGAAGCGGTGGTTCGGGCTGGATGGCGTCGAGCGTCCGCCGCTGCCCAATCTCGAGCGGTGGTATTCGCGCATCGCCACGCGTTCGGGCTTCAAGAAATACGTCGACTTTCCGTTGACGTGAGCTTCGACCGCGTTGCCTCGGCCAGGTGGGAACGTCCAGGGCCGGACGGCGATGCTATTTGCGCCCCGGCAGCAATAGCGCGTTGGCCTTTATAATCGACGCATGAAGAACGCCAAGCCCGCCGCGAACGCCGCCCATTCCGCCAGTCCCGCGAAAACGGAGAAACCCGCCGCTTCCGCCGACGCGCATGCTCATACGCACGCGCCGGCGCATACGCATGGCGAGTCACCCGAAGCGGCGCTCGCCCTTGCCGAGGAATATTGTCGCGAACGCGGGGAAAAGCTCACGCCGCTTCGCCGCAAAGTGCTCGAATTGCTGCTCAATTCGGGCCGCGCGACTAAAGCGTATTCGCTGCTCGACGAAATGCGCCAGATTCATCCGGGCTCGGCGCCGCCCACGGTTTATCGCGCGCTGGACTTTTTGCTCTCGGCGGGGCTCGTGCATCGCATCGAGTCCATCAACGCATTCACGGTCTGCCACGACCTGACGCAATGCCAGCACGGCATTCTCGTGGTCTGCCAGCAATGCGGCAACGTGACGGAACTGCATCAGCCGAAACTGCGCCAGGCGCTTATCGAGCAGATCGAAGACGCGGGTTACCGCGTCGCCAGCGACGAAATCGAATTGAAGGGATTGTGTTCCGCCTGCCAGGCCGCAGAGGCCGCCGCAGCGGTTTCTTCAAAGGCGGGAGCAACGGCGCCCGTCGCCGCGAAATAACGGCGGTTTGACTGTAACGGCGGCGCAAAGCGGTATCGGCTTCGCGCCGCATTTCGCGGCGTTTGGAGCGCCGCCGGCCAGGGCGGCGTGCCAGGGCGGCGTGTTAATTCACCTACTCAACGCGCCGCACGCGCGCCAATCGCGTCGTGCAGCAGCGTCACCAGATCTTCCGGCAACGCAGGTTTCGTCATGAAATGCTGGAAACCCTCGCCGATACTTCGCAGACGGTAAGCGTCATCCGTATGGCCGGTCAAGGCAACCGCCACCGACGGCGCATGATCTCCGCGAATCTCGTGATCACGCAGACGCTGGATCAGGTAGAAGCCGTCCATGGCGGGAAGTTCGAGGTCGCATACAACCGCGTCGGGCAGCAGCCGGACGGCCGCTTCGACGCCCTCTTCGGCATCCGCCACTGCAACGACGTTTGCCCCTTCCGCTTCGAGTAGCAGGGTCAGCGACTCCCGGCTGTCCGGGTCGTCTTCTACGAGCACGATCGTGGCCTGATCGAGTCTCAATGCTCCGTTCATCTTCTGTTGTTGCTCTAAAAATCCGGTTAGGCCGTCAGGCTTGGCCAACGTGTCGCCCTGCTGACTATGCTGGTTTTGCTGCTTGCCGCCGTTTTGTGCGGCCGCGATGTTGCTGTTCATGGTTCCGACTCGATTTCAGGTGCCGAGTTGCAGGAAAGCGCACGATTGTAAACAAGGGTCCCTGCAACGCGCGCACCATAACGCGCCAAAATTGCACGCCAATGAAAAAACGGCTCCCGGAGTCCTTGCGAGGACAACCGGTGCCGGCACCCGATTCCCCCGGCAGCGCATGCGATGCTCCGCACGTAGCTCGCCGCCGCGGCTTCTTTTCGTCTTTCCGCAGATTTTTGTGCGACGCCCGCAGCCCCGTTGCGCAGCGTTCGCGTTCATCCCATCGGTAGCACGTTATGTGCCGCGCATCGGTGCAACGTAACGTGCGCGAACCGGTTGCGCGTTATGGTTTTTAATCAGCTCACTGAGCTTTCTTCGGACCAATCCCCTGGGTGAGCAGCGCGACCGCGTGGCGCGCGATTTCTTCGCCGCCGACCTGGCGGCGCTTCGGATCGTTGCGCCACAGCTTCGACGTGGCGAGCGGCAAGACCGTCAGCCCGAGCAATGTGACGAACATCAACGACGGTTCAAGCGCCGCATTGAGAAGCCCCTCTTTCTGCCATCGTTCGATGGCGGAAAGCGACATCTTCTGATTTGCGTCGCCGAAACGCTCGTGCATGCGCTGCCGCAACAAACCGCTGTCGCTGATGACTTCGCGCACCCATAACGACGGAAACCACGGATGCTCCACCGCCCCCCGCACCATCCGCTGCGCAAGCTGCGTGATGGCCGCGACGGGATCGTCGGCATGCTCCTGGAATGGCACGCCGAGACCCGCGCGCAACGGTCCGATACGTTCGTCGATCAGCACGTCGAGCAACTGCTCGCGCGTCTTGAAGTAGTAATGCATCATCGCCGGCGTGAAACCGGCCTCGCGGGCAATCTCGCCGAGCGTCGTATCGACGATGCCCTGGCGCGCGAACAGCTCGAGCGCCGCGTCGAGCAGACGGTCGCGCTGCTGAGCTCCGCGCGCCGCGCCCGAAGGCCGGCCAGGCCGTCGCGCGGCAACGTCTTGCGGCGCGGCTGCCGGCGCTGCTTCCGGCACTGCCTTTCTAACAGCACCGCCTGCGACGCCCGCACCGCGCGTCGCGCTCTTGCGCACCCTGGCCGCGCCCGCGCTACTCGCGCCCGCCTTCCCACCGCTCATCTTCTTGCCCACCGACGAAGTCCTTTTCATTGCTGTCGTGTTTGACGCGCGACCGGATGTCGCATATATTAATTTCTGCATTAATTAATTTCAATACGCCCCCATGCAAGAGTCCACTATCACACAACCCGAGCGCGTGCTGAACGCTGAGCCGCACGCCGGTTCGCGGCAAGACAGGCAGGCGGAAAATCAGGCGGACGCGCAAGCCGCCGGCCATCCGCCGATTCGCCTGCTGTTCCCCGCGCTGCTGCTCGTCATGCTGCTTGCGGCGCTCGACCAGACCATCGTGTCGACGGCGTTGCCGACCATCGTCGGCGAATTGGGCGGGCTCAATAATCTGTCGTGGGTCGTGACGGCTTACCTGCTCAGCTCGACTATCGTCGTGCCGCTCTACGGCAAGCTCGGCGATCTGTTCGGCCGCAAGATTGTGCTGCAAACCGCCATCGGACTCTTTCTCGTGGGCTCCGCGTTGTGCGGCATCGCTCAGGACATGACGCAGCTCATCGTGTTGCGCGCGTTGCAAGGACTCGGCGGCGGCGGCCTGCTCGTCGTGACGATGGCCGCTATCGCAGATGTGATTCCGCCGGCCGAGCGCGGCCGCTATCAAGGCGTGTTCGGCGGCGTGTTCGGTCTTGCAACCGTGGTCGGGCCGTTGCTCGGCGGCTTTCTCGTCGAACACCTCACATGGCGCTGGATTTTCTACATCAACCTGCCGCTCGGCATTGTTGCGCTCGCCGTGATCGGCGCCGTGTTCAAGCCGCACGTGCGCCACGTCAAGCACACCATCGACTACATGGGCGCCGCGTTTCTCGCGGGCGCGCTGACCTGCATCATCCTGTTCACGAGCGAGGGCGGCACGACGTTGCCGTGGTCGTCGCCGGAACTCTGGTTCACGCTCGGGATGGGGCTCGTCGCGATCTGGGGTTTCATCCACGAGGAGCGCACCGCCGTCGAACCGATCATGCCGCTCGAACTGTTCAGGCAGCGCACGTTCGTCGTGAGCAGTCTGATCGGTTTTATCGTCGGCGTGTCGATGTTCGGCGCCGTCACGTTCCTGCCGCTTTATCTGCAAGTGGTGAAGAACTCCACGCCGACAGAAGCCGGCATGCAAATGCTGCCGATGATGGGCGGCCTCTTCGTCATGTCGATGATCACTGGCCGCACGATCAGCAAAATTGGCCGTTATCGCATGTTCCCGATTGCCGGCACGCTGCTGGTCTCAGTCGCGATGTTATTGCTCGCGCGCCTGCAGATCGACACGCCGATTCATGTGATGTATCTCGACATGGGCATTCTCGGTTGCGGCCTCGGCATGGTGATGCAGGTGCTGATCCTCGCCGTGCAAAACACGGTCGAATTCAGGCATGTGGGCGTGGCCACATCGGGCGCGACGTTGTTTCGTTCGATCGGCGGCTCGGTCGGAGTCGCCGCGTTCGGCGCCGTGTTTTCGAACGGCCTTGCCGCGCGGCTCGAGAAGCGGATCCCACCGGACACCCAATTGCCTCACGCGCTCGGACCCGCGGCGATTCACCAGTTGCCCGACGCATTGCGCGCCGACTATCTGCAGGCATTCGCAGGCGCGCTGCATATGGTGTATCTGTCAGCGGCGTGCGTGGTGCTGCTTGCGTTCGCATGCGCGTGGCTGCTGAAAGATCATCCGCTGCGCAAGCAGTAAGTAATCGCATTGCGCTTCTTCTCTGTCGGTCGCTTCATGCCAACGTTAGTTGCAAGCGCCCGAAATTCATCTTCGAGCGGCGCGCCAATAGCATAAAAAAAGCGGCGCGCGCTCGTCTTCCTCACATGCACGATCATTCGTCCTACCTGGTAATGTGCGGTAGCGCACATAACATAGGGTCGATCGTCCATTGACGCGCGTCTCGAAACGCCACATATTGAAAACGACGGCATGCAACGTTCTCTTCGTGCATGCCCGGACTCTCTGGCGCATGTAGATCGTGGTTTCCGCGGACGCCGACCCCGCCTCAAACGCGATCGGGAGCATGCCGTAACGGCATTGTTTTCCACAGGTGGAGCCATAGCATGTCCACTCAAACCTTAGCTGGCCATCAATTTCCGACGCCCTGCAACCGATGTGGCGGCGCCCTCTACCGGCAACTCGAACACTGCCCGTATTGCGGCGCTTTTCATCCGCTCGATGACGACGCGTCTACCCGCAACGCGTTGCATGAAAGCAGGCCGAAAACGTTGAATACACTGAACATGTCGACGTTGCACGACAGCTTCACCGTGCCGACATTCAGCGAGCCCGACTTCCCTGGCGGCGCACTACATGCCGGATTGAATTTCGCGCCGGTGGCCAGTCTTCAAACGGCGCCTTCGCCGCTCGTCGCGCCGGATACTTCGTTGCTGCCCGTCACCGAAACCGGCGAGGTGGTGCAGCGCGCCGGTCTGCGTGTGCGGCACGTGGTGGTGGCGAGCGTGGCCGTTGTCGCCGCGGGCCTGGCGTATGTCGGCTATGCGCTATTGAGCGAGAGCCGCGACCTGCATGGCAACGGCGACCAGGCCTTGGAATCCGCGCAGGATGCGAGGACAGCGACGGGCACCATCGCGCGATACTCGCCGGATCAGGCGGCCAACACGGGTGTTGGCGCCGTGCCTGGCAAACCGATCAGCGCCGGCGCCATACGAAGCACCACGGAGGCGTTGCCGGCCGCCGTGCCGATCGCGATACCTTCAACGAAACCGGCCACGCCGCAATTCCGCGATGCCGGCCAGGCGTTGCAGGCAGCGCGGACCGCATTCGCCGCGAACGATCTCAGCGCGGCGCAAGCCGCTCTCGCCGCGGTGCAATTGCTGCAACCGGACAGCATCGAGGCGCAGACCCTCGCCGCGCGACTGAAGCCGTTGACGGCGCGCCGCGACGCTGCATTGCTCGCCGCGCAAATGTGCGCCGATCAGCAGTCGTGGCCCTGCGCGCGCGAGCATTCAGACGAGGCGCTCGCGCTGGACAGCGGCAGCGACGCCGCGAAAACGATCCTCGAGCGCGTGATCCGCGAAACCGGCTGGGCGCCGCTCAACTCGCAGACGACGTCCAGTGCAAAAACCGTCCGTCAGACTACCAACTAATCAAACAGATATTTCGGATGCCGAATCGAACGGACGAGGTTGTGCCAACTGACCGATAGGTGCGAACCATGCTACATAAACTTTTGACGGGATGGCTCGGAGCGGCGTTGCTCCTCGCATCTTCGCTGATCAGTGCCGAACCCGCGCACTACAAGATCGTCACCGGCCCCGAACGGGGCACGTATATCCAGATCGGTCAGGACCTGTCGAAATGGGTCGCGCAACCCGTGGGCATCGACCTCGCCGTGGTCGCGTCCAAGGGCTCGGCCGAGAACGTGCAGCGCATGCGCTATGAGCCGGGGGTCAAGCTCGCACTCGTGCAGTCCGACGTGTATCAGGCGTACATCGACATGGCCAACTCCGGCAATCCCGATGCCGGTACGGCGATTCGTCCGCTGCGTCTCATCATGCCGCTTTATGACGAAGAGATAAACGTCGTGGTGCGCGCGGATTCGCCGCTCAAAACGCTAAGCGACATCAAGGACAAAACCATCAGCGTCGGCCTGCTCGGCAGCGGCACTGCGCAGTCGGCGACCACGCTGTATCGCCTGATGTTCGGCCAGGCGATTCCCGAACAGGACGTCCAGCATCTGAGCAACGAGGACGCACTCGCCGCGCTGATCGTGAAAAAAGTGGACGTCGCAATCATCGTCGTCGGGCAGCCCGCGAAACTGTTCAACGACATGAACCCGGAACTGTTGCAGCAAATCCGTCTGCTAAAGGCCGATTCCGCCGCGCCGGAAACGACCCGCGCGAAGCAGACCTATTTCCCGGCGACGATCCGCGCAACCAGCTATCCGAACTGGCTGAAGGAAGACGTCCCGACGCTGACGGTCAAGGCTTTCCTCGTCACTTACGACTACGGCTTGCGCGATACCGTCGGCAACCTGAATCACTTTGCCGACTCGCTGTGCGCGAACTTCGATAACCTGCAGGAACACGGGCATCCGAAGTGGAAACAGGTGAAGCTCGAGTTGCCGACGCTCGTACGCGGCTGGAAGTATTACCCGCCGGTCGAGAAGCATCTGCGCGCGTGCCTCGCCAACAGAACCGCGAGCGTCAACGCGGCGGCTGCCGCCGCGCAGGTCGCGCAAAAACCGCGCAGCACGTGTACGAACCAGGAGCGGTTGCTTTTGCTGTGCAAATGAATTGAATTGGGGGCGAGCAAACAGGCGCCCTCATGCACCGTCACGCCCGCTCGCGCTCGCCGCGCGTGGCCGCGCTTTCCATCGCCCGCTGTAAGGTTTCATACACTTTCGGCCGATTGCATTGCGATACGTTGAAGCGCAAATAGCCGCCAGCCGACTGCGAGACGCTAAACACATTGCCCGGCGCGAACACGACATTGGCGCCTAACGCATGACGCGCGACGTCGGCGGCGTCGAGCGAATCGGGCAGACGCGCCCAGACGAACATGCCCGCGCGCGGCCGCGTCCACACCTCCAGGCCGGCGTAGCCGAGGCGGCGCATGGTCTCGCCCATCGCATCCGCGAGCTTCGCGCGCATCGACTCGAGATGACGCCGGTACGTCCCATCCACCAGCAATCGATGCACGACGCTCGCCGTAAGCTGCCCGTTGCCAAACGTCGTGGCGAGCTTCAGGTCGATCAGCGGCTCGATCCACTCGCCGCGCGCAGCGATATAACCGCAGCGCGCCGCCGCCGAAAGCGTTTTCGAAAAGCTGCCGATCGACACCACGCGCGTGAGCCCGTCGAAGGCCGCGAGACGCGGCGCGGCTTCGTCTTCGAAGTCGGCGAAGATATCGTCCTCCACCACGATCAGATCGTGCTCGCCCGCGAGCTTGAGCAGCCGATGCGCGATCGCCGGCGCGAGCGTGGCGCCGGTCGGATTATGAATCGCGGAATTGGTCACATAAAGCCGCGGACGGTGCGTAATCAGCGCCCGCTCGAAGGCCGCGAGATCCGGCCCGGACGGCGTGTAAGGCACGCCGACGATACGCGCGCGATGCGCCCGCAGCAGCGCCTGAAAGTTGAAGTAACACGGGTCGTCGATCAACACTGTGTCGCCCGGTTCGAGCAAAAAGCGGCACACGAGGTCGAGCGCATGCGTGCCGCCGTCGGTCAGCACGATCTGCTCGGGCGGCGCGTCGACGCCGTGCTGCGCGAGCCGCCACGCGAGTTGCTGACGCAACGCGGGCAGACCGTACGGATTCGCGTAATCGGCGAGCGGCGACTGCGGATCGCGCGCTATCGCTCGCAACGCGCGGCGCACGCCGTCCTCGGGCAGCCACGACGCCGGCATCCAGCCGCAACCCGGCTTGAGCACCTTTGAGTCCGATTGCAACGACTGGCGCGTGAGCCACAGCGGATCGACCTCGCGATCGAGACGCGGCCCGAGATCGGCGAGCGCGAGCGGCGGCGCGTGGCCCGACACGAAAAATCCCGAGCCGCGCCGCGCGACGATCACGCCTTCGGCAACGAGCCGGTCATAGGCCTCGACCACCGTCGACTTCGACACGCCGAGCGCGTCCGTCATCACGCGGATCGACGGCACGCGTGCGCCTGGCATCAGCGAGCGGCTGGCAATGCGTTCACGCAGATTGTCCATGACGATGCCAACCCGCGTGCCTTGCGGCTTTTCGCCGTTGGCGTTCTGTCCACTATCGCCCATCTGTACTGCTCCTTCGTCGGTACAGTTTGCATGAATTGTACTGATCCGTAGCTTAACGTTTTCATGCCGGGAGCGGATGCTATAGGCTTCATTTCATTGCGCACGGACTTTTCGAATGGACAAGACGACGAACGGCTGGCTGAGCGGGTTCATAGGCGTGTTGATCTTCAGCGGCTCGCTGCCGGCCACCCGCATTGCCGTGCAAGGGCTCGACCCTGTGTTTCTGACGGTCGCGCGCGCAACCATTGCAGGCACGCTCGGTCTCGCGCTGCTGCTCCTCTTTCGCGAGGCGCGTCCCGCGCGCCGCGACGTGATTCCGCTCGTGGTCGTCGCCCTCGGCGTCGTGGTCGGCTTTCCGCTCTTGACCGCGCTCGCGCTGCGCCACGTCAGCTCGGCGCATGCAATCGTATTCGTCGGACTGCTGCCGCTTGCCACCGCGATCTTCGGCGTGCTGCGCGGCGGCGAGCGTCCGCAAGCGGCGTTCTGGCTGTTTTCCGCGCTCGGCAGCGGCGCAGTGGTCGCGTTCGCGATGCGCCACGGCATCGACGCGTCTCCGGTAGGCGATGCACTGATGCTCGCGGCGATCGTCGCGTGCGGGCTCGGTTATGCGGAAGGCGCGCGGCTATCGCGGCACCTCGGCGGCTGGCAGGTCATTTCGTGGGCGCTGGTGCTGTCGCTTCCGCTGATGCTTCCGCTTGCTTGGTGGACCCGGCCCGCGTCGTTCGAGGGCGTCAGCCATGCGGCGCTGTGGGGCCTCGCGTACGTGTCGCTGTTCAGCATGCTGATCGGCTTCGTGTTCTGGTATCGCGGCCTCGCGCTTGGCGGCATCGCGGGAGTCGGCCAACTGCAATTGCTGCAGCCGTTCTTCGGACTGCTGCTCGCGGGGCTTCTGCTGCATGAACAGGTGCCGCCCTCGATGATCGCCGTGACCGTCGCGGTGGTCGCGTGCGTGGCCGGCGCGCGGCGCTTTTCGAAGGCGCCGCCTGCACGGCGCACGGCGTGAGCCGCGCGGTGTTCGCGTACTACGATTTTTGAACGGCTTTGAATTTGGCGGCGCGGCGGGCATAGTAAAACGTATCGTCGGAAGAACCGGCACGACAGACCGTAAGCGCTATGCAAGGCCGCTCCTGGAATACGTTATGAGTACAACCCTCCCCGCCTCCGCTTCGGCATCGGCATCGAGCGCCCCATTGATCCGCGACGCGACAGAAGCCGATCTGCCCGCGATTCAGGCCATTTACGCGCACCATGTGTTGACCGGCGTCGCGTCGTTCGAGGAAGTCCCGCCTTCGGTCGACGAACTGCGCACGCGTCTCGCGTCCGTGCGCAACCACGGCTTGCCGTACATGGTCGCCGAGATCGACGGCGAAGTTGCGGGCTATTGCTACGCGACGCCGTACCGCCCGCGCGCCGCGTATCGCAACACCATCGAAGATTCGATCTACGTGAGCGACGCCTATCGCGGACGCGGCCTCGGCCGCGTTCTGCTGCAGGCGCTGATCGAACGATGCGAAGCCGGACCGTGGCGCCAGATGGTTGCCGTCATCGCGGACGGCGGCAGCGGCGGCTCGCTGTCGCTGCATCAGCAACTGGGTTTTGAGCTGACCGGCACGTTGAAGGCAGTCGGTTTCAAACATGGCCGCTGGCTCGACAGCACGTTGATGCAAAGGACGTTGGGCGCGGGCGCCACGACGCCACCCGATCAGCAAGCGTAGCCGGTTCGCCTTCCGCGCAGCGCGGTAAAATCGCGGGCATGCCAAAACCGCCTCCGTCACCCGCGCCCGACGCCTCGCAACAGCCCGCCAACATGCCCGCGAGTGCCGCGCCGCGCAACGAATACACCGTCGACGAACTCGCGCGCGTGAGCGACACGACCGTGCGCAACGTGCGCGCGTATCAGGACCGCGGGCTTCTCGCGCCGCCTGAGAAGCGCGGCCGGGTCGGCGTGTACGACGACACGCATGTGTCGCGTTTGAAGCTCATCAATCATCTGCTCGCGCGCGGCTACACGCTCGCGAACATCCAGGATCTGATCAAGGCCGTCGACGAAGGACACGATCTTCGCTCGATTCTCGGCCTCGAAACCGCGATCGGCGGACGCTGGTCGCGCGAGCATCCGCGGAAATATTCGTTGATCGAGTTGCTGCAGATGTTCGGCGACAAGGCTTCGCCGGCTGCGCTCGCGAAGGCGGTCGATCTCGGCCTGCTCGAACGCGACGGCCTCTCGTTCGTGTCGGCGAGCCCCACTGCGCTCGCAGCCGGGGCGACGCTCGCGAAAGAAGGCATTCCGCTCGCCGATCTGCTCGAGGCCGTCGGCGCCGCGCGTCCGCATTTCAGCGTGGTCGCGAAGGCGCTGGTGGATCTGGTCGTGCGTCAACTCGACCGCTACGATCCCGACGCGCTTCCGCCGCCCGCCGACGTGCCCGCGCTCGTCGACGCCATCTGGCGCGTGCGGCCGCTCGCGATGGTGCTCGTCGAAAGCGAGATGAACCGCGCGCTGGAAGAAGCGTCAGGCGATTATCTCGGCGATCGCGTCGCCGCGATCATGGCGAAGAAACTCGGTGAATCCGGCGCGAAGCCGAGCATCGCGCGCCCGACGGGCACAAAGAAAACGCGCAAACAGTAAGTCAGCCGATGCGCGAGCTTTGCGCCGCAACGACCATCGCGTCATTGCGCCACCGCCGTTTCACCACTTCCTAGAGTCGGGCGTCTAGCCGCCCTCTTGCATCGTCCGTCTCGACCTCCTATCGTTACATCACTCAATGTAACAGTTATGAGCGTAAAAGGGAGACGACGGGATGAACGCACGAATGCCCCACGACGCCGCGGCGGACCACCCGTCCGCGCCTGCCGAGACCGACATCGCCATTATCGGGACGGGTTTCGCGGGCCTCGGCATGGCAATCCGCTTGCGGCAATCGGGCTTGACCGATTTTCTCGTCGCCGAAAAAGCCGATTCCGTCGGCGGCACATGGCGCGACAACCACTACCCCGGCTGTGCATGCGACGTGCAATCGCACGTGTACTCCTTTTCGTTCGCGCCGAATCCTCGCTGGTCGCGCATGTTCGCGCGGCAACCGGAAATCCGCGCGTACCTGGACGACTGTGTGCGGCGCTTTGGAGTCGAGCGTCATCTGCGTTTCGGCCATGAACTGACGAGCGCCATCTACGACGACACACGCCGCCGCTGGCATCTGCGCTTTGCCAACGGACAGCAGTGGTCGGCGCGCGTGCTGATTTCGGCGATGGGCGGACTTTCGCGCGCGGCCATGCCGAACATTCCCGGCATCGAGACGTTCAAGGGCCGCGCGTTTCACTCGCAGCACTGGGACCACGGCTACCCGCTCGAAGGCAAACGCGTCGCCGTGATCGGCACGGGCGCAAGCGCGATCCAGTTCGTGCCGCAAATCGCGCCGCGCGTCGCGCATCTCGATCTGTTTCAGCGCACGCCGCCGTGGATCATGCCGAAGGCCGACCGCGCCGTGCGGCCCATCGAGCAGTGGCTTTTCAAACATCTGCCGTTCACGCAGAAGGTCATGCGCTCGGCGCTGTACTGCATGCTCGAATCGCGTGCGCTGGGGTTCGCGGTTCATCCGTCGCTGATGAAGACCGCGCAGAAAGTCGCCGAGCGGCATTTACGCCGCCAGGTGCGCGACCCGCAATTACGCGCGACGCTCACGCCGGATTACACGATGGGCTGCAAGCGCATCCTCATTTCGAACGACTACTTCCCCGCCCTGTCGCGAGCAAATGTGTCGGTGACGACGAGCGCGATTGAGCGCATCGACGAAGACGCCGTCATCACGAGCGACGGCGTGCGTCATCCGGCCGACTGCCTGATCTTCGGCACCGGTTTTCAGGTCGCCGATCCGTTTGCCCGAGGCGTGGTGCGCGGACGCGGCGGCGTCGACATCGTCGATACATGGAGAGACGGCGCGCATGCGTACCTGGGTACGACATTGCCTGGCTATCCGAATTTTTTCATGATCGTGGGTCCGAACACCGGCCTCGGTCACAACTCGATGGTGTTCATGATCGAGTCGCAGGTCGAATACATTCTGCGTGCGTTGAAGGCGATGCAGAACGAAGGCGCAGCGGCGATCGAGGTGCGTCCGCAAGTGGAGCGCGCGTACAACGAACAGATCCAGCAGAAGCTCGGCCGCGCGATCTGGTCGACGGGCGGCTGCAAGAGCTGGTATCTGGACCCGAGAACCGGGAAGAACACGACCCTGTGGCCTGGGTTCGCCTACAAGTTCCGCCGGGCCACCAGCACGTTCAGCATGGCCGATTACTTCGCCTATTCGCCCGCGCCTCAGAGCGTGAACGTGAGCGCACCTGCCGCTGCAACGCAAAGCGCGCATGTGCAAGGCACGGCATCGGCATCGGCGGAAGCGACCTGAAAACACGCAATAACGACAACGCACCTTCAGAGAGGACAGGAGATAAAACCAATGAAGCACTTCACCGACAAGGTCGCCGCGATCACCGGCGCGGGTTCGGGCATGGGCCGCTCGCTTGCGATTCGCCTCGCGCGCGAAGGTTGCCACCTCGCCCTCGCCGACCGCAACGCGACGAGCCTCGAGGAGACCGCTCGACTCGCACAGGCCGCAGCACCGCATATCGTGGGCGCGCCGCTTCTCATCACGACGGCCGTATTCGATGTGTCGGATCGCAACGCGATGTTCGCGTGGGCGGCGCAAACGGCTGCTGAGCATGGGCGCGTCAATCTGGTGTTCAACAACGCGGGCGTCGCGTTGTCGAGCACGATTGAAGGGATGGAGTACGCGGACCTCGAATGGATCGTCGGCATCAACTTCTGGGGTGTCGTGCACGGCACGAAGGCGTTTCTGCCTTATTTAAAGACTTCGGGCGAAGGTCACATCGTCAATACGTCGAGCGTGTTCGGTCTCTTTTCGCAACCCGGCATGAGCGGCTACAACGCGACCAAGTTCGCGGTGCGTGGCTTCACCGAAGCGCTGCGCCAGGAACTCGACCTGATGAAATGCGGCGTGTCGGCGACGTGTGTGCATCCGGGCGGCATCCGCACCAGCATCGCGCAGTCGAGCCGCATTGCGCCGAATATGATCGGCTTCATGGTGGAAAACGAACAGCAAGGCAAGGACGACTTCGAGAAGTTCTTTATCACCACCGCCGACGAAGCCGCGCGCGTGATTCTGGACGGCGTGCGCAGGAACAAACGGCGTGTGCTGATCGGCCGCGATGCACGCGCCGCCGACTGGCTCGCGCGCACGCTGCCCGCCGCCTATCAGGCACTCGTCGTGCTGCAAACGCGGCGCATGAAGCGCATCGCGGAGAAACGCGCACGGCGCGCGTCGCAGCTCGCCGGCAGGCGCGCATGATGCAATGCGCCGCTCGGGAATCGCAAAGCGTCATGAGGAATCACGAGGAATCACACGCATTCAAGGAGAAAAGGCCATGATGCCCGTTCGCCGCGACTTACGCTTCAATCTTCCGCCCGAGCGTGCCTGCGATTGGCATGCACAAGGCTCGCACGTCACGCACTTCTTCAACGCCCTTTCGCTGCTGTTCCCGGCTGGCGAGCGTTTTTTCATGGACAGCGTGCGCCACTATCGCGACGACATCGACGACCCCGTGTTGAAAAAGCAGGTGCTCGGCTTTATCGGCCAGGAAGCCATGCATACGCGCGAGCATGTCGAGTACAACGACCTGTTGCAACAGGCCGGCTTGCCCGCGCATAAACTCGACAAGCGACTGTGGGCGATCCTCAACTTCGGCCGCAAGGTGCTGCCGCATTCGTATCAGTTGGCCGTCACCGTTTGCCTCGAGCATTACACGGCGATGCTTGCGGGTTTGCTGCTCGAGGACGCGACGCGCATCGACGGATCGGTTCAAGGCTACGCGCAGATGTGGACGTGGCATGCGCTCGAAGAGACCGAACACAAATCCGTTTCCTACGACGTATGGAACGCAGTGCTGAAGCCCGGCCTCGGCCGCTATCTGTTGCGCACGGGCGTCATGCTCGCCACGACGATCACGTTCTGGCTGATCGTGTTCGACTACCACGTGCGTCTGATCATCGCCGATCGCAAACGCGGCGGTCATGTGAGCGGCATGTGGCGCGTGCTCAAGTATCTTTATGGGCCACGTCATGGCGTTTTTCCGCGGATTGCCGGCGAATGGCTGAGTTTTTTCCGGCCAGGTTTCCATCCGTGGGACCACGATAATCGCGCGCAGCTTGCGCGCATCGACGGCCTCGTCGCAGCAGTCGATGCCGCCAACGCAGCCGCGCCGAATACGCGCCGCTCAGCGCGTCGCGG
Source organism: Paraburkholderia sp. RCC_158 (assembly GCF_041355255.1). NCBI lineage: Bacteria > Pseudomonadati > Pseudomonadota > Betaproteobacteria > Burkholderiales > Burkholderiaceae > Paraburkholderia > Paraburkholderia sp. RCC_158. The sequence goes on along the minus strand of NZ_JBFUPM010000023.1, from coordinate 15,862 downwards.
CATGCAGGCGGCCGCGTGATACGCGACACGTTGTCGGTGGATGCCGGCGACGTGCGGCTCGCCGTCTACGTCAGCGGACCGCGAGAGGCGCCGCCCATTGTGTTCGTGCACGGCTATCCCGACTCGGCCGCGGTGTGGGAACCGGTGCGCGCGCAACTCGACGCGCGCTACCGCGTCATCAGCTACGACGTGCGCGGCGCCGGCGCGTCCGGCGCACCGGCCACGCGCGGCGGCTATCGTCTCGAACAGCTTGCTGCCGATCTCGCGGCGGTCGTCGATGCGACCTGCGGTGCGCAGCCGTTTCACCTGGTCGGTCACGACTGGGGCTCGATTCAAAGCTGGGAAGCCGTCACCAGTCCGGAATTCAAAGGACGGATTGCGTCGTATACGTCCATCTCGGGGCCGTGCCTTGATCACGCGTCGGTGGACTTGCGCGGCACGAACGCTGCTGACGAAAAACATAGGATGACAAAACAGTTTCCGCGCGGTCGCATCCGGCAAATTCTCAGGTCCTGGTACATCTTCTTCTTTCATCTGCCGTGGCTGCCGGAACTCGTATGGCGCCTTGGCGGCGCACGCATGTGGCCGCTGTGGCTGCGCATGACCGAGCGCGTGCGGGCACCGCGCGACCCCGCACAACTGCGCAACGCGATTAACGGCCTCGGTCTTTACCGCGCGAATTTCATCGACAAGCTGTTGCATCCACGCGCGCGCCACGCTCACGCGCCGGTGCAGTTCATCGTGCCGCTACGCGACCGTTATGTCGGGCCGGAATTGTCGCTCGGACAGGAAGCGTGGCTTGGTCCTTATGAGCGCATCGAGATTGACGCAGGCCATTGGGTTGTATTGCGCGAGCCGCAAGTGGTCGCCGCGCACATCGAACGCTTCGTTGCGCGGCACCTGTATCGGCCGGGCGGCTCGGGTACATCGTCGTTCAACGCGCCCTTCAACGCTCGCGCGGCAGGCGACTGAATAGCGTCGGATAGTCGATCACGAGCCCGTCGTCATCCACTTTCATATTCGCCGTGAAATCGCGGAAAATGCCTTCATAGCGATACTCGCGATTCAGCTCGATACACGAATACGCCTGCTCGACTCGCGTGACCTGAAGGTCCGGCGTCGAAATGTAGGCAACTTGCAGAGGCCGGCGCTCGCCTTGCGCGAGTTGCAACCGGCGAATCGGCAGCGTGTTGGTAAACGGCGTGGCTGCGATGTCGATGTCGATGCATCCTTCGATCGCGCTCAGCACAAGGCCGTGACCATCGCGCCAATGGCCCTCGCCGTCGCCGTGCAACTCCAGTTCTCCCGCGCCGACAATCTTCAGCCAAGCATGACGCGTGCGCCATTGCACATCGCAACGCACTGTGTAGTGCAGCCCATAGCTCTTGCCATAGCGCTGGCCGACGACAACGCTTTCGACTTCGAAGCCGTCGTCGCGCGCGTCGAAGCTCAGATGTTCGATACCGTCGCCCTCTTGCGATGCCCACCGAAGTTCACGCATTGGATCGCCTCCTCGCGATGAAAACCGCGGCACGTGCCGCGTTTCGTATCGTAGCGCGAACGTCTTACTTTCGCCGATGCGCGAATCGCCGCATGATGCGAGGTGTTGCAAATAGCGACTATCAACGCGCCGGCATGCACGCGGCGGCGGCACTGCCCTATGCTCGCGTTTCACCTGTGTCCGCGACGTCGCCGCGATTCCAACGCTCATCGATCCACAACTCATGCACGCCGCCGCGACCGAAGCACACTCCGCAGCACTACGCACGCTGCTGCGCAGTCTTGGCCAGATCGTGCTGCAAGCGAACGCTTTTACGGGCGCATGTCTGCTGGCCGGCTGGCTGCTGTGGGACCCGCGTCTCGCGTGCGCGGCGCTGACCGGCGCGGTCGCGGCCAACGTGAGCGCGGTGCTGGCCGGCTATTCCGACGACGACCTGCACGCGGGACTTTACGGCTTCAACGGCGCGTTGGCCGGACTCGCCGCGTTCAGTTTCATCGCCGACAACGCGACCGCTGCCGCCGTCGCGATTTTCGCCGCAACAGGCACGGCCTGGCTGCTCGCACCGTGGTCGCGATGGCTGTGCTCGCGCGGCCTCTGCTATTTCTCGAGCCCGTGTCTGATCGTGACCTGGCTTTGGCTGCCGATGACCGCAAGCGCGCCGTCATCGTCGACGCTCGCAACGGCGCACACGCACGCCGACCTCGCCAGCGGCCTGCTCGCCGGCCTCGCGCAAACCGCGTTTGCCGGCGGCGCAGGGGCCGGCGCGCTGGTGCTGATCGGCATCGCCGTCGCATCTCCGCGCCACGCGCTCTGCGCGCTGACGGGTGCGGCGCTCGCGAGCGCCGAACATCTGCTGCTGGGCGCGACGGCAAGCTCGTTTAACGCGGTCCTGCTAGGATTCAACGGCGCGCTCACCGCATTGGCGCTGACCGAATGCGGGCTTGTATGGATGCTCGGCGGCGTGACGCTGTCGGCGCTGCTGCAAGCGGGCGCTGCGTGCGTTGGCTTGCCCGTGCTGACCGCGCCGTTCGTCGCCGCAACGTGGGGCGTGCAATGGCTGAAGCAGCGTCGCGCGCTAATGCTCTACTCGTAGGCACTCCGTTACGCACCATCAGGAGAAACATATGTCGTTCGCTCATGTACCGAAGGGCCGCGTCGCGCAATCCGGGCCACGCTCCGAAGCGGAGCAGCAGACTCGCGTCGACCTCGCCGCCGCTTACCGGCTCGTCGCGCTCAACGGCTGGGACGATCTCATCTACACGCACATCTCTGCGAGCGTGCCGAACGAGCCGGGCCACTTCCTGATCAATCCGTTCGGCCTCGCATTCGATGAAGTGCGTGCGTCGAATCTCGTGAAGATCGACGTCGACGGCAATATCGTCGGTGCAAGCGAATACACGGTGAACGTGACGGGCTTCGCGATTCATGCGGCCGTGCATGCCGCGCGCGCCGACGCTTTCTGCGTGATGCATCTGCACAATACGGCGGGCGTGGCCGTCTCCGCGCAGCCTGCGGGACTGCTGCCCGCGTCGCAACACGCGCTGCGTTTTTATCGCCAGCTTGCGTATCACGACTATGAAGGCTTGGCATTCACACCCGCTGAGAGCGAGCGCCTCGTCGAGCATCTCGCGGACAAGCCGGCCATGCTGCTGCGCAATCACGGCACGCTGACGGTCGGCCGCACGGTCGCCGAAGCGTACGTGCTGATGGCCACGTTGCTCAAGGCTTGCGAGATCCAGTTGCAGGCGCAGGCATGCGGCGCGCCGCTCGTCGTGCCCGACGATGCAATCGCCACTCGCACGGCCGAGCAGCTCTACGATGGCGGCGCAATCGAAGGAATACTTGAATGGCCCGCGCTGCTGCGCAAGCTCGACCGGCTCGATCCGAGCTATCGTGATTAGCGCTTAACGAATACGCGGCGCAGCACGCCGATTGCTTTATCAACGGAGTCACATACATCATGCCCACGTTTCATATCGAACTGTTTGAAGGCCGCTCACTCGAGCAGAAGCGCCAATTCGTCGAAGCAATCACGAAAGCGACATGCGAGTCGCTCGGCGTCGAACCGAATTCGGTGGACATTATTCTCACCGACGTGAAGCGCGAAAATTGGGCGACGGGAGGACGCTTGTGGTCCGACAGCGAGAGTTGAATTGAACCGCTGCGCGCGCGGTGCGCGCAGCGGTTTTATTGCTCAGCGACGCATGAACAAAATGCGCCGCTGTGGCGGCGTAACAACACGCCGCCGCTACTCCAGAGCCATTAGAAGCGGTGGATGATGCCCACGCCGCCTGCAACCTGGCTGCGCGACGAAGACGGCGCGCTGTTCTGACCGTCGCCGATATCGGCCGTCGCGTTGATGATGCTCACGCCGTTGTTGCCGATCGTCTTGCCGTTCGCACGCTGATACGCTTCCACCGCATACAGACCCGTACGCTTGGAGAGGCTGTAGTACTGCGACAGGTTGAACTGGTGATAGCTGGCTGCGCTCGAAATGCCATTCGATTCCGTCGCACGCGTGTAGCTATAGCCGGCTGCCAAGTCGAGTGCACCGATCGGCTTGAAGTGCACCACTGCGCCACCCGTGTTGAACGTCGCCTGATGACGGAAACCCGAGTTCACACCCGGAATGTATTGCACGTTCGAGTACGAGAACGACACGTCCCATTGCGAGCTGAACGCGTAGCCGCCGGTAACCGCGAAGCGCTGCTGAGCCTGCGCCGTGCGGTAACCGTTCGTGATGCCCGACAGACCCGGGCCGCTCGTCGCGCCGTTATTCGACGTAGTCGACTCGGGGCCCCACAGACCACCACCAGGCGTCGAGTTGTTGATGCGCTGGAAGCCCGCTGCGATACCGAACGGACCGTTCAGGTACTGCACCGCGGCGCTCCACGTCGAGCCGGCGTTGAAGCTGCCCGGCACGCCGCCCAACGAGTACGAACCGCTTACCGTCACACCGTACATCTTCGGCGACGTGTACACGAGGGAGTTATTCGCGCGATAGATCGTATCCAGCGAATCGAGATCGCCCGGGTGTGCGCCGTAAGCGCCCGTCAGCCACGTAGTCGGGCTATACGGCGACAGCAGCGTGTAGTACGACGTGTACTGACGGCCAGCCGTCAGCGTACCGTACGTGGGGTTCGTCACGCCGATCCAGGCCTGGCGGCTGAAGCCGAGGCCGTTCACGCTCTGCGCGCCGGTTGCGCTGTTAAAGCCCTGCTCCAACTGGAAAATGGCCTTCGTGCCGCCGCCAAGATCCTCGCTACCCTTCAGGCCGAAGCGGCTACCCGCCCAGATGCCGTTGTTCATCTTCACAACCGAGCGGCCGCCCGAATTCGAGCCGAGCGCCGCCGAGCTGCTTTGGTAGCCGATCCCTGTATCGACGATACCGTACAACGTCACGCTGCTCTGAGCGTGTGCGCCAAGGGCGAACAGGCCAAGGGCGGAGGTTGCTAGTGCCTTTTTCATTTATGCTCCTCTTTAAAAAATTGTTCTTGACTACCGGTCATTGTCTGAACCGCGCAACCGGTGAATCGGGGATGTCCAGTCAGAAAACCGGGTGTCCATTAATCAGGCTCGGCAACCACGTGGAGAACATCGGGACGTACGTAACAATGTTAATGGCGCTGAAGATAGCGAGGTAATAAGGCCACGCCACCTTGGTAGTTTCCCCAATCGACACATTCCCAATCGCGCAGCCGATGAACTGCACCGAGCCGATCGGCGGATGCACGAGACCCAATGCGCAATTCAGCAGGATCATGATGCCGAACTGCACGGGGCCGACGCCGCTATGCATCGCCATCGGCAGGAACAGCGGCGTGGTGATCAGAATGTGCGCCGCCATATCGACAAACGTGCCGAGGAAGATCTGGATGATGTTGATGTACAGCAGCATCAACCAGGGAATGCTCGTTGCGCCGTCGAGCATGTGCTCGATTGCATCGGGGATCTCCAGATAAGCCATCTGGTAGCGCAGCATGTTCGATACGCCAATCAGAAGCAGCACGACGCCCGTCGTTTTCGCGGCTTTCGACAAGGCGAAAGAGAGCTTCTTCAGCGTCATCGTGCGATACACGACGACTGTCAGCACAAGCGAATAAGCGACTGCAATAGCGGCGGCTTCCGTCGCCGTAGCAATACCCTTTGCCACGCAGACCAGAATGATCGCGATGACCATCAGGCCCGGCAATGCGCCGAGGAACGTGCGCGCGACCGCGAGCCAGCCGGGGAAACGCTGCAGTCCGGTCGAACCGTCGGGACGGCGCGGATAGCCATAGCGCACCGCTTGCCAGTACGCGGCGATCAGCACGAAGCCCATCACCCACAACACCGGCAAGAGACCCGAGAACAGCAGATCGCCAATCGACACGCCGCTCATCGGCACACCGTTCAGCGTTCCGGTAATGCCCTGCGCGGCGAACGCGTAGATGATCATGTTCGTCGACGTCGGCATCAGCGCGCCCGCCAGCGACGAATGCGTCGTGACGTTGACGGCGTATGCGGCGCTATAGCCTTCGCGCTTCATCAACGGAATGATGACGCCGCCCATTGCCGATGTGTCCGCCGTGGGCGAACCCGAGACGCCGCCGAACAACGTGCACGCGACCACATTGGCCATGCCGAGGCCGCCGCGGAAATGACCGACAGTGGCTTGCGCAAAACGCAGGATGCGATCGGCAATCCCGCCGTGGAGCATCAGCTCGCCGGAGAAGATGAAGAACGGTACGGCGAGGAATGAAAACGCATTCATCCCCGAGACCATCGACTGCATGGCGGTGGCCGCGGGCAGTCCCTCGTACAGATACGTCAGCACGCACGAGAGTCCCAGCGCGAACGAAACAGGAACGCCGAGTACCAGAAAAACGATGAAACTGATAGAAAGGAGGGCAAGTTCCATGATTGTTCTATTTGTGTTTCTTTGCGAAAAGCGCGAGCAGGTTCTCGATTGAGAACGACGCGATGCAGACGCTGGCAATAACCGGGATCAGATAACGAAGCGCTTCCGGCAAACCCAGAATTGGAATGTGGTCATGCCGCGTGGTCTCTGCCATCTCCAGAGAGCCGAAGAAGATCGCCACGGCAAGCGCGATCAGGCACAAGTGCTGGAACACGTGCGCGATCAGTTGGCCTTTTACGGGCAGGCTCTTCACGAGCGAATCGAGCCCGATATGGCCGCCTTCGCGAACTTTGAGCGCGGCGCCGAACATCGCGATCACGATTACGAGCAATAGCGCGATGGGTTCGACGAAATCGGGCGCGTCGCTAAATACATAGCGCATCACGACACCATAGATCACCAGCAGACTCAGCGCGGCAAGGCTGACGGAGGCGATGACGGTTAGCGTGCGAAAGAGAAAATCGTTTGGGCGTTTCATGAATCTCTTGATCCCATTCTTGCCTGCCGACATCAGCGGCGACGGCATTCAGCATGCGGCATGCAGCGGGAAAGTCCGCAGCTTCCTGCAAGACTTTCCCGCTGCGTAAAACACCATGCGACTCTTACTTGATTGCCTGGATTTCGTCGACGAGCTGCTTCATTTGCGGGGTCTTTTCATACTTCGCCCACACCGGCTGCATCACCTTGACGAATGCCGCGCGATCGATCTGCGACGGTGCGACGATCTGCGCGCCGCCCTTCGTCACGGTCTTGCTCGCGTCGCTCTCGCGTGCGGTCCAGAGCTTCTGGTAGTACGGCACGGAATCAGCCGCGGCCTTCTTGATGATTTCCTGTTCTTGCGGCGAGAGCGTGTCCCAGATCTTCTTCGAGAAGACGAGAACTTCCGGCGTCATCGAGTGCTGCGTTTCCGAATAGACCGGCGCGACTTCGAAGTGCTTGGTCTCTTCGTACGACGGCAGATTGTTTTCCGCTGCATCGACGAGGCCCGTCTTCAGGCCCGTATAGACTTCGGCGAACGGCATCGGCGTCGGCGTGCCGCCCATTGCCCTGATTTCGTCGACCATCAGATCCGACGGTTGCACGCGCACTTTCAGGCCCTTCATGTCGGCGGGCGTGCGAATCGGCTTCTTCGTGTAGATGGAGCGCGCGCCGCTTTCGTAGAAAGTCAGCGCGATCATGCCCTTCGCTTTGAACGCGTCGAGAATCTTCTGGCCTTCCGGGCCGTACATCACCTTGCGGAAATGGTCGATGTCGCGGAACAGGAACGGCAGCGACGGGATCATCGATTCAGGAACGATCTCGTTGAATGCCGCGCCGTTCGCGCGCGCCATGTCGAGCGCGCCGATGCGCACCTGATCGATCGTATCGTTCTCCGAACCAAGTGCGCTGTTGCCGAATACCTTCACCGAGTCCTTGCCGTCGGTTGCCTTCTTGATCTGCTCGCCCATGTACTTGACGGCCATGTTGGTCGGGTACGTGTCGCCATGCACGTCCGACACGCGGAACACGCGCGCCTGCGCCGACATGGCGCCGAAGGCCAGCACGGACGCGGCGACGATCAACGAAACACGGGAAGAGGCAAACTTCTTATTCATCGTGACATTCCTCAAAATTAGACATCCAATCGATGCAAAGAGCCGCTTGCAACAGCCGCTCGCGGACAGCCGGTAGCGAACTGCCGTAACGACGGCCAGTCTCGGATGTGACATGGTTTTGCTGCGTCTCCCGGCGCGGCGCCCGCGGTCTCCTGCGGTGGCGAACGCCCTGCCGTGCTGTCCGTGCAACGTCCCCGGCACAAAGATCAGCACTCCTGTCAGACAACTCGACTTCTTTTACTTCTGCTGCGTCGGCATGCCTGGGCGTGAACCTGTGAACCATCGCGCACGCCAAAGCCGCCGCGTACCACGCAATGCGCTGCTATCTCGAAAAGTACAGAAAGCAATCTGTTTGCGCTCATACGTTGTACGACGACATACGAAGTCTATAAAACGCAGTTTGAGTTGTACAGACGGTATTTACCCGAGGAAACGGGTATCCGGTAGAGATGACCTGAATACGCTGTCAGCATGGATAAGCGCGGCAGCGGCGGGATTGGAGATCCACGCGAGCGGAGAAGGCCGGAACGCCGATTTTTCGTAAAACGACGACGCAAATCGTCGTATCGACGCCACAATGTTGTATGACGAGTGATGAATTAACGAGCGTGAAACAATAAGCGCCGGTCGCGTTGCCCGTGCCGGCGCTCTTTCCGACTGCTCTCTTTCGCTTACAGATCGCCGGCGAATTCCGGCTCGGGCAAGCCGGTGACCCCCGGACGCACCGCGAACAGATGCCCGTCGTGTTCGGTCGCGCCGGCCGCCGGGCGAATCGACGTGACGAAGAGCGTGTCGAGATCGCGGCCGCCGAACGCGCACATCGCGGGTTTGATCGCGGGCACGTTAATCTGCCGGTCGAGCTTGCCTTGCGGCGTGAAGCGCAGCAGCGCGCCCGCGTCGTTCGCGCAGATCCAGTAGCAGCCGTCGGCATCCACCGCCGCGCCGTCGGGCCGCCCCACATAGTGGTTCAGGTCCGCGAACACGCGCCGGTTGCGCGGCTCGCCGGTTTCGACGTCGTAGTCGAAAGCCCATATCTGTCTGCGCAGCGGGTGCGAGTCCGACAGATACATCGTGCTGCCATCGGGCGACCAGCCGAGGCCGTTCTGCGTGATGAGTCCGTCCACGATCGGCGCCGACAACACCCCGCCCGCGTCGAATCGGTACAGCGCGCCGGCCGGGTTGGCGGCCGCCATATCCTGCACCATCGTGCCGGCCCAGAAGCGGCCTTGCCGGTCGCAGCGGCCGTCGTTGAAACGCATGTCGCCGAACGGGAAGACCGGCGCGGCGAGCTTGCGTCCGCTGACTTTCACGGGCTCGGCTTGCGTCGCAAGAGGCGCCGAAGCGTCGCTCAGCGTGACCGCGAAAAGACCGGTCTCACAGCCCGCGAGCACGTTGCCGCGACGATCGAACGCGATGCACGCGACCTTCTCGGGCAACAGCCATTCAGACCGCTCGCCGCTTTCGAGTCGCAAGCGCACGATTTTTTGCGCCGGAATATCGACCCAGTAAAGCGCCTGTTCGGCCGCGCGCCATACCGGACTCTCGCCCACGGCAGCCGGCACCGGCCCCGCCGCTTCGACGCGTTCGACCCGTTCGACGCGAGGATTGCCCGCCGCGCTCATCGCTTCGGCTCCATCGGCCCGGCCAGCACGAATGGGCCGCCCTGAAAGCGCTGCGTGGGATCGTCCAGATCGGCAGTCGGCGCGGTGACCGGGAACAGATGCTCGAACCGAACCGAGCTGTCCTGCGGACGAAAACCGAGAAACGCCGCTTTGGTGTTATCGACCCACTTGGTGCGGTTATCCGACACGCCGTACACGATCGCGTGGCCGACGCGATTCGTGAACAGCGAACAGCGCACGAGTTCGATGAAGTCGCGATAGCTCAGATACGTGACGAGCATGCGCGGGTTCTTCGGCTGCTCGAACGACGAGCCGATCCGCAGACACACCGTCTCGAGCCCGAAGCGGTCGAAGTAATAGCGCGACAGCGATTCGCCGAAGCATTTCGTCACGCCATACAGGCTGTCGGGGCGCAACGGCGCATCCGTATCAAGCACTTCCGTCACAGGATGAAAACCGACCGCGTGATTCGAGCTTGCGTAGACGATGCGCTTCACGCCCTGCTTCTGCGCCGCCGAATACAGGTTGTAGAGACCGCGAATGTTCGCTTCGAGCAGATCCGCGAACGGCGCTTCGACGGAGATGCCGCCGAGGTGAATCACCGCGTCCACGCCTTCGAGCAGCGCGAGGACCGCGGCTTCGTCGGCGAGGTCGACGATCGACGCTTCTTCGTGCGCAGCCAGCTCGCCGAGCGGCGCGATGTCGGTCACGCGCACCACGTCGGCCCACGCGGCCAGCGCGCCGCGCAATTGCTTGCCGAGATTGCCTGCCGCGCCGGTGAGCAGCAGGCGTCGAAACGGTTTTTTCGAGGATGGGCGGTCGGAATTCGAATCAGTCATGTCTTTTTGTTTGAGCCGTCTATGAGGCGGATGAGGCGAACAAGGCAAATGAAGCTAACGAAGCAGTGAAGCCACCACGTAAAACGAGCCGCGAATTTCGCGGCTCGCCAGATGCGGCACTCAGGTCACCGGCGCCGGATTGAACAGCGCCAGCGCATTATGCAGCTTCAGCTTCTCGGCGCAGGTCTTCTTGCGCCCGCTCGCGACGTCGAGCATGAAGCGGAACAGTTCCCAGCCCACCTCTTCGATCGTCGCCGTGCCGGTTGCGATGGTGCCCGCGTTGATGTCCATCAGGTCGTGCCAGCGGCGCGCCAGATCGGAACGCGTCGCGACCTTGATGACCGGCACTTCGGCGAGACTGTACGGCGTGCCGCGGCCCGTCGTGAAGACGTGCAGATTGATGCCGGCCGCCAGTTGAAGCGTGCCGCAGATAAAGTCGCTCGCCGGCGTCGCCGCATAAATCAGCCCTTTCTGGCGCACTTTCTCGCCCGGCGACAGCACGCCCGAAATCGCCGAGTTGCCCGACTTGATGATCGAGCCCATCGCCTTTTCGACGATGTTCGACAGCCCTCCCTTCTTGTTGCCCGGCGTGGTGTTCGCGCTGCGGTCCGCGCCGCCGCGCTTCAGATAATCGTCGTACCACTGCATCTCGCGGATGATCGCCTGCGCGACGTCCGCGTTCGCCGCGCGCGCCGTCAGTTGATCGACGCCGTCGCGCACTTCGGTCACTTCGGAGAACATCACGGTCGCGCCCGCACGCACCAGCAGGTCGGTCGCGAAGCCCACGGCCGGATTCGCGGTGAGGCCGGAAAACGCGTCGCTGCCGCCGCATTGCACGCCGACCACGAGATCCGCGGCGGAACACGTCTCGCGACGCCGGTTGTTGAGCCGCTTCAGATGACCTTCGGCGGTCCTCATGATCGAGTCGATCATCGACTGGAAGCCGACGTGCGATTCGTCCTGCAACACGACGACGTCGCCGTTCTCGTCGGCGCCAAGATCGCCGATGTCCGCGATCTCGCTCGGGTTCTGCGCGGCGGCAATCGGAATCGTGCCGGGCGGCATCAGGCGCTCCGGCTGCAATTTCTCGCAACCGAGGCTCACCATCATCACCTCGCCGCCGAAGTTCGGATTCAGCGCGATGTTGCGCACCGTGCGGATCGGCACCATCGCGTCGGGCGCGTCGATCGCCACGCCGCAGCCGTAGGTGTGGCCGAGGCCGACCACGTCGTCGACATTCGGGTACTTCGGCAGCAACTCGGCCTTGATGCGCACGACCGCGTGTTCGACCACATCCGCCACGCATTGCACTGTCGTGGTGATCGCCAGAATGTTGCGCGAGCCCACCGAGCCGTCCGCGTTGCGATAGCCCTCGAAGGTGTAGCCCTCGAGCGGCGGCATCTCCGGCGCCTTGATCGTCGCAATGGGCAAGTCTTCGAGTCCCGGCGGACTCGGCATGCGGATCACGTGCTCGTTGATCCAGCTTCCCTTGGGCAGCGCCTTCAGCGCATAGCCGATCACCACGTTATAGCGGATGACCTCGTCGCCCTCGGCCAGATCGGCCAGCGCGACCTTGTGGCCCTGCGGCACGCGCTCGCGCAGCACCAGGCCGTCGGGGAATACGGCGCCCTCACCCAGTCCGCCGTCGTTCACGACGATCGCGACATTGTCATTGGGGTGAACGCGAATGTAGAGCGGTGAAAGTTCCATTGCATCGATCCTTATGGCTATTTACGCCTTCTGCGCCAGCTTATTCATACGTCATCCTACAACATGCGAATCGCGTGGGATGTTCCGTATTTACCCTAAGAGCACCATTATGCCGCGAAAACACCGTTGAGTTAGCCGAATTGTTGTTGTACGATGACGTATAAGAAATCTTCATTTCTATTGATCCAACCTACACCGACGCCTGGATACAGACATCATGACGACACCGCAGGAACTCAAGCAGATCGTTTCAGAAGGCCTCCTCTCCTTCCCGGTCACCGACTTCGACGCACAAGGCGAATTCCGCGCCGAGACTTACGCTGAGCGCCTCGAATGGCTCGCTCCGTACGGCGCTTCGGCGCTGTTCGTCGCTGGCGGCACGGGCGAGTTCTTCTCGCTGACGCACAACGACTATTCGAACGTCGTGCGCACGGCAGCCGAAGTCTGCAAGGGCAAGGTGCCGATCCTGGCCGGCGCGGGCGGCCCGACGCGCGTCGCCATCGAGTATGCGAAAGAAGCCGAACGCCACGGCGCAAACGGCATTCTGCTGATGCCGCACTACCTGACGGAAGCCTGCCAGGAAGGCATCGCCGCGCACGCCGAAGAAGTCTGCAAGTCGGTGCCGAACATGGGCGTGATCATTTACAACCGCGCCAATTCGAAGCTTAACGCCGACATGCTCGAGGGTCTCGCCGAGCGCTGCCCGAACCTGATCGGCTTCAAGGACGGCGTGGGCGAGATCGAAAACATGGTGACGATCCGCCGCCGTCTGGGCGACCGCTTCTCGTACCTCGGCGGCCTGCCGACCGCGGAAGTCTACGCCGCGGCCTACAAGGCGCTGGGCGTGCCGGTGTACTCGTCGGCGGTGTTCAACTTCATTCCGAAGACCGCGATGGACTTCTACCGCGCAATCGCCGCGGACGACCACGCGACCGTCGGCAAACTGATCGACGAATTCTTCCTGCCGTACCTGAAGATTCGCAACCGCCGCGCCGGGTACGCGGTGAGCATCGTCAAGGCGGGCGCGAAGCTCGTCGGCCACAGCGCCGGTCCGGTGCGTGCGCCGCTGACCGATCTGACCGAAGAAGAAATGGCGCAACTCGACGCGCTCATCAAGACGCTCGGCCCGCAGTAACGCAGCGCGCGTGGCCGGCGGATCGACTGCCGGCCACGCGGACAACTGCCGCAGATGAGAGCCGCATAGACGGCTGCGCAAGGAGCGCCCGGAGACGACCGCGTCGCCGGGCGTTTTTCGCACATGCGGTCGAGGCCACGAGCCCGCTCTCTTGTACAAGAATTAAGGAGATGACCATGGAAATGAGCCGCACGGCGAGTTCCGCCAACGTCGCAAAGCGCACCAAAGTCCGCTACGCGATCCTGCTTCTTATCTTTGTAATCACCACGTTCAATTACGCAGACCGCGCGACGCTGTCGGTCACCGGCTCGGCGATGCGCGCCGAATTCGGCTTCGACGCGATCCGCATGGGCTACATTTTCTCCGCGTTCAGCTGGGCTTACGTGGCCTCGCAATTGCCGGCCGGCTGGCTGCTGGACCGCTTCGGCGCACGGCGCGTGTACGCCGCGAGCATTTTCTTCTGGTCGCTCTTCACGCTGCTGCAAAGCTCGATCGGATTGCTCGGCAGCGCGGCCGCCGCGGTGACGGGTCTCTTCGTGTTGCGTTTCGCGATGGGCGCGGCGGAATCGCCGGCCTTTCCGGCCAACGCCAAAGTCGTGGCGAGCTGGTTTCCGACCAAGGAACGCGGCACCGCATCGGCGATCTTCAACTCGGCGCAATACTTCGCGGCAGTGATCTTCACGCCGCTGATGGCCTGGCTCACGCACGCGTTCGGCTGGCACATGGTGTACGTCGTGATGGGCGTGGCCGGCTTGCTGCTCGCGCTCACCTGGCTCAAGGTGATGAAGCATCCCGCCGACCATCCGGGCGTGTCGGCTTCGGAACTGGAGTACATCGAACAGGGCGGCGGCGTGATCAACGGTCACCAGAAAACCGGTCCCGCCGACGTCGAAAAGGCCGGCGGCTGGTCGCTCGTGCGCCAGTTGCTGACGAACCGGATGCTGGTCGGCGTCTATCTCGCGCAGTACTGCATCAACGTGCTGACGTACTTCTTCCTGACCTGGTTTCCGATCTACCTCGTGCAGGCGCGTCACATGACGATTCTGCAGGCGGGCCTCGTCGCGTCGTTGCCGGCGATCTGCGGATTTTCCGGCGGCGTGCTCGGCGGCATTCTGTCGGACTCGCTGATCCGGCGCGGCCATTCGCTGACCGTCGCGCGCAAGGTGCCGATTGTCGGCGGCATGCTGCTGTCGGTGTCGATCATCGGCTGCAACTACGTTTCGACCGACTGGATCGTCGTCGCCCTGATGTCGCTCGCGTTCTTCGGCAAGGGCATCGGCGCGCTCGGCTGGGCGGTGGTCGCCGATACGTCGCCGAAGGAAGCGCTCGGTTTGTCGGGCGGCATCTTCAACATGTTCGGCAACGTGGCCGGCATCGTCACGCCGATCGTGATCGGCTACCTGGTCGCGCAAAGCGGCTCGTTCAACGGCGCGCTGGTGTTCGTCGGCGCGAACGCGCTGCTGACGGTGTTCAGCTACCTCGTGATCGTGAAGGACATCAAGCGCGTGGAGCTGCGCCCGCGCTAAGCGCGGCGCGAATTGCAGCGCCCGGCTTGGGGCCGCGGCCGCGCGCTGCGGCCCGGCCCTCACCTCCCGCTCAAATTGATCCGGCCTTTCTATAATCAGTCGTCAGACGACGGTATAATGGATCGCAGAAAGTATCTGCAACTATCTGATTCAAGGGGCGTTTTCGATGGCTACACCACTGGCATCCGCGGCACCGCCACGACGCGCTCGTAATCTCGCCGAGCTCGTCGTCAATTACGTCACCGAGCAGATCGCGTCCAACGCGCTGAAACCAGGCGACAAGCTGCCGACCGAATCGCAACTCATGGTCACGCTGAGCGTGAGCCGCACGGTCATTCGCGAGGCGATTTCGCGCCTGCAGGCGGGCAAGGTCATCGAGACGCGGCACGGCATCGGCAGCTTCGTGCTCGAGCCGCAGCGCGAAAAGCTCGGTATCGACATGGTGCCGGCCACCACGCTGCGCGACGTGCTGTGCATCCTCGAATTGCGGATCAGCCTCGAAACGGAATGCGCGGGTCTCGCGGCCCAGCGTGCCAAACCGGAAGACCTCGCGCGCATGCGCGCCGCGCTCGACGCGATCGAAGCGACGCGCCATAACGGACTCGACAGCGTCGAGGCCGACCTGCAGTTTCATATTTCGGTGGCGCGCGCCACGGGCAACCGCTATTTCGTCGACATCCTCACGCAAATGGGCAGCGCGCTGATTCCGCGTAACCGTCTCGATTCCGCGGGCATTGCGCGCGCCGAGCCGGACGCGTACCTGTCGCTCGTCAACCTCGAGCACGAGAGCATTCTCGAAGCGATCAGCCGCCACGACGCCGACGGCGCGCGCGCGGCCATGCGGATGCATCTGTCGAATAGCCGCGAACGGCTGCGTCGCGCGAACGAAACGTCCGAGGCGAATAGCTGAACGCGCCGGTTTTTCAAGCGCATAGACGTACGACTACGCGCCAACGGTAAATCGGCATAGGGGACGGCCATGAGGCCGTACCCCTGCCACACCACCCGGCATGCGGGTCCGCACCGGGCGGTTC